>JAHLLB010000060.1 GCA_020444425.1 bacterium | reverse complement strand
TTATCCGTCATGAAGGGGACATGTGAACGGATCGGGGTCATGGATTCGGAGTGAGTGTGCTGGTTTGATTGAATCCGGGGCTTCGTTGTGAAACTGGTCAAGCCGTTCACGTGTCCCCGGTTGACGTGGACTCAGCGGGGACAACTGTGGCGCCGAACCAGACGTCACGCGGCTTCCACGTTGGCCGGCGTTGCAACGGCCACACACCGATCAACCATATTCGAGCACCACAGATGTCCCCAGTCGTTGCTAGCCGGGAACCACGAAACCCGACGTGGACACAAACTCCAAGCCGGGTCAAACACCTATCGTACGATCATTCCGGTGTTACTCGCTCGGGTCGGCTTTGTCGTCCGGTCGCTTTTTCTTCGCCCGGAAGACCCACAGGTCGCTGATCAGGTAGTTGACCAGCATCCCGGCGGCGATGCCGGTGAGGTGGCTGATGTAGTTGGCGAACGGGAAGTCGTCCAAAGTGCGGTCGACAATCCAGCCGATCACCAGCGGGATGACGAAGGACGCGATGAACGTGCTGCCGTGGTAGCGCAGCAGGCGGTTGAAGAAGGTGTTGAAGCTGCGGCCACGGTCACGCCAGGTCCAGAAAAAGTTCCACGAGAAGTTGTGCAGCACCGCGATTTCGATCGCCAGCGCGCGGCCGATGAAGTCGGCGATCCCCACCTTTTCGTGCAGCAGCGCGTACGCCAGCATGTTGACCAGGATGCCCAATCCGCCAACAATGCCAAACTTGACAAAGCGGGATCCATGGGATTTCATCATCGCGGTAGCGGTCTGCCGTTTTCTTGGTTCGGTCGTCATCCGTTGCTGTCTTCTTCCGCTGGTGGGTTCAACCAATAGGGTTTGACTTCGTGCAGCTGTTTTTCGCAGAGGTCAAAGGAGCTGGCGTCGATGAACAGGAACGATCCGCCCTGCCGTGCCACGACCACCCCGCCCTCGTCCATTTCGCGCACATCCACATTACAACGCCGCATCCACGCAAGAAAGCCGTCCTCCGCCTCGACAACGGTCGGGTCGAGATCGAGGATCGCGATCCAGTGGGCGAGGTCACGGTAGGATGCCGCCCGCAACAAACTCGGGTCGAGCTTCTCTTTTTTCTGTTTCGGATCGGGTTCGCCCTTGATCACGCGTCGCCCTCCCCGGCGTATTCGAGTACCGCTGCCGCGAGCAGCGGGATCATGATTTCGTGATGACCGGTGATGGCGTACCCCTTGCCGCCGGGCATGACGGGACGTTGCACCACGTTGACCGTTGGGCGGTAGTGTTGCAGCATGTCAAAGTTGGCGGTGGTGAAGTTGACGACCTCGTGGCCGAGGTTGCGTGCAACCGCAATGGCTTTCAGGAACACTTCCGGCATTACAACGGAGCTGCCGAGGTTGAGCACCACGCCGCCGTTGCCAAGCTTGGCGACCGTCGCAGTGTAGATACGGAAGTCGTGCAGGCTGGCGGTGCCGATAGCGGCGCCGTCCGCGGTGGGGTGCTGATGCACGATATCGGTACCGAGCGCGACGTGCAACGTGTACGGAACCTTCGCCTCGTAACACTTGGCGAGCAGCGCACGGTCCAGGTGTGGCGCATTTTCCGCGATTAACAACATGCCGACCGCTTCGCCGAAGCCGAGATCGTCCGATGCGGCGCGTTTCGCGGCGTTGTTGACCAATTCGGCGGTATCGGCGGCCATACCGAAGGAACCGTCGGTCAACTGTTCGGCGACTTCCTCGGAAGTGTGGCCGAAACGGGCGAGCTCGGTGTCGTGGATCGCGGCGGAACCGTTGGACGCGAGGTGGGTAATGAATCCGCGCTGCACGAGGTCGATCAGGATCGGCGCGCAGCCGGTTTTGATCACGTGTCCGCCGATCATTGCGATGACCGGTTTGTTTGCGGCCCTGGCGGCGACGATGGCCCTGGCGACTGCTTTCAGGTCGGCGGCCTTGAGAATGTCGGGCAGACCGTCCAACCAGTCACGCACGCTCATCCCGGCACGTGGCGGAACGGCTTCCATTTTCGTCGCAACCTTGGACGGCCGGTCGCTGGCGGAGTAGGTTCGTAGCTTGCTGAGGTCGATTTCGGGATAACGGCTCATGCAGTCCCTCGCTGTTAGCTGGCGGCAAGGTACGGCATGGGGGGCGGTTGAGACGAGCGGGGTGGAGAAAAACTACCGCCGATTGGTGTTACCCAACCGGCGGTATCCCCTGGCCTACCGACCGAAGACGGAGCCCTTGCTCACAATCCACGCTCTGGGGGACCGATCCACCCAACGCGTTCGTAAGCAACTAATGTCAATCAGTGCGGTACCTCCGCTGCTGATGGCTTACTCCCAACGTTTGTCATGGATCACGATTGTCGAGGGCGTTGCGTTGATGGGTTTGTATCGCTGGCCACCCGTCATGGTCAACGTAACAAGGGTTCCCTTCTTGTGCGTTGCCCTCAACTCATCGCTTGTCCTACCCTAATTTCGGCATTTGGGCAGGGATCTTTAGCGGTTTTGGTAGCTTCGACTCCGCGTAACATCAAAGAAAACTTAGAGTTTCACTCGAGTCTGGCGGAAAAATTAAAGTGACTGCGGATTTTTTGAAATCGGTACTTTAAGTTTTTCTCAGGAAGCTGTTGACGTGAGTTTTCAGGACGGAGAGACGGAGGACTCTCATGCATCGGATTGACTGTGTGCGCGGTGGTCGTGGGGTGTGTCGCGGTGGCCGGATCTACACTGTACACATGGTGGATGTGGGGTGTCATTCTGAACGAAGTGAAGAATCTACATGATGTTACGTGGAATCTGAATGTACAAGTGGAACCAATTCCATACTGGAGGCCAGATCCTTCATCCGATACGGCCGGATTCAGGATGACACCCTTCTTACAACCCCCAGCCCACAACCCGCAGCCCCCAGCCCCCAGCCCACAGCCCACAGCCCACAGCCCGCAGACCGCAGACCGCAGACCGTAGCCCAAAAATCAACCTCCTGAGATCCGGTTGCCGAAATCTGTAGCTCAGGTTGCGGGCGGGGCGGGGGCGCTGTACTTTTGCGGGTCGCTGGATGGTACGTGCCCGTAGAACGAGAGAGACTCATGGCCAACTTGTACGATGTGCTGAAGGAGCGGGGCTTCGTTGAGCAATGCACCGACGAAGACGGTGTGCGCGACTGGTTGAACACACCGGGCCGTGCGGTCTATGTCGGATTCGATCCAACAGCTGACAGCCTGCACCTGGGCAGCATGATTCCGTTGCTCGGGCTGGTTCATGTGCAGCTGGCGGGTCACAAGGCGCTGGCGATTGCCGGCGGCGCGACGGGCATGGTTGGCGATCCGTCCGGTAAGTCCAGCGAGCGCTCCTTCCTTAATGAAGAAGATCTCGCGCACAATCTCGAGGGCATCAAGCGGCAGCTTGCGCAGTTCCTCGACCTGGAGGATTCGGAGAAGGCTCCGGGGGCGAAGGTGATGAACAACGCCGACTGGACGGTCAACATCAGCTTGATCGAATGGTTGCGCGGCATCGGCAAGATGGTCACGGTCAACACGATGATGGCGAAGGAGAGCGTCAAGCGCCGTCTCGAGGATCAGGACCAGGGCCTTAGCTACACTGAGTTCACGTACATGCTGCTGCAGGCGTGGGACTTTGTCTACCTCTATGAGACCGAGGGCTGCCAGGTGCAGATGGGCGGTTCCGACCAGTGGGGCAACATCACTACCGGCATCGACCTGATCCGGCGGCGCGGTGGGGGACAGGGCTACGGGATCACCTTCCCGTTGCTGACCACCGCCAGCGGCGCGAAGTTTGGCAAGTCGGAAGGCAACGCGATCTGGCTCGATCCGCGACGGACCAGTGTGTGGGATTTCTACCAGTACCTGATTCGCACAGACGACCGTGACGTGATCAAGCACCTGAAGCTGTTCACGTTTCTCCCGTTGGACGAGATCGCCGAGTTGGAGAAGCAGCACGAAGAGAATCCAGGTGCCCGTGTCGCGCACAAGCGGCTCGCGTGGGAGGTGACGGCGCTGGTGCATGGGAGCGTGCAGGCGGACCGCATGGTTGCCGGTGCGGAGGCGATGTACGCTGGCCGGTTGGAGGAGCTGGACGCCGACCTGATCCACCAGGTGTTCAAGGAAGGGCCGACGTTTGAGCTGTCCCGCCAGCAGTTGGTGGACGGAGTCGAGTTGATTGACCTGGTGGCGGAGAGTGGCTTGCTCAAGAGTAAGGGCGAAGCGCGTCGGATGCTGAAGCAGAATGCGCTGTACGTCAATGACCAGCGGGCTTCGGACGGCCGGATTGTGAATGAAGAAGATCTGTTGCCGAGCGGAGTTGTTGTGCTGCGCAAGGGGAAACGGGACTACTTGTTAGTCAAGATTGTGTAGCTGTATGCGGGTTAGCTCGCTTGGCTCAATGCAGTCTTGACAGATTGCTGGTCCGCAGCTATCTTCACAACTCGTGTCAATTCCGGGAATTGCCGATCCCGGAATTGTTATTTACAGTTGATAGTGATCGTCTCGAGCCCGCGTGGTTGGTGTGTTTTTCCATGCCTGGATGGGCTCGTTTGCTTTGCACATGGGGATGGAAACTCGTACCTTGCGCAGGATATGCCGGGAGGGGGGTAGTCGCCACTTGGCAGCCCGGCGCATGGGACAGCGATCCGTCACGGCTTAGGGGTAGGCCGGTCGGCGACGAGCATCGTGCCATCCAACGATCTAGCCTGATGGTCCGCGTGCTGCTGGCAGTATGGCGGAAAGTACGCTGAACACGGTTCATTTCGTGTGAGTGGACAGTGTTCAAGGGGAGTTCAATGAGAATTACAGAGATTAACATCAACTTGCGTGACGAAGACAAGCTGAAGGCGTTTGTCAACATCACGTTCGATGATGTGTTCGTCGTCCGTGGGCTGAAAATCATTGAAGGTGGGCAGGGGTTGTTTGTCTGCATGCCTTCGCGGAAACTGGTTGATGGGACGTACAAGGACATTGCGCATCCAATCGACAATGATTTCCGCAATGATATCGAGCAGAAGATTCTCGAAGTGTACGGGCGCCTGCGCGATCAGAACATGTCGGGCATGCATCGGGTCCTCGACATTCCGTAAGCGGTCAGTCTGCGCCATGGATTTGCGGCGCGGTTGACAGATAGACGGCGGCGTGACGGGGTTTCTGTCGTAACTGTCACAGTCACGGCTTGCCGGTCACTGGGGTGTCGCCAAGTGGCTAAGGCAGCGGTTTTTGGGGCCGCCATTCGCAGGTTCGAATCCTGCCACCCCAGCTGGGAGATAGCGTAGTGATCTCGGGCATCAGTCACCAGATCAAGATCTTTACCGGCAGTGCTCATCCGGCGTTGGCGCAACGGATCGCTGATTACATCGGCATCCCGATGGGCAAGGCGGAAGTCGGCCGGTTCAGTGACGGTGAGATTTCGGTCAAGATTCACGAGAACATTCGTGGATGGGATGTGTTCATCATCCAGCCGACATTCCCGCCGGGTGACAATCTGCTCGAGTTGTTGATTTTGCTGGATGCCTGCCGTCGCGCTTCGGCGAAGCGGATTACGGCGGTCATCCCGTATTTCGGATTTGCGCGGCAGGACCGGAAAGATGAGTCGCGTGTTCCGATCACCGCGAAGCTGACGGCGAATCTGATTACAGCCGCCGGCGCGGACCGTGTGCTGACGATGGATCTGCACAGTGCGCAGATTCAGGGTTTCTTCGACATTCCGCTTGACCACATTTACGGGTCGGCGGTGTTGATCCCGGAGTTTCAGCAGCAACGGTTCAAGGACTTGACTGTGGTCTCGCCGGACGTTGGCGGGATCAAGCTCGCGCGTGCATACGCCCACCGTCTCGAGGCGGAGTTGGGCATTGTCGACAAGCGCCGCATCCGTGCCAACGTGGCCGAGGCGATGAACGTGCTCGGGCCGGTTGAGGGGCGGACGTGCTTGCTCGTGGATGACATGGTCGACACGGCGGGCACTCTCTGCGAGGCATCTCGTGCCTTGAAAGACGCCGGTGCTGAGCGCATCTTCGCGGCTTGTGTGCACCCGATGTTAAGCGGGCCGGCTCTGGAACGGTTGAAGAGCAGCCCGATTGAAAGGCTGTTTGTTTTGGATACCATCCCGAAGCGTGACGATCAGGCCGGACAGGACTGGATCGAACGATTGGGAGTTGAGGAAGTGTTCGCGGAAGCGATCTTGCGCATTTACCGCGAAGAATCGATCAGCAGTTTGTTCGTTTGAGAGGAAGTTAGACGTGGCTGAAACCCAGATTACAACCCTTGCCGCGCAGCTTCGCGAAACGCGTGGCAAGCAGGCGGCGAAACACATGCGACAGGATAGTCGTGTGCCGGCCGTACTTTATTACGCCAACGATGACAAGACGGTCACGTCGATCGCCTTGGATTTCGACGACAAAGACATCCGCAACCTGGTTGCTCATCGCACGACCTTGCTCAGCGTCAGTTGGGGCGAGGGCGAGGATGAGTCGCGCGAGTGCATCTTGCGTGAGGTGCAGCGTCATCCGGTGACCCAACTTCCGATGCACATCGACTTGTTGGGGATTCAGCGCGGTGTGAAGATGGACTCCACCATGCGAATCGTCCTCGAAGGCACCCCGGTCGGTGTCAAGGACGAGGGTGGCATCCTGCAGCAGGTCTTGTATGAGTTCAACATTACCTGTCTGCCGAAGCACCTGCGCAACGAGATCGTGATTGACGTGGCTGACATGAAGCTCGGCGACTCGCTGCACGTTTCGGATATCGAGATCGAAGACGTCGAGATTACCGATGACCCGGCGCGTACGGTTGTGACCGTTGTGATGCCGCGTGTGATCGAAGAGCCGACCGATGAGGACGAGGAAGGCGAAGAAGGCGAAGAGGGTGAAGGCGAAGAGGGTGAAGGCGGCGAAGACGGTGCCGAAGGCGGCTCCGAAGGAGACGAGGACTAACCTGTGGATACGCGTCTCGTAGTCGGGCTGGGGAATCCGGGTCCAGGATATGAGACGACGTGGCACAACCTCGGTTTCCACGCCCTCCGCAAGCTGGCGAAGCAGCTGAAAACCAGCTTTCGGATGGCCGATGAAGCGCTGATTGCCCAGGCGAATCTCGCCCGGATGGATGTTCGGCTATTGTTGCCGCAGACGTACATGAACCTGAGTGGCAGGCCTGTACAGCGGTTGGTTAAGAAGCTGAACCTTGACTACGATGAGATTCTGGTCGTGTACGACGATCATGATCTGCCTCGTGGCCAATTGCGCATGCGTGAACGTGGCGGAGACGGAGGCCATCGCGGCCTCCGCTCCGTACTTTATGAAGTCGCTAGTGAAGAAATACCACGTTTACGCGTGGGAATTCGTGACGAAAATCTCGATCCCGGTGTTGGTGGGTATGAAGACCTTGCGGATCGAGTGCTCGATGAGCTGACAGAGAACGAACTTACGCATATGGATGCGATGGCGGACGCCGCTGCGGCGGCTGCTCGCGACTGGTTGGTTCTTGGTGCGAAACGAGCGATGAACATACACAACCGTAAACGTGTGCCAGCCCCGGATCAGGGCGAGGATACACAGCCATAGTTTGAGTATTGGGAGAGGGATGAACCACGGTGACCCCGGCGGGTTCAATCCTTAGGTTGGCTAACGGAGGGGGTGCAGGAATATGGAGATGAACGGCATCATCTGGCTGCTGCCCGCAATGGGTGTCATCGGATTGATCTTTGCTGCCATCAAATCCGGTTGGGTGAAGAAGCAGGACCCGGGCACGGAGTACATGGTTGAGATCGGTTCTCACATTCGCGAGGGCGCCATGGCGTTCCTCGGACGTGAGTATCGTGTGCTCGCGATTTTCGTGGTCATCGTGGCCATTCTGCTCGCGGTTGCGAACATGAGCAAGGCAGAATCGTCCTGGTTGATCGCGGTTTCGTTCGTTGTCGGTGCGTTCTGCAGCGCGCTTGCCGGCTACTTCGGCATGCGTGTGGCGACCCTGGCGAACGTGCGTACGGCCAGCGCGGCGCGTACAGGCCTGAACAAGGCTCTGGCGGTTGCGTTCTCGGGCGGTACCGTGATGGGCATGAACGTGGTCGGTCTCGGTGTGCTTGGCATCGGCCTGTTGTTCATTGTCTATGCGATGTACTTCGCAGGCTTTGAGAGTGCGTCGAACCTCGCGCGTACGCTACAGGTTCTGTCCGGCTTCTCGATGGGCGCCTCCTCAATCGCGCTGTTCGCGCGTGTCGGCGGCGGGATTTACACCAAGGCCGCAGATGTTGGCGCGGACCTGGTTGGCAAGGTTGAAGCGGGCATTCCGGAAGACGACCCGCGCAACCCGGCGACGATCGCGGATAACGTTGGTGACAACGTTGGTGACGTGGCCGGCATGGGCGCCGACCTCTTCGAATCGTTTGTCGGTTCGATCATCTCCGCGATGATCATCGGTGCGACCGCGTGGGTAACCGCTGCGGATGCACACGCTGCGATGAACCTGGTGCTGTTGCCGATGTTGCTGGCGGGTGTCGGCATCATCGTATCGATCGTTGGTACGTTCTTCGTCCGCACCAAGGAGGGTGGCAACCCGCAGACGGCGTTGAACATCGGTACCTTCGGCGCGGCCGGGATCATGGTTGTCGCCAGCTGGTTCATCATCGATTTCTTCGTTCCCGAAGCCGTGATGATCGGCGTGACCGAGATGACCTCGCTTGGGATCTTCATTGCGACGATCGTCGGCCTCGCGGCAGGTGTGGCCATTGGCATGATCACGGAGTTCTACACCGCCAAGGACAAGGGTCCGGTGTTGAACATTTCGGACCAGTCGTTGACCGGTCCGGCGACCAACATCATCGCTGGTCTGGCGACGGGTATGCGGTCGACTTTGTGGCCGTTGCTGGTGCTTTCCGTCGCGATCGTTCTCGCGTTTGAGTATGCGGGCCTGTATGGTATCGCCATCGCGGCGCTCGGCATGCTGTCCACTACGGGTATTCAGCTCGCGGTTGACGCGTACGGCCCGGTTGCGGACAACGCCGGCGGTATTGCGGAAATGGCGGAGCTGCCGCACGAAGTGCGTGAGCGTACGGACAACCTGGACGCCGTCGGTAACACCACGGCTGCCATCGGTAAGGGCTTCGCGATCGGTTCGGCTGCGTTGACCGCCCTGGCGTTGTTCAGCGCGTTCACCACGGTCATCAATGCGAAATTCCCGGAAACCCAGTTCACCATCGACATTCTCGATCCGTGGGTGATGGCTGGTATGTTCGTCGGCGGCATGCTGCCGTTCCTGTTCAGCAGCTTCGCGATGGCCGCTGTCGGTAAGGCCGCGAAGGAGATGATCGAGGAAGTTCGCCGTCAGTTCGCTTCGATTCCCGAACTCAAGGCCGCGCTGGCCGTGATGAAGGTCAAGCCGGAACGCGACGATTGGGACGAGAAGGAACAGAAGATCATTGACGCCGCACGTGGCAAGGCTGAATACGCGAAGTGCGTAGATATTTCCACCGCCGCCGCGATTCGTCAGATGGTCATGCCGGGCATGGTTGCGATCCTGACCCCGCCAATTGTTGGTTTCGTCTTCGGCGCGCAGATGCTGGGCGGTTTGCTGGCTGGTGTGACGGTTTCCGGTGTGTTGATGGCGATCTTCCAGTCCAACGCCGGTGGTGCGTGGGACAACGCTAAGAAGCAGATCGAAGGTGGCTTCAAGGGTTCGGATGGTCAGATGTACGGCAAGGGTTCTGAACCGCACAAGGCGGCTGTCGTGGGTGACACCGTCGGCGACCCGTTCAAGGATACGTCTGGTCCGTCGTTGAACATCCTCATCAAGCTGATGTCGGTGGTCAGCCTCGTGATTGCCCCGCTGCTGACGCTCGGCGGTTTCTTCCGCTAAAGCATCACGGCGTGATTTGCAGGAATTCCACAGGGACCGTTCATCGGAGCGGTCCCTGTTTTGTTTACTCGTGGAGAGGGTGCATGACGATGCGTCAACCCTATATCGACGAAGCCAATCGTGACGGCAAGGTCGCGGAGTGGCTGGCGGCGATCCATCGCAATGGCCGCGAACGTGGACCGGCGTTCGATATGGCGAGCGCAGCTCTGCTGGTGCTTGACATGCAACGTTACTTCCTCGATCCGGAGTCGCATGCATTCGTGCCTGGTTCGCCGCTGGTTCAACGATCTGTCGAGCAATTGGCGGAGAAATTTCGAGCATCGGGCCGGCCAGTCATCTTTACGCGCCATGTGGATGCGAAAGGCGTCGAGTCTCCGATGAGCAGCTGGTGGAAGGATACGCTGCGGTCGGACGATCCGCGTTCTCAGATCGAACCGTCTCTGCTTGCGGATATGGATTGGGTGCTTGTCAAGCACACGTATGACGCTTTTCTCGGTACCGATCTCGAACAACGTTTGCGGGATGCCGGTGTGAAGCAGCTGGTGGGATGCGGAGTGGTTACCCATTTGTGTGTGGAGACAACTTTGCGCAGCGCTTTCTGCCGTGGATTTCCTATCTTCCTCCCTTCTGATGCAACCGCATCGTTTTCAGAAACCCATCATCGTGCGACGCTGTTGAACCTGTCGCATGGTTTTGCGCGCATAGCAGATGTATCCGAATTGTTGGAGGAAAGTGCATGACCGATCCATCAGTCGTGATCGTTGGTGGGGGGCCAGCGGGGATTGCGGCAGCGATTCAGCTGCAGCGGTATGGACTGCACCCGGTGCTGTATGAAGCGAATGAGCTGGGCGGTCTGCTGCGTAACGCAAACCTCGTCGAGAATTACCCTGGTTTCCCTGGAGGGATCACTGGCCGGGAGTTGGTCGGACTGTTTCGGCGCCAGGTGGAGCAGTTTGCTGTGGATGTCCGCAATGAACGAGTGCTGAACTTCGACGTTCAGCGCCAGGGATTTACGTTGGCGGTCGCGACCACGACGCATCAGGCTGATATCGTGCTGCTGGCGACTGGTACCAACCCGATTCGGTTGCCGGACGGTATGGTCCCGGAGGATTGCATCAACCTGATCCACTGTGAGGTTGTGGCGTTGCGGGAGCTGCGCGACCGTCGAGTTGCCATCATTGGTGCGGGGGATGCGGCCTTCGACTACGCCTTGCAGTTGGCGAACAAGAATGATGTGGTGATTTACAACCGATCGGCGCGGATCCGGGCGATGTCACCGCTAATCTCGCGCGTGCAGATGCATCCGCACATCAATTATGAGCTGGATCACGAGCTGATCTCGCTCCAACGGGTGAATGAAGACGAACTTGAGTTGACCTTGACCGGACCGGACGGCGAGGTCGTGGGGGTGTTCGACCGGCTGATCTGTGCGCTGGGACGTTCGCCGAACCTGGATTGCATCCCGGAGAGTGTGGTGGAGGACAATCCGGACCTGCGTGGCATTGAAAACTTGTACATCCTTGGCGATCTGGCGAACAATCTGTACCGGCAAACGTCCATCGCGGTCGGCGATGGCGTACGCACAGCGATGCGGATCTGGGACCGTCTGGAGCTGAAATAGATGAAGGTTGTGGCGCACACGGGCGATCCGGATCTCGCAATGGTGTACATCGGCGAGGATGAGTCGGGACGGCGGCTGGAGTTCGTTGAGTCGCTGGAGCCTCCGTATCTGCGCGAGGAGAAGTGGGTCAACATCCTCTCCACGCTCTGGGGTTGCCCGATCCAGTGCCGGTTCTGCGACGCTGGTCTGAAGTACAAGGGACGAGTCAACGCGGCGACCATGCTGGCGCAGCTGGACGCGTTGGTGAGCATGCGTTACCCGGACCGTGTGATTCCGTCACGAAAATGGAAGATCCAGTTTGCACGCATGGGCGAACCGGCGTTCAACCGGGACGTGATCACCGTGCTGCGTGAACTGCCGAACCGGTATGTTGCGCCGGGGCTGATGCCGTCCGTGTCGACCGTCGCGCCGAAGGGCTGCAATCGCTTCTTCAACGAGCTGCTCGACGTCAAGCATGAGCTGTACCCTCACCGTTTCCAATTCCAGTTTTCGCTGCATTCGACCGATCCGGAGGAACGCCGCAGGCTGATCCCCGCTCCGACGATGACGTTCGCCGAGATGGCGGAGTACGGCGACCGCATCTATAGAGGAGAGGGACGCAAGGTGACGCTCAACTTCGCGCTGGGTGTTGGGCTGCAAGTGAACGCGGAGGAAGCCATGCGCTGGTTCAACCCGGACTCGTTCCTGATCAAGCTGACGCCGATGAATCCAACGGTTCAGGCGACACGGAACGGCTACATCGACGATTCACCCGATCCGTCGCGGTTCGTGGCGGATAAAGCTGATCAGTTCCGGGATGTTGGCTTTGAGGTGATCGAATCCATTGGCGAGTTGGAAGAAAACGCCATCGGCAGCAACTGCGGGCAGTACCTAGAAAGAATGAACAAATGCTCGATACCGGTTTCCTATTCCTATCCGCAAGTCTCCTTGCCTTAAGACTGAACCGACCAGGTATTTGGAGTTCGACAGTGCAGAAGGAGGCTGCTGCAATTCTGTATCGTGACTCTCTGCGGGTGTGGAAATCTTGCATTCCGGTGAATCATCGGCTATAATCGGTGCTCTGACGTAAAGCGGTAATCCGCTCTTTGAGATGTGGGTTAACCTCCTGCCAGCGGGTGTGGGTTCATGGGAATCCGCGCGAACCGTTGGCCGAACAAGACCGAAGGAGAAAGCATGGTTCGTCGTTACGAACTGATGGTCATCCTCGACCCGAACCAGAGTGACGAGGTGCTTCAGGAGCAGATCGGCAAGATCGAAGCCCTGATCAAAGGCACCGAGGGCGGGGAGATCCTCAACCTTGACAATTGGGGCAAGAAACGCCTCGCCTACGAAATTCAGGGCCGCCCGTTCGGCGTGTACGTCGTATTCGAGTTCAACATGGATACGTCTGGCACGACGGAACTGGAACGGCACTGCCGCCTTGACGCGTTGAATTTGCGTCATCTGTTGCTTGTCATCCCGGAAAAAGTGCTGAAGCTGAAAGAGCGGGAAAAGGAATTGAAGTCCTCGCTCGAAGAACGCCGCCGCAAGATGGCGGAGCAGTCCGAGGACGCTCCGGTGGTGGATATGCTCAGCTCTATTGTAAAGGAAGAGACTGAGCCGGAGGAAGCGGAAGGCGAATCGGAGGAGAAGACCGACGAGCCGGCCGATGAGGCGGACGAGAAGAAGGCTGAAGTCGCTGAAACCGCGGAAGCGGAGAGCGATGAGGCGAAGACTGGAGGGGCTGAATCATGATGTCGATCCGCAAGAAGGTTGACCGATTCCATGAGAACGGCATCCTCTACATTGATTACAAAGATGTGAAGTTGCTGAGTCGGTTCATCACCGAGCAGGGGAAAATTATTCCCCGCCGCATCAGCGGGACCTGCGCGAAGAACCAGCGGATGCTGGTTGATGCGATCAAGCGGGCCCGGTTCATGGCGTTGCTGCCGTATGTCTCGGATACGCCAAGGTAACGACAGTCGTGAGTCCTGGGCAGTGAGTCGTGCGAAACAGCCGGTTGGTTTGGCTGGTACGATTCGATCAGGTGGACTGTAGTTACTGTAAAGGTTCCGATGTATTGCTCAAGACTCAGGACTCAAGACTCAGGACTTGAGAAGAGAGGTGGTGACAGACGATGAAAGTACTTCTTCGCGAAAGTTACGAGAATCTTGGCCGCACCGGCGATATTGTCGATGTGAAGCCGGGATTTGCACGCAACTTTCTCGTACCGCAGGGAATTGCGTATCCGGCGAATCCATTTTACCGGAAGCGGTTTGAGGCGGAACGGGAATCGTTGCTTCGAGTGGACGCCGAGCGTCGCAGCCGTGCCGAAGCGGTGGCGGAGCGCGCGACAGGCGCCAGGGTAGAATTCAAGGTTCGTGTCAGCGAACGTGGGCAGATGTTCGGTGCGATTACGAATGGGAACATCGCCGACGCGTTGCATGAGCAGGGTGTAGAGATCGACCGCAGGAAGATTGTTCTTCCCGCTCCGATCAAGAATCTGGGTGAGCACAGCATCGTCGTGCGTCCGCACGGTGATGTTGAGTTTAATGTGCTCGTGCAGGTGATTCCGGAATCCACGCCGGAAGCGTTGCGTGAGCTTAGCATCCGAGAGCTGGTTGAAGGTGTCTCGGAAGAAGAGCTGATGGAACAGGCGGCGGCGGAAGCTGCGGCTGAAGCCGCAGCGAATGCAGAAGCCGCTGAAGAAACAGGCGCGGAAGCCGGCGAGTCGGTTGAGATCGTTGAAATGGTGGAAGCCCGGGCAGATTCCGAGGATGAGGATGCGTCTGAGTCCGAGGAAGAGGAGAAGAAGGACTAGCATGCCTCGAGCATGTGGAGTCCTGTGGTCTCCTGCCACTTGACGGTGCAGAATCCAGGTTGTATCATAGGCGCCGCACGACATCAGCCGGGCGCTAGTTCGCCCGGTTGTTCTTTGTAAAAGCGAGGGTGAGTCGCGGTGTAGAGGAGCACGGAGGAATTCCAAATTCTTCTACTTGACTCGCTTCCGATGAGCGTCGTACTATGTATGACGCGCCGGTCATCGGGTCAGTGTTCGATGATCGGTTGTTCTGTCACATGCGGGGTGGTTTTGTAGTGAAGCCATCCATCTTCATCCTGGAAGGTTAGGGTTGAAGTGACTGAGTTGCGAAGGAGGCTCGAGGGTCTCGGAGCAGCACTTGACAGCGGGCCTCAGATTGCCGTACCGTATGGGGCTTTTGCACGGCAGGTGTTGCGACACAAAAGCGCAACCAGTTGAGTGTAAAAGAGTTCGGTGACGATTGTCACCGTTTTCATTCAAACAGATCTTTGACAAGCGTACACGCGAAAAATGTGCGGTGTCCTCGCGATCGAGAGATCGCGAAAGACACAACTTACGCAAAGTGTGTCATTCTGACAATGGAGAGTTTGATCCTGGCTCAGGACGAACGCTAGCGGGGGGCTTAACACATGCAAGTCGAACGCGAAAGTGGTTCTTCGGAACCGCGAGTAGAGTGGCGAACGGGTGAGTAACACGTAGGTTACCTGCCCACCGGTGGGGGATAACATCCCGAAAGGGGTGCTAATACCGCATGATATCTTCGGATCAAAGGCTTCGGCCGCCGGTGGATGGGCCTGCGCCCTGTTAGTTTGTTGGTGAGGTAACGGCTCACCAAGACTACGATGGGTAGCCGGTCTGAGAGGATGATCGGCCACACTGGGACTGAGATACGGCCCAGACTCCTACGGGAGGCAGCAGTGAGGAA
>JAHLLB010000006.1 GCA_020444425.1 bacterium | reverse complement strand
CAACATCAGAAGAACACCTAAACAAGTGTCAACTTCTGATCAGGACTTGACAAGTTGTCCGTTGTCCGTTGTCCGTTGTCAGTTCTCAGGTGTCGTACTGTAGGTCTGGAGCTCGTAGCTGGAACAGATTTACTTACACTTTCCTGGAGTTTCCAGCGAGTGGATCATCTGCAATAGATAGAAACGCTGCGCTAAACTCCATCGCACTAACGTAGTTCGTGTTTTTCTCAGGACTCAAGACTCAGGACTCAAGACTTCCTCATGACCCTTTCCTTTTCCAAATACCACGGCGCTGGTAACGACTTCATCATGGTGAACAACCTCGATGACGACCGCCGGATCTGGTCCGCGATGGACGCCGACACCATCGCCTCCCTGTGCACCCGTCACCACGGCATCGGTGCGGACGGCCTCATCGTCGCCGTGCGCGATTCCGGCAATGCCGACTACCGCATGGGCTATTTCAACGCGGACGGTTCACCCGCCGAGATGTGCGGCAATGGCCTGCGCTGCCTGATGCGCTACCTCGCCGACCTCGGCGAACCGATCCAGGACGCCGAAAGCGTCAACATCCTCACCGGCGCGGGTGTAGTTGCAGCCCGTTTCGTCGAGAATGACCGCATCCAGATCTCGATGCCTGTCCCTTCTTTCGATCCGAAGGACGCTCAGTTCAAGGGTGGAGCGAAGACGATCCATGTGCCCGTTTCCGTCCCAGGCCTGGCCGAACCCTTGTACGGCACTGCCGTGGGAGTCGGCAATCCGCATTTCGTGCTGTTCAATACCGAGATGTGGGAAGGCGACGACGTCCACGAAATCGGCAGCCGCATGGCGATTCACAAAGACATCTTCCCGGAAGGCGTGAACGTCGGATTCGCCCGCCGTGAAGCCGAAGACACGCTCGCGCTGGTCGTGTATGAACGCGGCGTCGGTCCGACTCTCGCCTGTGGCAGCGGTGCCATCGCCGCGGCTGGAGCCGCCGTCGCGCAGAACATGTTCCCGTACGACGAACCGGTCACCGTACGCATGCCTGGCGGAATGCTCGCGGTCACCATCGGCAAGGACTGGGAATACGCGATCCTCGAAGGTGAAGCGGTAAAGGTGTTCGAGGGTACGGTCTCCACTCCATTCCGAATCGGATAATTTCGAGGCAACTTCTGACCGGCCTTTGC
The DNA here is from genome assembly GCA_020444425.1 of bacterium. Classification (GTDB taxonomy): domain Bacteria; phylum Electryoneota; class Electryoneia; order Electryoneales; family Electryoneaceae; genus BMS3BBIN04. Next base: position 136,060 of record JAHLLB010000006.1, on the reverse strand, counting down.
GTCTAATTGAAACAGTTTTTCTACGACCGTTCACCGATCAGAGATGCCATGAACACCCGAATTGCGAGCGCGTTCCTCCGGATTCCCGCTTTCATCGCACTGCTGCTGGCCGTTTCTACCGGACTGGTGTATGCCCAGCCGTCCGGTGAAGTCCACGGCACGCTCACGGACGTTAAAACCAACGAGCCGATTGCCGGCGCGAACATTCTGCTCCTGGGCACAGAACGCGGCACCGCCACCGACCTCGACGGCAACTACCAACTGGCCAACGTCCCGCCCGGAGTCTACGCGATCCAGTTTTCTGCTGTCGGGTATGCGCAAGTCGTGAAAACCGACATCTCGATCTCGTCGGCACGTCCGGCCAAACTCGATGTACAACTGGAACCGACCGCCGTCGAGCTGGAAACGGTCACCTTTACCCCGGGTTTCTTCTCCTCTCGTGATGAAAACCAGATCAGCACCGTCGTCCAGGGCAACGAAGAAATCCGTCGTTTGCCCGGCGGTTTTGAGGACGTGGTCCGTGCAATTTCGATCCTGCCCGGCATCGCGCAGGTGTCACCGGGACGAAACGACCTGATTGTCCGCGGCGGCGCACCGAGCGAGAATTTGTTTATCGTGGACGGCTTCCCGATCCCGAACATCAACCACTACGGTTCCCAGGGCGCGACTGGCGGCCCGCAGAGCTTTATCAACCTCGACTTCATCGAAGAAACAACCTTCTCCACCGGTGGGTTCGGTGTCGAGTACGGCGACAAGCTGTCCAGCGTGCTGCGCGTGGATTTACGTGAAGGCCGTGACGACCGCCTCGGCGGCAAAGCAACCGTGTCAGCGTCCCAGTTCGGCCTCAATCTTGAGGGGCCGATCGAAGGTGACCGCGGCTCATTCATCTTCTCCGCCCGGCGCAGCTATCTCGATTTCATCTTCAAGGCGGCTGGTTTCGCCTTCGTGCCGGAATACTGGGACTTTCTCGCACGCACCGACTATCAACTGACCGAACGCGACCGCATCACCGTGCTCGGGATCGCCGCGCTGGATAACGTGGTGCTGCTCAACGACGAAGCCGACCAGCGCTACGACAATTCCCGTGTGCCGGAATCCGACCAGATCCTGTCCCTCGGCGGGCTCAAGTGGCAGCACGTCTTCAATTGGGGCTACTCGACCGTCGGATTGAGCCACTCGTTGCAGGACTTTCAGATTACCCAGCGCGACACGTTGCTGAGCACGGTTTTCAGCAACGATTCCCGTGAGCAGGAAACCACCGTCACCGGCGAAGTGGTCGTCGACCTGGATGACGACACGCGCCTCACCACCGGCGTGCAGCAGACCTTCGCCGCTGTCGATGTCAATGTCGATCTGCCTGACTATGATGACACCTACGGCGGGTCGCTCGACCTTGACCGCGCGTACCAGCAGTCGTCGTTCAAGTCCGCCGCGTACGCCGAAATCGAACGCCGGTTCGGGCTGTTACGGCTGACCGGCGGTGTCCGTGCTGACTACTTCGACCTGCTCGATGACGGATTTGCGTTCTCGCCCCGCCTGTCCGCCTTGTATCCGTTGTCCACACGCAGCAATCTTACGCTCTCCGCCGGACGCTATCACCAGGCACCGAGCTATATCTGGCTTAGCGAACCGGCGAACACGCAACTGGAACAGATCGGAGCCGATCAACTGGTCGCAGGTGTCGATTACCTTCTGCGCAGCGATGTCAAAGTCAGCGTCGAAGGATTTTACAAGGACTACTTTAACTATCCAACGAGTCTGGATCGTCCATGGCTGGTGCTCGCCAGCACCGGCGCGGGTTACAGCGGCACACAGGACGGGTTTGCGTCGTATGGATTCGACCGGCTGGTCAGCGCGGGTGAAGGCTGGTCGCGTGGGGTCGAGCTGTTCGCGCAAAAACGAGCGGGCGACAATCCACACTACGCCATCGCCAGCCTGACCTGGAGCGAAACGTATTTCACCGCCCTGGATGGCATCGAGCGCCCGTCCTCATTCGACCAGCGCTGGCTGTTCAATATTGGCGGCGGCTTCATCTTCAGCAACAACTGGGAAGCGTCGTTCAAGTTCCGCCTCGCCACCGGATCGCCGTACACACCGTTCGAACCGGACGGCAGCCAGGATCCGGCGAAGTTCAACACCGAACGCACGGGCATCAACCATAGCCTGGATGTACGCGTCGACCGCCGCTGGTTCTTCGACAGCTGGACCCTGATCGCGTACGTGGACGTTCAGAACGTGTACCAGAATCCCTACGAACGAGCTCCGCGCTGGGATGAACGCGAAAACCGGGCGATTGTGGATGAGTCCATCGGCCTGCTCCCCACAATCGGCGTCAGCGCTGAGTTCTAGCGGCTCGAATGCGTCGCGTGCATTTTTTGCGCGCGCTGTGCACGATATGCACGCGATTCATACCGAAACGTGCCCGGCTGAGCATTTCCCAGTGCGCCGGGGTCTCCTGAGAGCCAGATTGGCTCCCACGCGCCACACCTTGTGAAATTGGCTGTATCAGTGAAGTAGGGCGGCGACTTTACACCATGCTAACATTCTGGACTGACATTTGCTTGACATTTCGTCCCGAAATACCCCACCCCGATGTCCGATTTTGAGTCGATGGCATATGAATTGCAGCGTGTACGGGTGAACCCTGAGTTGCACGAGTTACGGTTTGGTTCTTTTACAGCATCCATCGGCGAGACGCTACTGCTTACACGCACGGTTCCTGAGCGGTTAACACGCACAGAATTCTGCACGGTTGACACGCACTGATTCCTGCACGGGCTACCATGCACTGCTGACGAGCACTCTTCTCCCTTTGATTTGACGACTGACTACTGTCTGACGATGGGCGCTTTTGATTTGCACGGTTCACTCGCACGGGTTCAGGCTGAAGAGCCGGTGATTCCTATCCTAACGGTTTCCATGATTTCACCGGCTCTTTTTTACTACGACCCCTATACAGCGTAATCCCCTTAACGCTGTCCCCATGCCAGGGAAACCGGCCTCCGGCCGGTTTCCTCTTTTTATGCCCTGATTTGAAGGGTTTCCAGGCAAGCTGAGACGGTGTCTCTTTCGGGGAGAAACGGCATTGACAGAGCCAGCCGATAAGTCTATACTTAAAGCCGCCCGGAAAACGGGCAGATGAGTCGGGGTGTAGCGCAGCCCGGTAGCGCACCTGCTTCGGGAGTAGGGGGTCGCTGGTTCAAATCCAGTCACCCCGACCACAGAGTTTGGGAACCCATCAGATCTGGTGGGTTCCTTTCTTTTTTCCTCGTATCCCCCATTTGCGCCTGCCCCTCTCCTTCTCCACCCGAACTTCAGACCGCCTACGATTTCTTCGCCGCGCATACAGCTATTCCCCCGCAAGTTTTTTACATTATTCCCAAGCTTACGGCGGAGAACGACCAAGCTGGGGGAAATCATGAGAACCGTCGTCTTCTGCACAATCTGTCTGCTGCTTGCCGGAGTCACCGTTGCGCAGGACAGCCTCAATGTCTCCCTCGTCAGCACCCTGTACGACGAATGGGACAACACGCAGGACGTTGTGGTCCGCGACAGCCTGGCCTACATCACGACCCGTACTTCCGGTCTGTGCATCATCGACCTGCGAAATCCAGCGGCGCCTTACGAGGTCGGACGCTGTACCGAGACGCTGGACGCCTACGTGCTGGACCTTCAAGGCGAATACGCCTTTGTCGGGGATAATCAGAACCGGTTCTGGGTGATTGACATAAGCGATCCCACCACTCCTTATGTTACCAGCTATCTTGACACTCCCGACCGCGTCATGTCTGTCACGGTTGAAGCACAGCTCGCATGCGCCAGTTGTGACAATGGCGAAATCCTCGTGATCGACATCAGCGACCCACAGTCGGTAACCGTTCTCGGATCGTACCAAGCCGGTTACACCAGCCTCGGCATGGATCTGCAAGACGGGCTGTTATATTTCACATCCCTGCGCACGTTCAACATCTTAGACGTCCAAAGCGATCCGGCCAACCCTGTCCTGCTTGGATCCGCAGATCAGTTCGGTCTGCTCTACGCCGTCGTTTCCAGGGACAACTACGTCTATGTTGGCAGTTCCTCGCCGGGCTTTCACGTGTATGACGTGACCGATCCATCTGCTCCGCTTGAGGTTGGGGATGAAAACTCTGGATTTGTGCGTGCCATGGCGGTATCCGGCACTCTTGCCTTCGTTTCCGGCACCTCAAATGGTTGGTTGAATATCATCGACATCAGCGATCCGGCTGATCCAACGCAGATCGGCCAGTTTGCCTCGGACGACCACATCCGCGCGGTATCCGTGGAGGGCGAATCGGCGTACATCACGACCCAGGAAAACGGCCTGATGATCGTTGACGTATCCGACCCCACAGAACCCGTTGAAGCAGGACAATACGGTTCGGTTTCACAGCTCAGGAATGTCGTGCTGGACGGACACTTTGCCTATCTCATCGATTTCTGGGATTCCTTCCGGATCGTCGATATCAGTGACCTGTCACATCCGGTAACGGTCGGATCCTGTTTCCTGGAATATCACGGTCGCTCGATTGCACTGTACGAGGGGTATGCGTATGTGCCCAGCCGGGACGGCGTCGCGATCATCAGCCTGCACGATCCCGCGCACCCCGAGGTCGTCAACCTGTTCGGCCAGATTTTCCCTGTGTCCGTTGAGGTTGAAGCTGGATACACCTACGTCGAACTTGGTGGGAACGAGCTGCGAACCTATAGTCTCGCCAATCCGATGTATCCCAGCTTCCTGTCCATGATTGAGACCGGAGATGCGGCAGCGATTGCGTTCGACGCGCCTTACATCTACGCCGCCTGCGATCCGGAAGGACTTGAAATCTATGACATGTCTGATCCGGAGGAACCGGAGTTGGTTGGCACGTTGCCGGAGCTGACGCAGGCGAGGACAGTCGAAATTCAGGGCCCGTACGCCTACCTCAGCGATGACACCCTGGGGTTGTGCGTGGTCGATATCAGCGATCCCACGGCACCCGTTCTGGTGTCTACGACGCCCTCGGACCACATCATAAACGATCTGTCCGTGTTCGATCACTACGTTTGCATCGCCAACAGTTTCAACGGATTGCGTGTGCTGGATGTCAGCGACCCCGTCAATCCAAGTGAAACAGGGTACTATAACCGTGGTTTAGCCTCGCTTGGTGTTGCTCTGAGCAACAACTACGCGTTCGTGACGAACACCATCTCATTCGATGTCTACAACTGTTTCGACGCCATGGATCTCGGATGGATCGGTGTTTCACTCAACACCATCGAGCCTCTGGTCGTACCGCGTGGCGGGAGCTTCAATTTCGACGTCCAGCTGATCAGTTACCTGCCCGCCGCCTATCGCGTCGATATCTGGACATGGGTTGAACTTCCGAACGGAAACCTGTATGGGCCAATCGAGCTCATCACCCGGCCAATGGGACCGGGAACGGTCATCACCGCCGGCGATATCAGCCAGAGCATCCCGATGATTGCCCCGGTCGGCGACTACTCGTACCACCTGAGCGCTGGACAGTTCTACGACATCATTGCAGGAACAGATGAGTTTCCGTTCGAGGTGACAACAGCCGCGAGCAGTGGCTCTGGCTCCCACGACTGGACCGTGACCGGTTTCGAGGCGCTGCGAGGTGCGGAAGTGGCCACCACTGGTAGCACTGCTATGGCTGCAAGCAGCCTGCATCTGTCCGCAGCGCAGCCAAATCCTTTCAATTCAAGCACCCGCCTCACGCTGCAGCTACCTCAATCGGGCCGAGTCAGAGTGAAAGTGTTTGACGTGTTGGGACGTGAAGTCGCCACATTGCTGGACGGTCCGCTCAGTGTGGGAACACACAGTCTGACGTGGGATTCCGCGAATCACGCAAGCGGGCTGTACTTCATCCAAGCCAGCACGAAGGACGCTGGCAGCTCGGTACAAAAAGTACTGCTCGTCCGCTAGTACCGCGGCACGCCAGACACAGTCACCGCTTACGCAAAAAGCCCACTCAAGGAGTGGGCTTTGGACAGCATCATAAGCCGAAATGAGATCAGAACAAGGTGTAGGTCACACCAACGGCCAGCGTTTCCTTGAACCGGCCACCCTTGTCGATTTCCTTGTCGTACAGCAGACGGGTCGTCAGATTCACCATGATCACCTTGGTGATGTTCGCGGTGAACACCGTTTCCCAGTCGATGTCCGGCGACTGCCAGTAGTCCTCGTTCTCAAGACCTTCCAGATCGTCCTTCTCCGAATTGTAGAACGCCTGGAAGATGATCAGCTTGCTGTTGACGCTCAGGTTCTCGTTGATCACCTGGCTGATCAATTCCGACACCAGTTCTATTCCAGCATACGTCGTCGTCTTGCTCTCGTAGTCAAGGTTCCCATTCCCGTCCACGAACGGCACCTTGCGGTCGATATGCTGTTGTATTCCAAGACCTAACCTGGCAAGCCATTCCTGCTTCTTGTCTTCGTTCTTGAGCAGGGTCTTGGCGATACCAGCACTCTCGGTCAACGTGATCGGGTTGACCCATTCAATCTCACCGGACCGCTTGTCCGTAAACTGCGACAGGAAGCGGCCTGAGACGTACGGATCCACGAATCCGTGCAACGTGAACCGAAGCACCGTCTCGAACTCGATCTTGTCAGCGTTCTTGGTCGGACGCGTCCACGCTTCGATCTCACGATCCTGCGTCTGCGTCTGGCCGTATTCGAGATCTAACGTGTTGCGGTTGTGGAACAGATCGCTCAACTGCTTTTCCGCGATCACATTCAGCTGGGACTTCCAGGAGATCTGGCCCTGCTCATCCCCATCCCAATTGGTGCTGTAGGCACTCTGGGTGTGGGTCAGGTTGAACGTGCCCGAGAGACTCCAACCGGTGTCCGCGGACGACTGAGCGTTCCCGACGGACGAAGTTGCGATCATCAGCACGAGCACCAGTAGGACGATACCCCCCATTCGCATGCGCATCAACTACCTCCTTGTTCTTGTTTTCAACTGCTTTACAATCAGTTTGAATTCGAATCAACTGTTTCGTAACGAGTGTCCCCGGTTCGATCCGAGTGATGTAAAAAGTATGGATGCCTAGACGCTCGCAACCATTGCCCGCGGCACCGTTTCCCAAACGAGGAGCACAGTGCTTCAACTCGCTGTCCTGACAGGCGCCCCTGGAGTCAAGAGAGTCGCGAGATACTGGATTCTGCCCGATCAGCTCAGCCATATTCCGCGTCCTTCGGGCCAATTCTAACGTTCTACGGAACTTAATCCAGACAAAAACGTTCCAGCTCTGGACGGCTGAATGGATCGTAGGTAACGTGTACGAGCTGCAGAAAAATGCACTTCAACCTTGCATTACAGAAAAAAAGCCATTATTCTTATAACCGATGGTCTTTGAAAGGGTGAGGTAGACCTGAGCCGGAACACCTTCAACACATCACCTGCAAAACGTGGATGAGTTGAGTGAGCCTGAACGGCGGTTGAGACAGTGGTTGAGGCACGACTTGGGGATTTTTGAATTTCTTGTTTCTGACGATTCTGATACTGTCATATACTAGCTATTCACACGGATTGAACAGGGATGATGCGGTTTGCGGGTCCTCCGGGAGGTCTGGAGAGCCTTCGGTGAATTAAGGATTTTCGAAAAATATAGCGTTTTACGATGCGTAAAGCCTTGAAACACAAAGACTCGACTATTACAACCGGGTACATATCAAAGGGAGGAGAGTTCGGGAGTCCTAACGTCTGACATTTTCAAACATGCTTTTGCTTGATTCAGTTGTTATCTTTGGATGAACGCCCGGAGCGATCCGGGCTTGAACACCGGAAGAACTTGGGCATCAAATAGGAGGGAAAAAGAAATGCGGAGTTTTGCGGTTGCGCTCCTCCTTGGAGTGCTGCTGTTGCCTGGATTGGCAGCAGCCCAGTATTACGCACATGTTGACATCACCTGTGATACCCCGACCGTGATGCAGGGCGAGTACGCCTGCTTTACGATCTCGTTTGATCACAACCTGGTGGGTCAGCATCCGGTCGTCCTCGAAGTCTATGTGGAAGGTCCGGGCGGTGGTTATTGGCTGCAGGGTGTGTACGACATCACGCTGCGTTGGTGTGGTGATCAGTCCCGCGAAGATTGCGTGCTGATCCCGGACTGCGCCCCGTTGGGTGAGTACACCTTCAACGTTTTCCTGTACAGCCAGAATGGTTATTTGGCCGATCAGGATTCCTGCACCATCGAAGTGGTGGGCTAAGGCCAACGAAAATTAGACCGGAGCATCCGGATTCAACCCTCGACGTTCTTCGTCGAGGGTTTTTCGTTTCCAGACCCAACTGACAGAACGTACCCACGACACCCTCCCGCCACCACCGCACCTGCCCAGGCACCTGACCGGACGTTCCCCCTTTAGCACACAGCCAGAGTACCGAACCTTTCCGTTTGTAGATTGAACATCGAGGCGTGCTGTCTACCGGATGGCGAGCTGGATTTGGAGGATCTTGCGGAACAAGCACGAGAGAGCAAACCCCGGTGAGATTCACCGGGGTATCTTGTGCCGACGACCTGGGTCGAACAGGTGACACACGGATTTTCAGTCCGTTGCTCTACCAACTGAGCTACGTCGGCATCTGTGCGTGTTCGGTCTCCGTCGTCTACAGCCTGAACCACCACTTGCATTGAGCTGCGACGCGTCGAACGGGCAGGAAGATAGAGCAACGAGGGGGATCGTGTCAATGCGTGAAACTCCAAATCGGTTCCCTGCTCCCTTCCATCAGTATTGGGTCGACAACTTCCCTTCCAATCAGGCAATCGTCTGCTTGCGGGAGTCGCGCACCGTCTGTACGTTAGTATGATTCGAGGTGGATACCAACCCGATCTGAACCGGTCCTGACGATCGTCAACCCCTGGCCGTCCACTTTCGTCGCCAGAATGCGGAAATTCGTGGAGATTCTCATGGCTGCCATCACACGCACCGCTGGAGCGGTTGCGGCTTCCCTGTTGCTGACTGCGTTGATCTGGCTGGTACCGCAACCGGACACCAGACTCCCCTATCGCAGTACCGCTGCCCTGCTGCAGGACCTCAAGCAGCACCAGCGTGGACCGGTGAAGCAGCCGAACGATTGGTTCATGGTACAGCGTGTCGGGCCGGATGGAACACTGAACATGGACGCCGTGCGCGATGCACGTGATCAGGCAAAGCGGCTGCACAGCGTCCCGCGCGAACTCGATGAGGTCTGGCAGTTTGAGGGACCGACAAACATCGGCGGCCGGCTGACCGGCGTCGCGGTTCATCCGGACGACATCTCCACCGTGTACGCCGCCGGGGCGCTGGGTGGCGTGTATAAATCCACCGACAACGGGCTGAACTTCGAACCGATCTTTGAGGAAGACTTTGCGCTGTCCGGTGGTGCGATCGCCATCGACATGCAGAACCCGGACCGCATCTGGTTTGGTACCGGCGAAGCGAATTCCTCCGGTGACAGTTATCCCGGAAACGGCATCTACCTCAGCGAGGATGCCGGCGAAACGTGGACCTGGAAAGGACTGCCGGAATCCTACCACATCGGTCGCATCGTCATCGATCCAACCGACAGCGACCGCATTTTCGTCGCGGTGATGGGCAAGCTGTTCGGCTTCAATGACGAACGCGGCGTGTATCGCACGGTGAACGGCGGCGACACTTGGGAGCAGGTGTTTTCGATCAACGACTCCACCGGCTGCGTCGACATTGAGATCAACGAGCTGAACCCGGACACCGTCTACGCGGTGATGTGGCAGCGCTACCGCTTCCCGGACCGCCGCATGGTCGCGGGAATTAATAGTGGTGTCTGGCGCAGCTCGGACGGCGGCGACACATGGACACACCTGACCAATGGAATCCCCAACCACGACAACGTTGGGCGCGGATCACTCGCCATCTCCCCCACCCATCCGAACGTGCTCTACCTGTCGCACACGAACCATCCCGGCTACTTCCTCGGCGCATGGAAAAGTGTGGATGGCGGCGATTCGTGGACGGAATACAACTTCGGGTTCTGGGAAGACTATCTCTACAGCAGCTTCGGCTGGTACTTCGGAGAAAGCATCGTCGAACCCGGCGATCCGGATGTCGCCTACTTCGGCGGCGTGTACGTGTTGCGCACCACCAACGGCGGTATGGATTGGGCTCGTGTCTTTGAGGACGCGCACGTGGACCACCACGGATTCCTGATCAATCCGAACAGCCCGAGTCAAGTTATCAGCGTGCACGACGGAGGTTTCAACGCCTCACAGAACCGTGGCGACAGCTCGTTCCGGTTCAGCTCGCTCGCCGCGACACAGTTTTACGCCATCACCCATGATCCGAGCCAACCATGGCGACTGTACGGCGGCACCCAGGACAACGGCACCATGCGCACCCCGGACGGCAGCATCGACGAATGGGAAAAAATCTTCGGCGCAGATGGCTTCTACTGCCTCGTTGATCCGCGTGATCCAGACGTGATCTACATCTGCTACCAGAACGGTTCGATGCTGCGCTCGTTCGACGACGCCGCCAATTTCGAGTTCATCAACCTGGATTGGGCTGACGACCGCACCAACTGGATGACGCCATTCTGCTTCGATCCGTTTAACTATGACCGGCTGTTCGTTGGAACCTTCCGGGTCTGGCAGACGGACGATCAAGGTACCTCCTGGACCGAAATTTCCAGCGATCTGACGAACGGAGACGATCCCGGCAACCTCACCTACGGCACCATCACCACCATTTCCGCATCAGCCGCGCAGCAGGGTTTGATCCTGGTCGGCACGGACGATACCAACGTTTGGTATACGGACAACGCAGGGGCCGAGTGGCATCAAATTGACGACGCTCTGCCGGACTTGTGGGTCAGCCGTGTCGCCACCCATCCGGACTCCGCAAACATCTTCTACGCTGCATTTTCCGGCCACCGCGTCAGCGACGAAACGCCACATTTGTACCGGAGCGACGATTTCGGCACAAGCTGGACCTCTGTATCCGGCAGCAACCCGGACACACAACTGCCGGACGGTCCGATCAACGACGTGATCGTTGATCCGCACGATACGGCGCGGCTGTACGTCGCCAGCGATTACGGCGTCTTCGTTTCCCTCGATTACGGTCAGAACTGGGCGGTGCTCGGTGAAGGCTTGCCAATGTCCGCCGTCTTCGACATCGAGTTCATCCCCGGCGAACGGCGGCTGGTTGCGGGAACTCACGGCCGGTCGATGTACAGTATTCTACTCGGTGACGTGAGCGTTGAGGACACTCCCGCGACAATTCCGACCTCGAGCGAGCTGACACTCATTTCGTACCCGAACCCGTTTAACGCGCAAACGACAATTCGGATGAATCTGCCAACTCCGTCAAACCTGACTCTCGAGATCTACGATTTGCTCGGTCGACGGGTGACAACCCTTGCGAGTGAACAATTCACAACCGCGGGAGTAACAGAATGGACATGGAATACCTCGAGTGAGGCCGGTCACAGTCTCGCGAGCGGAACCTACATCGTTGTCGCTACAACAGATAGCGAACAACTCAGCCACAGGCTGAAGCTCGTTAAATAGAAGCTATAAGTCGAGTTTTGCGGATTACCACTCGGTATTATGGATCTTAACAGCTTTTAGTGCTCCAGGAGAGAGCACCACGTCGAAATATCCGAAAAGGTGTTGCTCTCGGGGGGTGTCAAGCCATATATTCTTATGATTACGTGAACGCCCGCTAGAAGATTTAACGGATGAGTGGCAGATGGATCTCTCCAAAAAAGAAGTACTGTCGACATTCGAAGTTGCCAAGATTGTCGGTGTACACCATCAAACGGTGAACAGCTGGGTCCGCAAGGGCTGGCTGCCTGCCGCACGTACACCTGGCGGTCACCGGAGAATTAACCGCGAGGAGCTGGACAAGTTCCTGCGGCGTCATCAGCAGCGCTCGAGCCCTCAGGCTGTCAGCGAAGAGAGCACCGGACACATTCTCGTCGTCGAGGATGATGAAGATACCCGCACGGCTCTCGTCCGCAACCTGCAGGAACGCTTCCCCGCGCTCGAGATTACGTACGCCATCGACGGATACGACGCCGGCCGCAAGCTGAGCCGCCGTGTTCCGCAACTGGTGTTCCTCGATCTGATGATGCCCGGGCTGGACGGTTTCCACGTACTCCGGGACATCCGCAGCGACAATCGCCTGCGCAACTGCCATGTCGTCGTGGTCACCGGTTTCCTTAACAGGGAAAACGGTCAGGAAGCTCTGCGCATCGGTGCCGACCTGGTCTTGACAAAGCCGGTCGACATGGAAGTGATCGGACACATTGTCGAACACCTGGTCGTCCAGGAGAAGTCGGTCAAGACGCTCAAGATTCCGTTGGAGAGCATCGCGCCGTTCTTCGAAAGCTGATCTGTTTTGTCCGGAACGGGTGTGAGCGTGTTGGAGTCCTGAGACTCTCCGGCCCCGCATACACTTGTGAACACGCCCCGTTCCGATTACATTTGAGCCGCTTTACGACACCCGTGCCCAAGGCGCGGGTGTTTCTTGCAGCCCTTCTCGAATGGGCAGCTGGCCACCTTAGCTCAGTTGGTAGAGCAACGCATTCGTAATGCGTAGGTCTCCGGTTCAAATCCGGAAGGTGGCTCTTCCCCACAGAAAAACGGATCCGACAACCGCTGGATCCGTTTTCTATCTCTAGCCACTTTGTTGACTGCGCCATCAGAAGTGGAACGCCAGGCCTGCCATCGGTGTCCGCGATTCCGGATCGTACGCCAGTTCAATCGTAATCCGGTCAAACGCCGATTCGTCCGGCGGCGACAGGAACGCGTCCAGCGTCGAACCGATCCACACTGCCGCGATGGCGTAACCGAAGCTGTAGCGCCATTGCCAGTAGGTGAGAAAGTCATCGTAGTTCGATTGGGCGCTGATCGGGTCTTCGCTGCGGTTGTAACGGTCTTCGGCGTCCAGCACCATCACGTGCGAATACACAAGCCCCACGATCGCGATGCCGGTCGCACCGAGCATCATGTTGCCACGGAGTTTGTGCCCCTTGTGCAGTTGCCCGAGACCCGGAAAGAGCAAGGAACGCACCCCGCCCTCCACACGCAGCCGGTAACTCTTGAGGTCGTTGACCAGCGCTTCGCGGTCGAGGATACGCACCTGCTTGAACTCGATCCGTGCCTCATCAAATACCGAGAGGATTTTCGGCGAGGTCAGGTTACGGTCCAACCGCATGTTCGGATTGTGCTGAAACGCGGAGCGGAAGTACTGTTTCGCCTGGTCGGTATCATCCCTGGCAACGGAACTAAACCCAAGAATACGGTAGAGTTCACCACGTTCGAACTCCGTCAGGCCGGTGGGTCGATTGAGCAGACGGAGAGCTTCCAGCTCCGCCTTATCGAGGCGTCCTTCGAGGTAATACTGTTCGATCCGGTCAACCGGTTCACTGCCGGTTTGCGGTTGTGCCTGCACTCCCTGCGCAGTGAGCAGTACAAGAAGGAGAATCAGAAGCGGCAGAAAGCGCTGTCGTCGATCTTCAGGCATCAACCATAACGGTAGTGAACGCCCTTTCCGCCCTCGGGATAAAACCATCGCACATAGTCTGGGGCTACGACATGACAGGTGCCACATTCGACGCAGTTCTCGTAGTTGACGATACATTCGCCGGTTTGTGTGTCTTCCACATAGACTTTTGCCGGGCACGCATACAGGATGGCCTTAATTGGATCTGCCTTGAACTTCTCCTGGTCAACCGTGATGTGAGAATTGCCTTCGTCCGTGCGGTATTGCAACAGGCCCAGCTTGTCTTCTATCGTCTTTGGATTGTCAGTCATCGTACCGACCTCCCCACTCCAAACATATCCTTGGCGAACGAGAACAGGCCAATGTCCTTCTTGACCTTGTTGATAATGCCCCGTTCGATCTCATCCTTCGGAGTTTCACTGATGGTGAAGTAGTCTTCCAGCCATTGCGTCACATGCTTCGGATAATCCCGCAGAATGTGCGGCTTGTTGTTGAAGAAGTCCGGAATCTTGCGGAACTTCTTCATGTCCTTGAGCACGAAGTTGTTTTCCAGCTTCTCTTTGTAGGACGCCAGCGCTTCCGCAGATCCGATGTCCTGCCCCGCTTCCTTGGCGGCGATGATCGTCTCCGCAGCAGCCAGACCGCTGCCCATTGCGAGGTTCGTGCCCTCGTGATACACGCTGCCGTTAATCAAACCGGCCGTGTCGCCAACCAGCAGCAGACCCGGCATGCTCATCTTCGGCAGATGGTTGTACCCATACTCCGGAATCATGTGCGCGGCATATTCGAGGGACTCACCGCCCTCGATCAGTTTGCGGATTGTCGGCAGGTTCTTGAAATGCTCGAGGAAATCGTTCAGCGTTTCCTTCGACGTGATCAGGTCATGCACCGTCAATCCGAGACCGATGGACACCGACTCCTGGTTGGTGTAGACAAATCCCATCCCGAAGAAACCCTTGACCGGCTCGCCGAAATACTCCATCGCGACGCCTTCATTGCCTTCGAGCAGGAAACGGTCTTCAAGTTTCTCACGGGGCAGACCGATCACTTCCTTGATGTTGGTGATCATGTGCCGCTGCGGCAGCTTCGGCGGCATCAGGCCAACCTGGCGCGCGAGGAACGCCTGCGCGCCTTCACCCGAGATGACAACCTTCGCCCGCATCTCGTCGTCGCCCGGCTTCACCTTGACACCAACCACCCGGCCATTTTCCACCAACAGTTCCGACGCCATGAAGCCGGCAAACACCTGCGCGCCTTCTTCTTCCGCCTGTTCAGCGAACCAGCGATCGAAACGTCCGCGCAACGCGGTCATCGTGTGGTTGTACGGTTTTTCGCGCCAGTGGCCGACCTTCAGGTCCATCGCCACTTCACGATCGTCGCCGAGAGCACCAAAACGGCGGCGGGTGACGGCACGTTCAAACGGGGCGCTGTCGATGGCATCCGGAAGCAGTTTGAGCAGCTGGTGAGTGAACAGGATGCCGCCGTACACATTTTTCGCGCCAGGGTATTCCCCACGCTCCAGCACCACAACTTCCACCCCCGCTCTCGCCAGCGCGATTGCGGCACTGATGCCGGAAGGCCCGGCTCCAATGATCAGAACCTCAAACTCCTCATCCATGGTCATCCCCCTTTTTTGTCGGCGGGAAACTGCTTGCCCGTTGGAATTGGAAAGATAGTCGGCGACACGCCCCGGTTCAATCGAATTCGCTCCTGGATTCGATAAGAATTCGCTGTCTCGAACCCCCAATGTGAGACCGGTTTTCCCCTTTCTTCTCCCTTCGCAGTTGCCCATCTCAGACAGACAACGTACTTTCACCGACCATCGCCCGGATTCGCCGGGCGAATACCCGTGGACAGTCTGCACAGCCTGGAAGATGCACTATGAGCGAGGATCGCTATCCATTCAACGACGTGGAAGCCGTCTGGCGGAAAAAGTGGGACGACGAAAAAGCCTTCAGCGTCGATCTCGATGATGACAGCGGCGAGCACAAGTACGTGCTCGTCATGTTCAGCTATCCCTCCGCGAGCAAGCTCCACATCGGGCACTGGTGGAACTACGGCGGCGTGGACACGCACGCGCGCTACCTTCGCATGAACGGCGTGAAGGTGTTCGAGCCGATGGGCTTCGACTCCTTCGGATTGCCGGCGGAAACGTACGCGATCAAAGTCGGCACCCACCCGAAGACCGTCACCGAAGAGTCGATATCGTTCATCCGCGAACAGCTGAAACGTATCGGTGCGATGTACGACTGGGACTGGGAAGTCGTCACCAGCCGACCGAATTACTACAGGTGGACACAGTGGCTGTTCCAGCAACTGTTCAAGCATGGCATCGCCGTGCAGAAGGACGGTCTCGTCAACTGGAGCCCGACCCTGCAGACCGTGCTCGCTAACGAGCAGGTCATCAACGGCATGGACGAACGCACCGGCAACCCGGTCGTCCAGAAGAAAATGACGCAGTGGTATTTCCGCATCACCAAGTACGCGGAGAAACTGCTGAACGGTCTCGAGGATATTGACTGGCCGGAAAGCACCGTCAAGCGGCAGAAAGACTGGATCGGCCGCAGCGAGGGCACCAGCATCACATTTGGCGTCGATGGCCATGACGACACGTCCATCGAGGTCTTCACCACCCGTCCGGACACGCTCTTCGGCGTCAGCTACGTCACACTCGCCCCGGAGTCCGACCTCGTCAAACAGCTGACCACGGACGACCGTAAGGCCGAGGTCGAGGAGTACGTCCAGACCGCCCTGCGCGCCACCGAAGTTGACCGCACTTCGACCACGCGTGAGAAAACCGGCGTTTTCACCGGTAGTTACGCGATCAACCCGATCAACGAGGAACGCGTGCCGATCTGGGTCGCGGATTACGTGCTCGGCTCCTACGGCACCGGCTCGGTGATGGCCGTGCCCGCGCACGATCAACGCGACTTCGAGTTCGCGCTCAAGTTCAAGCTGCCGATCAAGCTGGTGATCCGGCCAGTGAAGGAAAGCCTGGACGTCGAGGACATGACCGAGGCGTACACCGAGCCCGGCATCATGCACAACTCCGGCCAGTTTTCCGGCCTGCAGAGTGATGTCGGCAAGAAAGCCGTCACTGAAAAGCTCGAGACGCTCGACGCCGGCAAGCACACCGTCACCTACCGTCTCCGCGACTGGTCGGTCAGCCGCCAACGCTACTGGGGCTGCCCGATTCCGATGATCCACTGCGAAAAGTGCGGCGTCGTGCCGGTGCCGGAAGATCAGCTGCCGGTCGTGCTGCCGGATGAGATCCACGACTTCCGCCCGAAAGGCACCTCCCCGCTCGGCGCGCTTGAGGATTGGGTCAACACCACCTGCCCGACCTGCGGCGGCGCGGCGAAACGTGACACCGACACGATGGACACCTTCGTCGACTCATCGTTCTACCACCTGCGCTACCTCGCGGCGGACAGGGATGACGCCCCGTTCGACAAGGAACGCATGAACCGCTGGATGCCGATCTCGCTGTACGTCGGCGGCCCCGAACATGGCACCGGCCACCTGATCTATATCCGCTTCATCACCCGTTTCCTGCACGAAATCGGCTGGAGCCCGGTCGCGGAACCGGCGGCGAAGATGGTCCACCAGGGCATCATCACCAAGGACGGCATGCGGATGTCGAAGTCCAAGGGCAACGTCGTCAACCCGGAACCGTTCATCGAGAAGTACGGCAGCGACGTGTTCCGCATGTACCTGATGTTCACCGGCGATTTCCGCCTCGGCGGCGACTGGTCGGACGACGGCATCACCGGCATCGACCGCTTCGCCAACCGGGTCTGGCGTCTCGTCAACCGGTTCCCCGGCGACACGGAACCGTCTGACAAACTGAACAAGGGCGACTACCCGGAAGTCGTTTTCCGCACGCTGCACAACACGATCAAGTCCGTCGGCGAAGATCTCGAGAACCTGTCGTTCAACACCGCCATCAGCCGCATGATGGAGCTGGTCAACGAACTCTACAAGTGGCTCGGCGAAGAAAACGACGGAAAGGTCAATGCAGACGCCGTCCGCAACCTGCTCGGCATCCTGATCCGCATCATGTCCCCGTTCGCCCCGCATTTCTGCGAGGAAGCGTGGACACGCCTCGGTGGGACACCATTCGTGTTCCAACAGGAATGGCCTTCGTACGACGAATCCGCGCTGGTCGCGAACACCATTACCCTCGTCGTCCAGGTCAACGGCAAGCTGCGGGATCGCATCGACGCTCCGGCGGACGCGTCCAACGACGACCTCGAAAGGCTCGCATTGGCGTCCGAAAAGGTTCAGGGCCTGATGGAAGGCAAGTCGTTGCGCAAGGCGATCGTCGTCCCCGGCAAGCTGGTGAATCTGGTGGTGGGTTAGATATAAAACAGTGTCTTGGTGAAGTATGCCCCGACGCCAAGTGAGCTCGACGGGATCATGTGATGCTGAAGGTGTCAACATAGATGCCCACGGCATTCAAGTCTGGGGTCATCCTGGGGGTTCCAATATCGGTTCGTCCATGCCCACGACATTCATGTCGTGGCTTGTCCGAGGGTTATATTCCTCGGTGTACCGTGTGCCCCGGATGGCTTCGCCAGCCGGGATTGTCCGTCGGTTAACGTAGCAAAATGATTTCCCCGACTGCTAAAGAGTAAGTCGGGATTATCCGACAGTGGAATCGTCCGGGGGTGTCTTCCAATGAAACCCGCAAGCCCAACCTCATTTACAATCTTCCTGTTCGCCGCCGCGATCATCCTGACGCTGTCCCCGCCGTCCCATGCCCAGTGGGAGCGACATGAACTCCCGACCAGTGCAGCCGGTGTCGTTGGTGGATTTTTGGGGATGGACGACTTGGAATCAGACGGTGATCTCGATCTCGTCATTCTTAGTTCTCATCTAAGGTTCGTCGAAAATGAATTCCCTGATGACTGGATACTGCATGAAGACTCTAACATTTCGGATTCCGCGTCTTTTTATCATTCTGATCAGGTAGATTGGGATACCGATGGAGATCTGGACTATTTCTTTAGCGGTTGGATGCAAGATTCTCCTGACCCGTGGCAATACACAATCGGATTGCTCGAGAATCTTGGCTACCCGGCGTTTCAACTCCATTTAATCTCTCAGTCTGAAAACTCAGGTACTATCCACCCCGGCGATCTTGACAACGACGGGGATATCGATTTCTTGACTGTTTTCGGCCCGAATCCAGATATGTTTGGTGCTGTCCACCTATGGTTGCAACAACCTGACGGCACATTCGAGATTGAGATTGTTACCAGTATCGTTGGCCTGCGTCCTTCGGAGCTGGCTGATTTTGACGGAAACGGCTGGCTCGATTTTGTGATGGCTACCGCTGACGGTTTGGAAGCTCATTTCGGTTCCGCTGACGGGTGGACATCGGTCGAAATAGACCCACTTCCCGGCGGCTTCGCGTACGTCTTCGGCTACTTTGACATTGACGATTTCGACGGTGACGGCGACCTTGATTTCGTCACGCAACGCTACGCGTTTCCAACGCTTTGGTTCGGGGAGATTGCCTGGTGGGAAAATCTGGGCGGCATGGCATTTTCGCGCCGCACCATTCTATACCCCATTGACGAAGACGAAATGAACTCAACGCGTCCTCTCCGCATGTTCGACATCGAGAACGACGGCGACCTGGATGTGGCAGTTGGTGGGATCTTCTTCGTCAACCAGGGCGATGACGATACCTTCGTCCAACAGCAATACGAACCGGATGATCCCTACGACTTCGAGATCCTCGAGAAAGCAGACATCGACAACGATGGCGACATTGACCTCTTCAACGAGCACGTCTACTGGTACGAAAACCCGACCAATGACCCGCCGCAATTCATCATCCGGCTGGTTCCGCGCCAGACGATAGTTCCGTCCGCCGGCGGTGATGTCGTCTTCGACGGCATGATCTACAACCAGTTCCCGCAGCCGATGGAAGGGCATCTCTGGGCCGACGTCACCGGCCCGAACGGCAACAGCGCCCGTGTCTGGCACCGACGCATGACATTCACCAACGGCGAGTGGCTGACCTGGCCCGATCTCGGGCTGACAGTCCCCGGCAACTTGCCCGGCGGCGAGTACCGGATGACCGTCCGTGGCGGCGCGTCGGGCTACGGTTTCGTGCCGGGGGATAGTTTGCGGTTTGTGAAGCAAGCGGGGCGGTAGGTGCTTTTGTGTGGCCCGGGTTTTCAAACCCGGGTTTCATGTTTCCTGACGGATGTGAGACCCGAGGCTGAAGCCCCGGGCCACCCGTCGTCCGTGGCAACTGGGTTCCCGGCACTGGGAGTGCCGGGCTACGACTACCTTGGTCCAAGAGGATGACTTCTACACTCTCATCGAGATGAAGGTTGTTCGCGGCGGTGGGTCCCGCGTCTATTCCCAGACGCAAGTGAACGTCGATGTACAATCGTGCGTCCGTGAGGGCTTCGAGGTAGTTTTTCCCAATCGGACCAAGGTAGTAATAATCACCTGAGGGTTGCGCATAGGAGGAAAGGAATTTAGTTTCCATGAGCGACATTTCTTTCTTGGGTGATGATGGTTTGTCATACAGGAGCAAAAATGAAACCGGAAATTTCAGCTTGTCAAGTGAAAGCGCAAAATTCTTTCAGCAAAAGTGCTCTCCGAAGAGTCATTATTCGTTCTATTCTTCTAACATTCTCGCTAGCATTGTGTTGTGCAGCCACCTCATCCGCCCAATGGGTCAGGCATGAACTCCCAGTTTCGGCTGCTGGAGCAGTTCATGGATCATTAGAGATTCACGATTGGGATGGAGATGGGGATGATGATCTTACTGCATTGTATACTGATAGTAATTTTTTGGCTAATTATTTACCTGCTACTTGGGAAGTGTATAGTGACGTAGGATTGTCAGATAGTCTTACATTGTTTTATACAGACACTGCGGATGTGGACAATGATGGAGACCTTGACTACGCTTTCAGTGGCAGATCTTACCCCTATGTTAATCATCCCTATGCCGTCGGCTGGATCGAGCGGTTGGGGGAGTTGGAATTCACGTATCATCTGATCGTCAGCGACATCGAGAACAGCGGCTCTATCAGCACCGGCGATCTTGACAACGACGGCGATGTTGATTTTTTGACTGTTTTCGGCCCGAATCCAGATATGTTTGGTTTCGTTCATCTGTGGTATCAACAACCAGACGGCACATTCGAGATTGAAATTGTCACCAGCATCGTAGGTAATCGTCCTTCAGATCTTGCTGATTTCAACGGAGATGGCTGGCTTGATTTCCTGATGGCTACCGATGACGGTTTGGAAGCTCATTTCGGTTCCGCTGACGGGTGGACATCGGTTGAAGTTGACCCCCTTCCCGGCGGCTTCGCGTTTGTATTCGCCTACTACGATATCGACGATTTCGACGGTGATGGCGACCTTGATTTCGTCACGCAACGTTATGCATTTACAACGCTTTGGTTCGGGGAGATTGCCTGGTGGGAAAATGAGGGCGGTATGGCATTTTCACGCCACACAATACTGTATCCAATTGACCATGAAGAAATGAATGCCTCTCGTCCTCTCCGCATGCTCGACATCGACAACGACGGCGACATGGATGTCGCAGTTGGTGGGATCTTCTTCATCAACCAGGGCGATGATGAAACCTTCGTCCAGCAGCAATTCGAACCCGACGATCCCTACCATTTCGAGATCCTCGAGAAAGCCGACATCGACAACGACGGCGACGTCGACCTGTTCAACGAGCACGTCTACTGGTACGAAAACCCGACCAATGACCCGCCGCAGTTCATCATCCGATTGGTACCGCGTCAGATGACAGTCCCGTCCGCCGGTGGCGAGGTCGTCTTCGACGGCATGATCTACAACCAGTTCCCGCAGCCGATGGAAGGACATGTCTGGGCCGATGTCACCGGCCCGAACGGCAACAGCGCCCGTGTCTGGCACCGACGGATGACGGTCACCAACGGCGAGTGGTTAACCTGGCCCAACCTCGGCCTGGCTGTCCCCGGCAACCTGATCGACGGCGAGTACCGTCTGACCGTCCGTGCCGGCGCGGCAGGATACGGCTTTGTCCCCGGCGACAGCCTGCGGTTTGTGAAGGAGGGTGAGGCCCAGTAGGCGGTGGTCCGATTTTCGGGGGACAGCCCTACTGCGCAGCAGGGCTGTCCCCGGTCTTGTCGTATATTCATCCATCACTTGCAAACCGAGATCCTCAATGAAACGCTATTTCCTGACATTCGCCATCATACTGTTAGTCTCCCTACTTACAAGTCCAATCTACGCGCAGCTCTGGCCGGACCAGACCCTGCCGTCCTGGCAAGGCGACAACAATGGCCCGGTTGGTGTGTTCGATTACGACAACGATGGGGACTTGGACGTGTGGCTGATGTACGGCCCGCTCCTTGGATCAATCAACCACCTGCCGAACCTATGGGGAGAGTACCAGGAAGGCGTGCAGGACATTGCTTTTGCTCAAGATGGTGATTGGATTGATTTCGATCAGGACGGCGATATCGACTTTGTTTTCTATGGAACCATGATCAACGAGGGTCGACTCGCCTGGCTTGAATACCTTGGCGACGGGCAGTTTGACGCGCACCTGATCCAGGAATTCACTGAGGGCTACACAAGCGGGCGTTCTGCGGCTGGCGACATCGATGGAGACGGCGATATAGACATCGTCACCAATTTCGATCTGAACGGCGGTTCGCAAGGATTCTCCACGTGGTATCAGCAACCCGATGGCAGTTTCGTTGGCGTACTCACCAACAATTCGATGGCAGGATTTCCACAGTCCGACCTTGGTGACTTGAACTGTGATGGCCTGCTCGATTTCGTGACGCCGAGTCTTGGTGCTTTGGATGTCTATTTCGCACAGCTGGATCAGACCTGGGACATGATCCACATTGACGTAACCGACCTCCAATCGAATTCATACAGCGAGCCGAAGCTAGGCGACTTCGATCAGGACGGCGATCTGGATATCGCCGTATTCCAGAATTTCATCGACGATTACCCCGATGATTGGCCCGCCACGGTATCCTGGTACGAGAATAGTGGTGTGGGTGACTTCACTGAACACGTAATCTACCAGCAGGATTACGGCACCGATTGGGTGATCGCCATCCTGGATGCTGATTCCGATGGTGACACGGACCTTGCAGTCCGTCACCTGCTACTATTGAACCAAGGTGACAATGTCACATTCGATTCGCTGACCTACACAGACATTTCGATTCCTTTCATCGACCAACTGATCGCTGCCGACATCGATAATGATGGCGACACGGATTTGCTGGATGAAGAAGTCCGTTGGTTTGTGAACCCGACCAATGACCCTCCGCAGTTCATCATCCGGCTGGTTCCACGTCAGACGACGGTTCCCTCTGCCGGCGGCGAGGTCGTCTTCGACGGCATGGTCTACAACCAGTTTCCGCAGCCGCTGGAGGGCCACGTTTGGGCCGATGTCACCGGCCCAAACGGCACCACCGCCCGTGTCTGGCACCGGCTCATGACCTTCCCCAACGGTGAGTGGCTGACTTGGCCGGATCTCGGATTGACCGTCCCCGGCAACCTGATCGATGGTGAGTATCGCCTGACCGTCCGTGGCGGCGCGGCGGGGTACGGTTTCGTCCCCGGCGACAGTTTGCGATTCGTGAAGGAGGGGGTGGGTCGGTAGACGTTGATCGGTGGTCGGTGGGTGTTGCGGGGTGTCATTCTGAATGGAACGAAGTGGAATGAAGAATCTCCAGCCTCGATAACGGACAACGAAGCTCGTTCTTCTTCATTTCGTTCAGGATGACACAAGCTAGTCCTTTAAGGTAGGATAAGCCACGACATAAATGTCGTGGGCATGTGTTGGTGCCCGTGATTGTCCGTCACGGCTGTTTGTGACGGCTATCGCGGGTCATCCGCACGGACTAGCGAACGCCATTCCTGTCTGTTCCTGTCTGTTCCTGCCTGTTCCTGTCCTTCACTTTTCGAGCCTTACCCGCATCAGTTCCGTGAACAGGTCTTCCCACTGATCGAGCACGCCGTCGCTGCCGAAACGGTCAAGCACATGCGCGAAGTTCGTCGCGCCGAGGACATCAAATTCGTGCCGATTGTCCTGCTGCAGCGTTACCATGCGATCCATCGCCTCACGCAACGAATCCACCGACCCGGCTTCGGTCAAGTAACCGAACAAATCCGGCGCCATCGCCTCACGCACCCCACCGACATCGGTACTCACCACCGGCAGACGCGCCGCCGCGGCTTCCAGCAGCACATTCGGCAGGCCCTCCCACTTGGACGACAGCACGAACGCGTCCGCAGCACGCAGCCAGTCCGGCACATTCGGCCGTTCCCCAGCGAAGAGCACGCGATCCGTCACACCCAGCTGCCCGGCCAACGCCTCCAGCTCCTGTCGCCTCGCTCCATCACCGAGAATCCACAGCCGCGCGTGTTCGTGCGTTTTCCAATGCTCCGTAAATGCTCGCAGCAGCGTCGCCTGATCCTTCTGTGTCTCCAGCCGTCCGGCATGCACCCAGACAAAATCGGAATCGCCCTCCACCCCGTGTTCACGCCGGAATGCCGCCCGTTGCTCAGCTGTCATCGGCGTAAAGGGAGCGAGGTCGACCATGTTGCGGATGATGCGCAGCCGGTTCGACGGCACAATCCCCCGTTCGATCAAACTCACCGCCGCCAGCTCAGAGTTGGTCGTGCTGAGGCTGGCGCGAACATCCGTACGGCGAATCAGCTCTTCCCGCAATCGCACACTCCAGTGGTCACGTGGCTTGTCCGACGCGCCGAAGAACTCATTGCGGATCGACGTAATCCGGACCGGAATCCCGAACGCGTTGCCCAGTATTCGCCCGACAACATCCGCCTGGAACAGGAAGGTGACCAGTACATCGGGCTTGAAACTCCAGAACTGTTCCAGCAGCCGCAGCAGGTTCTGCGGACGATACGGCGATCCACCGTCACTGATATCGACAACCGGGATACCCGTTTCGGTCAACTCTTCCGTGAACGCCGTCGAGGGCAGCAACGTCACCACCCGCACCCGCCAGCCGCGCGCATGCAGCCCGGTCGCGAGACGGACACACTGTGTCTCCGCCCCACCACGAGCTAACTTGTTAATCAACAGGCAGATGCGTTTCCGACGCATGGACTTTCCGTGATATCGGACATCAACGTCCGGTTTTCCGTTCAATGGCGGCGACGAGATCCTCAATCATCGCATCTTCCGGCCAGACCGGCCCTTCGACCCACTCCAACTCACTGTTCCAATGCCCGGCGCAGTTGTGGATCGCGCTGGCGAGGTAGGCATAGCTGATCTCGACGATCAATGGGTCGCCGTCGGGGGTGTGCACGAAATCGAACGCGCAGCTCTGCGTCCGCAGTCGTTTCGCAACATCCCGCGCGATCTTCACACATTCCAGATCCACCGCGCTCGCATCGTAATCAATCCGTCCACTGCCCGACGCGCGGAAGTCGCCCGGACGGACAAACCGCCTGAAGCCAAAAATACGATCGCCGATCACTGTGATCCGAGTGTCGAACTCGTTGCGCGGGATGAACTCCTGCGCGTAAAAGTAACCGCGTTCCGGCGCGACCAGCTTCCGACGTTTCGCCAGCTTCAACAGGCCGCGCGGCGCACGCTTGATCAGGTCGATCTTGCCACGCAATCCGCCTGCGCCCCGGAAACGGATCGCGACGTCCGAGGTCGCCCGTTCCACCGGCACCCAGCCACGTCCGAACGCCCGCCGGATCACCTTTTCCGCTTCCGCCCGCGACCGTATCAGCTTCACCTGGCTCGACCCTGCGCCACGCCGCAGCTTCCACACCTTCGGCCAGGACGCTTCCGCCACCCAGCGTAGCGCCGCCTGCTTGTCGTAGAAAACCCACACCGGCGCGAGGGGCGCGTCAACCGCTTCCAGCAGATACTTCTGCGCTACCTTGTCGTCGTAATGCCAGCAGGTCGCGGTATCCGGAAACACCAGCAGCCCCATCTCCTCCACCGCCTTTATCAGGCGGGTGGCGAAGAGCAGCGGTTCCGCCTCATTGTGCTGCCAGTGCCAGAGGAATCCGTCGCAGTCGTGGAGATCCGCAAGAATGCTAATGCTGTAAGCGTCCACGATCTTGAAATCGACCGTATGATCACAGCACCAGCGGATCCAGCGGTCGCTGTACGAGCGGGGACTGTTGTGTATCGCGAGCTTCATGCACGATTCCGAATTTCGTTCCTATCGAAGAAAGTACGCGGCGAACGGGACGGCAACACCCGCAAGAGTCAGGCGAATCGGGCTCCCTTGGCCATGAATCCGATCATCCAACAGCCCTCCCCCGGGCGCTCTGAATCGTACCCTCACAGATGGGCGCTAGACTGGCGGATGGCGTATATTGCCCGGCGTTCCACGAATCTTTGTTCGCAAGAAAACTCAGGAGTGACTCATGCATGTCGCGGTGGTTGGTACCGGCTATGTCGGACTCGTTGCGGGCGCCTGCTTCGCGTCCACCGGGAACCACGTGATCTGTGTCGATATCGACGAAGATAAGATCAACCGGCTTAAGGACGGTGAAATCCCGATCTACGAACCGGGATTGGAAGACCTTGTCCAGGAAGGCATCGACAAGGAACGGCTTCATTTTACAACCGACATTGATGACGCCGTCAAGAGCAGCGACGTCATCTTCATCGCCGTCGGCACCCCGCCGAATGAGGACGGCAGCGCGGACTTGAAACACGTGCTCACCGTCGCCGAAAGCATCGGCAAGGCGATGACCGAGTTCAAGATCATCGTCGACAAAAGCACAGTCCCGGTCGGAACCGCCGGTCTTGTCTCCGATGCGATCCGCAAGCACACGGACAGCGACTTCACCGTCGTCTCGAACCCGGAATTCCTCAAGGAAGGTGACGCGGTCAACGACTTCCTCAAGCCGGAACGCGTGATCATCGGCGCGGACAACGACATCGGCCATGAAGTGCTCAACCGGCTCTACCGTCCGTTCATGATGAAGAACAATCGCATCATCCACATGGACGTCGTCTCCGCCGAGCTGACCAAGTATACCGCCAACTCGTTCCTCGCGACACGCATCTCGTTCATGAACGAAATCGCGCGCCTGTGCGAAAAAGTCGGCGCGGATATTGACATGGTGCGCCAGGGCATCGGCAGCGACTCGCGGATCGGTTCGGCGTTCCTGTATGCCGGCGCCGGGTACGGCGGCTCCTGCTTCCCGAAGGACGTCAAGGCGATTCTGCGCACCGCGAAGCAGTATGACGTTGACCTCGAGATCATCGAAGCCACCGAGCGCGTCAACGAAGAGCAGAAGAAGCTCATGTTCAGCAAGATTTCCAAGCATTACGAAGGAAAATTGCAGGGCAAAACGTTCGCGATCTGGGGCCTTTCCTTCAAGCCACGCACCGACGACATGCGCGAAGCACCGGCGATTGTGATTATCAACTCACTACTGGCAGCGGGTGCGAATGTCAAGGCCTTCGACCCGGAAGCGATGACCGTCGCCAGGGATGTCTTCGGCGACAGCATCACCTTCTGCGAGTCGGAATACGATACGGTGGAAGGTGCAGACGCGCTGGTGCTGGTCACCGAGTGGAACGATTTCCGCACCCCGGATCACGGCCTGCTGTCCAGGAAGCTGGCCGACAAGGTTGTCTTTGACGGCCGCAACATCTGGGATCCGAAGTACGTCCAGTCGTTCGGGCTCACCTACGTCGGCATCGGCCGCAAGGTGTAAGCATGGACTTGAACGCAGCATTCGACAAACGCCTCGCCGCGCACATTGACATCGCCCGGCAGATGGATTCGCTCAAGGACACCATCGTCGCGGCGGTCGAATTGGTGATCAATACGTTCAAATCCGGCAACAAGCTGCTGCTCGCCGGTAACGGCGGCAGCGCGGCGGATGCACAACACTGGGCGGCGGAATGGGTCATTCGGCTCAGCCATGACCTCGACCGTCCGTCCATGCCCGCGATGGCGCTGAGCACCGATACGTCCATCCTCACCGCCGGTGCCAACGACATCGGCTACGAGAACGTGTTTGCGCGCCAAGTGGAATCGTTTGGCAGGAAGGGCGATCTGCTGATCGTGATCAGCACCTCCGGCAATTCAACGAATCTGCTGAAAGCGGTCGAGATGGCGCAAACCTTCGGTGTGAAAGTGCTCGGCATTCTCGGCAACACCGGCGGAAAGCTGGCGCCGCTGTGCGACCAGGCGGTGATTATCCCGTCGGACGACACACAACGCATCCAGGAGATGCACTCGTTCGTCGGGCACCTGTTGTGTGAACTCAGTGAACGGGAATTGCACGGTTAGTTCTCAAGTTTTTTCAGTTCAAACGCCCCGGAAACGGGGCGTTTTCTGTTACCTTGATTCGGATTCAATCCTGAGGGGGGAACATCGCTGAACCAGAACAGCTGAAACGAGGCAAAGCCTTCCACAAACGAGTACAGCAGGACTGGCTGCTGACTGCGGATGGACACGTCAAGGACGAGAAAACGATTCCCCTTCCCTTGTCCAGTTCAGCGAAGCGTGTTCGAAAAGGTCGAATGGACCTGTTCGTTGATGAACTGGCAGATTACGTCGTCATCGTTGAGATTAAGGGGACGAATTGGGATCAAATCAAACCGAAGAATGTGAAGAAGCTGTTGGGAGCACACAGACGGCAAGTCTGGCGGTATATCGATGAGTTTGTCGATGGTGAAGTATTCACCAGCGTCTGCGCCGGGATGATCTATCCGACAGCACCGGATACACCGGGTCTGAAAGAGCAGATTGAGGAGTATCTCAACGAATGGGCGTTGCAAGTGGTCTGGTTTGACGATCCTTGATCATATAGCTATGATCCACCACAGACTGCTGACAAAGTGGCAACGTTCGGGATTCTAGGAAAATTTGGCTTTCGCGTCATTCTGAACGGAACGAAGAGAAGTGAAGAAGATCCAGATGATCAACGGGTTACAACTATTGGTTTTCAGAAAAGCTGGACCTTCTTCGCTTCGCTCAGAATGACACCCCTGGCAATCCGGGGTTTGTCAACGATCTGCAATAAGAAACGGGGACACTTTGTCCCCAAAGTGTCTCCGGATTGTGTAGCTCACAGCTCATAGCTCACGGCTCACAGCTCTGCCAAGATCCACTCCACCGCTTCCCGCAGCGAATCGACCGTCGCGTCCGGCATCACGGTCCCCGCCTTTTCCACATCTGCGCCGTACCCTGTGCGCACCAGTACCGTGCGACACCCGGCACGTTTGCCAGCTTCGATATCCGCAACATTATCCCCGACCACAACTCCCTCGGCCAGCGGCAGTTCCATGTCCCGCGCTGCCTGTTCGAGCATGCCGGTGTTCGGTTTGCGGCACGGCGCATCGTCATCCACCTCCGGGCAGAAGTAGATGTTGTCCACCGCCGCGCCGTGAATGTGCAACACTGCCAGCAGGCGCGCATTGACCTTGGCGACATCGT
Source organism: bacterium (assembly GCA_020444425.1). GTDB lineage: Bacteria > Electryoneota > Electryoneia > Electryoneales > Electryoneaceae > BMS3BBIN04. The sequence goes on along the minus strand of JAHLLB010000006.1, from coordinate 107,116 downwards.
TGACCGTCATCATTCCACGCGCGACGCCGCTCTGGTTCGAGATGATCGCGACCGCGTGGCCGGCTTCATTCAGCCGCTGGATGCCTTCCGCCACACCGGGGATCAGTTCGACACCGTCCGGATCGACGAGATAATGTTTGTTTACCATGACCGTGCCGTCACGGTCGAGCAGGATCAATCTGCGCATGCGAGGGACCTTCCTGGTAATGCGTTATCCCAGCGAACCGAGGGATGACATTGCCATGATGAACATCACCAGAGATATATCCACCACCAGCCCTGCAGCTGCACCGATAATCTTCCAGCGGATGGAATAGTCGAGGCGTTCAACCGTTACAATCGACTCCAGTGGCAGGTTTCGCTGCACGTGCCCGCCATGTGGCCATGGATACGTTTCGCGCTGATTCATGAAAACGCGGTGCTCGTCGACCTGATTAACTTTTCCATACAGGATTTCGCCGGAAACAAGGCTGACTCGAACCTCCTTACCGAGTTGGACAGCTTCTTTCAGTTGATCGGTCGCCAAAGTATCCGGGGTAACATTCTGCCGATCCAATGACTCTCCAACAGCAAAGCCGGCCACGGTGCATCCGACGCTCGCAAATAGCAGACACACGAGAATTGGAATCGCTCCAAGACTGAGTAGTGCAGTCGTTACGCTTTCATTTGGTTTTCTAACGATCTCCATCCCGGTCACCACACCCCGAAGAAGGGCGGTATCAGCATCAATCCCCCGGCCAGCGACAGCATCAACACAAGCGGGGCGATCCACTTTGCCCACGTTGTCCACGGAATCTTCGCCAACGACAGCACGCCCATCAGCACAGCCGAGGTCGGGATGATGATGTTCGAGAACCCGTCGCCGAACTGGTAGGCCAGCACTGCGGTCTGCCGCGAAACACCGACCAGATCGCTGAGCGGAGCCATAATCGGCATCGTCAGCGCCGCCTGCCCGCTGCCGGACGGGACAAAGAAATTGAGCATCGACTGGAAGACGAACATCATTTCCGCGGACGCCACCGGATGCAGGCTGCCAACGACACTACTCAACGCGTTCAGCATGGTGCCGATGATGAGACCGTCCTGTGCGAGGATCAGGATGCCACGCGCCAGCCCGATAATCACCGCGACCCCGACGAGATCCTTCGCGCCGTTTTCGAATCCTTCCGCAATCTCGCCGCCTTTCATTCCGCCAATGATGCCGACGACAATCCCCATCGCGAGAAACAGACCGGCGATCTCCTCGATGTACCAGCCCAGCCTGAGCACGCCGAACACCAGCATCCCCATCGCGACACCGAACGCTGCCAGCACCCACACCTGACGCTTCGTCGTGCCCGAATTCTCGCCGTCAATGTCCAGGTGCATCGTGTGCCGCAGCTTCTCGTCCATCTCGTAGACAGGACTTTTTGTCGGGTCTTTGCGAATCCGGGACGCATACAACATGACAAACAACACCGTGATCGTCGTCGTCACCAGCCACACAAAAACACGGTATTCCAGACCGCTGAACAGCGGCAGATCGGCGATCCCCTGCGCAATGCCGACGGTGAACGGATTGAGGAACGCACCCGCGAATCCGGCGCCCGACCCCACGAACGGGATCGCCGCGCCGACAATCGAGTCATAGCCTAGCGCCAGCGACAACGGGATAAAAATCAGCACGAACGGAATCGTCTCCTCCGCCATCCCGAACACCGCGCCACCGAGCGAAAACAGCACCATGAACAGCGGGATGATCGCGGTCCGGATCGCCGCAGAGCGACGGCTCGCCCGTGCGAGTCGACGGATGACGGCATCAATCGCCTCCGTCCGCTGCAGCACCGAAAACGCACCGCCGACAATCAGCACGAACGCGATGATCTCGGCTGCGTCCATGAAGCCCTTGACCGGCGCGACGAGCAGATTGAGCAGGTTCTGCGGTTCGGCGGGGACTTGCTCGAATGAGCCCGGCACCACCATCTCGCGGCCGTCCACGAGCTCGGTCTGATACCGTCCACCGGGAACGATCCACGTCAACACCGCCATGATCACCAGCAGCGTGAACAGGATCAGGTAGGTGTTTGGAGGCTTGAAATTCTTTGATTTCGCCATGGTCGCGTTACGATCCGTCGGTGAATGTTGCGCGGAGTCTACTGCGCATGAGCCCGGGTGGTCAAATCAAATCGTTGTCACGCTTCACCCGTGTGCCTCCGGTCCACACGGCGCCGACTTTTGCCTCCGGCCACGCGTCCGGATCATCACCCGGATCACGATCCAGCCATACCATGTCCGCCGTATACCCCGGCTCCAGCGATCCCAGGTTCGGGAAGCCTGCGACACGGGCGGCGTTCCGAGTCAACGCCAGCACTGCTTCAGAGGCCGTCAAGTGCTGGTCCGGCATGCCCTCGCCCGGCTTGCGCGGCAGCAGAGCCGCACGGATCGTCCGGCGCGGGTCCGGATCGACTACCGGCCAGTCACTACCAAGTACCAGCCGGTCGGCGACACTCAGGCTCTTCAGTGGATACGCCCACTTCTCACGTTCACCCACACGATCCCGCAGCATGCCGAGGTCGTCCAGCCGGTGCGTCGGCTGTACCGACAACGCAAGGTCCGATTCCAGCATTCTCTGCATCGAGACCGCGTCCACATGCTGAATGTGTTCGATCCGGTGCCGTCCGGTTCTTGCGGGCAGCTGTGCGAGACTTTCTGCCACGTAATCGACACCGGCATCGCCGATGGCGTGCACCGTGAACGACCATCCGGCGTCCGCACCCCGTTTCAGGAATGCGTCATACACAGCCAAATCCGGCACCGGCCCGGAGGTGTGGCCCGGTTTATCGGCGTACTCATGTTTCATCCACGCCGTGCGGCTACCGAGCGCGCCGTCGATGAACAGCTTGAGCCGGAAACGGTTCAGTTTGCCCTGCATTCGTCGCGGCTGCGCGATGCAGTCGTCCCCGAAATGCACGCAACGCAACCAGCTCTCCACGTGCAGCGGCAATCCCTCATTCTCTTCCAACCACAGCCAGCCGTTGTCGTACGAGGCCGGGTCGCCGGCATCGCTGACGCCGGTAATGCCCAGCGACAGCAGGTGCCGCATCGCTTTGCGCATCAGGCCACGCAGCTGTTCGGGAGTTTCTTCCGGGAGGAACTGCTCAATCCAACGTGCAGCGTTTTCGCACAGAATTCCACGAGGGAAGCCGGCTTCATCCAGCTCCTGCCAACCCCCCTCCGGTAATGGGGTTTCGTTGGTCAGGCCGATTTGTTCGATCGCGCGGCTGTTGATCAACACCGTGTGGTAGTCGCGAGCGTGCAGCAGCAGCGGACGGTTCGGGCAGACCTGATCCCGTTCCGCCAATGTCGGCCACGCATGTTCGCTCAACCCGATCCCGATCAGCCAGCCATCACCGGACTTCGCGGCCTCCGCGACGGACTCCAGCACCTCACGCTTCGTCGATTTATCCAGCAGCTGCAAACTGGCCAGCAGACGCCCGCCCTGGTCCACGTGCAGGTGCGCGTCAAAAAAGCCGGGCAGGATACGTCCCCCCGGCAAACGAACGATCTCGTCCGCAGCTGCCGCCGCTGAGGAAATCTCGTCCCCTCGCGCGGTGGCAACTACCTGTCCATTCTCAAGCAGCAGTTCGTCGTCGGCGTCCCCCCACGCCCGGTCGTGCCGGTGCACCTTCGCACCGGTGAAAATCGTTCGCGCCATATCGGACTACCTTTGTCAATTAATCCCAGTTTCGTTCGCGCAACCACTGCCCCGCCGCGTCGATGTCCGGCTTCGAGTAGCGGTCGCTGTCCAGTTTCGGCACCACCGTTCGCAGTTCCTTCTGCAACGCCTGGATGCCGTACCCCGGCTGCAGCGGTTCACGCAAACTGATCGCCTGCGCAGCGGCCATCATTTCGATCGAGATAACCGTCGCCGCGCGATCCATGATCTCGTTCGCCTTGTACCCGGCCCACGTCGCCATGCTGACATGGTCTTCCTTACCCGCCGAGGTCGGGATGCTGTCCACGCTCGCCGGGTGCGCCAGCGTCTTGCACGCGCTGACCAACGCCGCCTGCGTCACGTGATGGATCATAAATCCGCTGTTAAGACCACCGTGCTCGACGAGAAACGCCGGCAGGCCGCTGATCTGCGGATCGGTCAACAGGAAGGTGCGGCGTTCGCTGATCGACGCCAAGTCCGTGCCGGCAATTGCCAGCTGATCCGAGACCATCGCCACCGGCTCGGCGTGGAAATTGCCGCCGCTGATCACATCGCCCTGTTCCGGGAACACGAGCGGATTGTCGGTGACGCCGTTCAGTTCGGTTTCGAGCATGCCGCGCACGTTCGCCAGCACGTCCCGCACCGTCCCATGCACCTGCGGTGCGCACCGGATCGCGTACGGGTCCTGCACCCGCCGCGACGCCGCTTCGCTGCTGAGGATCTGGGAATTCTCAACATGACCCCGAATCCGTTCCGCGCTGGCGATGGCACCGCTATGCCCGCGGATTTCATGCACTCGCGCATCGAATGCGGACGTCAGTCCGGCGACACCTTCCAGCGTCCACGCCGCCGACGCATCCGCCGCCACGACGAGATCGTTCAACGCAAGCCAAGCCTTGACCGACAGCGAGGTTGACACTTGCGTTCCGTTGATCAGGCTCAGCCCTTCTTTCGGCCCCAGTTCGATGGGTTGCAAACCAGCCGCCTGCAACGCGTCCACGCCGGACAGCGTCTCGCCACCGTACGTTGCTTCCCCTTCACCAATCATCACCAGCGTCATGTGCGACAACGGCGCGAGGTCGCCGGACGCACCAACGCTGCCATGCGCCGGAATCACCGGCAACAGATCCTGGTTGTAGAAGTCGATCAGCATCTGCGCCAATTCGGGGCGGCACCCGGAGTAGCCACGCGACAACGAGGACGCCTTGGCGATGAGAATCATCCGCACCAGGTTATCATCCAACGCCGGCCCGACTCCGCAGGAGTGCGAACGGATCAGGTTCGTCTGCAAGGTGCTCAGGTCGTTCGCGTCGATCCGTACTTCGCTGAACTTGCCGAAGCCCGTGTTGACGCCGTACACCGGATCACCCACCGCGATCACCTGCTGCACCAGCTCGTTGGATTTGCGCATCCGCGCGACTGCGTCATCGCTGAGCGAGACGGTTACCGTGCCTGCGGCCACCTGTTTCATCTGTTCCAGAGTCAACCGATCCCGGCCGATCTCGATCTTTCCTGCGGCGCTCACCCCTGCCTCCCTGATCCTGTCAAGTGCCATATCCGGAGACACGTTGTCCTCAACGTGTCCCCGCATTCCAAACCCACCAAAACCTTAGGTACGTGCCCCTGATGATTCCGCCAGCAGGGAAAATCCGTCCTCGGATAAGCCGCGCTTGCAAGCAAGCATGGGCCTGCCTCAGGGACACTTTGTCCCCAAAGTGTCCCTGATAAACTTGTTATGCTAACCCGCGTCTGCAAGCAGACACGGGCACCTACAAACAGGGACTCGTACAAGAATGAAGTGAGGGAATGAACAAACATTCCCGCCCGGATGCAAAAGAGCCCGGCGCTTCCGCAACGGGCTCTGAAACTGAACGCTATTCCCGCTACTTCGCGACTCCACTTGCGCGGTACTCACGAATCACGGTCACCTTGATCTGACCGGGATAGACCAGCTCGTTTTCAATCTTTTCCGCGATGTCATGCGCGAGCACTTCGGCGTAGGCGTCCGACACCTTGCCATTCTCGACCATAATACGCACTTCGCGTCCAGCCTGAATCGCGTACACCTTGTTGACACCTTCGAAGCCCTTGGCGATATCCTCGAGGTCGTGCAGACGCTGCACGTAATTCTCGAGGCTCTCGCGGCGCGCACCGGGACGGCTGCCGCTGATCGCGTCCGCGGACGCCGCCAGTACGCTGAGCACGTTGTCAGCAGGCACATCGCCGTGATGCGACTGAATCGTATTCAGCACCTCAGGCGGCTCACCATACTTCTTCGCCAACTGGGCACCGAGCTGCACGTGCGTGCCCTCGGACTCCCGGTCGATCGCCTTGCCGATGTCATGCAGCAATCCACAACGGCGGGCGAGCTTGGCGTTGAACCCGAGCTCGGCGGCGAGAATGCCGGTCAATTTCGCGACTTCGATGCTGTGACGGAGCTGATTCTGACCGTAGCTGGTACGGTAATGCATCCGGCCCAGCGCTTTGATCAATTCCTGGTGCAACCCATGGACTTTCGCTTCCTGGACGGCGTTCCGGCCGTATTCCATGATGCGTTCGTCCAACTCCTTCTGTGCCTTGGAGACGACTTCCTCGATGCGGCCCGGATGAATCCGGCCGTCCGAAATCAACTTCTCCAATGCCATCCGGCCCAGCTCACGACGAACCGGGTCAAAACACGACACGACAACCGTTTCCGGGGTATCATCGACGATGATATCCACTCCAGTTGCCGCTTCCAGCGCACGAATGTTGCGGCCTTCACGGCCAATGATTCGTCCCTTGATGTCATCGTTGGGCAGATCCACAGCCGTAACCGTCATTTCGGCCGTGTGGTCGGCCGCGCTGCGGTGGATCGCGTTGACGATCAGTTCCTTCGCTTCACGATTGGCGTTTTCACGCGCTTCGTCGAGGATCTCCTTGACGATCGTCGCCGAATCCCCACGCGCCTTGTCAATCAGAATGCCCTGCAACTCTTCCAACGCCTGGGCAGATGTCTTGCCCGCCAACTGCTCCAGCAATTCCCGGCGTTCCGCAATTAGCGCGTCCAACTCTTCTTCTTTGGCAGTAACTGTCTTCTCCTGCCTGCGCAGGGTACGCTCGCGGTCTTTCAGTTCACGTTCACGTTGCTTCGCCCGCTCGAACCGTTTTTCCGCCGCAATTTCCTGATCGGCGACACGTTTTTCGTCACGCCGGATCTCTTCGAATCGTTTCTCTACCTCACCTTCCATCTTCTGTTTCTGGGCGAGGGCTTCGTCACGCGCTTCCAACAACGCGGCGCGCTTGATGTTTTCCGCTTCCTTCTTTGCGGTTTCGACGATCGATTCTGCTTGCGACTGGGCGGAGTTTACACGGGACTTGTCTGCAACGTTGCGAAGAACCAACGCGACCGCCACGCCCACGGCCGCGCCTGCGAGCACACCGATAATCAGTGTGAGCACATCCATTTCGCTGTATCTCCTTCGGGCGGAATTGACTCCCGTCCCGGTGAAAAACACTGATCCCCGCATTTCCGCGAGTGGATTGGAGAACGCTTAGTTCACCAAACTGGGTGTCCTCTCGTTCGTGTTAGGTTTCCTTCAACCGTTGCCGGCAAGGCCTACCCGCCACAAACGAAGCCGAACTCCCTCCATTGAGAGTGTTGGTTCTCAATCAAAGTCGCTAAGAAATGCAGGGATCGCGTCGTGTAAACGCCCGCCGATCAAGGCTCCGGCTGCGTAAGCAGCTCATCAAGCCGATCGGAAAGCGATGTTATCCTTTCACGATACGAGCTGTCAACTCGTGTCTTGTCCTCCTGGGTAGTCAGCAATTCGTCCGCAATGTTCAAGGCCGCCAGGATCGCAACCTTCAGCGTGGATGACGGTTTCATCGACTCGTGAACCTCACGCATGCGAGAATCAACGAACGATGCAACCTGACGTACATATTCTTCATCCGACAAACGCGCACGGATCGGATATTCACTACCGAAAATCGAAACGTTTACGACCTGTGCTGTCTCGTTCACCTATAATCCTCAGGTCCAGGTCCGGTTCCAACCCCCAGGATACTGCCACGATCCCCTTACGACGACTACGCTGTCTCCTGTTCCAGAGACTCGATCCTGCTCAGCAGTGTCGTCAGTTTCCCGCGGATCAGCTCCTCCTTCGCCGGATCACGGCGATGCTTGCGAGCGTCCTCCAACTCGCGCTGGAGTTCTTCCACGGTTATCTCCCGCACGGACAACCGTTCGCGCAGATCTTCAATTTCCGAGGTCAATTCACGGTTCCGGGCCTGCTGCTTTTCCAGCATTCCCGCGACGCGATCAACCTTCTCTTCAAGCGTACTCAGCTCTGCCAAGCCTGGCGCAGTTCCAGATTCCACCTGCCAGTCTCCCCTTGTCGCTCAGGCTGACTACCCCCGTAAGCGAACTCCGTTCAGTTTCTCCGCTGAACCTATCATCCCTTTGATGATCGGATCGATGTCATCATCCGTCAACGTTCGATCCGGGGCACGGAACGTCGCCCGGAACGCCAGCGAGCGCTCATCAGACGCCAACGGCTTGCCCTTATAAAGATCAAACAAAACCACATCTTCCAGCAACTCGCTTGAGTGCTCCAGCAATGCTCCCCGGACATCTTCCGCCGGAGTACTGAGCGGCACCACAAACGCCACGTCACGCACATTCGCCGGGAATCGCGAGAACCGCTGGTAACCACCCCGGATACCGGGCAGCCGAAGCTCCCCCGCCACCGGCTTGACCCAACGTTCAATGTCGATCTCGCCGACATACACCGGCCGGTCGATCCCGAAACGTGCTGCGAGTTCAGGTTTCAGCTGGCCTGCAACTCCTGTCAATGAGCCATCTTCCGACAGGAGTTTGACACCCAGCATGAGATTATCTGGAGTAGTGTAGTCAAACCGCAGAGGTAAATCAAGCGTCAATCCACGCGCCAGTTCATTCAGAACCGTTTTAACCTCGGCGAGATCAACAGCTTCCCCGTCACGATCATATGCCTGCGGGATCCAGTTTCCGACCATCGCGAAACCAAGGTGCAGACGCTGGCCGCCATCCGTCTCCAGCCAACCTTCACCACCCACCTGCCCAGCCTCGAACAAGAACACGTCTTCGAAGCCACGGTTCAGGTTGTGCTCGACCACACGCAGCAATCCCGGGATCAGGGACGCCCGGTAGACACTCATTTCCGGGTTGATCGGACGGTTGATCACGTACGGCTTCAACCCACCCGCGAACGCTTCGTGGTCCTCACCCGAGGTCATCGCCGAACAGTTCGCCTCCCGGAACCCGAGCGCGACCATCGTGTCGACCGCCGTGTCGAGCATCCGTTCCAACGGCGGATCCTCACTGGACAACACAACACGCGATGATTCCGCCGTCGGCACCTTGTCGTAGCCAACGTGACGCGCGACCTCTTCCACCAGGTCGATCTCGCGCTCGATATCGTGACGCCAGCTCGGTGGGGTGACGACAACCGTCTCACCCTTGTCCTCGACACCGAACTCGAGCGACTGGAACACCTTGACCGCATCATCCTTCGGCACATCAAAGCCGAGCACCACCCCCGCGCGCTGCGGACGATAGCTCACCGGCGGACGTGCGACCGGCGCCGGGTGCGCATCCACCTGTCCCTGCAACACCTCTGCGCCGGCGTGCAGACGGAACAGCTCCGCGCAACGGGCGGCAGCGTTCGGCTGCATGCCCGGATCCGCCCCCCGTTCAAACCGGCGGGACGCCTCCGACGGCAAGCCCAGCCGCTTGGCGGTCTTACGGATGGTCGGCGGATCGAAGTACGCCGCTTCGATGATCACATCTTTCGTCGCGTCGGTCACTTCGCTGTTCGCGCCGCCCATCACGCCACCGAGCGCCACACCCTTCTCCGGGTCGGCGATCATCAGGTCGGACGCCACCAGCTTGCGCGGCTTGTCGTCGAGAGTGACAAACTTCTCGCCCTCGTTCGCCATGCGCACGACGATGTGACCGTCCTTGATCTGGTCGGCGTCGAAAGCGTGCAACGGCTGCCCGAGCTCGAACAGGATGTAGTTGGTGATGTCAACGACGTTGCTGATCGGACGCTGGCCGATACTCGCCAGCCGCGCCTTCATCCACAACGGGCTGTCCATCACCGTCACACCGGTCACCTTTCGGCCCACATACCGCGGACACTGCTCCGGCGCATCGATATCGATCGTCAATTCATCCGCGACCTTGCGCGAACTGGATTCCTGCACGTCAAACGATGGCAGCTTCAGCGGACGGCCCCAATAGGCCGCCAGTTCACGTGCGATGCCGATGTGCGACAGGGCGTCTGGACGATTGACCGTGATCTCGAATTCGAGCACGGCGTCCTCCGCCGGCACGACCTTGCTGAAGTCGTCGCCAACCTTGAACCCGGCGCCGAGTTCGAGGATGCCGCCGTGATTCTCACTGATCTTCATCTCCGCTTCGGAGAGGATCATGCCCTGCGACATCTCGCCACGCAACTTGCGCGCGTCAATGGTGAACTCGCCGATCTGCGTGCCGACCGTGGCCACCGGAACAATCAGTCCCTCGCGGCAGTTCGGCGCGCCGCAGACGATCGGCAACACTTCGCCGCCAACGTCCACCCTGGTCAGTTGCAGTTTGTCGGCGTTCGGGTGCGGCACGCTTTCCAGCACCTTGCCGACGACGACGCCGTCCACGTACCGCTTGATCGTTTCGATCCCCTCACATTCAAAATTGAGGAACGTGAGGATTTCGGCAATCTCTTCGGGGGATTCGTCGAAGTCGACGAAATCACGCAGCCAGTTCAGTGAGATCTTCATCGGCGGCCTCCGAACTGCGAGAGGAAACGAATGTCGTTCTCGTAGAACAGGCGAATATCATCCACGCCGTACAGCAACATGGTCATCCGTTCGATTCCCAGGCCAAACGCCCAGCCCGTGTAGATTTCCGGGTCGATACCGACCGTTTCCAGCACATTCGGATCGACCATTCCCGACCCGCCAACCTCGATCCAGCCGCTGTGCTTGCAGACACGGCAGCCATCCCCGCCGCAGAACGGGCAGGAAACGTCCACTTCGGCGGACGGTTCGGTGAACGGGAAGAAATGTGGCCGGAAACGCGTCACCACGTTCTTGCCGAGCAGGTGACGGTAGAACTGCAGCACTGTCCCCTTGAGATCCGCGAAGGTCACGCCCTTGTCCACGTACAGCCCTTCCAGCTGGGTGAACATCGGCGAGTGCGTCGGATCGGGCTTGTCGTTACGGAACACACGCCCCGGCGCGACAATCCGGATCGGCGGCTTCTGTGCCTGCATCGTGCGGATCTGTACCGGACTGGTTTCGGTCCGCAGCAGCATGTTCGGGATGTCCGCCAGATACAGCGTGTCCGTTTCGTCGCGGGATGGGTGCCAGTCCGGTGTGTTCAACGCGTCGAAGTTGTGCCACACGTCTTCCACTTCCGGACCACGCTTGATCGCGAAACCCATCCGCGTGAAGATCCGCTTGACCTCGCGTTCGATCAACGTAATCGGGTGGTACGATCCCTGCGCGATCGGACGAGCGGGCAGCGTCGGGTCGTACCCGGCCAGCGTTTCCGCCTGCTCCAACTCGCGCGCCATCGCTTCGATCTGCGCGGTGGCGTCGTTCTTCAGCATGTTCAGCGTCTTGCCGAACTCACCGCGAATCGACGGATCAATCTTGCCCATCTGCTTGAACAGTTCGGCGATCGAACCTTTGCGTCCGATATAGCGGACGCGCACCTCTTCCAGAGTGTCCTGCGAGCTGACGGCGGCGATGTCCTTCATGAACGCCTCCCGCAGCGTCTGCAATTCCGTCAGTTTTTCATGCATGGGCCTTGCCCGTTATTGTCAGGCCGCTGATCAACTCTCAGCGAGCACACGTTTCGTTTCGCGCGCGATGACGAGCTCTTCGTTCGTCGGAATGACGAACACGTTGACCTTGCTCGAATCGCTGTGGATCGCCCGTTCGCCGCCGCGCACCTGGTTTTTCTCGTCATCAATCTCGATGCCGAGGAAACCCAACCCCTCCGCGACTTTCGCACGCAGCAGGTCGGAATTCTCCCCGATACCACCGGTGAAGACCAGCGTGTCCACGCCGCCCATGGCCGCGGCGAACGCGCCAAGGTACTTCTTCACCCGGTAGCAGAACACGTCAAACGCGAGGCGGGCGCGATCATTGCCCGCCTGCATCTCCTCCTCGATCTCACGCATGTCCGACGACACACCGCTCAGCCCGATCAGGCCGCTGTGCTTGTTGAGCAGCGTGTTCACTTCACCCAGTGTCAACTCTTCGCGGCCGATGATGTGCAACACCGCGCCGGCGTCGATATCGCCGGTACGCGTGCCCATCAGCAACCCTTCCAACGGCGTCATGCCCATCGTCGTGTCAATGGACTTGCCCTGGTCCACCGCCGCCATCGACGCACCGTTGCCCAAATGAGCGGTGACCACCTTCATCTCGCTCAACGGCTTGCCAACCAGCGCGCTCGCCCGATTGGCGACGTAGAAATGGCTGGTGCCGTGGAAACCGTACCGGCGCACGCCGTAGCGCTTGTACAACACGAACGGCAGACCGTACAGGTACGCGTAGTCCGGCAGCGTGTGATGGAACGCCGTATCAAACACACCGACCATCGGCACGTTCTTCATCATCCGCTGGCAGGCGACGATACCCTTGATGTTCGCCGGATTGTGCAGCGGCGCGAGCTCGATGCACTCGTTCAGCGCCTCCATCACTTCCGGCTTGATCGCCACCGACCCGGTGAACACTTCGCCACCGTGGACGACCCGGTGTCCAACCGCCTCAATTTCCTCGCGGTTGCGGATCACGCCGTGATTGTCCGACAGCAGAATGGCGAGGATGTATTCAATCGCCGCGCCGTGATCGACGATTTCACCCGCGACCTTGACCTTGTCGCCATCATACCGTTCGTGCTTGAGGATCGCACCCTTCATCCCGATACGTTCCACCGCACCCTTGGCCAGCACCTTCTCTTCGTCGTCAGCTATCGTAAACAGCTGGTACTTGATGGACGAACTACCGCAGTTCAACGTCAAAATCTTCATCGCTTCCTCGCACGTTCCGCCGCAACTCGTTGCAACGGATGAATCAGGCCAAACGTTACCGTTTCACAACGTCATCGCAAGTGGAATCAGGCCGGATTTCCCTTCCACGGGAGACCCGAATTGCTGTCCCTGATCCCCGCTGCGCTGACGTGGGGTATCTCAAGACCAAAAGGTTTTTCGTATGTCGTCATTCATCGCATCCGGCGGGCCATCATGATGGATTGTCCCGTCCTTCAACAGAATCCACCGTGGGCACCACTCGGCAAACCGATCCAGATCATGTCCGCTGACAACCACCGAACAACCGTCCTCAACCTGCTGTCGAATCAATTCGCCGATCCGTTCGGTGTCGGCGACATCCAGCCCGGCGGTCGGTTCATCCAGCAGCAGCAGCCGCGGGCGTCTGGCCAGCACAATCGCCAGCGCCACCCGCCGTGCTTCACCACCGCTCAAGTCGAACGGGCTGCGGCCGGCGTGTTCAAGCCCCAGACCTACCTGCCACAACGCTTGCAACGCGACCCGACCGGCGGTTTCCTTCGCCACACCGGCGTTGCGGACCCCGTAAGAGACTTCCTCCAACACCGTCTCCGCGAAGAACTGCCGCTCCGGAAACTGGAACGCCAATCCGGCGGCGGAGTCGTGCTTGTCGTCGTCCCGTTGCGGTTCGTGGTGCAACGTCCCGGAGTCCAGCGGTGTCAATCCGGCCAGCACCTCCAGCAACGTCGTCTTCCCCGCCCCGGCAGGACCGATCAACGCGACGCATTCTCCCGCACCAATCGACAGGCTGAGATCGTGCAACACACGCCGCTTTGCACTGAGCAGGGCGTTGCGGGACGCACTCACCGCTTCCGCCCGCAACATCGGTGTGAAGCCGGAATTTGCCAAAGGTACGGCGAGCGACAGAGACATCTGCGACTCTGGGAGGTTGTCCTGTTTCCCGGATCGCTTCGCGCGCGTGGACGTTGCCCCGTTAAACCACCGCTCCCACACAGCCGGTGTCTCCGGTTCAACCAGCCCGGTTTCCCGCACCTCATCGCTGGTCAGTACCTCGTCAGGCTTGCCGTCAGCGATGATTCGTCCCTTGTCCACCACGACCAGCCGCGTACCCAGCCGCCATTCTCTTGGATCGGACGCGACATACACCACCGCGCTCTGCCGCGCCTCACGCCGGGCGAGATCGTGAACCTGTTTCCGTGATGGTGGATCGAGGTACGAGGTCGGTTCGTCAAACAACCACAGACTGGGTTTCAACGCGAGGGCGGCAGCAATTGCGAGGCGCTGCATCATCCCGCCGGAGAGGGTGTACGGCGGCTGCTTGCGGACGTCGAGCAGGCCGGTCGCGCGCAGGGCAGCCTCAACCTTCTTTTCAACCGTGGCGCGGGGCATGTCGGTCAACCCCAGAGCGAACGCCACCTCCTCCTCCACCGTGCCCGCGACAAGCTGGTTTTCCGGTTGCTGGCGAACGAACGCGATCCGGGGCAGGCTGCGCTTCCCGTTGCCATTCTCCTCGCTCGACGTGGGTGCCACGACACGCCCGCGTTCCGGATGAATCAACCCGGCGGCGAGTTTGAGCAGCGTCGTCTTGCCCGAGCCACTACGCCCCGCGATCACAACCAATTCGCCTTTGCGCACGGAGAGACGGATACGTTCCAGAATCGGCTCGCCTTTCACGCTGTACGAAACGTCGTCCAGGGCTAGCAACGGGGCCGGTTCTGCGGATGGGTTCATGGCTGGAGGTTCCCGGGGTTGTGTCCGGTCAGCCGGAGATGGTGAGGTAACGCTGAGTGAGGTGCGTAACCAGGGTACGGGTGACCCCGGCCTTTTCTTCGACAAACTCGCCGGCACGTTTGCCGATATCCAAGTGCGACGGTTGACCGTCGAGACAGGCAGCCATAAAGTGCTTCAACGCGTCACTGTCCTCAATCAGTTCCGCGCCCTTGCGCCGCTTCAGCTCTTTCGCTTCCGGGCTCATCTCATATTTCGGGCCGAACGAGACCGGAATGGAGAACACCGCCGGTTCAATCACCGAATGCACCCCGACCCCGAACCCGCCGCCGACATAGGCACCGACGCCGAGCCCGTACAGTCCCGCCAGGATGCCCATCTGGTCAACCAGCAGCACCGTTTCCTTGTTGTCCGGCTTCAACTGCGAAAGACGTACGACACCAAATTCGGCGAATTCCTGCTCGATCTGGTTCAGGTGTTCCTCGCCGATCTCATGTGGGACAAGCATCAACAAACGACCTTCCCGGCTCAGGTCCTGCCACGCGTCGTGGAACATCTTCTCGTCCACCGGCCACGTACTGCCCGCGACAAACACCTTCATCCCGGACAAGCGGCGCTTCAATTCGCCCTGGTCACCGGCGCTGTTTAGCGCACGTTCACGAACCCGGTCAAAGCGCGTGTCGCCGGTCGCGAGCACGTCCACCTTACGTCCCGAGAGGAACCTCCAACGGCTGGCGTCACTCTCGGTGACAGCGTGAATTTCAGCCAGCGAACCGTTCAATTCCCGCGAGAACGGGATCAACATCCGTTGCCGCAGCAGCATCGAGTCGCGGCGGCTGTATGCGTTCGCCAGAACAACCGGAACGTTCCGCTTCTTCGCCTGCCAGACCAGGTTCGGCCACAGGTCATGCTTGATCACGAGAATCAGCGACGGATCAATGATATCCAGCAGACGCCGGACCCGGCGTGGCGAATCGAACGGCAGGTAAATGTGGTCTGAGATTTCGTCAACCCCGGCGACTCGGTTGACCGCGCTGGGGGAATAGTAGCTGAGGATGATGCAGACGTCGCTCTGGCGCTTCATCTCACGGATGATCGGGATCGCGCTCTCCAGCTCACCGGCCGAAGCGCAATGCACCAGCACACGCGGCGAACCCTCCAGGCAACGGGCACGCGCGCTGCGCAAGCGATCGCCCTCGCCCATCCGGCCTTTGATCCCGCGACGCACCTTTTCACTGAACAGCCCGGCGATCAACAATCCCAGCTTCAGCAAAGGCGCAGCGAGAAGATTATAGAGGATTCTCCAGATCATGGAGGCGAAGATGGTTAAGAATTACCAAAGGTTCAAATCCGCGGCGGCGTCGGATACCATGCGCGGAGTGATTTCGCGCATGCACTTGTGATGCCCCAACGGACAACGCGCCGAGCCATGGGCGGAACAGGGCCGGCACACAAGCTTGCGTTCGAGCACCACCGACCGGTCATGTTTGTACGGGTAAAAGCCGAACTCGCGCACCGTCGGTCCGTACATCGCGACCAACGGTGTCCCGGCCGCAACCGCCAAGTGCATCGGACCGGTATCTCCGGAAATCACCAATGACGCCAGCTTCAGCAACGCGGCGGCTTGAAGAATGCCCGTCGCGCCGGTCAAGTCAAGCACGCGCTCTCCCGCGAGACCGGCGAAACTGGCGGGAAATTCACCCTTGCCGCCGAGCACCACCACCGGTTTGTCCGGCGGTAGCAGGTCCAGCAGTTCACGCCAGTAGGTGTCCGGCCAACGTTTCGTTTCGTGCTTCGCGCCGGTAACCAGCACCACCGCGCCGCGAACCCGGTCGCCCCAGCGCCGCTCAACTTCTGACGTAACCTCGTCCGGGATGTCCAGTTGCAGCGAACCGTCGTCGCCCTGCACTCCCCACTCCGCCAGCCGCCCAACCATGCGGTCCGGCACAGCGAGGAAGTCGCCGAAGCGGATACGTGTCGCCAACAGCAACGTTCGCCGGAGACGTGGCGGTTTTTCGGTCACGACCTGATGGGCATCCAGAAGCTTCACCAGTTTTGCGCTACGCGAGGAGCCCTGCAGGTCGGCCACACGCGACCGCGGTCCCATCTCAACCAGCCGTGCCGCATCCTCACGAAATCCTTCGCCCCGGCGTCGCAAAGCGACAACCTCATCCACACCAGGTAGCGCGGCGGCTAGATCGTTGTACGGAGTCGTGGTAACGTAAACCAGGTTGGAATCAGGGAAACGCGCCTTTAACGCGCGAACGGCCGGTCCGGTAGTGACAATGTCGCCGAGCGAACTGAAGCGGATGACGGCGATGTGTTCCGGCTCGTCACTCACTGTGCGACCGCCGCCTCGTTCGCGGCACGCAGACGACGGAACGAACCCGTCTGCACCTCGTCGATCTCTCCGCCTTTTTCGTTCATGATCATCGCGGCAAGACCGAACGATTCAGCCAGGAGCAGCCCCTGCTCCGGTCCGATGATGAATAGCGCGGTGGCGTAGGCGTCAGCGTCAACACAATTCTCCGTCACCACGGTTGCGGAGATGGAGTTGATCCCGGGGTAGCCGGTTTCGGGGTCGATGATGTGGTGGTACCGGCCGCCGTCAATCTCGAAATAGCGTTCGTAGTCGCCGGACGTGGCAACGGCCACATCCTCATGCAACTCGAGCACAGCGGCGAATTCTTCCGGGTTGCGCGGGTGACGCACCGCGATCCGCCACGGTTCGCCGTCCGGCTTGTCGCCGAACACCTTCAGGTCGCCGCCCGCCCAGACCATCGCGGCGGTGATGCCGTGCTGCTTCAACACTTCGCACGCCCGGTCGACCGCGTACCCTTTCGCCACACCACCGAGATCCAACGCCGCGCCGCTGGGGTCCAATCGCGCCATGGACGTGTCGATCACGGTAAATTCAGTCTGACGAATGATGTCCTGCGCTTCCTCGATCTCCCAGTACACCGGAATGCGCGCGCTGTCGGTACCCACCGACCACAGACGGGTCAACGGGCCCAGGTCCGGACGGAATGCGCCGCCCGTATCCTCCGCCAGCAGGTACGCGTGATCAATCAACGCGATCAATTCACTGCCCACCGCGCTGGGTTGGAAGCCTGCCCACGAGTTAAGCTTCTTCAGCTGCCGCCAGCGGCAGAGGTTCTCGATGCGGTTGATTTCCTCGAACGCGCGGTCGATCACCGTCTCCGCCTGCTCACTGTTCAGCCGGTCGCGGTCGTAATCCTGGACGGTAATGATCACCTGCGTCCCCATCAGGGAACGGGTTTCTTCCATCGGGAGGTTGCTGCATCCGGCCACCAGCAGCAAGAGCGGCAGCAGGAGCAGAAAAATGCGAGGTACTTGCTTCATGGAAACCATTATCGTTCCGGCCGGAAAAAAGGATGTGTCGCTCAGCAACAGCTACCGGTCACGTACCGCGGCGAACATCGCGAAACGCTTCAACCCTTCGCGGTACTTCGTGTCAGGCAGCGTGTCCAACGCTTCGCCCGCCTTGACCGCGTAGTCGAGGGCAACATCACGGGCATACTCAATCCCGCCCTGATCACGGATCAGCTCGACGATCTCGCGCAAATCGGTGCTCTTGCCACGTTTGTCACGCTTCTTCGCCTTGCGCAGCCGGTTTGTCACCTGTTTACGCTGGCCGTCGCTCAGCTGTTCCAGCGTATGAATCAACGGCAGCGTCAGTTTCGCCTGGCCGAGGTCGAGTCCGATCGGTTTGCCGATTCGCTTCGATCCGTCACCGAGGTCGAGCAAATCGTCCCGGATTTGGAACGCGATCCCGACCAGCTCGCCGTACTTCGCCAACGGTTCGACATACTCGTCACCGTATTCCAGCGACAGTGGACCCATCTGGCAGGCAGCGCTGATCAGACTCGCGGTTTTATCCGCCACCATCTGGAAGTAATCGGTTTTGTCCATCGTCAGCTTGCGCGCCTGGATCGCTTCAACAAGCTCACCCTTCGCCAGCCGTACCGCACAATCGCTGAACAGGTCGAGCACCTTGAAGCTGCGCTGCTGGAACATCCCATCCAGCGCTCGCGCGAGCATAAAATCGCCGAAAAGGACGGCGACCTTGTTGTTGTACACCAGATTCAGAGTCGGACGGCCACGCCGTTCGTCCGCCTTGTCGACGACATCGTCATGCACCAGGGACGCCGTGTGCAGCATTTCCACAACCATCGCCGCGATCAGCGTACGCTCCGGCAACGGTCCTTCCACCCCACTCGCACGCGCCGACATCAACGTCAACGCGGGACGCAGCCCCTTGCCACGCGATTTCACGAGATGCGCGGCGACCGTGTCAACAAGCGGCAGCCCGGAACGCAGCATCAACTTGTACTGCTTCCGAAACGCTTTCTTGTCGTCACGGATGAGATCAAGAATATCCGTGAGCCGGATTCGGCCTTGTGCCGCTTGCGGCAGTACTTTTTCCCTGGTCAGCGATTCCAGGATTGCGCCTCCTTCTTTGCCCGCGCAACATCCCGCTTGGCCTCACGGTCGGCAATCGCCTTGCGCTTGTCGTACTGGCGCTTGCCCTGGGCGAGACCGAGTTCCAACTTGGCGTAATTTCTGTCGTTGAAATATAATCGCAACGGGATCACGGTGTAGCCCTTTTCAAGGACTTTCCGGGCCCATTGTTTGATCTCCCGGCGGTGCATTAAAAGCTTGCGCGGACGGTGGACGCCGTGGTCCGTATACCCGCGATTGTCGTACTTCGAAATCGAAAGTCCGACCAGAATCGGCTCACCAGAGGAAAAGTCGACGTACGCGTCCCGCAGAGACACCCGTCCCATCCGAACCGATTTCACCTCGGTCCCGCTGAGCATAATGCCCGCTTCAATGCGATCATCGATATGGTAATCGTGAAACGCCTTGCGGTTCTTGATCTCTGGAGTCGTCTTGCCCATCGGTCTTTCATGTGTAAACAACCAGCGCCGGCAAGTCCATTCCTGAACTCCCGGCGCGTGGTTCAAGGTGTCGCAAAGATAATGCAGTAGCAACCCGTTCGGGACTTAGTCACCGAACTTGATGCCCTGCGCGAGCGGCAGATCGTGCGAGTAGTTGATCGTGTTCGTCTGACGGCGGCAATACGCCTTCCACGAATCCGATCCCGACTCACGACCACCACCGGTTTCCTTCTCACCGCCGAACGCACCACCGATTTCCGCGCCGGAGGTACCGAGGTTCACGTTCGCGATGCCACAGTCGCTACCCATCGGCGACATGAACGTTTCCGCCTCGATCGCGTCGTTGGTGAAAATCGCGGACGACAGGCCCTGCGGAACTTCGTTGTGCCACGCCAGCGCCTCGTTCTCGAAATCTTCGTACACGAGGATGTAGAGAATCGGGGCGAATGTTTCGTGGTGCACGATTTCCCAATCATGCTGCGCCTTGACGATCGTCGGCTCAACGTAGAAGCCCTTGCCGTCGATCATGTTGCCGCCGTAAATGATCTCGGCGTTCTGGCTCTTCAACGTTTCCAGCGCACGAACCATGTCCTGACGCGCGGCTTCGTTCACCAGCGGACCCATCAACGTCGATTCGTCCAGCGGATCACCGATCTTGACCTGCTTGTACGCCGAGACGAGGTCATTGATGAACTTGTCCGCCACGCTCTTGTGCACGATCACACGGCGTGTCGAGGTGCAGCGCTGACCAGCCGTGCCCACCGCGCCGAACATCACGCTGCGGACCGCCATCTTGAGGTTCGCGGACGGGGTCACGATCACCGCATTGTTGCCGCCGAGCTCGAGAATGGTGCTGCCGAGACGCTGACCGACAACTTCGCCAACGTGCTTGCCCATCATGGTCGAGCCGGTGAAGCTGACCAGCGGGATGCGGCTGTCGTTGATCAAACGCTCGCCGACCACACGGCCCTTACCGATCACGAGGTTAAAGATGCCTTCGTAACCGTGCTTCTTCGCGACGTCGTTGGCGATGTTCTGCACCGCGATCGCGGTCAACGGCACTTCCGAGGACGGCTTCCACACCACCGGGTCACCACAGACCGTCGCCAGCGCCGTGTTCCACGCCCACACAGCCACCGGGAAGTTGAACGCCGTCACGATGCCGACCACGCCGAGCGGCTGCCACTGTTCCATCATCCGGTGACGCGGACGCTCCGATTTGATCGTATAACCGTACAGCTGGCGCGAGAGACCGACCGCGAAATCGCAGATGTCGATCATTTCCTGCACTTCGCCCAGGCCTTCCTGGTAGATCTTGCCCATCTCGAGGCTGACCAGACGGCCGAGCGGCTCTTTCTTCTCACGCAGGGCGTTGCCGAGATCGCGAATGATCTCACCACGGACCGGCGCCGGGACCATCTGGAAGGTCTTGAACGCTTCCGTCGCCTTCGCCATCACCGTTTCGTAGTCTTCTTCATTCGCCTGCTGCACCTTGGCGATTGGCTCGCCATTGGCCGGGTTGTACGAGACCAGTTCGTCACGGCCCTCGCCGCCAATCCAGCCACCGTCACCGTAACATGCACCCTTGTTCACATCCTGAATGCCGAGTTCTGCCAGAAAATCCATCGTTCAAGTCCCTGTGTTTATGCCGCGAACCAAACCGTTTTAAGCGGTTAAATCGCGGAATTGTCTGTTGTTTCCGTGGCATGGAAAGTAGGAGTGCCGCTGATGGGAGTCAAACCAGCTGACGACGTCCCGGAGACGGCAACGAATGTTTCCCTATCCGCTTTCTATCAGCGACAAAAAAGGCCCCGCACCGATCGCTGACGGCACAGGGCTCGAGACGTTCATCGGATCCGGTCAGGCGGCTTTCGTGTCCGCCGTTTTCTTCACGCTTTCCGGCTTCTTCGTTTCGCTGCCGGACGTGCTGCTTTCGTTGCTGCTCGCGGTCCCGTTTCCGGATTCCGCGCCGTTGGCGTGCTCGTGACCATTGCTTCCGACCGTGGACACCAAGCCGCTATCCGAGCCCTTGCCCTTGCGCTTGTAATCGGTTTCATAGAAACCGCTGCCCTTGAAGATCAGGCCAGCTCCCGCACCGATTCGGCGCTTGGCTTCCGCGCCGCATTCCGGGCACGGCCGCGTGCCGTTTTCCATGATGCCATGAAACAGATCAAAGGCATGCCCGCACTCCGTGCATTGGTAGGTGTACGTCGGCATGGTCACATCCTCCAGGACAAACTGTTCATGCAGCATTTTTCCCAATTCCATAGCAAACACAGGGCCATTTCAGCCCTGGTGCCGGAAAAGACGGCGAAAGGTACTGCACACGGGAAGAAACGGCAACTCGAGAGCGAGACCCACTACATTCGGAAATCTGTCACCCTCTGCCAATCAGGCAGACTGCCACATCGGCCTGCCAGAAACAGAATGCCCCAGCCAGTCAACCAGCCGGGGCTTTGCATTCGGGAACAGTATCAGAGCTACACCCTGATTGCACCTCTCCTACAGCATCGTCAACACCAGCGTCTCATCAGGATCCTGATCTTCCTCTGCGGGAACCCGTTCGATCAGGTCGCAGAAAATGTCGTAGCGGTGCAGAACGTCGTACACATATCGCCGTACCTGCTCACCGCGCACGAACGCGTAACCGTCACGGCGATAGTATTCCGGCTTCTCGAGCAGCACCAGCGCCTGGGCCACTTCTTCCCAATTGTCCGGGTTGCCGCTCTGTTCACGCACCAGCCGGCGCGCGTTGAAGACATGCCCGAGCCCGGCGTTGTACGCCGCCAGCGCGAAACTGACCTGGTTGCGGAAATCGCCGGAATTCTCACCGAGATTCTCGTACATGATGTCCAGCAACTGGCGCAAGTACCGGGCGCCGCCGAGAATATTCTGTTCCGGGTCGTACAGATCCTGCACACCAACGGTCGCTGCCGTCTCCGGCATCAGTTGCATCAGGCCAACCGCTCCGGCCCACGAAACCTGCTCCGGATAGAACCGGCTTTCGTGGTACGATTGCGCCGCCAGCAGACGCCAGTCAATACCGACATCCGATTCCGCTTCACGGAAAAAACTGTCAAAGCGGCTGATGCGGCCTTCATTGTTCAACGCCATCTGATGCGTGCGATGCACCCGGAACCGCTGCGGGCTCTCAAAATATCGCTTCTCGAGGATGTTGAAGAACGCGCTGCGATCATAGCGATCGAGGAATTCGTTCAACGCTTCCAGCAGCTCCGGCGCGTTGGGACGCACGCCCCACGCAATCTGCTGATGTTCACTCATCGACGCGCCGATCCGCAGATCCGGATAGAACTGCTGTTCCAGCTGGGCGATCGTGTTGTCGACAACAGTCAACGGTGCCTGCCCGTTCGCCACAAGCTGCACCGGGTCTTCCACTTCGTTCACTTCGTCGTGATACAGGACGCTAAAGTCCACTCCAAGGCTGTCCCGCATCGCGCGCAGGTTCTCATCGTAAGATGAACCCTTCCGAACCAGCACATTCCGGCCCGCTAGTTCTTCCTTCGTACGCGGCGGCGGAGCATCCTTGCGACCGACCGCGACCTGCCACACGTCCTTGTACGGACGCGTGAAGTCGATCCGTTCGTCACGCTCCGGCGTCACCGTCATCATCGACGCAATGATGTCACCCTTGCCCGAAAGCAGGTACGGAATCATATCGTTCCACGTCGGCGGGAGCACGACTTCCAACACCAGGTTCTGCTCGTCGGCAAACTTCTGAATCAGCTCGAAGTCGAAACCACGGCGAGTCCCCTTGTAGAGATAGTAGGTCAACGGGTGGTTCCGTGTAATCACACGCAACGTATCCCGCCCCTGAATCTCTGTCAGGTCAACGTCAACCGGCCGCGGATCCACAGGCGTACGGGTCCCGTCCGTGCAGCTGATCAGCAGCACGAGGACACCGGCACCAAGGATGTTGCGGGCAAACGTTTTGGACTTTTGGTGTTTCATAGCTCAAACGTACGGCTCTGGAATCCACTGAGTCAAGAGATTCGCACCCTCGTCACGAGATTTCAAACGCCGTAAATCCCAATTAGTTCTACATCAACCAAAAGGATAGCGTTCGTATAACGGTTAATTGCAACTTTCTGGATTCTTCTGTGATCTAACTCACGTCGATCCAATAGCAAGCCGTTACACTATTCCGGAATTGTACGCGGAATTCCTATCCCATAACAAAAGAGAGCCCGTTGAACGCGCTCCAGTTCGGTTCCATGTGATCCCGTCAGCCACATGTTATCTTCTTTTGACCATCAAATCAGCCTGGAACCATCCATGCGCGCAACGTCAGCTCATGTCAGGAATGTGATTCCAAAATATCCGAATTTTCTCCGAACCAGTCGATGTGCGGTCCTGATCACGCTTTCCCTGCTCGTCTGCGTGACCACAGCATCCGCGTTGCTCGAGGAACGGGGTCCATCCCTGCTGCAGTTGGGAACAGCGGTCAGTCCCGTCGCCGATCCCTACCACGCCGGCAGCCGTATCCTGAACCCCGCCGCCGGTACGACGATCACAGGCTTCACCGTCAGCGCCGGATTCTCCCGCTCTTTTGACCTGCCGGAATTCGATCGGTTTCAGCTGGCCACCGCCGCTCCGTTCGGAGACGTCACCGCCGGCGGATGGCTCTCCGGCTTCGGGCAAACGCTGTACAGTGAGCGAACCGCCGGATTGAACGTTTCCTACCCCCTGCCGGGTTCCCTGCAAATCGGAGCCGGGTTGTCGGTTACCCAGGTTCAGGTAAAGAACTACGGCAACGACAACGCCTTCAGCGGAGACTTGGGCATGTTTTATGCCGCCCGCAACTGGTCCGTTGGTGCCTCCGCGTTGAACCTGCTCAGCACTCCGCTGCAGACGTTCGCCGACGATCACCCGCCGCGCATCGTTCATCTCGCCGGACGATACGCCCCCATCGACAAGCTCACGTTGCTCGCCGAACTCGAGTGGATGGAGAATCACGACCTCACCGTCCGCGCCGGAACCGAGATCTGGATGCTGGATGCCCTCGCGATCCGCGCCGGATATGACAGCGCCCCGGAACGCATTCACCTCGGCCTCGCCCTGCGCTGGTCCGGGCTGACCGGCATGGGCGCGTACGATTACCATCCGTGGTTGGGTTGGAGCCATGCATTCGGTATGCACTGGCAGCAACATCCGGTCGCACCGTGAAACGGTCTTCCGCCATCATCAAGTTCATTCCAACGCTGCTGATCGCGGTATGCCTGCTTTACCCACTCTCCACCGTCTCCGCCCAGGATTCGCTTTACATCATGGATGAGTTCGTTCCGGCCGAGCCGGTGGACGGTTACTCCCTGCTGCTGGACGTTGCCGGGGACAACCAGGAATCGGTGTGGCAGTGGCTGCAATCGACTCCGACGGGTACGCAGTTCCGTGCGCGGTTACTCAACCCGGACACCGAACCGTATCCCGCCCATTACGCCCGCCTGACCGTTGACCGTGGTCCCATCGTGCTCGGGTTGCTGATGCACCGGGACACCGGTGAACGAAACATGTTCGACCTCTGGCGAGCGTCCCTCTCAGCCACATACAACCGCAGCCGTATCATCGTCGGCGACTTCCACGTGGATGAGGGACTCGGCTGGACCGTTTCCGGTACTCCGTCGTGGTCGTCAACGACAGATGCCTACGCCGCCTTGCGTCGTCCCCGAAGTGGTATCCGCATGAACCTCAGCGCTGAGGAGGGCTGGGGTTGGAAAGGCGCGGGTGTCTCCAGCTCGTTCGACACCCCCGGCACAACCCGGGAGCTGGCCCGTGTCGACATCTGGGCGGGGCTGCAGGAGTTCGACTCGTTTCAAGCCAACGCAGACGCTCCCCTCTACCCCTACGCGACCCAGGGAGATCATTCCGAGGATCGCACGGTGGACATCGTGCAGCTCCCCGCACGCCATGCCGGGGGTCATGTCACGCTTCACGTGCCCTTCAACCTTGGGGAGTTCGGCCTGACTGGCGCCGCGACAGAATTCCTCGAAGATATCTCACCGAGCGTCGACAACTCCCGCTTCCGCTTCGCTGATAACTCGTTCTCGACCGTTGGTATCGGCTGGGACGTGGAGATCCCTGACCGCGGCCTGGAGGTGCACAGCGAGGTCGCGACTCAATCCAGCGGCGCCATGGGTGGCGGCTTCGCGTTCGCCAACAGGCTGACCGGTGAAACACATGTCGTCGCCAGCGGCTGGCGGGCAACACAGGACTTCGCCACCTTCCACGCGCGCCCGACCCTGGCCTTCGGCAGCGATCCGGGAGGTGTCACTGGCGGCCAATTGGCGCTGGTCCACACCATCCAGCGCACAACCCTATCCGGTGGCCTCGCCGCGGACTGGACCGAGCCCGAAACCGGCGACCTGGACCCGAAACAACGCCAGGCCGTTTTCCTGCGCGTCCTCGCCGGCTCCCGATCCAGCCTGCGCTTCGATGGAGCGTTCCGACTCCGCCGTGACATTGATGAAACGCGGCAGGTGCAAAATGTTTACGCATCTCGCCTTTATCTCGCCCGGCAATACGAGACGGTCTTCACCAGCGCACGCTACACCGCTTCGTTCGAACGTGACGGTTCCGGTCATGGATTGAGTCTGAACGCGCAGCGGCGGTTCGCGCCGTGGCTGGCGTTCGGCGCAACACTGGCCGGTGTGAAGCAGGTTGACGCCGGTTCACGTGTCACCGTGGTCGAAACGCATGGACCCGGCGAATTCCCTTTCCGCACCACCTCGACCGAACAGGTCAGCGCATCCGCACGGGTGGATCTGTTCCCCATCGACGGGATGAGACTGTGGGTTCGAGGCGGAATCGCTCGATTCCTCGAAGACGGTTCATCGTCCAGCGATCGAACGGACACATTGATTTCGTTGGGGTTGGACTGGAGTGACTTTTTGTAGTTTTGCGGAGTCCCGGGTTCACACTCCACCCTTACGCATGTATCTTCTTGTGGACGCGGGACACTATCCCATCATTCAATGACAACGCTCCCCTGACTGTTGGATGACAGCATGCCACCGAAGAACGCTTCACGTCAGATACCGATCCAACAGGGCCGTCCGGCGATGGATGAGATCGTCGAGCACACGCCAACGGCGGATTCTGCCCCACAACCCGTCACCATGCTCCCGATTCGCACCATCCGCTGTCCGAAGTGTTTTCACGATTTCGAGCATAATTGCGAAGGGCTGGAAGCGGAAACCGCCTGCCCGCAATGCGACACACGCTTTCCCTATGTTGACGGCTACCTGCTCTACTACCGCGAGTACCCAGAGCTGTTCATTGACTCGGTGCATGCGATCCCACTCGTTCCCGGATTTTCCACCAACGGTCGCGTGCTCTCTGCCCCCAACGATTTGCTGATCGTCGATTTCGGAGTGCGCTACCGACGTCCCCCGGAAGTGTTTTTCATCGTTGAAGGCAACCGCTCCGCCCGCCAGTGGATCGCGAACAACCAGGTGCTGCTACCATTATCAACCAGCGAAGAGAACTTCATTCTCTTCAGCCGCATCCTGGAGAAACACCGTCCCGCCGAACCGTCGGAAATTCACTGGATGGCGCTTGGCGAAACCGGTGATTGGGAAAAACCGCTGTGGTTGCAGTACCTGCAGAATGGTGCCAGCCTCGTGCGCCAGGAGGAAGACCTCGCCGCCATCGTGATGCTGACCATGGCACTCGACTTCTACTATGATGCTATGCTTCACCGTGTCGGAGTCGATTTCTCCATGATCCGCAAGCGCGGACGCAAACGTGGCATGAACGAAAAACGCGCCAAGCTGATGTTTCTCGAGGAACGGCTGGGAGATTGGCCCGCCAATTTCGAGCAACTCCTCGCCGAGCTCACCGATTACCGCAATCTCATCGTCCATGGGGTTGCGAAAGTGCCCACTCCGCGCACAATTTCAGGACGGAAGGCGTTCCAGATCGTCCTGCGGGCAGTCATGTTCCTCATCGAAATGCTGTACCGGAGAACGCCTGAACCAGATTCCACAACGAGCTGAAACCGGATTTGCCCCTCATGACCCTATCCATACATGATTGCCGTACCGGCAGACGTGCCGGGCGTCGGACACTCTCTGCCCTGGCAGCCGTGCTCCTCGCCCTTGTCACCGTGGCTTCCGTGCAGGCAGATGACTCCATCGTCGAACCGCCGTCCGCCTTTGACGAGCTCACCAACCGTCTCATCGACGACGGGATTGATCCGACGCTGGTCTATCGCATGTTCGACGATCCCCGTGCCGAGCTGCTGCCGCAACTGCTCAAGGTCAACATCAAGCAACCGGACGCAACCGGCGCCTATGAACGGTTCAAGGGTGATGCGTCCGTGCAGGATACCTACCGCTTCCTCGTCGCGAACCGGGCGACCTTCGACTCGGTACTCGCCTCTTCACCGGTCAACGCCGAAGTGGTGGCAGCGATCCTCAAAATCGAGAGCGACTTCGGGTCGAACAAGGGACCGTATCCGCTGTTCAACGTCTTCGCCACCCTGAGTCTGCTGAACAGCGAGTCACTGGAAACGCACGCCCCGAACTTCTGGGACCGGATTCTGCACGACCTCCCCGCCGAGGAACACGATTCCGCGATCAACACCGCCAACCGGCGGCGTTCCTCCAAGGCGAACTGGGCGTACCGGGAGCTGAAGACCTTGATCGAACTCCAGCAAAAGGGTCAGATGGACCCGCTCGACGAGCGCGGATCGTGGGCGGGCGCGTACGGCATTCCGCAATTCCTGCCATCGTCATTCATGGCCTACGCCAAGGACGGGGACGGTGACGACCACATCGACCTCGACAATCTCAGCGATGCCATCGCCTCCGTCGCCAACTACCTCGCGATCCACCGTTTTGACGCGGAAAACGACAAGCGCCGGCGTAAAGCGGTATGGCATTACAACCACAGCGAGGATTATGTCGATGCGGTGATCACGCTCGCCGACCGTGTCGCGCGGGAAGAGCAGAAATCTTCGTCCAATTGACCGTTCCCCTTAACCGTGGCTCCGCCCTTTCGGCACCCCTTGCGTGATCCGGATGCGCGAGTTACTTTGTGGGCCGTTCAAAAAAATGGCGCGTTCGTTCAGCGGTTAGGACGCCGGCCTCTCACGCCGGTAACACGGGTTCGAGTCCCGTACGCGCTACGTAGGAAAACCCGCACTTCGGTGCGGGTTTTCTGCTTTATCCCTCATCCTTGATCACGTACATTGTCACCGGCGAATCTGCACCCGCCCCGTCGATGGTTTCACAGACCGTGAGCGATCCCATGCTGTCCCCTGCTTCCTGGCGTACCTTTGCCGTTCCGGCCCTGCTGTCCCTGCTCGTTTTGCTGAGCGCTTGTTCCTCAACTCCGGAGCAACCAGCCCGTGAAACGGTTCGCGTCGCGTTGTACAACGTCTGGGAGTTGTCGACCGACAAGCTGGACGAGGTGGACGACCACGGCGTCGGGCAAAATGAACAGCTCGTCGCGGCGGCGGACATCATCCAGCGCATCCGGCCGGACGTACTCGTATTGCAGGAGATCGATCACGATTACGACGCGCTCGATAACGGCGAAGACCGGATCCTGACCGCACGGCAGTTCATCGAACGCTACCTGGATCAGGGCGAAGACGCATACACGTTTGCCCATGTCTTCGCCGCACCGTGTAACACCGGCATCCTCGCGGGCGAAGATTTTGACAATGACGGCCACGTCGCCACTGAAGCCGACCGTCACACCCGTCAGTACGGTGGCGACTGCTACGGCTACGGCGAATACCCCGGACAGTACTCGATGGCTGTCCTCTCGAACCTGCCGCTGGACACGGCGCAGGTCCGCACCTTCCAGCACTTTCTGTGGCGCGATTTGCCGGACCACGTGATCCCGTCGAGATGGTACACCATCCCGGAAATCCAACAATTTCGCCTCTCTAGCAAGTCGCACTGGGACATTCCACTGCTGACCGCCGGCGAACCGATCCACCTGCTCGTCTCCCACCCCACCCCGCCGGTGTTTGACGGCCCGGAGGACCGCAATGGCCGTCGCAACTACGACGAACTCCGCATGTGGGTGCATTATCTCGACAACGATAACGTGCTGGTAGATGATAACGGTGTTCGTGGCGGATTGCCGGAAAATGCCAGCTTCGTCCTCGCGGGCGACCTCAACGCCGGACCAACCGGCGACACCCTCAGCACCGGTCAACGCGCCATCGACCAACTTCTGCTGCACTCACGCATCCATGATTGCGGCGACATCCTCACCAGTCAGGGTGCATTGCGTGGACGTCCCGCCGGACCGCCCAACCATTTCGAACGCAATACCACCGGCTTCGGCGATCACGGCATGCGCATTGACCATTTGCTGCCCAGCACCGATCTCGAAATCGTGGACGGCGGCGTGTTCTGGCCAGATTCAACCGTTGACCCGGACGGCGCGGCGCTGGCTGAAACCGCTTCCGACCACCGCCTGTTGTGGCTCGACATCAAGGTGAAGTGAGTCCCTGACGTTTATCTTGATTATAACCCGTGATACGTGAGTCTCATATGCCCCTGATGGCTCTGCCAGCAGGGATAGTCCATCCGTTTCCTGCTTGGATCGAATCCGCGTCCGCAAGTGGACACGGGCACTTGTTTCGCTGTGTTACCGGTCATTCTTAAACCCGCAGAACAAGCAGCACGTCATTCCGAACGGAACGAAGAGTAGTGAGGAAGATCCAGCTCCGAGATCGTAAAAGCCTGCGGGCAGTTGTGCAATTCTGGACCTTCTTCTGGCGCAAACCGACGCGCCATCAGAATGACCCTCTGGCCATCATTCTGCTCAAGAATTGAGTTCATTCACGACTTCAGCATTCTGTTCCAAACGGGAATCTTCTGAATTCCTCTCACCAATTTCAGGTTTCCGGTTGTCCGGTGACCGCTCCACTCCTACATTGCCGTGTCTATCCTGATCACATGTTCACTCAGTAGAGGGGTCCCCCATGAAGACGTTTCGCACGCTCGGTTTGTGCCTGTTTGCCTTACTGCTGCTGTCAACCAGCGGTTTCGCCCAGGATGAAATGCAGATGTCGGAAGAAGACATGGCGATGATGCAGAATTACATGGAAATGATGTCGCCCGGCGAACACCATCAACGCCTCGACTATTTCATCGGCGACTGGGATGTCACCGCCCGCATGTTCATGGGTGGCCCCGGAACCGAAGCCGCCGACTACCCCGGCTCCGCGACCTTCGAGTGGGTGCTGGGTGGACGGTTCATCCAGGAAACCGTTGACGGTGAGTTCATGGGCAATCCCTATCACAGTATCGGCTTCATCGGCTACGACAATTTCCGGATGCAGTACACCAGCAGCAGCCTGAGCAACACCTCAACCGCCATCGGAAACATGGCCGGCGTGTTCGACGAGAAGAACAACGCCTACATTTTCTTCGGGCCAATGGATGAACCGATGACCGGCGAAATCGGTAAGACGGTTAAGTATGTGCTGCGTATCATTGACGAAAACAACTTCGTCGGAGATGTGCACGATCCCATCTACGGCCTTGGCGACACGAAGGTGATGGAGCTGATCTACACACGGAAGTAAGGGTCAGCTGATCAGCTGACCAGGAAGGAATGCAACCGTGCCGTCATTCCGCATTCACGCGCTGCAGCGGGACGATGTCGCTTATCTCGACACCGTGCATCTGGACTTTTTCAACGCGATCGGACGAGAACGCCAACGCCTGTTCCCGCAACACGGACCGCAGATTGTCCCCATTGCGGACGGGGTGATGAACTTCGCGTCCAACTCGGCGTACTGGAGCCGTACGTACGGTCTCGGCCTGAAGCAGGAAATCACCGCCGAAGACCTGGATACACTCGAATATGAGTTCAGCCGTCGTGGATTGGACCCGTGCATCGAGTTCAACACACTCGCCGACATCAGCCTGATGAACCAGCTGATTCGGCGCGGTTACACCGTATCCGAGTTCACCAACGCGCTGCTGCGGCCGTTTGACCCGGACGAAACCTTCGCCCCGCCGGCAGATGGCATTTCCATCGAGATCGTCGATCCGGCTGACAGGAAGTTGTTCCAACTCTGGTGCGAAACCTTCGAGGCCGGCTTTGCCGCGGATTCCGAAGACTCGGACACGAATACCCCGGAGCAGATGAAAGTCTATCGTGGTTCGCCCGAGGCAAAGCTGTATCTCGCCCGTTTCAACGGCGAACCGGCTGGTGGAGCGGTGATCGCGATGCTCGGCGAGATCGGGTTGATGATCGGAGCTTCCACCCTGCCCCAGTTCCGGCGGCGCGGCATCCAGACCGCCTTGATCAACCGGCGCTTCAGCGACGCACTGGCGGCCGGCTGCGAAGTCGCCACGATTTACGCCAGCCAGTCCTCCGGGTCACAGCACAACGCTGAACGATTGGGCTTTCACATCATCTACACCCAGGTCTGTTTCCGCAAGAAACTGGCTGGATAAGCATTCCACTGGCACACACAACCCGGTTGCTCACAACAAAGCCCTCCCCGATCCGGGAGGGCTTTCAATTCCATGCATACTCGTCCTCTGGCGGCACGTCATTCCGAACGGAACGAAGAGAAGTGAGGAAGAACCCGATTCACCCAATCATACGACTTCGAGCAATCCAGTCGCTACGCTGGACCTGCTTCTGCCGCGAACCGATGCGGCATCAGCATGACGCACGTGCCCTCCATTGATATACAACAAACGGTTCCACCCCGCCCAATGGCTGGACCACTGAGCTAACCCCGCATTCGTAACTATCCGTCCTGCTTCGCCATCTCCGCCATCCACTGCCGCGCACGTTCGTTGATCTCCTCCTCGCTCACATCCTCGACCTTGGTCGCGATCGACCACGCGTGCCCGAACTTGTCGATGAACTGGCAGTAGCGGTGCCCCCAGAACATGTCCGTCGGCGGAATCAGCACCTTCACATCGCCCTGTTCCGCACGTTTGAACCACTCATCCACATTATCGACGGACAAATGCAGCCCGACCGTGGTCCCTTTCAGCTGTGCCGGTGAAACCCAGTATTTCATCATCGGCAGCTCATCCGCGATCATGATTACCGAATCACCGATCCGGATCTCGGCATTCATCACCGTCTCGCCGTCCGGCATCAGCGTTTCGAACAACACTTCCGCATTGAACAGGTCCTGATAGTACTCGATCGCTTCCTTCGCGCCCTTGATCACCATGTGCGCCGATATGGTGTGGAATCCATCCGGAATCGGGTTCACGTCCGCCATGCCCTCTCCTCCTCGCGAATTGGTTCATCCCCCGGAATCAGGATATTCAGACCACAGGCAGGAATGCAATCAATTCCGTAATAAATCACACCGTCTCCAGAACCGGAGCAACGTCAACTCGTGTCCCGCATCCAACGCGTCACCGACACAAATTCGGCATCATCCTGCAGAATTTTCTTTATGATCACGGTAGCGAAAGTGGTTGAATATTAGATCGTTCCGATTATGACCGAAGATCGGCGAACTCCCAGAGTTCACTTGCCTCTTGCCAGGGTTTGTGTCACAAGCTACATTCACCGCTTGTTAGTAAACAAGGGAACTTTTTTAAGTATACTGCATGGAAGAACTAGCGAAAATTGGAAGTCGAATCCGCCGGCTGCGCAAGGCCGCGGAGATGACGCAGGAAGACCTGGCGGAACGGTCTGACTTGACCGCGGGCTTCATCAGTCAGGTGGAACGGGGCAAGACCTCAATCTCCATCGACAGCCTGCTGATGATCTTGCACGCGCTCAATGTTCACATCTCCGATTTCTTCCGCCAGGAGCAGGAACAGCTCGTGTTCAAGGCAAAGGATTCGGTGCTGTTGGAGCGAGAAGGCGTCGAGAAGTTCGAAAGCCTCGTCTCCGGCGCGGCGAACCGCACCATGGAGCCGGTCAAAGTTCTGCTCGAAGAGGGACAAACGGCCGAGATGCCGCCTTTCAGCGGTGAACAGTTCGGCTACATCCTCCGGGGCGAGTTGCGGTTGTCTGTCAGTTCGCAACAATTCCGGGCGAAAGCCGGGGATTCATTTTATGTCGAGGGCACGCACACGCTGCAGCTCGAAAACAAAAACAAACGTCCGGTGGAATTTCTCTGGGTCACCAGCCCACCGTACTTCTAGCTGTTGAACAACCACACCGCCCTTGGGGCGTGTGGCCAGTGAGATTAACACCGTCGGCGGTCGCGCCGGCAACGGGAGGTACACTGAGGTGAAAACGAAGGCCCTGGGCCGTCAATTGATGGTCGAGTTCTACAGCTGCAATCCCGACATCCTCAACGATGTCGACGGGATTGCCCACGTGATGGAAGACGCCGCCCTGATCAGCGGTGCGACCGTAGTCGAAAAGGTGTTCCATCACTTCAGCCCGCATGGCGTCAGCGGTGTGGTGGTGATCTCCGAATCCCACCTCGCCATCCACACGTGGCCGGAATACGGCTACGCGGCGGTCGATCTGTTCACCTGCGGCGAGGAAGTCGACCCGTACAAGGGCTTCGAATACCTGAAGACCGTCCTCGGCGCCGGAAACGTCTCCATCAGCGAGATGAAGCGCGGCCTGCTCGCCGATCCGAGCGGACGCGCGTTGCACAAGCCAGCACCGGAACAGATGGTTAACGGCGTTCACGCGGCCTGAGGGAATGAACATGAACAGCATTCCGACCCCGACAAAGTTTTTTCTTGCGGCGGGCGCATCCGAGGGTCACACCCCATTGAACGCCTTCGACGCCGCGCTGGGCAAGGCCGGTGTGGCCGACTGCAACCTGGTCAAGCTGTCAAGCATCCTTCCGCCGAAGTGTGAACAGGTGGATAGCTTCCAGCCGCCGTACGGTTCGTTGACCCCGACGGCGTATGCGTCGATGACAACCTCCCTCCCCGGCGAAGTGATCGCCGGAGCGGTCGCGGTCGCTGTTCCGGTGGACGATACCCTGCCGGGCGTGATCATGGAGTATTCCGCGCGTGGTGCGGCGGATAACGCCGAGGCGATTGTGCGTGACATGGCGGCGGAAGCCTTCCGCATCCGTGACCGTGAGTTGAAAGAAATTCTCTCGATTTCGGTGGAACACCGCGTCGAAAACATCGGCGCTGTCTTTGCCGCCGTCATCTTTGGTTACGATGAAGACTGACCTGAAACCCGAACTGGTGACGATGAGCGACGAAAAAACTTCCCTGATGGAACCGACCGAAGCCTGGCACACCTTCACCGAATGGTCCGACACTGGTGTCGGCCTGACGTGGAAGATCACTCGCATGCTCGAGTCGGTGAAAACCGAATACCAGCAGATCGACCTCTACGAAACCGAGGGCGACGGCAAGCTGCTTGTCCATGACGGCGCCGTGATGCTCACCGAACGCTTCGAGAGCCAGTACCATGACGCCCTCGTCCATTCGGCGATGCTGATCAGCCCGAACCCGCGCCGCGTCTTGGTCATCGGCGGCGGGGACGGCGGCACGTTGCGCGAAGTGCTGAGACACCCGGAAGTCGAAGTCGCCTGCCAGGTCGAGATCGACGACGAAGTCGTGCGCATCGCGAAAGAGTACCTCCCGACGATGGCGAAGGCGTATGACGACCCGCGCGTGGACCTGGTCATCGGTGACGGTCTGGCCTATGTCCGCGACACCGAGCCGGACAGTTGGGATGTGATTCTCGTCGATTCCACCGATCCCGTCGGACCGGCTGTGCCGCTGTTTGAGGAACCGTTTTACAACGACATCAAGCGTGCGTTGACCGAGGACGGCGTGATGGCCAGCCAGATCGCTGACCCGACGTTCCACAACGATCACCTGGTCACGGTCATCAAACGGTTGGAGAAAATCTTCCCGCAGGCGCGTCCGTACACCGCCCCGGTGCAGATGTACCCCAGCGGCGTCTGGGGATTCGCGCTGGTCAGCAAGGGGCCGGACCTCGACACCGTTGACGATGAGCGCGCAATGGTCATCGAACGCGACTCCAAACACTGGAGCCGTGAAACCCATGCATCCAGCTTCGGCATGCCGAACTGGCTGCGCAGAAAGTTGCTCTGACCCATGTCCCCGAAACCGATTCCCATGTTTCAGCGACTCGGCTATATCGGAGCGTCCCCCGCCATCGCGGAGGACGCTCTTGGCGTTATCGTCGGCCTGCCCTATGACGGCACCGCCTCGTACCGAGCCGGACAGCGATTCGCGCCGGACCAGATCCGCAGTGCCTCAGATGGCAATCTCGAGACCTACGATCCGACTCTCGATCTCGATCTCGACGACTACGAGTACGCCGACCTCGGCGATCTCGCCGTCGAATTTGGCATGGACGCGCTGGAATTTGTCGAACAGGCCCGCCTCGGCCTGTCGTCCCTGCCTGCCAACGTACCTGTCTTCGGCCTCGGCGGTGAGCACACGGTCACACTGCCGCTGTTCGAGCACGCGCTCAAGCGTGAGCCCGACCTCGGCCTGCTGGTCTTCGACGCCCACACCGATCTGCGCGACGCCTACGGAGGTACGCAGTATTCGCACGCCTGCGTCACCCGCCGCATCCACGACCTCATCGGCCCGGACCGAATCGCGATGATCGGCATCCGATCCGGTCTCAAGGAAGAGTTTGAAATGGCACGCGCGGGTAGTCTGCTTTTCGACGCCACCGATGACGGCTTCCAGGCAGCGCTTACCAAACTCGGCGACCGGCCGATTTACCTCACCTTCGACTTTGACGGTTTCGACCCGGCAGAAGCTCCCGGCACCGGCACACCGGAGGCCGGCGGGATGGCGTGGGTGGATGTCGCGCGCTGGCTGACGATGCTGAAAGGCAAACACATCGCGGCGGCGGATGTCGTCGAGCTCTTGCCGGACGCCGATCTGACCGGGCGCAGCACCGTGCTCGCGTCCCGACTGACCCGCGCGCTGCTCTTGCTGCTGCTCGACAGCCGGAAACGATCTCGCTGACCGGATACGAATTACTGACGGTTCATGAATGCGTCATTCCGAACGGAACGAAGAGACGTGAGGAAGAGCCAGATTTGCTCAAGCGGATTGCATGGATCTTCTGGGGAGTATCAGGCTTGGCGGTTGATAAGCTGGCTCTTCTTCCGCCGAATACAGACTCGGCGTCAGAATGACCCGGTTGGCGTCATCACTCACAACGGGCATCAGCCAACATTCGCCTCAAGTGACCGGTCTGTGAATTGTGTGGTCTTTGGTCTTTCGTTTTTCTCAGGACTCAAGACTCAAGACTCAGGACTGTCTTTTACTCACAACTCACAACTCACAACTCACCACTGTCTTTTCAGTGTCCCACTCCCCGAGCGGGACGGCGGGTCAGATCCCGCCAGTCGGGTGCGTCGTTGACGAACGCGAACAATTCCGGGAAGCTGAGGTTGACAAACACCGCCGCATCCTGGTATTCCGTGCGCCATGCAACGCCCACATCGACCTGCGTTTCCGCCTGGAAAAGCAAGTAGCCGTGCAAGCCGACCGTCGCGCCGAACGACGCGACGCCATATTCCTCCGCCCAGTCCGGTATCGACAAATCGCCACCCCAGCCGGTAGCACCGTCCGCAAACACCGACCCGGTCAGCCGTTCGACAAACACCGTCCCCGATCCCGGCCAGCCACGATCGACGTACAACAGCGGGAAGTGGAACTCCGCTCCGGCCAACGCCATCCGTCCGTTCGCCTTTAATGCGGTCGGCAGGCTGTCATCGCTATAGCCACGCGGTCGTACACGGGAACGTGAAAAGTCCAGGTCTCCATTCCGGATCTGTGCCGCCGCCCGGAACGAGAACACCGTTGTCGGGAATGGACCCGGCACATGCTTGCGCGCGCTGATTTCCAGCAATTCCGCTTCCAGCTTCGGGCCGGGCAAATTCCCCTCCGCCATCACCCGTAACGACTCGAGATGGCTCGGTACCGGATCGCGCGGCGCCGAGAAGTACCGTGTCACGGTTCCACCCAGCCGCACACCGAGATAGCCAGCAGATTCCAGTCCGCTATCCAACGTGGTCTGGATGTAGCGCATGCGATGGGTCAGCCCTGCGAACGGCACCGCCGAGGTTCGCCACGGACCGTGATCGAAATACAATGGCTGGTAGGCCGTCAACCCTGAATCCCATTGCCGCTTCCAGACGTAATCCCGTACCGCGACAGGGTTGCCGTTTCCGTCCGTCGTCCGTGACCATTCCGGGTACTCGTCCGGGTAGTTGTAGACGCTCAACGAAACATCCACCGGCAGGTCGCGATAGGTGACCGTCGCCGCTATGTCCGGCTGGGATGATTCCAGGCCGAACCGGCTCGACACACTCCACGACAGCAATCCGACCGGGTCACGCCCGTACACGCTGAGCCCGACCCCGGCCTCGTCACCGTTGGCGTACGTCGGCATTGCGTAGTTCGGCTTCAGGTGAGACAGCGGCGAATAATTCCACGTTTCTCCGAACACGACCGGGTTCAGCAGCGAATCCTGCTCGGCGAAAGCCGCCACCGAAACCGGTTCCACAAAGACCGGAGTCGCCGTATTCAGCCAACGGGAGGAATCCAGCAGCGCCGTCGAGAAGCCGTCGTTCGTGTAATGCGAATAGGCGACACGGCTGCCGTCCTCGGAGACCGCCGGTTCCATTGCGCCGGTGACGACTCGCGTGCGCTTCATCGCGGCCACGGAATCCAGGTCAACCTCGTACAGGTTGAAGATGCCGTCACGATCCGCCGACACCCACAGTGACCGTCCCGGCCCGAACGACGGGTCCCAGGTCGCGTTTGCTCCCTCGATCCGGACACGAGTCAGCTTGTGCTTTGCCAGTTCAAGCACATACGCCGCTTCGCCATCGCCAAGATCCGCTGCGAACGCGAGCAGCTTGCCATCCCGGCTCCACGCCGGGTCATTGATCGAACCGAGGATGGTGCTCATGTGCAGGACGGGATCGCCGGTCACCTTGCCGTTGATACCCAGCGGCGCAACCCACAGCCCCACGCCGCCGCCTTCCAGCGGCCCCACGTAGGCCAGACGCATTGATTCCGCGTGAAACGCCGGTGCCCAACCGTTCAGGCCGCCCTCCGCCATGTCGCTGACACGTCCGTCACGTGTCACCAGCACCAGCATTGATTCCGTCTTCTCTGCCGTCCACAGGTCACGCCGGATTTCCGACACGATCACCCCTTCGAGGAACGGCGAAACGCCCTCATGCGCCGTATATCCCGTCCACGCGACCGGACGTTCGGCATACTCCGGCCCCTGCGACAGCATCACGATCCGGTTCGGCCGGTCGTACGAGTTTTCGCTGACGACCAGCTCGCCTTCGACTGTCCATTGAGGGTGTTGGTAGGACGTTCGCGGCGCTTCGAGCAGCCGTGTTCCGACGGCATATCCCAGCTCGTACAGCCTTCGCATCCGGGGACGGAGCTGATCGCGCCACGCCCGTTCCATTGCATTCCAATGGTCGGTGACGTTGCGGCCATTGTACGCGCGGCGGAAATTCCAGTCCATCATCCCGGGCCACGCCGCCTGCTCCGCCATCAAGTCGTTAATGTGACGGTACCCCAGGTACTCGGACGCCATCGACCCGTACAGGAACGCGCCGCCCGTGTACGCCCGGTTCAATGGCGGATTGACCCGTCCGGCGACAGCGTTGCGATCCAGCGGCCAGAATTTGCCATGCTGCGCCAACTGGGTGCGCATGATCATACTCTGGTAGGACGAGTGCAGCCGTCCCCCACCGTCAACCGATTCCGTCCAGATCGCCTGCCCCTCGAGCAGCCAGTCTGGAGCCAAGGCCGCTGGAGCAATCGCCTCACCAAACACCGGCCACAAGTAGCGGCTGATCCCGGTGCGCAGCCCCATCTGGTACACGTGCGTCAACTCGTGCGCGGTGACACGGTCGAGGTACAACGAGCCCTGCGGACGGATCCCCTTGTCCAGCACCGGCGCAATTGGCAGCTCGATCCGGGTCGGGTTGATCACCGCCATCGCCTCGCTGCGGTCCTTCTCCGGATTCAACACGATGCGCGCGTAGTTCGGGCGGGTCTTGTACCACGAATCGAGGCTGTCGATCCACGTGTGGCCGGAGAGCGCCAGCATCTTCGCGTGTGAGTCATAGCCCTGCGGGTAGTAGACCAGCACATTGCCCGAACGAAACTCCATCCAGCGGAAGTCGGAGGGATAGAGCCGCGCGTCAGCCTGAGCAGCAAACAGCATCCCTATCAACGCTGCCAGCAGACCACGGACCATGCTCGATTTTTGTACGAAGGAGAACATGCAGGTGGGAAATCCAGCTCTGTGAACCGTCATACTGTACTCGTCTGTTTCGCGCCCTGCAGGTAGATGGTGCCGCTGATGGTCGCAATCAAGGCACTCGCGACCACCCCAATCCCGATCAAGGTTTCGAACCAGCTCAAGTGCAACGTGCTGAACTCACGAAGGTTGAGACCGAGGAACGCGACGATCAAGGTCACCATTTGCACCGTCGTCTTCACCTTGCCGAGGTACGAGGTCTGAACCGGTGTGTCCGACCGCACCTTAACGGAACGCAGCACCGTGATCCCCAGTTCCCGCAACACGATCAGGCCCAGTGCAATCGCGATCCACAGCTTCCACGCACCCCAGGCAAAGCCCGGCGTCGCGAAGATCGCGTAGAACCCGGCGACGACCATCACCTTGTCGGCAAGCGGATCGAGGAAGCTCCCGACCTTACTCACTGTTTGCATCCGGCGTGCAATCAGACCGTCGAGGAAGTCCGTCAGCATGCCGACGAAGAACGCTCCGGTCGCCGTCAGGTGCCAATAGGGCTCCGGCTGCAACCAACCGTAAAGAAACAATGCGGTCAGCGGGAACCGTAACGATGTGAGTACATTTGCCAGATGCCTGCGCATGGGTACACGTTCTGTTTCGTCAAACCTGTCAGGAATATAGACTGTCACAGGGTAACCCACACCAGCGTTCCGCTGCTTGCGGGGTGAGCAGGGTCTCCCTACCTTAGGCGCGGACAACTCTGGGATTCCATGCCGAAAGCGAAGACCAAAGCTACGCAACGAAAGCCCGCGAAAAAGAATCCTGTCTCGAAAGGTAAAAAGAGAACGGGTTCCGACGGGTCGCGGGTCAAGGATGTCTTCGGCATCGTGCTGATCACTCTGGCGGCGATGATCACCATCGCCCTGCTCAGCTACAATGCCAACGACTTCCCCAAGGGTAGCCGCACCGGATCGGAAGTGCAAAACCTGCTCGGTCCGTTCGGAGCGAACATCGCCTTCTATCTGTCCGAATTTACTTTCGGACGGTTCCTTTCGCTGATCCTGCCACTATTCCTCTTCTACGGCGGGCTCGACCTGCTGCGCGGCAAAGGACAGCGGATCCTCAAGCGCCAACTGCTCCCGATCCTTACCGCGAGCATCCTCGCCGTCGCGATCTGGTCCTGGGTGCGGCTGGTACAGGGCATGCCCGACTCCTCCGAGCTCACAGGCCTGATCGGGATCGGATTGCAGTCACTGCTGGTCAACTTCCTCGGCATCACCGGCGCGGCGCTGCTTCTGGCAGCGTTGACGCTGATCCACATCACCCTCGTACTGCGCATCAGCTGGGGTGACATCTTGCATGTCACTGGCGCCGGCCTTGCCGCGCTCGCCGGAATGATCAAGCTGCCGGAACGCAAGCCGAAGCCGAAGATCCGTCCGAAACCGGAACCCAAGGTCGCACCGGGCAAGAAGACGACCCCCACCCCGCCAGTTTCTGACAACCTCGACCTTGACCTGGACGACGAGGACGAAGCCGACTGGGATGAGTTCAAATCCGGCATGCCGGAAATCGTGCGCACTCCACCGGAGTCAAACAAGAACACCGGCCCGAAGGATGTGAACGGCGACCCGAAAGCTCGCCCCGAGGACTACGTGCTCCCCTCCTCTGAACTGCTGGTCGCTTCGGAAGACAAGGGAGAAGTTGAGTGGGACGAAAACGAACTCCGCAGCCGTGCGAAGGAGCTCGAGGAACGCCTGAGTGATTACGGCGTCGCGGCAACTGTCGTCGCGATCCACCCCGGCCCGGTCATCACACGCTACGACCTGCGTCCGTCGAAGGGCGTCAAGGTCAGCCGCATCTCCAGCCTGTCCGACGATCTCGCGATGAGCCTCTCCGCCGTCGCGATTCGCATCATCGCCCCGATTCCCGGCGCGGGTGCGGTCGGTATCGAAGTACCGAACGAAACCGCGGATGTCGTCTACCTGCGTGACATCATCGAGTCCGCCGAGTGGGCCTCGACACGCCGTCCCCTCTCCATCGCCCTCGGCAAGACGGCGCAGGGGGACGAACTCATCGTCGACCTCGGTAAAATGCCGCACCTGATGATCGCGGGTACCACCGGTTCGGGGAAATCGGTCTGCATTAACACGGTGATCGCCAGTGTCCTGATGCGCAACCGGCCGGACGAAGTCCAGCTGGTGATGATCGACCCGAAAAAAATCGAACTCAGTGCCTACTCCGAACTTCGACGCCATCACCTGCTCTTTCTCGAATCCCTGAACGAAGTGATCGCGACCGAACCGAAAAATGCCGTCGCGTTGCTGCAGTCCGTCGTGCTCGAGATGGAACGCCGCTACGATCTGCTCGCCGAAACCGGCGCGCGTAATCTGAAAGAGTTCAACAAGATCGTGCAGGACCGGCTCAAGGAAGCGAAGGACAATGGTAAAGGGGAAGACGACAAGAGCAATGGCGACAACGAACCGCTGAAGCCGTTGCCGCACATCGTGGTCATCATTGACGAGCTCGCCGACCTGATGATTGTCGCCGCGCGTGAAGTGGAAGAACCGATCGCCCGTCTCGCGCAGATGGCCCGCGCCGTTGGCATTCACCTGATCGTCGCGACGCAACGCCCATCCGTGGACGTCATCACCGGCGTGATCAAGGCCAACTTCCCGGCGCGTATTGCATTCATGGTTGCGTCCAAGATTGACAGCCGCACCATCCTCGACCGTGCCGGCGCGGAAAAACTGCTCGGCAGCGGGGACGGCCTGTTCCTGTCCAACGCCTCCCCGACACCGATCCGCTTCCATGGCGCGTTCATCTCCACGGACGAAGTCCACAAGCTGATCGCGCACGTGCGCAAGCAACCGGCCTTCGTGAAACAGGTCGAGCTGAAGTCACCGGAGGAAGAAAGCGGTGGATCCGGCGGCGGAGGCGACCTCGCCGGCGACCGGGATCCTTTGTTCCCCGAAGGGGTGAAAGTCGTAGCGCGACACCAGCAGGGATCGGTATCGCTGCTGCAGCGACGGCTTAAAATCGGCTACAGCCGCGCCGGACGCCTGCTCGACCAGCTCGAGATGGCGGGTGTGGTTGGCCCGTTCGAGGGTTCCAAGGCGCGCGAAGTCTACATCAGCGAGGATCAGGTGGATTCGTTCCTGATCAACCTGGACGGTGAGTCCGAGTAAGGATGGCGGCATGAAACCCACACGTGCACAACGCGTTGTCGTCACACTGCTGGCCGTGGCCATTGCCACGCTTAGCACATTGTCCACCAGCGCCGCAAAGCCACCGTCCGGTGACGACATCATCCGCAAGGTGCAAAAGACCTACGAAAAGATGGACACCTTCTCCGCCACCTTCCGGCAGGAATTCCAGTGGGGGCTGGCGGGCGAAACCGAGGTCAGCCAGGGCACGATGTTGCTCGCCGGAGACGACCGTTTCCTCTACCAGACTGACCACCAGGTGATCGCCTGCGACGGCAACACCCTGTGGCGCTACAACACCGGCAGCGACCAGGCCATCGTCGAGAACGCCGCCGAGGCCGACCCCGGTTCCCTGCCACGCGACTTCCTCTTCGATTTCCCGAAACAATTCAACGTCGCCTCGGTTGACCAGATTGGCGAGGATGTTTACGAACTGTCGTTATCGCCAAAGCAGCAGGGCATGGGTGTCAGCGACGTAACTGTCACCATCGACGGCACACGCTGGATCACCCAACGGATCTCGTTCCGCGATGACGCCGGCAACCAGACGGTGTATCAACTGACCGACGTCGAAATGAACGTCAAACTCGAGGATTCACGGTTTCAGTACACGCCGCCGGAGAGCGCGACCGTGTTTGATTTGCGATGAAACGTCTGTTGAAACGACTGCAACCACTGATCGGGTTCGCGATCAGTGTCGTCCTCGTCTACCTCGTCCTTTTCAGCCCCCAGCTTGGGAAATTCTTCACGGGTGATCTCAACCTGCTCGATGCGTTGTTCGGAGACCCGCGCATTGGCCTCGCCGACCTGCAAACCGCGTGGTCCTCACTCAACCCTATCCCCGCCCTGTTCGGTGTCCTGTTGCTGATGGGCACCCTGTTCCTGCGGACCTGGCGCTGGCGGCTAATCATCAACCAGATCGGCCCGGCTCCGTATTGGACCGTCTTCCACGGGGTCAATGTTGGTTACCTGCTGAACAACGTGCTACCCCTTCGCGCTGGCGAACTGCTGCGCGCGGTGATTGTCGCGCAACGCTCCGGAGTGTCCCGCGCGGCGGTGCTGTCAACCGTCGTCGCCGAACGTGTCTTCGACATGGCCGGGCTGGGGATTGTCTTCGGCGTCGTCACCTTCCTCTTCCCGTTTCCGGACTGGCTTCAAACCGTCGGACTCAGCTTTGCCGGTGCTGTGCTGCTGGTGCTGGTCGTGTCCCTCATGCTGGCCAAGTCCGTGGACCGTTTGAC
This sequence comes from bacterium, assembly GCA_020444425.1. Lineage (GTDB taxonomy): Bacteria > Electryoneota > Electryoneia > Electryoneales > Electryoneaceae > BMS3BBIN04. The sequence goes on along the minus strand of JAHLLB010000006.1, from coordinate 63,082 downwards.
ACGCTGGCATCAGGCAATCGGCAAACGCGGGAAGGTCGTGCGCAAGATCGGCGAAACCGTGCTCAGCCTGGTGGAAGGGCTGTCAGTGCTCAAGTCCCCGATGGCGATGGTGCACGTGCTGTGGTCGACGCTAGCACTCTGGGCGTGTTACATCACCACGATGAAACTGGTACTGGACGCCTTCCAGTTGACCAACGGCACCTACCCCGCCCTCGCCGGGCAGGCGTGGATGCCGGCTGCGGCGATGACGGTCATTACCTCATTGGGCTTCGCGATTCCCTCTGCTCCCGGTGGCGTTGGCACGTATCACGCGGCGGTCCTGCTCGGCTTGTCGTGGTTCGACGTACCGGAAGGCATGGGCGTCATCTTTGCCACCGTGATGCACGCGATGAACTACCTCACCCTCACGCTCTGGGGAGTGATCAGCCTCTTCGCGATGAAGCTCAAGTTCAGCGACATCGTACGCACCGCTCGAAGCTCCTCCGATTCCGAGTAATCGCAGCTCCGTGTCGCGACGTCGTATGGGAAAACGGGACTCAGAAGTCCCCGGCGAGGTGTGGCCCGACTTGGCGTGTTTTTCCAAGTCGGGTGTCATGACTGCCGGCTGCGGGTAGGAGCTCCAGTTTCGCAGACACAGAACAGGCCATTTCATCGTTGAAATGGCCTGTTCTTATGCTACGCCGTTCCCTGGGCGAAAAATCAGTTCGGTTTACGACTTCGACATGCTGCCGAGGAATTCCTCGTTGTCTTCGGTGTTGCGCACCTTCTCACGCAGGAACTTCATCGTGTCCATCGGGCTGTAGTCGCTGAGCATGTTGCGCAGGATCCAGACGCGGTTGAGCACGTGTTCGTCGAGAATGCGCTCTTCCTTACGCGTGCCGCTGCGGTTAATGTCAAGCGCCGGGTAAATGCGGGCGTCACTGAGCTTGCGGTCGAGCGCCAGCTCCATGTTGCCCGTACCCTTGAACTCTTCGAAAATGACTTCGTCCATCCGCGAGCCGGTCTCGATCAACGCCGTCGCAAGGATGGTCAACGAGCCACCATTCTCGATATTTCGCGCGGCACCGAAGAATTTCTTCGGTTCATGCAACGCGGTCGCGTCCACACCACCGGACAGAATACGGCCCGAGTGCGGGGCGACGGTGTTGTGTGCGCGTGCAAGACGGGTAATACTATCGAGCAGGATGACGACGTCGCGGCCGTGTTCAACCAACCGTTTCGCCATCTCACTGACCATGCTGGACACCTGGATGTGGCGTTCCGGCTTTTCGTCGAACGTGGACGAAATCACTTCGCTCTTGATGTTGCGCTGGAAGTCAGTGACTTCTTCCGGACGTTCGTCGATCAGCAGCACGATCAGGTAAATTTCCGGATGGTTCGCCTCGATCGCGTGCGCGATCTCCTGCAGCAGAACCGTCTTACCGGTACGCGGCGGCGCGACGATCAACCCACGCTGGCCCTTGCCGACAGGCGTAAACATGTCGATAATGCGGGTTGACGTGTCACGGGGATTGTATTCGAGACGGATGCGTTCGTCGGGGTGCAGCGGGGTGAGATTCTGGAACAGGATCGAATCACGGACACGGTCCGGCGATTCAAAATTGACTGCCTCCACCTTGAGCAGCGCGAAGAAGCGCTCGTTCTCTTTCGGCGGACGGATCTGACCCGCGACAATGTGCCCCTTGCGCAAACCGAAGCGCTTGATCTGGGACGGGCTGACATAAATGTCGTCCGGCCCCGGCACATAGTTGGATGAGGCGTTACGCAGGAATCCGTACCCATCGGGCAGAATTTCCAGCACGCCACTCCCGAAAATCAGGCCTTCCTTCTGCGCCTGGCTTTCGAGAATCTTGAAAATGAGCTGTTTGCGCGGAAACCCGCTGTACCCCTCGACTCCGAGGTCACGGGCGCGTTTATTCAGCTCCTCGATTTTCATTTTGTTTAACTCAGCGATCTCAAGCGGCACGAGATGCTCCTCCAGAGATGGTAGAACAGCGGTTGTTCTTCATGAGCGGGTAGTAGATCAGGCAGGTTTTGTATCCTATTGGATACGGACCCAGCATGTCGTTTCCTGGTTCGTACACCGGGATATTATCTAGTCGAACAATCAAATCGGAGCGATCACCGGACATATCCGGTTCAGGTATTTATCGTCATCGAGAATACACGGTACGTGGGTAACGGATTCCGTGTTGACCTGGGACGGTTTGGATGAACGGGCCCTGAGGGGAAAACGCCAAACAACGTGCAGCGCCTGTTCTGCAAGGAAACTAGTCAGGTCCATTCACAATGTCAAGCCTTAAACTCCAAATCCGTACCCCTATTCAATTCCCTTCGCATCAATCATGGCTTGCTCCACAGCACACCCGCCGGTATCTTCCCCGCCATGGCAGCCGCGAAAAAACATAAGCCCGGGAAGCCGTCCCCATCGAGCGAGCACGATCCCGGCAAGGATCACGACGATCTCAACCGATCTCCCGATACAGTGGGCGAATCCGTCATGTCGCCGGAAGAGCTGGAGCGTGTCCTCGCCGGAATGCGCACCGCCGGCAGTGCTATTGACGAAGAAGACCCGCGCGAGAGGTTGGCCTCCCCGATCGGATACACACGCAAACACGGCGGCCTGCCTCCAACGAAAAAATCGCTCGGGCAGAACTGGCTCGTCGATCCGGACACTACCCGCGCCATCGCGGCAGCTTTGCGTGCAAGCGAAGGCGATCTCGTCGTCGAGATCGGACCCGGCACCGGCGCGCTGACCGAGGTACTGCTGGAGAACGGCTACCGTGTTGTGGCACTCGAGATCGACCGCCGCATGGTCGACGTGCTCGCCGAACGGTGGCCGGACCATGACCGCCTGACGGTGATCCACGCCGACGTGATGAAAGCGGACCTATCCGAGATCACGAACGGCGAGCCGTTTTGTATCGTCGGAAACCTTCCGTATAACATCACTTCCTCACTTATCTTCAAGTTGCTTGAGCAATTTCGCACTCATCCTGCTCTTATCAGCCGGATTGTCATTCTACTACAGTACGAGGTGGCGCTGCGCCTGACCGCCCAGCCCGGCGCAAGCAAAGCCAGCGTGCTCTCACTGCTGCTTCGCTATTGGGGGGAACCGGAACTGGCGCTGCAGGTGCCGAAGGAAGTGTTTCAACCGATGCCGAAGGTGGACGCCGGCTTGCTGGCAATGGACATCAGCCCTGAACCGCTGCACCCCGTTGACCACTGGCCAACCCTGCTGCGGCTGGTTAAGGGCACCTTTGCGAAACGCCGCAAAATGCTTCGCAACAGCGTTCCCGGCATCGTCGGCCTGCGTCCCATCGAAGGCATCGAGTTTGACTGGACACGCCGTCCGCAAACCCTGTCCGCCGCCGACTATGCGTGGCTCGCAGAGCAATTGGCTCCGAAACACGAGCGCTGATTTGGTCAATGTGGCTCTGCACTTGAGGCTATTTCGCGAGCTACATTTCCCCGTTCCATCACGTTAACCCATGAGTTCCGGTATGGATGCACAGCTGAAAGGTCCGATCCCGAATCTCGAAGATCTGCAGAAGGTCGTCGCCGACTACCTGCATGAGGAAAACTTCGAGCCGGTCAGGACTCTGCTCAGTACGCTCCACCCCGCCGAAATCGCCGTCCTGATGAACGGGCTGAATTCGACGGAACGGAACTTCGTCTTCGACATGGTGTCGCCGGAAGAACAGCACGACGTCATCATCGAACTCGAAGAACCGGACCAGGAACGTGTGCTCGAACGGCTCGAGGACGAGCGCATCATCGAGGTGCTGCACAATCTCGAATCGGACGATGCGACCGACATCATCGCGCTGCTGGACGAAACGACCCGGGAACGGGTCCTCGAAGCCTCGGCGAAGAAAGACCGCGAGGAACTGGAAGAGCTGCTCGCGTACGAAGAGGACACCGCCGGCGGCCTGATGGCGCTGGAAGTCGTCACCGTCTTCGCCAACAAGACCGCGTACGACGCTGTCGAAATGGTCCGCACCGCCAGAACCCGCGGCATCGACAACATCCACTACATCTACGTCATCGACCGCAGCAAGGTCCTCAAGGGCCGGATTCCTCTGATCGACCTGATGCTCGCGCCGCGCAACCAGTCCGTGCTCGAGATCCTCGACGAAGAAATGATCGTTATCCAGCGCGACACCGACCAGGAAGAAGTCGCGCAGGTCTTCAGCCGTTACGACCTCATCTCCGCACCGGTTGTCGACGAAGAGCACCGCCTCATCGGCCGCATTACGATTGACGACATCGTCGACGTCATGCAGGAAGAGGCCGAGGAAGACATCGCGTACATGGCCGGTACGGGCGAGGAAGAAGTCCTCGAACGCAACGTGTTCAACGCGTTTAAAGCACGCCTGCCGTGGCTGGTGATCGCGTTCATCGGCGAACTTTTCGGCGCGCTGGTCATCTCACGGTTCGAGGAATCCCTCGCGACCGTGCTCATCATCGCTTTCTTCATCCCGGTGATCATCGCTGTCGCGGGCAACGTCGGGATTCAATCCTCAACCATCGTCGTGCGTGGTCTCGCAACCGGTGAGATCAACGCCAGCCGGGCGTTCGGACGTGTCGGCCGTGAGGTGCTGGTCGCTGCGATGAACGGACTCGTGCTGTCGCTGATGCTGCTGCTGATGTTGTTTTTCTGGAAGGGTGTCTGGATTACTGGAATTGCCATTTCGTTGTCGCTGATATGCGTGGTGATCGTCTCCGCGCTGGTCGGGTCGTTCACCCCGTTCGTCCTGAAAAAGCTGAACCAGGACCCCGCCCTGGCCGCAGGACCGTTCATCACCATGACCAACGACGTCGTCGGTCTCACCATCTACCTGCTCATCACCAGCGCCATGTTGGCGGGGTGAGTCCGGCAGGATAGAGATTTGCCCTCATTTTTCCTTATCTTCCAGCTACGACCTTTTACTAAAACTGGGAATATTCTCAAGCCGAGGATGTCTCAAGCTAATTTCGATGGGACGTTACGATGCTCCAGAATACAGACATAGTTCCGGACACTGTAATTGATGTTCTGAAGCAGATCAGCTACAATCCAAAAATAGAACGGTTGATCCTGTACGGTTCCCGAGCCATTGGCGATCATGATCCACGGTCAGACGTTGACATCGCTGTGGTCGCCCCAACCATGAACGATCATGAATTCCAGGTTATCAAGTGGATGGTGATGAAGGGTGGTCGAACCTTGCATTCCATCGATTTTAACCTGTATACCGGATTGCCCAGTCGAATTCGTAACGAAGTCGACAGATATGGAGTCGTTCTGTATGAGCGATCGAAAGTTGCTGAACAGTCTTGATAACCTCGAGCGTGCAGTTGCCCGCCTGGAAGAAGCGGTTGCTTTACCTCGGGATCACGCGCTGATTTTTGAAGCAACCATACAGTGCTTCGAGTATTCCTGTGAACTTCTATGGAAAACACTGAAACATGCCCTGACACGTTTCGGAATTGAAGCCTACAGTCCTCGTTCTGTAATTAAAGAGGCCTATAAACAGAACTTGCTGAGTGATGATAAAACTTGGCTGCGAATTTTGGACATACGAAATACAACGTCCCATGTATACCTTACTGAAGATCCCGTGGTTGAAATCTATGAGTCAATCGTACAGCTGACACCAGTGTTCCAGAAGGAAATAAAGTCACTAAAATCCAGACTGGAGAAATAGCCGTTATAAACCCACTCATCAAACGCGGAATCTGGACCGGCCTGCTTGTCGGTCTGATCTGCATGTTTCTGGCAGATCTGCTCACGATGATACCCGCTGTGCAGACCGTGCCGGGTATCCCGGTCATCGCAGTCCGTTGGATCCTGTTCGTGGCACTTGTCCTGATCACATCCGTCATCCTCCGTACCAAGCTTCGCAACTGAATGAATCTGATATCACTACACGCTGATTGATTCCACTTGCTTGAGAGTGGTTTCCCTGAGCTTGCCGCCCCCGTTTCTCCCCACTATCTTCATGACTCTTACCAACAATCCTGAGACTTGGGAGCTGAACGATGATTACCGATGAGATGCGCCAGTTCATGATGGACCAGGTGCGCGAAAACTTCCTCCGCTATGTGCAGGTCTACACCACCTCCGATCCGGAGAATGAAACGGACACCCCTTCCACCGAGCGGCAGTGGGATCTCGCACGCATGCTCGAAAAGGAGTGCCGTGACCTCGGCATGGCGGATGTTCACCTCAGCGAACATTGCTACGTGTACGCCACATTGCCCGCGAACGACGCCGGCAAGAACGCGCCGACCTTCGGCCTGCTCGCGCATGTCGATGCGTCCCCGGATCAGCCCGGCGAAAATGTGAAGCCGCGACGGATCGAGAACTATGACGGCGGAACCATCACCTTCCCGGATGATCCGGAACTGACCCTGAGCCAGGCCGACTCGCCGGAATTGAAGGAGTTTGTCGGCGACACGATCATTGTTGCCTCCGGCAAGACGCTCCTCTCCGCGGACGACAAGGCCGGAGTCGCCGAGATCATGGCCGGCATGGCAACCTTCAAGAAATTCCCGGAGCTCCCGCACGGCGAGATCAAGGTCTGCTTCACGCCGGACGAAGAGATCGGTCGCGGCACGGTCAAGATCGACGAGGATTGGCTGCCGAAGTTCTGCTACACCTTTGACGGTGGCTACCCGGGCGAGCTCGAGGACGAGAACTTCGACGCGTGGGGCGTGAACGTGGTCGTCAAGGGTGTCGGCGTGCACCCCGGCTACGCGAAGAACAAGATGATCAACGCCGCCGCGACCGCCGCGCGTTACGTCGCCGCCCTGCCGGAATGGGAAACCCCGGAACACACCGAGCTGCGTGAAGGCTTCATCCACACCGTCAGCGTTAAGGGCGACTTCGAAAATGCGTCCGCCTACTTCATCGTGCGCGACTTCGAGGAAGAAGGCAACAAAAAGCGCGTCGAGTTCATGAAACAGCTCGCGAAGTTGTTCGAAGCGCGTCACCCCGGCCTCGAAATCAAGCTCGAGGTGAAGCACCAGTACCAGAACATGCGCGACATCGTGCGCAAGACCCCGGAAGTGGTCGACATCGCGCATGAAGCGATCGAAAAGACCGGCCTCACGGTCCATCGCAAGGCAATCCGTGGCGGAACCGACGGCGCGCGCTTGACCCAGCTCGGCCATCCAACCCCGAACATCTTCGCCGGTGGCCTGCTCTTCCACAGCCGCAAGGAATGGGTCGCCGAATCCAGCCTGCTCAAGGCGGTGGAAGTTGTCCTGCACCTCGCAGACGGCTGGTCGAAGAAGTAACGGTCCAACAGCAGCAAACCGCGCCGGCATTTTTGCTGCGCGGGCATCTGATGCATTCAATGCCACGGACTACGGTTCGTGGCATTTTCATCTCAATCCCATACCACGGACTGGAGTCCGTGGCAAGAAAGCTACAGTATCCCAGCACCATCGAAACACGCCATCGTAAAACACGCCATCACACGCCGTCACACGCCATCGATTACCACGGACTTTGGTCCGTGGTTAGGCCGTCCCCGATCACCGTGTACCGGCAACCGTTTACCCTGTCTTCATCTGTCTCCACCTTTTTGTTCATTCGCGCTGAACATGTGTCCACTCCCTTCCCCAATGTCGTACACTTACGACATCGACAAACGTGGAGCACCCCCATGGATCACCCAACGATTCTCGATGCGTTCATCGAACGCAGCAAGATGATAAAGGCGACGGAAAACCGTCCGGCGGATGACTTCCCGCTGCCGCTGACGCAGATCGTCAGCGACCTGATCAAGTCCGGTGATGAGCTGAGCTTCGAAGAATGGGAGCTGCGGATCGTCACACGGCTGCGGCACAAGGTCGACCGTTACTCCTGGGTCGGGATGTACTGGGTCATCGGCGACTATCTCTACCTAGGTGCGTGGAGTGGTCCGGAGGCGACGGAACACGTGAAAATCCCCGTCGGCGACGGCATCTGCGGCTTGGCGGCGCGCACCCAGGAGACCGTCATCGTGGACGACGTTAACGCCCGGTCCGACTACCTCGCCTGCTTCCCGGGCACACGCAGCGAGATCGTGGTGCCGATCCTGTTGAACGGTCATGCCATCGGTGAGATCGACATTGACGGCGACAAGGCGGGCGCGTACAGCGACGAAGACCGCGAGGAGCTGGAACGGCTGGCGGCGGCGATCTCAAAACGATTGCAAAACGGACTGATCGGCGATGCCTGAGCTGCCGGAGGTGGAAACCGTTGTCCGGGGGATCCGTCCCGGGTTGGTGGGAAACACCATCACCCGTCTCGAGCTGCTGCATCCGCGCGTGTACCGTCACAGCGATCCGAACGTGCTGCGCTGCATCGTTGAGGGCGCAACCATACAGGATGTCACCCGGCGTGGCAAGTTCATCCTGCTGCACCTGGACGGCAACCGTCCCCCGTTGGCGATTCATTTGCGCATGAGCGGCAAGCTCCTGTTCGACGACAGCGCGCTACATTCTCCCCACCTCCGTGCGAGCGTGTACCTTGACGAGGGTCCGGCGCTGCATTTCGTCGACACGCGTACCTTCGGCACGTTCTTTCTCGTCGATGGTACCGAGCCGAACGGGTTTCGCACACTCGGCCCGGAACCGTTATCTTCACAATTCACACGGGCCGAATTCGCGCGCATTCTGGGCGCAAGCCGCACGCCGATCAAAACCTACCTGCTGATGCAGGACAAGATCGCCGGAATCGGCAACATCTACGCCAGCGAAGCCCTGTGGATGGCGCGTGTGAGTCCGAAACTGCCGGCGGGCACGCTGAATGACGAGCAGATCAGCCACCTGCATCGTGCGATCCGCAAGGTGCTGCGCGACGCCGTCAAGCAGATGGGCACCACTTTCTCCGACTTTCGCCGTCCGGGCGGACAGCCGGGAGAATACGGCAACAACTTGCACGTGTACGGTCGCGCCGGAGAAACTTGCCCGCGGTGCCGTCAACCCATAGAGAGAATGGTTCAACATGGCCGGAGCACTTTTTTCTGTCCCAAATGTCAACGTGGCCCACGCCGCGATTGAAGGAAACGCAGACCTCCCGGACGGTTCCCACCTGCTGTGGGCGCTGTCACGCAAAGAGTTCGGGCCGATGTCGTACAAAAACCGGCCCGAGTGGGATGTCGCTGCCAACCGGCTGCAGTTCCTCCGCCTGTGGCAGTTGAAACTGGATCAACTGGTGGCACCGTTCCTCGGTCACACCAATAACGTTCAGGTCGTCACCAGCGCCGACATGCGCAAGGGCGCGCGCGAAGCCTCCACCGCTCTTCAAGACACAGACGCCCTGCTCACCCGCGACCCGAACGTGATCTTGATGACGACGCACGCCGACTGCCTGCCCGTCTGGCTCGCCGCACCGGAAAGCGGTTGGATCGGCATCGCCCACGTTGGCTGGCGCGGTTTGCTCGCGGGCATTGTCCGCAACTTCATCGAGGCCGTCCCCGCCGAACACCGTGGCGACCTGCACCTCGCGGTCGGTCCCGGCATCAGTGCGCCAAACTATGAGGTCGGGGATGATGTCGCCGACAAGTTCCGCGCCGAAGCACGGTACGCGGATGTCGTCGTCGAAATGGACGGTTCCCCGCACCTCGACCTCGTCGCCGGCGTGCAGGCAGACGCCGCCGAGTTTGACATTCCGGTCAGTACGCAAGCATCGATTTGCACTTACGATAATGACTATCTCAGTTCCTACCGCCGCGACGGGGACAGTTTCGCCCCGATGGCGGCGTTCATCGTACGTCTGGGGGGACGCTGATGTTCAGCCGGGTCTGGTCAGTCGCGTTGCAGGGAATTGACGCCACGCTCGTCGAAGTCGAAACACAGATGGAAGGCGGGCTGCTCAACTTCACCATTGTCGGGCTCGCGGGCGCTTCGGTGCGTGAGGCAAAGGACCGCGTCTCCGCCGCGATGAAGAACGCAGGACTCATTTTCCCCCGCCGCAAGGTGACCATCAACCTCGCCCCCGCCGACCTGCGCAAGGAAGGCTCGGCCTATGATCTCGCGCTGGCGGTCGGTTTGCTCAGCGCCAGCGGCCAGATCAACTGCGACAACATCGAAGATTACGTTTTCGTCGGCGAACTGAGCCTCGACGGACGCGTCCGCGCGGTCAAGGGCGTGCTACCATCCGCATTGGCGGTTCGCGGCCTGAAGGGCAAGAAACTGGTCGTGCCGGTGGAGAACCAGGACGAAGCCGCCGTTGCCGAAGGCCTGCCGATCTATCCGATGGCGACACTCCGCGATGTCGTTGATTTCCTCAACGGTGTTGACGACGTCGATCCGTACACGCTCGACATCCAGGAACTATTCTCGACCCAACGCAACTACGAAGTCGATTTTCGCGAGGTGAAAGGCCAGCAGCGGGCGAAACGTGCGCTGGAAATCGCTGCTTCCGGGAATCACAACGTCCTGATGATCGGCCCGCCGGGATCGGGTAAGACGATGCTCGCGCGCCGTCTGCCGACCATCCTCCCTGACCCGACACTGGATGAAGCCCTCGAGACGACGCAGATCCATTCCGTCGCAGGCACCTTGCCGAAAGGGTCCGCATTGATGGCGGTGCGGCCGTTCCGCAGCCCGCACCACACCATCAGCGACGCCGGCCTGATCGGCGGCGGAACCGTACCCGTCCCCGGCGAAGTGTCGCTCGCCCACCGTGGCGTACTATTCCTCGACGAGTTGCCCGAGTTTCGCAAGGCCACACTCGAAGTGTTACGCCAACCACTGGAGGATGGCGAAGTCGTGATCGCACGAGTCGCCGCGACGACACGTTTCCCCGCCCGCTTCCTGCTCGTTGCCGCGATGAACCCGACCCCGGGACGCTACCGCGGCAGCGAACTCGTCGAAGGGTCGGTCAGCGCTGGGCAGATCCGATCTTACAAGTCCCGTATCTCCGGACCATTATTGGACCGCATCGATTTGCATGTCCCGGTTCCGGCGGTCAAACCGGAAGAATTGTCGCTGAAGGAAGAGGGAGAGCCGTCCGAAGAGGTGCGAGCCCGGGTCATCGAAGCACGCGAGCGGCAATTGCAGCGCTTCAGCGAAGTTCCGATCTTCTCCAATGGCGAGATGTCGACAAAGCATCTGCGCACACTCGCCAACATCACTGAAAAGGCCGAAACGTCGCTGCGTCAGGCGATTGAACAACTCGGCCTATCCGCCCGTGCACACATGCGGGCGTTGAAAGTTGCACGCACCATCGCCGACCTCCATGGCCGGCAGGACGTTACCGAGGTGGATGTGCTCGAAGCCGTCAGTTTCCGTGAACTGGACCGCGAGGATTTCGTATGACGCGGCCAAATCATATCTGTGACCTGATCCTGTCCGCCGCAGCGTCGGATCGACGGGATGAACCCGCGTTCATCTTCCCCGAGAGCACGCTGACCTGGGCGGAGATGGAAAGAGACATCCGCATGATCGCAGGCACGTTGCACAAGATCGGCGTGCAACCCGGCGACAACATCGCCGTCATTCTGCCGAACCTGCCGCTGCACCCGATCCTTGCGTTCGCCGCACCGTGGCTCGGGGCGGTGTACCTGCCCATTGACGCCAATCTGCCGAACAACCAGCTCGCGCGCCTGTTACGCAATCCGGTACCGGCAGCGGTGTTCGTGCAACAGTCGCGGGCGGATGAACTCAAGTGGGAACTGGGTCTGCACGACATGCAACTGCCCATCTTCCCTGTCGATGATACCGGCTTCATCGTGGGCGACCAATGGCCGCGCGACGCTTTCCCGTGGGCGAAAGATCCGCAGGGCGAGCTTGACAGCATCGCCGTGCGACGCCACACCTCAGGCGTCAGCCAGGAACATCAGCTCGTACCGTTGACACACGCCAACCTGCTCAGCGCCACCGAATCGGTACGCAAAACCCTGCAGGTGCTGTCCACCAGCGTGCTGTACGGCACCCACCCATTCTGGGACTCGTTCGGCTTCCTGTTCCAGATGCTGCTGCCGGCGTGGGCGATGTGCACGCTGCAAACCTGCCGGCGCTGGTCCGCGCAGGAGGTCGCCGGGCTGCTGCGGGACACGGATATCACCGCGTACATCGGTACCTACGCCCACTTCGCCCAGTTGCAACCGGAACTGGAAGCCCTCGCCAAGCAGGAACTCGAGGCAATAGCAGCGCAGCATCCGGCACCTGTCGAATCCAGCGAACCCGTGGTTACCGAAATAGCCGTCAGTCAGCCGGATGAAGAACCGGAATCTGCTGGCAACGGTGAATCGGCACCTGCTGAAGAGGATCAACCCGCAGCACCCGATAACGCCGAGCCTTCGACAACCAACACCGACGTTACCGCCGAAGAACCAACCGAGGCTGAAGCAGCAACCGACACGCCGGATGCTGACGCATCAGATACCACGGAAACAGCCGTATCGGAACAGGATCAGGAGTCGGATCAAGTCCAAGACGAGAGCCAGGACCTGAGCTCGGACCAGGACGACAAAGACGCAACCTCGCTCGGCCCGACAAATAGCGATATCACCGCATCCCTGCGTGCTCACTCACCGATCCGACGCCTGCGCTTTGCGTTGTGCGCGGGACGGTATGCCGATCTGAATGTGCTCAGCAGCTTCGCCGACCACCTCGGCTGCCCCGTCGCGACGGCGTACGGAACCGCCGAATCCGCAGGCATCATCACCATCAACCCGACCCACTTCGACGCCAGCAATCCAGATTCACTCGGACTACCGATCTCCGGGCTGGAAATCGAGATCCGTGGTGATGACGGCACGCTCTTGCTGCCCAACAAAACCGGTGAGATCTGGGTTCGTGGCCCGAATGTCTTCGCAGGCTATGAAAACGGCGAGAGCCAGCTGAATGAGGACGGCTGGTTCGCAACCTCCGACCTCGGCCACATCGACGACAACCACTGGCTGTACCTCACCTCCCGCAAAGAGGACCGGATCCTGCGCGGCGGCTTCGCGATCTATCCGCAGGATGTGGAAGCTGTGCTGAGCGAGCATGAGGAATTCGAGGATGTCGCGGTAGTCGCCCGTCCCGACTCCAACCTCGGGCAGGAAGTGGTCGCATTCGTGGTCCCGAAACGGGATTACGTGCCCGATGACAGGGAAATGCTGGAGTTCTGCACGTCACGAAATCTGCCGAAATACATGGCCCCGACCCTGTACATGAAAGCTGACTCCATCCCCCGCAGCTCCAACGGGTACGTCCTGCGTCGGGAATTGCGTGACCGGTTGCATGGCGGAGCGTGATGCGAGTGGTCAGTGGTCAGTAGTCAGTAGTCAGTAGTCAGTAGTCAGTGGATTGTGGGCAGGGTTTGCAGTTGCTGATGAACAAGTGTTTTTCCAGCCCCTACCTCGCTGATTCCCGGCTTGGACTAACACACCAAGTCGGCCAATGCTCACCCGGTCTCATGTCCCATGTCTCGGGTCTCGGGTCTCGGGTCTCATGTCTCATGTCTCATGTCTCGGGTCTCGGGTCACAGGTCTCGGGTCTCGGGTCTCGGGTCTCATGTCTCAGGTCTCATGACTCAGGTCTCGGGTCTCAGGTCTCATGTCTCAGGTCTCACGTCTCAGGTCTCACGTCTCAGGTCTCAGGTCTCAGGTCTCAGGTCTCACGTCTCAGGTCTCAGGTTTCAGGTCTCTCGATAACAAAATGCCCCAGACATTCATGTCTGGGGTCATCAAGCGTTCAAACACCTATCGTCCTAAGCCCGCCAACCGCAGTCCGCAGGCCCACCGTTACGGATGGTAGTGCAGGAAATCTTCGATCGTCGACACTTCGTCCTGTGCCAACTCCAGCAGCCGTTCGATCGTCTCCTTGTCGTACTTGAGACGCCCTATGTTCGCCAGTAAATCCAAGTGCTGGCTCTCGTAGTTCATCCCCGTGCCATTGGAGATGCCGTACACCAGGCACACGGCGTTCGCGACGTACAGCGTCTCACGTACGTTTCGTGGAGGCTTCGTTTCGGGGGCTATGTACTGGTTGCGAACGGCTTCGACAACCACCTCGTCCATGTTCCATTCGCTCTCCAACAGCAGCGATCCCAGTTCGGCGTGATCGATGCCGAACATCTCCTTCTCCACTGCGGACAACATGATGCCGGACTCTTTCGACGTTTGCAGCGCCTGCCGGTATTCATGCGGCACGAGCGTCATGAAGACAAGTACCCCGACACCGTGCATCAGGCCTGAGAGATACGCCTGGTCGATCGTCTTGAGCGTACGCTCCACCGACCGGGTCATCAGGTCACGGGAGAGCAACGCGACAATCAACGAATGCCGCCAGAATTGCAAGTGATCGAAGCCTTTGACTTCCATGAACATTTCGGGCAGGACGCAGGAATAGACGAGGGTGCGCAGCGTGTGGTAACCGAGCCGGTTGACCGCGAGCGGGATGCTGTCGAGAGTCCGCCGCCCACCACCATAATACGCGCTGTTGGCGAGCTTGATCACCCGGCCTGCAATGACCGGTTCACTCTCAATCAGCTCAGCAACCTGATTGATGTTGACCCGGGTGGTATCCTCCAGTATCGATTCGAGACGATGGAGAATGTCCGGAAACACCGGCAGATTGTTGTTTTCCCGTAACCGCTTGATCACCTGGCTGCGCCGTAGCGAGGTGCTCTTGCTGGTTGTGATGCGTTCCAATCGTTCCAACCTGATTCCCTTTGCAAAGTGAGTATAATATACGTGAAAAGGCTCCCTTTTAGAAGAGAGCCTCGCCACGTCTTACGAGTAGAGCATCACCACGCGAGACAACGTCTCGCGGTAAGTTTCTGGCCTACTGCAGGTACATCACCTTCATCACGTTGTTCAGCTCACCCGGTACACTCACCCGCACCAGGTACAGACCGCTGGACAGGCCGTTCGCGTCGAACTGAATCCGATGTTCACCGGCAACGAACTTGCCATTCGCCAGCCGCGCAACCTGCTGGCCGAGCATGTTGTAGACTGTCACGTTCAGTTCGGCCGACTGCGGCAACGTCACGTTGAACGTTGTCACCGGGTTGAACGGGTTCGGGTAGGCATTGGATACGGCAAATTCCTGCGGCAGCAGATCGTTTTCCGCCACCTCGGTAAAGCCGTCCCACGTCAATTCCATCTCCTCACCGGTCCAGACACCCTGCTGATAGATCGCGTCCACGCGGAACGTGAAAGTCCCCGCGCCAGGCAGCGTACCGTCGAGTTCGTGCAGGTTGTTGTTGACCTCACCGAGAAGCTCATCGTCCTGATAAACCTCGAATCCGAGCAGGCCGGTCTCGCCGTTGACGAGTTCCTCTTCACCGAACTCGGCGCGCATCATCAACGCACCGCCACTGCCCATCGACATCCAGTTGACTCCATCCGGGCTGAGCAGGCGGCCCTCATTGCTCGAATCGATGTCGAGACCGAGCGGTGAGGTTTCCACGCTCGAATACCACAGGGCGACCCACAACGGGTCCCCTTCGTTCACTGCAACCCGCTTCGCCTCGAGATCAATCAGGTTCCACTCGCCCGCAACCGGCGTAAAGCCAGCCGTGCTTGCCAGTTCGACATCGGGCATGCCGTCACCGTCCTGGCTGAAGACCTTGAGCTTCACGTTCCCCATCGGGAAATCCGATTCCGGGAAGAACAGGTTCACACGCGCCAACTTGCCGTCATACTCAGCATAAAAGCGCTGCGCGAACATTGCGCCATGCTGCGCGCTTTCACTGAAGACCAGTTCCATCTCGCTGGTGCCGTCGTCATACTGAACGTCGTAGTAGCGCA
Organism: bacterium; assembly: GCA_020444425.1. Lineage (GTDB taxonomy): Bacteria > Electryoneota > Electryoneia > Electryoneales > Electryoneaceae > BMS3BBIN04. The sequence goes on along the minus strand of JAHLLB010000006.1, from coordinate 47,360 downwards.
GCTGTTCCCAGCTGAGGGTGAAGTCGCCCGTGGCACCATCCAGCGCCGGAACTTCAGGGTAGGACGAATGCACCGGCGTCCACCAGTTCACATGCGCGTCGTCCGTCGGCCAGGACTGGCACGGTTCCCACACCGACGACACCTTGTAGTCGTACTCGCCGAAATCAGGCAGGCTGTCCGTGTAATAGGTGTCTGACGTGAACGCGATCATCTCGCCATCACGGTACACGTTGTAGCCGAGGAAGTCTGCCCCGCCCGTCACCGCCGGCCAGGTCAGGTCGATGGATCCGTCGCTGAGGTCGATTGCGGCATCCAGGTTCGCCGGTGGCACGGCTGCGTGATACAGAACGACATCAATTTCCGCGTCGTTCTGGTTATCCGGAATCGGCACCGGTGTGCTGTAACACGTCGCGTAATGCTCGTTGACGAGATCCTCGATCATCACGTGCTCAATCGTGCCGCCGTGACCGTCGTACGCCCGCTGGTCGTCCGCCTTGATGAAGAAGTAGTTCGGCTCGGTCATCGACAACCCGCCCGCATAATCGGTCAGGTCGATGTAGAAGTACGCATCTTCCGGGTATGCATGCACGCCGTGATTGCTGAAATCGAAGTAACGGCCGCTGGCCGTTGGTTGGTCACTAGTGCCCGAACCGAGTACGTATTCCAGCGAATACCAGTGGCTGTGCGCCGGTTCAACACGCGCGACCAGGGTTGGCTCATACTGTGGAATGTCTGCGGCGTACAAGGCATAGCCCCAGCAGATGATGTCGTCCATGAACGCTTCGTACGACATCCACCAGAAGCCGTCCTGGCCCCAGTTCGGGCCCCACGAGTTGACCATCTTGAACGCGCCGACGCCGTCACTGGTGACACGCGAATCATCGTAACCAACCACCGTCACAGCGTGACCGCCACGAACCTCGCCGTAGATGTCATTCACGCAGTAGTTGTAGTTGTAGCTGCTGATGCTGTCGAAATTCGGCCACACCGTAATTGCGATCATCGAGATGTTGCCGTTCGCGAGGTGTGTCTTTAACTGGTCGACACCGTACTGCGATCCGACGTTGATCGAATAGGTCTGCGAGGTGCGGAACTTCAAGCCGTTGCGGAAACCTTCTCCCGGCGGGAAGTTCGTGCAATTGCTCTGCGTGTACGGCATATCCTCATACGTCGCGCTGCCGAGGGTTTCGAACACCTCGAACGCGTCGTACGGATTTGAACCGTTGTCGCCGCCACCGTTGATCAGGTTGTAGGTGAACGCCGGGCTCATCTGGTGTGCACGGTCAGTCAAATCCCAGCCGTAATCCTGCCCCTGCGTGTAGGTCAGGTAATAGTATCCGCATGCCCACGCGGTGCAGCTTCCCTGCGATCCCTGGTTCCCAACCGGCGGCAATCCTGCCGAGTTGTCGACAAACTCGTCCAGCTCTTCCAGGCCGTTGTTCAGGATGATTTCCGGCGAGTCGAGCACCCAATCCGGCTGTTCGGAATAAATCGCACCCAGCGGATGCAGCTCTTCGGCAACCGCCGAACCAGCAATCAACAGTCCAAGTAACAGTGACAGTACGAGGTAACGCGTGCGCATGAAGCCTCCGGACCCTTTATGGGAGGTTTTAAACAATGATCCAGTAAGATATCTACAGACCTTCCCCAGCTCAACTGTATCCTCCCTTTAAACACAAAATGATTCAGTGTTTTAAGGAATCTGGAGAGGCATTCTTCGTCTAGACTAAACCTGGTTCACAGGTGCACAGACTGCCCAGAGCCCGCAGCCCGCAGCCTGACCCTACAGCAGATTGTCCGCAAACCAGCCGAGCTTTTCCCGCAGTCCTTCTTCGTATCCGACTTCTTTGAACCGGATTACGCCTTCCTTGTCGATCACGACCAGGGTTGGAATGCCGGTCACCTCGAACAAGTCCGTCGGCTGTTCGTCACCGGTGGCCCACATCAACTCCATCGCGTAGTCCTTCTCGACCATGAACTTCTTCGCCTTCTCCGCGGCATCTTCCCACACGTTCAGCGAAATCACGACCACATCCTTGTCGGCATAGTCACGCGTGAACTCATTAATCTCCGGCATCGCCATCCGGCACGGTCCGCACCATGTCGCCCAGAAATCAATGATCACCACCTTGCCACGCAGGTCGGCGAGTGTAACCGCCTCGCCGTTCACACCCACCATCGGCAACGCCGGCGCGGCGAGATCCATCTTATCCGCCAACGCTTCAGCACGGCGTTCCGGAGCGCTGTCGATCCGGTTCTGCTTCACCGCTTTGAGCGCCTTTTCCCACTTCTTCGTGCCGTGAAGTGGCTCAAGCTCTTCCACACCATGCAATTCGCCCGGCGTGTCGTAGCCCAGTTCGATCGCCTCGTTTAACGCCTTCCACGCCTTCTTTTCGCTGCCCTTGCGCACCCACGTTGCCGCCAGGTACACCCGCGCCGTCGCTGCCAGCTCACCCTCCAGGCTGGAGAAGTAACGCACCGCTTCATCCAGCGAGTTGGTGGCGTCCAAAGCGTTCGAATAGCGGTAGAAAATCATGTCATCACGGTATTCCGGCTCGAGACGGCCGTTGGCGATACGTTCATCCACCAACACCGCCGCCTGCTCCTGCGCCAGCTCGAAATCGCCCATGCCGACGTAGGCGTTGACAAAACCCTGCGTGCCCGCCCAGCGCGCGTCCATTTCCTTGCCACGCTTCAACGTCTCCAGCTGCGCGGCGTAATCCTTCTGATACACCTGGGCTTCATACAGGAATTGCCACGCGTCGCCGTCGTCCGGCAGCTTCTCTGTCGCAGCCTTCAGCAACGGGTAATCGATCGGAAAGCTCGCGGCGAGTTCGGCGTAGTGTTCGTCCCCCTCCTCCGCGTCGAACAGGTTGTTCATGTACGGCACCGCCAGCAGCCGGTACCCGTAAATGAACATCGGATCCGCTGTAATCGCACGCCGGGCGTACTCGATTTTCGCCACCGGTGTCGTCTGCAACCGGCCCATCAGGTACAGGTTCGTCGCGCTTTCTTCACCCGCCAGACGTTCGGTGAAATACTCCATCGCCGACGCACGATCGTAATCCACCCACTTGTCCTGGATTTTACGGATCAGGTCAAGATCCTCGATCTGGGCCAACGCCTGTCGGGTCAGCTCAATTTTCGCTTCTTTACCGTCCGCCTCCTGCCATTGAGCCTGGAACTCCTCCAACGTGACCGCGAATGTTGCCATCGTCGCCAACAGCAAGACCATCAGACTGAGCGTAACTGTGCGCATGGGGGATCCTCCACTGCGTGCCGGGTCGTAATCGAATGTGATGTCTGGTCGTAGGACAACAGGTATGGCACTAAGGTAATCCGGCGGAGACGGATCGCAAAACGCGGACAACAAAAATGCCCCCGGCTGATGCCGGGGGCAGCTGTGACCCCTAGGGGAATCGAACCCCTGTTGCCAGGATGAAAACCTGGTGTCTTAACCACTAGACGAAGGGGCCACATGATGCGCGCTTTCGCACGCAAACTCTATCCCACCCGAAGGTGGTACACACCCTGTTTCAGGATGTTGTCGGGTCCGAGATGGGATTTGAACCCACGACCTCCTGAGCCACAGTCAGGCGTTCTAACCAACTGAACTACTCGGACCATGCTTGTCATGCCGGGAACGTCGTTCCCAGTCTGCGCAGTTGGGATCGATGTCCCCCTGCCTCGTACGCCAGCAGGGACTTGAACCCCGAACCGCCGGCTTAGAAGGCCGGTGCTCTATCCAGTTGAGCTACTGGCGCATTCCGCCGCGGGTCGCGCCGCGCTTGTCTTGGTCGACGGTCACAAGCTCCCGCCGCACCCGGTCGGGGCGACTGGATTCGAACCAGCGACCCCCTGCTCCCAAAGCAGGTGCGCTACCGGACTGCGCCACGCCCCGCAAACCTCCATGCGTCACCCGGGACTCCAGATGCCACAAAAAACGCAGCCCCGGAAACCAAGGCCGCAGGTACGCACAGACCCGAAGGTACATGGAACCGAATCGACTGTCAAGAGATCAAGGGACCAAGCGAGACCAGCACCAATCCGGCTCGAACAGGCGACAACTATACGCAAAAAAGCCCGGCGAAGCAACGCCTCGCCGGGCTATCATCCCAGGCAATACTCATCTTCTGAGATCATGCCGGTGTTTTTGTGTCGGTCTGCGCCTGTGTCCGTCGTCTTTTTCTCAGGACTCAAGACTCAAGTGTCTTTCGTCTTTTGTCTTTCGTCTTTTTCTCAAGACTCAAGACTCAGGACTCAGGACTGCCTTACTTCACCAACGCCATCTTGCGGAACTCGTTCATCTGGCCCGGGACACTCGCACGCAGGAAATACACACCTGCGGAGAGATTCGCGCCGTCGAACGTGAACTGATGGTTGCCCGCGGAGATCTGTCCGTCCGCAATCGTGCTGACCAACTGGCCGCGCACGTTGTAGACCTGGATCGAAACCTGGGCCGCTTCCGGCAACTGCAGCGAGAATGACGTGGTCGGGTTGAACGGGTTCGGATACACGGAGCTCAACTGATACGTATCCGGAAGCTGTTCAAAGCTGCCGGTCGTCATCACTTCCGCGTCTTCCGGCCACGATCCGTCACCCTGATCCGTACCGTTGCCGAGCTTGATCATCTCGAACTGGTCAGACACGATCACCGTACCCGGATACGTGCCAACCTTACCGATGATGTCGTAGTTACCGGTCGGGGCATATCCCGGAATCTGGTGCGTCAGCGTGGTCGAGATCGTCTGACCCGGCTGCAGCGTGAAGTTGTACTGGAACAACGGACCGTAGTTGTTGCCGTTCGGCAGAACCACGTCCACCCAGTAGGACGAACCCGGAACCGGGTTGTCACCGTAGTACGAGAAGTCCACGTTGTAACGCAGCGGACCGCCCTGCGGAGCGATGTACCAGAACACCGGATTCAACGCCAGAGTCGCTTCCGGCAGCTCACCCGTGGTCGCACCAGTGATGATCAGGCTGTACGCCTGGTCCACGCCCTGGAGGCTGTTCTTGTGCGACACGACCAACTGGTACGGCGTTCCCGCCGTCGGAGCTTCGATGTAGATCTGCTCCACGTTGTCCGCGGTGTTGTCGCCCTGGGATGCCGGGTTCGAGGTGCTACCATTCAGCACCCACGGCATTTCGACTTCATTCGTGTTCAGGTTCGTCAAACGAATGTCGAGGTCGTTGATCAGCGTGGTACCGGCATTGGCCGGGGCCGCCGGATCGTTCCAGACAATCGTCACACGCATCGGCTCGTCACCGGTTGCGTTGAGAACTTCTTCGTACGTCTGGTTGTTGATCAGGTAGCGCTCAGAGATCGCGCCATCATCAATCGTGCCGTCGTATTCGACCAGCTCACAAGCGCCTTCGGTGTCCATCAGACCCCAGCCGAAACGATAGTCCGGACCATCCCAGCTGCCGCACTCAAGCGCGGTGTGAATGATCGCGGCCTTGACGGTAGACGCCCACGGATACGTGTTGCTGTGTGTCTGGTAATACTGTTCGTAGATCAGGAACGCCGAACCCGAGCAGTTCGGAGTCGACATCGAAGTACCAGACATGGTCGTGTAGGACGAGTACGAGCAGCTGTAGACATCGACGCCGTTACCGACGATGTCCGGCTTGATGCGGTCGTCGTCGCATGGACCGACCGAGCTGAAGCTCGCGATCGACACGCTGTTCGGACCGGTGTAGTTCGGCACGTCGTTCGCCGCACCGCAAACCACCGCGTTCTTCGCCGAGTTGCTGCTGTTGATCGAATCCCAACCGGAACCAGCATTACCCGCAGAGAGGAAAATCAGGTAGTACGGTGCCGCATTCGCCACGAGGTCGTAGTCGCGCGCACGCTGCAGGTAGCCACCGTAGCCGCTGCCGGAGTGGTACGAATGGGACGACACCTTCGCGCCGTTCGCGCCAGCCGTCGACATTTCGGATTCGTCGTTGTTCCAGTCGTTGGTGTACAACGTCGCGCCGATCGACATGCCCTTCGCCGAACCGTTCACACCCGACGCCATCATCGTGCCGGCGGTGTGGTTCGCGTGGGTCTGGTTGCTGCTACCGCCGTCCGCGTTGACAATGCGACCGCTGAATTCCGGGTGGCCGGAGTTTGCGGTGCTGTTGTCCCAGTGGTACAGACGGCTGATCGTCGAACCGTTCAGGTCAAAACCTGACGATCCGCCCGGATGCACACGGTTGGTGCGGGTGCTCAATCCCGCGTTGTAGTTGTCGGTATAGTAAATGATCGGGTTGCCGGCTTCGTCGATACCAATCAACTCAGCTTCCGGGTTGGCGTTGATCTCGCCGTAAAAACCGGTAGTCGCTTGCCGTGCGGCTTCCCATGCGGGACCACGCCAGGACTCATAACGAGCTTCAAATTCCGCCCGCAGCTGTTCCAGTTTCGCGTAATCCGTCACATCCTCGCTGTACGCCATTCCAACAGCGAGCAGCAGGAGCAGTGTAGCAATGACAAATTTTTTCACAGTTCCGTACTCCAGTTTCATGACCTGTCTGTTAACACACCCGCGCGTAAGGTAAGACTTACATTTTTCGTTTGCGTGTTATCCAAGTCACATCTCGAAAATTTTTGCCTCTCCTCGAAAACAAAAAAGCACGCAGGGTTTACGAACCCTACGTGCTTTGTTATCAGCTTCTTACGCGCTACTTTCTTACGCAACAGCACCCTTACCAGCAAAGAAATTGACCACCTTCGTCGCCAATTCGAGCCCGACACGACCCTGAGCGTCCGTCGTTGCCGCACCAATATGCGGTGTGCAGGACACATTCGGGTGGTTCAGCAGGTCCGCGTTCGGAGTCGGCTCGTTGTCGTACGTGTCGAGACCAGCGCCAGCCAGCTTACCGCTGTTCAACGCTGCCAGCAGGTCCGCCTCGTTCAACACGCCACCACGGGCACAATTGATGATGTACGCGCCGTCCTTCATCTTGTTGAAGTGCTCGGCTTTCATCTCGAGGAAGTTCTTGTTCGGCACGTGCACGCTGACAAAGTCCGCCGCCGCCAGCACGTCGTCCATCGACTTCGTGATCGTGGCATCGTAGTCAACCTTGACATCGACCACATCGTACGCGACAACCTTCATGCCCAACGCCACCGCCTTGCGACCGAGGCTCTGGCCAATGCGGCCGAAGCCGATGATGCCAAGCGTGCGGCCGGCCAGCTCAATGCCCTTGTACTGCTTCTTGTTCCACTCGCTCTTGCGGAGCGTCACATTCGCCGCATGACCGAAACGCGCGAGGTTGAACATGTGCGTCAACACGAGTTCGGCAACACTGTCCGACGACGCCGCCGGCGTGTTCACCACTTCGATGCCCTTCGACTTGGCATGATCGACATCGATGTTGTCGAGGCCGACGCCGCCACGGCCGATCAGCTTCAGGTTCGGGGACGCATCAATGTGCTCGGTGCGGACCTTGGTCGCGCTGCGCACGAGGATCGCGTCGAAATTCGGAAGCTCGGCCAGCAGGTTGTCCTGTTCGACCTTGGTCATTTCGACTTCATGACCACCGTCACGCAGGATCTGCTCGCCCTGCTTCGAAATGCCGTCGTTGACGAGAATCTTCGCCATCGTTTCCACTCCTCTATCGTCTTGCATCATCTCAAACGACAAGCTCCTGCTCTTCGTTCAGGATGACAGAATGTTGGTGCTGTAGTCCGTGCTTCTGGTCAGCCGATTTTGTCAGTTGCTGTCTGTCAGTTGCTGTTTCACTGAGCACTGACCACTGGCTACTGGCTACTGTCTTCACCCATTGTGCGTCATGAAGTCCTTCATGAACGCGATCACCGCTTCAATGCTCTCCGGCGGGGCGGCGTTGTACATCGAGATGCGCAGGCCACCGACGCTACGGTGTCCCTTCATGCCGATGAAGCCGTTGCGCGTCGCTTCGGCGATCATCTTGCCTTCGAGGTCTTCGTTCGGCAGACGGAAGCAGACATTCATCCAGCTGCGGCTGTCTTCCGCGACCGGGCACTTGAAGTAGTCCGGATGATCGTTGAAGAAGCCGTACAGCATGTCGGCCTTCTTCTGGTTACGCGCCGCCATACCCTCAAGACCACCGTTGTCGATCACCCACTGCAGCACCTCACCCATCAGGTAGATGGCGAAGGTCGGCGGGGTGTTGAACAACGAGTTCTTGTCGATGTGGGTCTGGTACTTCAGCATCGTCGTCAGACCCTCATTCGCCCCCTTCGCGAAGTCGTCGCGCATCACGACGAGCGTCACACCGGACGGGCCGAGGTTCTTCTGCGCGCCGGCGTAGATCATCCCGAACGGTTTCATGTCGAGCGGGTGGCTCATGATGTCCGAGCTCATGTCACAGACCAGCGGAACGCCGTTCGTGTCCGGGAACTGACGGAACTGCGTGCCCTTGATCGTGTTGTTGCTGGTGATGTGGACATAACGCGCGCCGTCGGTCAGCTTCAGCTCGTCCTGCGACGGAAGCTTCATGAAGTCCACGTCGTTGCCGTCGAAGGCCACGTTCACATCGCCGAACAGCTTCGCCTCCTTGATCGCCTTGGTCGACCAGGTGCCGGTGTTGATGTAATCCGCCGTGTCGCCTTCGCCGAGGAAGTTCATCGGGATCATGCCGAACTGCGTGCTCGCGCCACCCTGCAGGAACAGCACGTGGTAGTCTTCGCCGATGTTCAGCAGCTGACGCACTTTCGCGATGGTGTCGTTGTGGATCTTGTCGAATTCCTTGGAACGGTGAGACATCTCCATCACGTTCATACCCGCGCCGTGGTAGTTGAACCACTGCTCGTTGACACGTTCCAACACTTCCAGCGGCACCGCCGCCGGACCCGCGTTGTAGTTGTGCACGCGATCAAATTTCAGGCCCATCTCCGCCTCCCGATTTGTAGGGTTTATGCGATGTCTTACGTTACGTTTCGTTGCGTTGCCGTCTGTTGCGATTCCGTCCACGCTTAGACCTTGCGGCCGTCACTCGGCCAGGGTCACTCGTCCTGCACACTCGGCTCAGATCCTGTTCTTCGTCATTTGTCTGTTCCTCAGGACTCGGGACTGGGTTTGTGTCTATTGTCTTTCGTCTTTCGTCTTTCGTCTTTCGTCTTTCGTCTTTTCGTCTTTTACTGAACACTGAGAACTGAGGACTGAGGACTGAGGACTGAAGACTGAAGACTTTCTTTTCCTCACCGATCTCCGATCTCGTGAATCACCAGCCCGCTGCGCAGTTTCGGCTCGAACCACGTCGACTTCGGCGGCATGTTCTTGCCAGCGTCCGCGACGTCCATCAACTGCTCGATCGTCGTCGCATGCAGGCTGAACGCTACCTTCATCTCGCCACTGTTGACCCGCTTCTCCAGCTCCTTGATGCCACGGATGCCGCCGACGAAATCGATCCGTTCGTCGGTACGCGGATTCTCAATGCCCAGCAATGGCTGCAGCAGGTTGTTCTGCAGAATCGCGGAGTCGATGCTGTTGACGGCGTCGTCCGGATCGAACGTGCCCTTCCTCGCCGCCAGCTTGTACCACTTGCCGTCCATGTACATCCCGAACAGCTTGTTCGCTTCCGGTTCGACACCCTTCGCCGATTCGGTGACCTCAAACGCCTCCGCCACCTTTTCCATGAACGCCGATTCCGACAACCCGTTCAGGTCGTGCACGACACGGTTGTACGGCAGGATCTTCATCTGGTCATGCGGGAAAATCACGCTCAGAAAGAAATTCCACGGTTCCATCGGGTCAAACGTCGACCGTTCGTCACGGCGCTTCTGGCAAACAATCGTCGCTGCCGCGCTGCGATGGTGACCGTCCGCAACGTACAGCAGCGGCACATTGCTGAACATCTGCGCGATCGCTTCGATCCGTTTCTTGCTCCCGACCACCCACAACGTGTGACGGATGCCGTCAGCAGCTTCAAAATCGTAGTCCGGATCGCCCTGCTGAATCGTACGGAACAACGTGTCGATGTCCGGATTCGCCTTGTAGGTCAGGAATACCGGCCCGACCTGCGCACCGAGCGCCTCGATGTGACGGACACGGTCGCGTTCCTTCTTCTCCCGTGTCTGCTCATGCTTTTTGATCTTGTCGTCGATGTACTCCTGCACACTCGCCGCCGCGACCAGGCCCACCTGACGGTGATATCCCCAGGTCTGCGCGTAGAGGTAGAAGCACGGTTCGCCGTCACGCTGCAACACGCCATCATCGATCATCTTCTGCAGGTTCTTGCGGCCCTGCGCATAGACAGCGTCATCGTAGGGATCGGTGTCCGGCGGAAGGTCGATTTCCGGCTTGTTCACATGCAGGAAACTGATCTCGTTTCCAGCGGCCATCTCACGCGCTTCTTCAGAGTTGAGCACATCGTACGGCGGACTCGCCACCTTCGCAGCGACATCCTTGCGTGGGCGCAGGCCCGGAAATGGCTTCACGATCGCCATATCACTTCTCCCTTTTGCCCGTTCACGTGCAGAGCGTACGGTGACCTGCTTCGACGCACTCGGGGACCAATACTGCCTTGTCCCGGTGCCGAAGCCGCTCACAGCCTGACGCGGACGGGAATGATTGGTAACAGAACACGGTGGGGATTTTGCCGAAACGTACGAACAACGCCTGTCACGGGCAACTCACAGCGAGATTGACAGTGCTCCCTTGAGAGGGAATTCACAAGTGGAACGGCAGGTGTGAGGTGTGAGTGGTCTGTGGTCTGTGGTCTGTGGTCTGTGGTCTGTGGTCTGTGGTCTGTGGTCAGTTGTCGGCTGTTTTGCGTCTTTTACTTTCTTTTACTTTCTTTTCCTGTCTTTTCCTGTCTGTTACTTCTGTTGCGTCTTATGCGTCCTTTGCGTCTGTTGCGTCTGTTTCTTTTCTCAGGACTCAAGACTCAAGACTCAGGACTATCTTCATTCCTCGTACAACTTCTCCTTAAAGTAGATGTACGAGTAGATCCCAACCCCGACACCAGCGATCACAATCACCCAGCCCACCGGTCCGCCGACCTTATAGCCAACGACGATCAACGCCAACGCCAGCAACGGCAGCCCGGCGTACATCGATACCACCTTGGCGGAACTGAAGATCAACGGCGCGATCACGAAGAAAAACAACGCCAACGCGACCAGAATCGCCGATCCCCAGAAAATGAAGTCCATCATAAACAAACCCCCGATGTCGTGCATGGCAGCCTATCCATGGTTACCCGGACAGAGCCTCCTTCCCCCGCTCCATCCTGCGGCCAGTGCCTTATGTTTAAATGTAAAAACTATCTTTCCCGATTAATCCACTCAACAATTCCACTCATTGTCTCTGTATCAGAGGATTCAGCTACAATTGCTGGTAAAAGCCTATTCTCTAATTCACTAAAGTTATCAAGAGATGGTAAACCCTGTGTAGCATCTATTCTAGCTATTCTTTTCACAAATTCTGTTTTTCCTGCCTCGGCATGCCTCGACCGCGAATCTTTATTGAATTGATCTAATATAATAATTGCTTTTTTATAATATTCATCAAAACTCTCACTCAATATTCCTCCTATCACTTTATCAAGATCACGACAAAACGTTTTATCATTTTCTAAATCATATTTAATAAATTCAAATTGTCTAATATCTACTGGAGCACTTGCCGGGTCTTCGCTAGTAATATATATAATTTTTTTCTTCATCATATAAGCCATCCCTAGCTCGTAAAAAACATTCGGATTTTTATCCGATATATCTCCTATAATTATATCAGCAGATTGAACACTTTCACGTATTTTATCCATCATAGGCTTTGTTAATATCTTAGTATCACCTCTTTCTACCGTGATATCATATTTTTTCTCTACATACTCTTTTATAAACAAATAAAAATAATGCAATTTAGAATTAAATGGCATTACTACAAAACATTTCCGCGTTTTCATTGTTGTATCCTCCCCATGTTAGAAATATATTTATTAATCGCATTCGATAAATTAATCTCAAATTTAGTTGTATTTTCTTCGTCATAAATAAGAATAACATATCCTTCTATATCTACTGGTATTTCAACGTCCGACTTTAGATTTTTGATCATGATTGTATTTTTCATCAAAGCGTGAGCATAGCCTAATTGATAATATATATCTAATTCTCTGTCAGATATATCCATTATCAACATTTCAGCGTACTTAATAGAATCTAAAGCAATAATATCTACCGTTGAATACTGTCTTTCTATCTTTGTATCTATCCAATCCGGAATTATTTTACTTAAAACACGGTTAACAGCTTCGTGCGCAATCATTGAACGATTGTTTGGAAATATTGTAGTAACATTCATCTTCTTACCTTTCTATCCAAGGTTACGACTGAGTTCTGTCTAATCCCTATCCCGCCACTAACATAAGCAGCGGCCGCACCAGCAGCAGACTCGCGTAGTTCCCCACCGCGTAGCCGATCAACGCCATCAGGATCGAGACCGGCACCAGCCGTTCGTCGTGGAAGGACGCGACAATCGGCGCAGACGCCGCCCCGCCGATATTCGCCGCGCTGGCAATCGCACTCGTGTGCACATCGATCTTGAACAGCTTCGCCGCGAACAAGATAAACGCGCCGTGGATGAAGATCCAGATGTACGCGCCCGCGACAAACGGAATCGCCATTCCGGCCAGCCCGCTGACGTCGGTCTTGGCCCCCATGCGGCTGACAAACAGGTACACCAGCGCCATCGCGATTTCGTGCGACCCCGGGATCTTCTTCGCCGGGCTGAAGGACAGCGCGATGCCGAACGTGGTTACCAGCAGGATCTTGTACGTCCCCGGCGTCAGCACCGGCTCGACCACCGGCAGCAAATTCGACAATGTCGCCGCAAGCCATGTCGCCCCCATCCCGATCGCAATCAGGTAGAGGTAGTCACGCATCGCCGGCTTGCCCTTCTCGACCACCATCTCCTGCGCCGCCGCCTTCATCTTGTCCAGGTGCTGGTCGGTGACGCCGGTAAATTTGTGGAAGATCGGCGCCAAACGTTTCAGGTTCAGCAGCAACGGCAGCCAGACCAGGTACACCACATTGTCCGCGATCACCGCCAGCCCGAACAGCCCGCCGGTCAACTCGCCGGTCGGGTCAATGGCGTTCTGCACCGCCGCCATGTTACCCGTGCCGCCGATCCACGACCCACTCAGGATCGCGTAGCCCATCCACGTTTCGCTTGGCAGCCAGTGCGAGACCGCGAGAAACCCGATCGGTGCGCCGATGACGACACCGAGCGTGCCGATCAGCATCACCCACACACCTTTGCCCATCACCTTGACCGTCGCCTTGAGGTCAACATCCAGCATCAGCAGCACAAGAAACATCGGCAGGATGTTGTCCCCCATCCAGCCGTACACCTCCGAGTGCCCGGAGATCAGGCCGGTGTTGCTGAACACCGCCGGCAGCAGGTAGATGAAGATCAACGGCGGCATGAAGTTGAACAGCTTCCAGCCGGTGCGTTTTTCGAGGAAGAACCACAGGGCAGCGTTGGCCGCGAGGACAAACAAAATGCCGGCGTCGGAATGAATCAGGGCGTCGTGCATGTGAGTCCGGTCAGTGTTAGTTGTCGGTAATCGGTTGTCGGTACTCGGTTGTCGGTACTCGGTTGTCGGTACTCGGTATTCGGTTGTCTGTTGGTTTGTTCGCCTCAGGCCCACAGCACATGGCCTATCGCCAATGGCCCATAGCCCATAGCCCATAGCCTATAGCCTGTGGCCTGTGGCCTGTGGCCTGTAGCCTGTGGCCTCCCCGAAGTAAACCAAACCCCGGCCTGTACGCAAGCCGGGGAGGTGAAAAGACAGTTTTCAGTACTCAGTACTCAGTACTCAGTACTCAGTACTCAGTACTCAGTGGTCAGTGGTCAGTGGTCTGTTGCCGCCGACCGCAGCCCGCAGCCCATCGCCTAGTAGTTCGGATCGTTCGGGATGTAGCTGTCCGAGTCGCTGCGGCTGTAACGCACAATCCGGTTGTGGCCGGAGTCACTGATGTAGACCACACCGTCCCGTGTCGCCACCCCGCGCGGCTTGTCCAGGGTCGGCAGTGAAACCTCGACTGTGGTCGCAATCGGGATTCGGACACTGATCACCGTCGCCTCCACCACCGTCGCGTCCGGGTTGAGATCCGGGTTCAACAGCGAGTCGAACTCGTACCCCGCCGCCGCAACCGCCTCGGCAATGGTCTGGCCTGCCGCCACCTCAACGTCAACTGTTTCACCGGAATAATACCCGATCAGATCCTGGTTGAGGTCCGGATACCAGTCGATCCCGAGGGCGTCGAGCGCGTCCACGATGTACTCACCCGGTTCGAGATCCACCAGCTCGGTCTCCGCAGCCACATGCCGGAACGTCGCCCCACCAGAGTAGAATGCCGTCACCCGGTTCTGCAACGAATCCGCGACGTAGATCAATCCCAGGCCGTACTCGTCGCTCTCGCCCACCGCGACTCCAACCGGCGCGCCGAAGTAATCGAGCTCGATCAACGGCGGACCGTCCCCGCTGGCCGCGACATCAAACTGCCATGAATCGCCGGCAGGCCGCAGCCGCTGGAACAGGAAATTGCCGTCCACCTGGGTGAAATACAGCCGCGTGCTGGTGCCGCTGCCGGTGGTGACGATGCTGGTCGGGTTGTTCGTCGACACCTGCCCCGACCCGAATTCCACCGTATCGTCGATGTACAGGCCAGCGTAGGCATACGCCACGCTGCCATCGTTCAGGAACAGCACCCGCGAGGTCGCGATCTGATACCGGACAACACGATCATTGCCCTGATCGGCAACGTAGATGATCTCTTCACCAGCCGGGCCGCCGTCCACATCGGTAAACTGGCTGGGATGATCACCTGTTGTATCGGCGAGGAAAACATACTCGCGTTCATAACGCGCCAACGTGTCCGGGTCCGAGGTGGTCACGACCGAATTGTAGTCGGTCCCGAGGCTGTCGACACCATCCATGACGAGGTCCAGCAACTGTTCGTACACCGGCCGGCTGTTGTCGATGGTGTAACGGTCACCGGTGCGCAGGTCGATCATTTCAAACGAAACAACGATCTCCTCAATCCCGAAGTGTTCTACTGCTGTGTTGCGGGCGTAGATGTTGTCCGACCCGTCAACCATGTACAGATTCAGCTTCGAGCACTGGCCCAGCCCCACCGGTGCACGCCCGGTCGTGTCGATCACGTCCTGGAACAACGACCGGTCCACGATCGATCCGTCCAGCTTCATGCGAGTGACGCGGCCGCCGTCCTTCTCGTCCGCGACGTACATGTACCCGTCACGCGCGATATGGATCTCGCCCGGGTTTTCCCAGTCGTATCCCTGCCCGTTGCTCCAATCCGGCGCGACACGGACAAACGACGTGTCATTGGCGCCGAAATCATCCGAATTGTTGAGGCTCGTCGGCAGGTCCGGTTCATCCACGCAACCAGACAGCAGCAGGCCGGCGAAGAGCAGCGTCAGGGTCGAAAACTTCAAGAAGTGGTTCATGTTCGATTCCATCAGAACGTCAGCCCCAGGCTGAATCGCTGGCTCTGGTCAAGAATGCCGAAGTCGGTGTAGCTGTAATCCGCACTCAGGGCGACATTGCCCACCGGCACACGTACACCCGCGCCGAACGTGTAACGATCTTCATCCGTGTTAAGCTTGTACCCGCCACGCAGGAACATCATCCCGGCAAACCCATACTCCGCGCCGAGTTTCAGGTTTTCCGCGTTGTCGATCGGGTGGTTCAGCTGCATCGACACCAGCAGCTTGTGCTGATCGATCGCAATCGGCGAATAGGCCGCGCCGAGACGGAATTCCACCGGCGGGCTGTACGCGTTGAAGTCCTTCTCGAACTCGTCACCCTCAGCGTCCACCGTCCGGTAGGTCCCGTCCGGTTTCGTGTTCGGGCCGAAGTTCATTAACGCCACCGCGAGTCGCAGATCCCGCCACCCGGTCCAGTAATAGGTGCCGAGATCGAGCATCACGTTGTCCATCTGCGTGTCGGCCAACACTTCGCGCGCATACTTCGCAGTCACACCGAAGCTGAAGTTGTCCGTCATCGCCAGGCCGTAACCCACACCGAGCAACATGTCGCTGTAGCTGAAATAGTCGCCGGTGCCGTCCGGATGGTACTCGGTGGTAATTTCCATGTCAGCCGTGGTCAAACTGGCCGCCATGATGCCGAGGGTACCGATCGGCAACGGCTGAGTGTACGTCAGCGCGTCGTAGCTGATCTCCGCGATCCAGTTGTTCCGGACCATGCCGATGGCCCGATCACCGGTGAACAGCCGCTGCAGCGTGCTCGGTGGGGCTTTCACCCCCTCCGGTGCCTTGCCTGGATCAATGACGTACTTGCCCTGCCAACGCGTGCCGATCTGAGCAATGCCGGCCGGATTCCAGAACATCGCAAATGGATCGTTTGCCACCGCGACATACGCCCCGCCCATCGCTTCCGCTCGTGCTCCGACCGGAATCTTGAGGAAGGTCATCGCCGAGGTGCCGACACGTTGTCCGCCGAGGATCTGGAACAGTTCCTGTCCATGTGCCAGCGGCACAAAGGCGATCAGAACGGCGACGGCAACCAGTATTTTCATGTGTTTACGCATCACTTCGCTTCACGTAACCAAAACCAGTTTACGAAACGAATATCAGGTCCTTGGTGTCTTTTCCTCACACCTCAAACCTCATACCTCACACCTGTCGGTTCAGAACCTCATCGACACGCCGAGGAAAACCTGGCGCGGTGCCGAATACCGGCTCGGATCGACGATGATATTCCCGAACGCGTTCTCCCAGGACCGCGGCGCCGGATCGCCATACTCGTACGGGCGGCCGGTCAACGGATTGATCTGGGTCGGTTTCTTGTAATCGAACATGTTCAACACTTCACCGAACACGCGGAAGCTGGTCGCGCGAGTCAGCTGCCATTCTTTCCACAAACGGACATCCACCTCATTCCAGAACTCGGACACCAGCCCATACCGCTGCCCGATTTCCTGAATATCCTGCCCGTTGCTGCTCAGGACCGACTCGGTGTAACGCTTGCCGCTGCCACCTTCCCAGCGGATGCTACCGCCCCAGTTTGTCGGCCATCCAGACCAACCGAACCAATCCGGCGAATCATCCTGCGGGACACGCAGCCACAAGGTGAAGCTGGCGTTGAACGGACGGTCCCACGCGAGATACTCCTCGCCCAGCGTCTTCTCCGCGATGCTCGTGTTTGCCGCCGCCTGGATTTCCGCGTTCGCGCTGGAACTCTTGCCGGTCGCGATCTGATACGAGAAATCAAAGTTGCCGGTCAGGTAACGGCCCTGACGTGCTCGGAAACGAAGCTCAACACCGCGCACACGCGCATAGTCGATGTTGAAGTACTGGAAGTAGGAGATGTTGCCGAGGCGTGGGTTGGTACTCTTCACGTTAAAGCTGGTCGCGTAATCGAACAGATCCTTGTTGAACGCCACCACCTCAAGCACCTGGTCACCGGTAAACCGGTGCTTCAGGCCAAGTTCGTAGGCGACCGTCGTCTGCGGGTTCAGATTCGGGTTGCCGAAGAGCTGGTAGGTGCTCGGGCTGTACGACCGCAGCTTGGCGAACACGTACGCATACTTCGGCCGCTGGCTGAAGTGACCGTAGCTGAAGAACAGCACGTCGTTGTCCGTCACCGGGTGGCTGATACCCAGGCGCGGACTCATGTGCATCTTGATACGACGGCCCATGATGTCATAGGTCTCGTCGTAAAACAGCTGCCGGGCTTCGTTGCTCAACGTGATGATGTCCTGATCGTCAATCGCGTCCTCTACGTACTCACCCGGACGCCACCAGTCGAGACGCAAGCCGACGTTCGCGATCAGGCCCTTGAACTCAACCTTGTCCTGCACGAAGAACGCACCCGCTTCGCTGACGGCGTGGTACATGTCGAAGTCACCGCCGAAGTCGGTGGACGCGATCCACGGGTCGTGAATACTCAACAGCTGCAGCTTGGTCTGTTCATACTCGAGGCCGGCCTTCAACGTGTTCCGGTCGCTGAGGTGGCTGGTTATGTTTCCGCGCAGCTGCCACGTGTCGTTGTAGTGATCGTGCCACGTGTCGCCGTTGCCCGCGTCCCACAAGCCGTCGCCATATTTGACCGTCACATCGCCCGATGGACCGATCTCATACAGAACCGGCTCAAGATCGACCGGCTGCTGATACTCCGACCAGTGCTTGCCTTCCGCCGCCGAATGCACACGGTTGAAGAAATTACCCAGCGTCAACTCGTACCACGTCGTGTTGTTCAACGTCTGCTTGACGTGGAACGACTGCTGCAACCCCTCGCGGGTGACCGTGTTGTAGTCGTCCAGAATGAGCAGATATTCCAGCGGGAAGTAGGTGCGGTCTTCCACGATCGCGTCGAAATACGCCTGGTTGATCTGCAGGCTGCGGCCATAGCTGTAAGCGAATTTCAGCGTCGGAGTGGGATTGTACGTGTACTTGCCGAGAATCGAGTAGTTGTTCTCTTCACGCAGCGCGAACGATTCCATCCCTTCGTCGCGGGGAGTCAGTTCGGTCGCCGCGGAGGGCAGGTGTGTGTCGCTGATGTACCCGTACCCGTTGAGGAACAGGCTCGACTTGCCCTTGATGTTGACCCCGACCGCCGGTAACAGGTCACGGGTGACCGGGTCCGGGCCACCGAGCGAAAACTCGACGTTGTTCGTGTTCTGGTTGCCGTCCGGCCAGTCGGACAGGTTGTCGGTCTTCGTCGAGAACGTACCGGACCAGATGTCGCCACCTTCCTTGGTCTCAACGTTGACCAGCCCCGACATCGCCTGGCCGTACTCGGCGTTGAACCCGCCGGTAATCACCTCGAGCTGCTTGATCGACTCTGCCGACAGGTAAATCCCCAGTCCCTGTCCCGAGATCGGATCTTTCACCGACACGTTGTCGATGATGTACAGGTTCTCATCCGCACGACCGCCGCGAATGTGGATATCGTTGTTCTCGCGGACAATACCTACCTGCTGCTCGAGCACATCATCCAGGTTTTCCACCGCCAATTCGCTGATATCATCAGCGCCGATGATGCGCGTCGTCGAGGTCTCTTCCACGTCCAGCAGCGGCTTCCGGCCGATGATGACGATTTCCTCACCCAGCGCCAGCACCGTTGGCTCAAGCTGCAGGTCAACACGGACTCGTTCGCCGGCCTCAACCTGCACGTCGGTCTTCAGGAAAACCTTGTAGCCGACGTAGGAGGCGCGCAAGTCGTACCCGCCCGGCGCGACCAGCGGGATGATGTAATTACCGTCGATGTCCGTCGTTCCGCCCTTGTGCGTACCCTGCAGGACGACGTTCACTGTCGGAATCGGTTCGCCGGTTTCAGCGTCGGTGATGGTGCCGAAAATGCTGCCGGTCTGCGCCGCTGCCGTGGCGAATGTTCCGGCCAGCAGCAGAAACAACAACCCGGTCAGCACACGCAACAACACGGGGCGAGAGGTTGGTTCCACAGGTTGCAAAGCTCGTTTCATCCGTCTACTCGGCAAAGGTGTTTCGGATCAACTCGCCGACCTTTTGCCGGTCGGAAGTCAGATCCAATGGAATCGTTATCAGGGTGTAAGACTTGTCCGCACGCCGCAGACCAACCACCGGCGTTCCCTCGTACTGTGGCGGCTCATGCGTCGATTCATCGAGACGGTACAGAATCTCCGAACCCGCGGCGGGAATCAATCCCCAGGTGTTGTAATTGATCAGGCCACCGATGTACAGCTGCGGCAGACTCGGGACGTCAACCGGGTCCAGATACACCGGATCGTCCGATAACGTGCCGAAGCGACCGGAAACAAACTCCACCCCGTCCGCAATGTCCAGCAACATCCCCTGATGCACACCCACTTCGCCGGAATCGACCACCGACGTCGTCAACAACAACCGGTTCCCCTCGGTGTTGATGAACGAGTACATCGACGCGAACGCATCCGTCAGCAGCGGAGTGCCTCGGAAGGAATACCACAGCACCTTGTCGAACATCAGCAGCGACCGGGTGATGTCGGTCGTCGCGTACGGCAGCTCTTCCAGCTCCCACACGCTGTAGACGTCGTCTTCCCCATCGGTGCCGTCGTTGTACAAACTGTCCAGGATCGCCTTGTAGTAGTTCAAGGTTCCGTTCTGCGACTGCAACGCGTAGTCATCCACGATCAGGAACCCACCCGGAGCGGGTGCTTTCACGATCCAATAATCCGGATCGGTGTCTTTCTTCGCCGGATCCGGATAAATAATCGGCGGAGATTCAAAACCGGCGACGTCGACCACCTTGACCACGATCGAGTGCGCGCCGGGTGTCAGGTCGCTGAGCGTGACGCTGGACTCATTCCCGGCCAACTCCTCCCAACTTGTATCGCCGGGCAGCGGGTCGAGCGCGTACAGAATCTTGTCGATGCTTTCGTTGCCGTCCGGATCGCTGGCATCCCAGACAAACGTGCGTACCGGGAATGTGTACACCGAGTCGACAACCGTCGTGTCCGGATCGGACGCGCCGGGATTCGAGCCATCACGGAACTCGATCTCCGGTTTGCTGTTGATGATCGGAAACGCGATTTCCGCCGGTGTCGGGTCGATCGCGCCGTCGTTGTCCAGTGCGCGCACCTGCATCGTGAACGTGGCGGACACCGAACGTATCGGCAACACGAACTTGACTTCCTCGTACGCGGTGCTGACCCACACTTCATCGTCACCGACAAACGCGAAATCACCGTTGTACCAGAGGGTGTCGATAGGCTCCAGCCCAGTGGAGTCCGCGATGGTGGTCGTATCCTCAAAAATCACCTGACCCCATCGGTACTCATACCCCACCACGCGCCCGTCGATATCCTCACCCCACCAGTTCAGCGTCTTCGAGCTGCGGCTGGTGTCCGGCAGTTCACCGGGCGGAAAGTTCAACGATAAATATGTTTCCGGAGGTTCGTTCTCCACCGGCGACTTGGACGGTCCGGCGATGCCGTCCGCGTCCAACGGATCCTTGTCCTCGCAGCCGACGAGCAGCAGTCCGCCAAACAGCACGAACGCCGCAAACGCCACCAACATCAGGACTCGCTCTACCCTGCGACTCGATCTCATGTACGTGCAGTCTCTGTAGTCCGCGCGGGAACATTCCCGTCACGGCGACATGACCAGGTCCGGTCCCATGACCGGCAGTTCAAACAGGCCGCGTGGACGCCACCCACAGCAGGATGGCGTCCACGGACCGGTACAACCAAACGGTGACCGGAGATCCAACAGGCCACCGGGGACGTCGTTACTTCATCAACACCATCTTCTGCACCTTCTGCTCACGGTTCGAGAGCAAGCGCAGGAAGTATGTGCCGGACGAAACGTTCTGAGCGTTCCACACCAGCGTGTGCTGGCCCGGCGTCATCTGCTCGTTCAGCAGCGTCGTCACCTTCTGGCCCAGCGCGTTGTACACGATCACCTTCACATTGCCCGTCCACGGGACACTGAAGTTGATTGTGGTGCTCGGGTTGAACGGATTCGGATACACCGGCGCGAGGTTGAAGCTGAGCGGCTGCTCAACAACGCCTTCGCCAACACCGAGCGTACCGAAGTCGAACTCGTCGCGGACTTCGATCTTCCACGTGCCGAAGCTGTACGTCACAACACCGGTGAACGACGTGCTCGTCATCGCCGGCTGCAGCGAATCATACAGGTCCTTGGCCGCGGGCACACCCGGGTCAACCGTCGCGCCAGAGTTGTACGGCGAAACCATGTCATCGTCCACGAGGAACACTTCGTTCGACGCATCACGGAAATCAACGTCGTACTGGTTGATGCTGCCGACCGTGATATCCGTAAACTGAACCAGGACACCTTCCCAGGCTTCGAGGTCGGCGTTTACCGTCGAAACGTCCGTCTGGTACGTTTCGAACGCGTTGCCGGAACTGTTCACCGTGACCGACGCCGGGTTGATCAAGCGGGTTCCCTTTTCCCACTTGCTCGCCCAACCTTCGCCGGATTCGTCGACCGTAGCGCCGATGACAGTGATTTCATCACCCTGCTCGTACGTACTCTCACCAAGGATAACGACGATCCCGCTCCAGGCCGGGTCGTCACCAACCTGCATGAAGTACGGGTAGGCGGCATCCGGATCGTCGTCGTACGTCAACGCGTTGGTCGCTGTCGTCGTAATCACACCGGTGATCTGGTCAACCACGACGCCATCGTACGGGCTCGCGCCATTGGCCCACGGCGTCCACTGGATGTCCTGGATCGACATCTCATCATCGGCCCAATACCCCAGATACTGCAGGTTCAGATCGGACGGATATGTGCTGATGGTCCCGAGGTCGTCTTCCGCCTCGATGTAATACTCAACCCATGTACCTTCCGACTGCGGCTCGAGTTCGTATTCGTAGTAAATGTCGCCGGTGAAGTCCATGTCGTCACTTTCCCACGTACCGTTGTCGACCCTGTAGAAGATCGAGGCACGTTCGACGGACGAATTATCGGCGATGGTTGCGTTGATCGTAACCGGCGCGCCCGGGGGCACAACACCGTAGTCACGCGTGACGCTGAGAATGTTCGGCGGGCCCTCGCCCACGAGGATGTCATCCGGGTACGACGGGCAGATCTGGAACGCCCAGTTGTCGGTATCGGCACCGTAGTTGCCGTAGTGGTTGTACATCCAACCGGTCACCGACACGAGGTTCGTTCCCACCGGCGGCGGAACGTAATCTTCCATCGCCGCAGAGTCATCGTAGATGTTGACGCCTGGATACTCATCGTTCAGGTCGTCATCCACGTCGCACACACCGTACGGCGGATCGTTGGTGATGTTGACCACGTTTTGCAGCTGAACGAAAACGTTGCCCCACATTTCCGGCGTCATCTGATCGCGCAGGTCTTCCACGTCAACCACACGCGGTGCCGGTACCGGGTTCTCGAAGCTGAGGAATTCGTACGGGTCCGACAGCCAGACTTCCGTCATGTACGATGGTTCGGTGTAATACTCACCCACCTGGCCGTAGAACACAACTTCGTCACCCTCATACAGGTTGCCGAACTGGTTCAGGTCCGGGGTGTAGCTGAGCACCGACATCCACGGTTCCTGCGTGTCGCCGACCAGCCAGTCGGTCATGATGAACTTCGCGCCGGTGGAACCCGCGTACCCGAGGTCGGTCGGATAGGAAACGACGGCGTGAATGATGATGTCCTCACCACGGTTGCCTTCGTTCTCCGGCAGGCCGTAACGGGAATTTGCGGCGTAGGAAGGATCCCACGTCCGGTATTCACCCTCGAACTCACGCACGGTCAGGTCCATCGGGCGGACCTGCTGGAAATACGCGATCTGGGTGTAGAAACCGTTATCCTGGTCAATGACGACCTTCAGGTCCCAGGCGATTTCCGGACGAATCTTGTACTCACCATACGAATAATTCAGGATACCCTGAATCCGCTCGTAGCTGTTGCCTTCCACCACCTTGTGGTAGTAGCCGTACTTGTCGTCGGCCGGATCGTCAATCGCGACGATGTTGCCGTTGCCATCGTTGACGGACCACTCGTCGTTATCATCCGGCAGGGTTTCAACGCTTACGTCTTCAATCCTGACCAGGCAGCCTTCATACTGCTCGGCGTCCGCAGCGTTGATCAGGTTGGCAGGATCAACCACGTTGTACTGCAATTCCGGATAATTGCCAGGGTTGGCGTAGTAGTCTTCCCAGAACGCCGCCATGTCGTAGCGGTTGTCCAGAACCGTAACCTCGGTGGCGAGAATTTCGGTCAGGCCGTTGTATTCATCGACCACACCGGTCACTTCCACTTCCCAGCCGAAACCGAGATTGTAGTCCACATTGTCGGTGTACACATTGACACCGTTCCACGGGCCAGAATCATCCGCGATGAAGAAACTGTTGCCACCGCTGGACATCGGCTCAAACGTCACCAGACCGGTCACGGTAACCGTCTGGCCGAGCAACGGGCTGGCATCATCCGAACCCGGGTCCGGTACATACTGGATGTCGTAAATGGTCGTCGCCTGCACGCTTCCGACCACGGCGACAAGCAGTACAAGAAGAAAAACCTGTAGCCTGCGCATCATACCCTTCTCCTCTTTGCAAACGCACGAATTGCGTTTCTTGTCTATCTCAACCGATCAGTTCTTGCGAAACGTCACGCATGGTAAAACCAGACTGCCCGATTAATCAGACAGGGTCTGGCTGGAATCACTGTTCTGATGCAACCGCGGGAAATCGCTGATCTGCAGCACGCGCGCCATCTTCACCGCCAGGTCCGAATTCTCGTACAATCCCGTGAACGCCAACGCGCCCGGACCGTACGCAAACACCGGCATCGAACCAGCCGTGTGACCGGTGCTGCTGAACTGCGCAACCACTTCCGAGCCGTCACGATTGCCCTTGGTCAACGTCATCCCGCCCGTCTCATGATCGGCGGTAATGATGACCAGCGTGTTACCGTCCTGTTTGGCGAACTCGATCGCCTCCGCCACCGCCAGGTCGAACAGCAAGGCGCGGCGAACCAGCTCGTCCTCTTCGTTGCTGTGCGCTTCCCAGTCGATCTGGCTGCCTTCTACCATCAGGAAGAATCCATCGTCATCCTGCGACAGCAGCTCAATCGCCTTCCGGGTCAGATCCGCAATGGACGGTTCGTCCGGCGTCTCATCCAGCGCGTCCGGACCGTACAACCCGATCGCCGGCATTCGGTCCAGCGCCATCATCTCGTCACCGGTCCGGGCCAGCCTATACCCGTCGTTCTGCAGCTGCTGCAACAGGTCGAGGCCGTCCTCACGTACCCCATCCGGCGCGGGCTGCCAGTACTTGTATCCGGAACCGAGCACGACGTCAACCCCGGATGCCGCCATGTCCACCGCAATCGCCGGCTGGTCGTACCGGCTCGGCTGATGAGCGGCGAACGCTGCCGGAGTCGCGTGCGTAATCGTGGACGTTGCGACCAGACCGGTGGCCAGCCCTCTCTGCTCCGCCGCCTCAAGAATACTCACCGGCTTCTGGCCGTTGGGAAGCGTGCCGATGCGGCGATTGTCCGTCTTGTATCCTGTCGCCATCGCCGTTCCAGACGCCGCCGAGTCGGTGATCAACCGGTCCGCCGACCACGTGCTCATCATCCCGGTCACCGGCAGGGTCTGCATGTGCAGCCGGCCTTCTGGACCAACAGCCGTATACTGTGTCGCTTCAACCTGGCAATACCCCATCCCGTCACCAATCAGCAGGATCACGTTCTTCGCGTGATCGCCTGCGACCAGCGGCAACGTCTTGTCCGCCGGAGCGGTATAGAAACTGGTATCAACCGAGATCGTCCCGGCAACCAGCGGCGCCGCGATCAACAGCGCCAATACGACAACGATGGAGTTACGCGCATTCATTACTTGATCACCAGGAACTTGCCGGTTTTTACATCACCGGAATTGAGATCCTCGACCGTGTAAATGTACAGCCCGGTCGCGATTTCCTGATCGTCCTCGGTCAGCAGATCCCACGCGTGCTCACCTCCGCTGAACACCCGGATCTCGCCGGAGGTCGCGCCGGCGTTGATGCGATCCACGTCGTTGCCCGCATACGTCCGCGCGTTGTGGCGGAACGAATCCACCCGCTCACCCGCCAGTGTGAAAATCGTCACCCTGCATTCCGAAGGCAGGTTGCGGAACCAGATCAGACGGTCACGCTCCGTTAACCCGTCCCAGGCGGCACGCCCGCGATACGGATTCGGATACACCCCGACCCGATTGTCGCCGGATGCTGCCGGTTTCGTGCCCGGGAACGCGTACACCAGGTTGTTGTTGGGGTTGGACTCCAGCGACAGCAGACCCGCCGCTTCGTCGCCACGGTCGTACGCGGTCACCGCGTAATACAACTCACGCGGCCAGCCGTTGCGCACGTTCGAGTTCACCCACTTGTACTGGTAGCTGATGCCGTTGATCAACGTATCCTGCTCGAGACGGACAGCGTCCAGGCCGAGGTTGAAACCGACGAGGTTGGTGTCTGTTTCGGTCGTGTCCACATCGAACTCGGCCAACAACGTCCACTCGTTCTCGACTTCGCCTTCCGGTACCTCAGTCTTGGGTGAACTGTAGATCCGGTACCCTTCGAAATCCGGCTGGTTGCTGATCGGATCAATCGTGTATTCCGGGGTGTCCGTCCAGTAGAGTTCGACTTCATGATCACCGGCGACAACCGCCAGATCCGGCGCCGGAGGCGGTTCCGGCAGCACGAAACGAGTGATCTTTCCGTCCAGATCCTTATCCTCGCCAGGATCAAGCACGCCGTTTCCGTTCCGGTCTTCCCCGTTGTAGGCGATCTGTGCCCACTCCGCGTTGGTGTAGAGGTATTCGCGACGGTCTTCGCTGTCCGGACCACCACCATTCCAACGGGCACCCATCAGTCCAATCGCCACGTTGAACCGGTCACCCGGCGCGAGATCCGGATACGGACCGCTGGTCAACAGCATCATCCACGACTGCTGGCTGTCTTCGTCGCTGGGAATCGTCGAGTAGGACCCGTGCGTCCCCATCTTCTGCAATCGTTCCGACTCTGTGAATGGCATCGGCCACGTGTTGCCGAACGCCGACCCTCCCCACGTCCATTGGTTGTAATACGCGTCCCAGTCGGTGGTCAACGAATCGCCCTGAACAATTTCAGCGCCGAGCATTTTCACACCGAGATAGCTCTGCGCCCAACCTGCGTCGCCGTCGTAGTCGTACTGCAGGCCGAGACGCCGTTCCCGGTCGTAATCGTTGAGGTTGTCGTACCAGTACCAGTTGCCGCCAGGGGTATTTTCACCGTACGCCGAGGTGTAGTTCATGTTGCCGATGGACGCATCGACCCAGATGCCGAAGTACGGCGTTTCAATCACCGAACCGGTAAACACCGTATCTCCCGCTGAGAACTCGCGGATGACATTGGTCGAATACTCCATCGTCGTGTCAGTTTCCGCGACGAACCACCCCTTCGGGATGTTGGTAATCGTGTAGTTGAGAATCGCAAAGGCGTCGGCGTACGCATAGTTCCACGCATACACTTCCTGGTACACGTGTACACCGAGCGGAATGTGGTTTTCAATCGAGACACCGGTACCCGGCACGATGGTGTTCGTATCGGTGTACGCACACACGAGATCCTGGTGGCTGATCGCGTTCGGGTCGAAGAGACGCCCGTACGGGCTGTCTTCGCTCACCTCGCGCAGCGAGCTCGAGGTGACCATCGTGTCCCACGTCGTCGAGCCGAATTCGATCCAACCATTATCCACTTCAGCCGTCAGCGTATTTGCAAACTCCACCTCGCCCTGATCGATACGGGACAGGTCGAAGCGACGGTCGATCTTCGCCAGGTGACGCCAGATCGGAGTGTCCTTGATACGGTCGGTATACGATGAGGTGAACTCCCAGCCGCCATCCTCATACCCGAACACACCATCGGTGATCGCGGTTGAGACACGGTCCTGATTGTCACGCACACCGCCGATCCAGATGCCGGCGTATGAGAAGTGTTCAACCTCGTCTTTCCGCGAATCCAGTGTGCTGCGGAACTTGTATTCACAGGACGGCTGGTCGGCGTTGTTGTAGCCCTGGCCGAGGATGCCGAAATTCGTCACCGTCATGCCGATGTTGCCAACGCTGGTATAGTGCCAGTAGTCATCCTGTTGAATCTTGCGCGGAGTACCGCCTGGACGTGCCGCATAGACCACCGCGACGGCCAGCAAACACGCGGACAACACCGCGATTGCTGCCGTAATTCTCTTCCTGGCCCCTGTCGGGGTAAACCGGAACGCTACCACGAGCGTACTCTGCCTCCTGCTGCTCCGTCCGCGCGTTCCCCTGCCGTGGCGGCTACTTTCGTCACCCGTTCGCAGGGACACTCGCTGGGTTGTGGACTTGTGGGTCGAGGGATTGATCCCGAGAAAGATCGGTGCACAGTTTCTGGCTGACGGGGACGCGCCCATTCGCCCCGACAGATGATAGGTTATCGAGAAGATAACGTGAGAGAAACTACGGCGCGAGAAGTCCGCATGGGAGCAGCTCGGAGACCGCTATTTGTTTGTTACCACTGCGTTTAGCTCATGTTAATTCCAGATTCTAGATAGCGAATTAACAACGAGTTGCCCTACTGAGAACCGCTCGAAACGGATGCCTCCCGGAGCGAATCACATCAGGCTCCGTTACTACTTTTCCATGCATGCGTCTCATCACTGAAACCTTCTTGTCGCGAACTGTGGAACCTTTGGACTGAGAAAACGATGTTACCGGTAGCGCACAGTTCGTGCGAGATCAACAATTTCGCGTTGTCGGCGGTCGATTACACTATATTGATCGGTTGCGCAGGCTAACTCTCATTTGGCCAACGGATGGCTCTGACAGCTATGCTGAAGAAACCCGCAGGACGTATCGGACTGTTCGCAGGACTCGTCGTCATCGTCCTCCTCTATTTCCTCATCGCCGGCAGCGGTGGTCCAGGTGGCGATCTGCCGGATTACCCGGTCAAATACGGCAATTTCCGCGTCACCATCACCGAAACCGGTGAGCTCAGCGCGAAGAATTCTGTCGTCGTCCGCGCACCGAGTGTCCGCACCAATCTCCAGGTGCTGTGGCTGGCGGAAAAGGGCTCGCATGTTGAAGCCGGCGACACGCTGGTCATCTTCGACCAGACCGAAGTCCTGCAACGCATCGAAGAAGCCAAGAACGAACTTGAGAAGTCCGAGGCCTCGCTGGACAAGTCGCGCTCGTCCATGGCGTCCACCATGGCCGACCTCGAAGCCGGGCTGCAATCCGCGCAGGCCAGCTACCGGCAGGCCGAGCTGCGGCTCGAACAGATGCAGTTCGAGGCCGAGGTGGTTAAGGAAGAACAGGAGCTGGCGCTGCAGCAGTCCCACATCTCGCTCGAACAAGCCCAGAAGCGTATCGAACAGCAGAAGATCATCAATAGAGCCGAGTTGCGCACACTGCAATTGAATGTGCAACAGGCCGAAATCAGCCTGCATGAAGAAGAAAAAGCACTTTCCGAATTGACCATGATCGCGCCCCAGCCCGGGCTGGTCGTGTACATGAAGCTGTGGAACGGTTCGCAAATGGCTGAGCTGCGCGTCGGTGACACTCCCTGGCGACGGCAGGCGTTGATTGAACTTCCCGACCTGTCCCAGATGATCGTAGAGACTGCCGTCAACGAGGTCGATGTCTCCCGTGTCAAGGTCGGACAGATCGCGACCATTATCCCGGACGCCTTCCCCGACAGTGTTTACACCGGCACCGTCACCGATGTCGCCGGACTCGGCAGGGTCGATGAGGAGAGTGAAGCGAACGTTAAGGTCTTCGACGTCGTCATTCAGCTGGACGAAGTCGGCGAAGTGCTGAAACCCGGCATGACGGTGTCCTCGACGATCATCATCAAGGAAGTCCCCGACTCCTATTACATCCCGCTGGATGCCGTGTTCAACCACGAGGGCGGATCCGTCGTCTACCGTTCGAGTGCTGGCTACAAACGCACACCAGTCGCACTCGGCACACGCAATGACAATTTTGTCGTGGTCACCGACGGCCTCGACAACAAGGATCGAGTCAGCCTTGTTGATCCGAACACCAGCTTCGACCCGGCAACCTGGACTGGAATTGATGCCGATGAGGACAGCAACTCAGGCTCCACCGCGCCAACGTCCATGATGAACGGTGGCAACGGTCAATGAGTCCTGGAGATCGGAGATCCGGCCTCGGAGGCAGTGCAATCACGATCGCGGAAAACCTCCGCATCGGGATGGATGCCCTGCTCGCCCAGAAGCTCCGCAGCTTCCTCACCACGCTGGGCATCATCTTCGGCGTCGCCGCCGTGATCGCGATGACCTCGATCAGTGCCGGCGCACAAAGTGAAATCCTCGAAGCGATTCAAAGCCTCGGTGTCAACAACATCATCGTCTCAACCCATGAGCCGGATGATCGGAATCAGCTGCTGGAAAACCAGCGCAAGAACCCGAACTGGTTGACGCTCGATGATGCTGCCGCTCTCGATGAGCTGCTGGTGGACGTGGACTTGATCGTCCCGCTGCGACGCGTCGGCGAAAAAGTCCAATTACCCGAACGGGCAGGCACCGGAATCGTCGGCACCTCCGCCGATTTCGCCAGTGTGTTCTTTGCCACGCTGACCGGCGGCCGCTTCCTCTCAGAGAATGACAGCCGCACACGCGCCCCGGTCGCCGTAATCACCGAGTCGTTGCGCCGTGACCTCTACCCACTGAGCAATCCGCTCGGTGAGTCGCTCAAGATCGGCGACTCCTGGTTCACCATCGTCGGCGTGATTCAACCACCGTTGGGTGGATTCACCTCCGCCGGGCTGGATCTGCCGGACATGAGCAAGGATGTTTACGTCCCACTGGAAACGCTCAACGCCCGCTTCGCCGTCAACCGATCCACAAGCCCGCTGGAAGCGCTGATCCTGCGCGTACCGGATGAAGACAAGCTGCAGCCCGTCGCCGCAACCATCACCCGCATCCTCACCCGTCGGCACAATCAGGCAGCGGACTTCGAGTTGATCGTGCCCGTGGAGTTGCTGGAACAATCTCGCCAGACACAACGCATCTTCAACATCGTGATGGGCACCATCGCATCCATTTCGTTGCTCGTCGGCGGGATCGGGATCATGAACATCATGCTTTCGAATGTGGTCGAACGCACCCGTGAGATCGGTGTCCGCCGTGCGATGGGCGCACGCCAATCCGACGTCGTCTCGCAATTTCTGCTCGAAGCGGTGCTACTCTCGCTGATCGGCGGTCTGGTCGGTGTCATCGTCGGAATCCTGATGGCCTGGGGCATCACGAAATTTGCGGGTTGGAACACCGCAATCGGCCCACTGGCCGTGGTGCTCGCGTTCGGTGTTTCCGCCACTGTCGGCATCATCTTCGGCTGGTGGCCGGCGAAAAAAGCGGCTCATCTGGATGTCATCAACGCCATCCGTCACGAATAACGGTTGGATCGAAACCTACTGGTTAACCCATGACAGGCAATAAACTCATTCCACTGCTGGTTACCCTCGCGCTGCTGAGCTCGGCTGCGTTTGTACCGGTGTCCGCCCAAAGCGACTCCAGCCACGTTGCCGTCGGCGACACGCTGATCCTCGACCTCTACCGCTCCATCGCCATCGCGCTGGGCGAATCGCCGGACGCCTACTACAGCCAGGAAAGTCTCAACCAGTCGTACATTTCGTTCCGTTCCGCCGCGCTGGACATGTACTCCCCGACGCTCGATTCGCGCTTCGGTGTGCCCAGCATTACCCAGGCGCTGAGCCAGGAACTCATCTACGACGCCGAACTGAACAAGAACACTCGCCAGTGGGTGGAGACCGAAACCCGGCAGATGGAGGGCGACCTGAGCCTGTCCCAGCCGCTTCCGACCGGCGGCACGGTTGAGATCACTTCCCGGTTCTATCAGCAATACTACACCAACGAGTACATCGGCCAGATCGATGAGCTGGAATACAATACGACCTACCGCGCCAGCTTCACGCAGGAACTTCTCCGCGGCAACTTGCGCCGGTACGCACGGCAGCAGGCGGAATTGTCCTACGAGAACACCCTGCTGAACACCATGCAGAGCCAGCGAAATCTCGTGTTCAACGTGCTGGAATCCTATTACGCGCTGCTCGCCAGCGAACGCGAACTTGAGATTTCCCGGGACGATCTGCACGCCAACCGTGAAACCGCCGACCTCGCACACCGCAAGTTCGAGGCGGGTCTGATTCCGGAAGTTGAAGCGCTCCAGCTCGAGGTGGAGGCTTCACGGGTGGAGACAAACCTGCTCAGTGCCGAAGCAACCTATGAGGGTCAACTGGACCGCTTCCGCTCGTTGCTCGGCATCGAGCTGGATCAACCGATCAGCATCGTTGGCGATCCGGGTTTCGATACGCTGCAGGTCAATCTGGACAAGGCCATTGAAAAAGCGCTCGCGAAGCGGGAAGAGATCCGGCAGGCGGAAATCAGCGTTGAACAGGCCGAGTTGTCGTTGAAGAATACGCGGCGTCCATACAACCCGGGCGGACAGCTGACCGCGTTCTACGGCCTCAACCAGCGGACAGACACTATCGACGAAGCGTTCTCGGACGATTACAACGATTATCTCACCAACCGGGGCATTGCATTCAACCTCAACATTCCGTTGTTTAGCGGTGGACGGCGGAACCTGGATGTGCAGTCGGCCCGTTTGTCGCTGCGGCGGGCGGAATTCGACGCCAGCCAGGCGGAGATGGATATAATTCTCGACGTCCGGGCGGCGGTCCGGTCGCTGGAAGAAGCACGACGCCGCTATGAGATCTCAAAAGCGTCCCTGGAGATTTCCGAGAAGTCGTTTGATATCAGCCGGCAACGGTTCGCCAACGGTCAAATCACCGCGCAGGACTGGATCGACGCGCAGATTCAGGTCAACCGCAGCCGGATCAGCACCACACAGGCGCTGATGGATCACAACATCGCGCTCGCACGGTACCGGATGACGGTCGGAGAACCCGTTCTACCGGGAGTCACCGTGAGGTCCATTTCGCCGGATCCAGATTTGTAACTTGTTGCTTCCCCCTCACCAACGAAGCTGCCATTGCGATGAGTCGTTTAAAAGCGGAATACAAACGGCTGAAAAAGCTGGTCAAGAGGAATCCCATCCTCTACGTCCGGCTCGCGGACATCGAACTCCAGATGGGAAAGGTGAAGGAAGCTCGCAACCGTCTGCTCAATGGGCTTGAGTCGGACGCTGAGAACTCCACCGCCTACCTGTTGCTCGCACAGGCCCAGGGCCGTCTTAAGGACGCCGAAGGTTCGCTCAAATCCTACGAAGAAGTGCTGCGCCTCGATCCGCTCAACCTGCGAGCGCGCAAGGCCTACGTTGAACTGCTGCACCTGCTCGGACGCACCGACCTCGAATACGCCGCCCATACCCGGCTCTACGAACTCAGTCCCTCCGACACGGAAATTGAGTCGAAGCAGAAAGCACTCGTTCACTGGACGATGAAGCAGCTCTTCGGTGATGATTTTGAATGGCAGGACGAGTGGCATCCCGGTGACATCACCGAAATCGGTGGCCTGTCGACCGTTGTCAGCAAAGAATTGGAATTGATGCCGCAACGAACCGCCCTGCCCAAGCAATTTGCGCCGGATGTGGACGATTCGCTCGTCACGCAGATGATCGCACGTCTCCCCTCCACTGATGACGACGAGCAGGTCGAAGAATTTAAGCTGCCCGCGCAGAAAGCAGCGGCGGAGGAATCCAGCAACGGCACGGGCGAAGGTGAAGCGGACTCGGCGGTTGCGACAGAAGCGACAACCGAATCCGAAGCTGAGAACTACGATCCTGACAGCAACCTGATTCAACACACCGACCCCGTTGAACCGAAACCGCCGGCACCCGAAGCGGAGACCGGTGCAGAATCCGTTGAGACCGATGCGGAAACCGTTGCGCCATCAGCAGACGATGAAGACGCTGCCGAACCTCCCGCCGGGGAGACTAAACCCGCAGCCCCGGTAGCTGAAGCCGAACCGGCAACGCCTGAAGTCACTGAAAAACCCACTACTGCGGACGGCAAAGAGCGCAATCCCGACATCATTTATGAAGACGAGGAAGAACAGGAAGCTGGCGTCGAGGATATCCTCGCTGAGCTGATGAACGAAGGCTCGAAGGAAGATACTGAGGAATCAGAAGAACACATTCCGACGCCGCTCGAGAAAGCGGTGCAGTTTGGCGGTCAACCGCTGGATCATGTCGTCGACTTCAAGCAGGTTCTGAATGAGCTCAAGCAAGATGAGCTCGTACTGGTGGAAAACCCGGATCTGGAAGCGACCGTCCCGGAAATCCAGGCGCCCGCCAAACCAGAAACAGCAGATGAACCCGAAGCGGATGAAACCACGGACAGCGGCGACGAAGAGTCCAATGCCGAAGCGCCTGTCGCAGCTGAACCTGAGGCCGTCCAGCAGCCGAATGACGAACCGGCAGCTGAGACCGAAGCCGAAGTGCCGAAGCCGGAACCCGAGAAGCAACCCTCCGGCGCATTGAACCAGTCGGATCTGGACGCATTGTTGGCGCAATTCCAGTCCGGCCAGGCGAAACCTGCTGCTTCGACGAGCGACAGTGCGGATGCCGAGGACACAATGTCCGAACCCGAAACCGAAGCAGCTGCGGAAGAGCCCGAAGCAGCCGTCGAAGAGGACAAACCCGCCGAACCATCCGGACCGATGAACCAGGGCGATCTGGACGCTCTGATGGCCTCGTTCAAGGCGGGAAAATCCACCCCGGCGCCGTCCACCGAAGAACCCGCCACGGACACTGAACCGGAACCCGCCGAGGCTGAAGAACCCGCCGCGCCCGCTGGTCCGCTCGATCAGAACTCGCTCGATGAGTTGATGGCGGCGTTCAAGAAGGGCAGCAAGACCCCGGCAAAAAGCGCAGAACCTGAACCGCCAGCGGAAAGCGGTGAACCCGTCGCTGAAGAGCCAGCAGCGGAAGAACCCGAAGCAGAGGTGACGGCGCAGGGTGAAGATGATGCCCCGGTTGACACACCCGGTGAGTCCGCCCCCGAAGCCGCAAAAACGCCTGCGGAACCTGCCGCCAAGAAAGCGCAGGAGCGTCCGCCCATGCCGGAAGCGTCGATTCCGAAGAAGCCCGCGAGCCAGGAAGATCTGGACGATCTGATTTCCCAGTTCGCGAGCAAACGACGTGGCAAACCGGGCAGCCAGAAGCCGGTGGAAATCGGCAAATACGCGTCCAGGCCGAAAGACGACACCGAGTCCAGGCAGGACGACAAGAAAGCTGGGGAACCTGCTGCCGACAGCGCTCCGGAAGAGAACATCACCGAGGGGCTGAAGCAGAAGGAAGAAAAAGTTCCGGAGTTGACGGAAGATGAACTCGCCCGCCGAGCGTCCTACGCGATGACACCCTCACGCGTTGAGGACGAAATCGAGAGTCTCGAAGACAACCCCGATGCGGAAGACGAAACCAGGGACCTGTCCGAAGCGGACGCGTCCCACGAAGATTCGTTCGAACCGTACGGCCTCTCCAAATCCGGCAGCGAACCTGCAGACCAGCCACCTCCGGACGACAAGGCCGAATCGGCACCCGCAACCGAGCCTGCGCCGGAATCCAGGACTGAGCCAGAAGCCAGTGCCGATCCGCACCCGCAGCCGGAACCGCAAACGAAAGCACCCAGGGCCGCCGAACCGCCGGCAGAGACCTCGTCGGAACCTGAACCACAGACCAAACCCGAACCGTCTGCGGCTGCCGAATCGACGTCCACGCCAGCTCCGGAAAAGCGGTCAACTCCGGCGCCCGCACCACCACCCCCCGCCGCGCAGCCGAAACCCAAGGCGGAATCCGAACCGGCCGCGATGGCGCCGCGACCGAAACGCACTCCCCCACCACAACCCAAGCGTGACGAAACCGCTCCGGAAGAGTATCGCGGGCCGGTGTCGAAAACCCTGATCCGTCTGCAGATCGGCCAGGGCAAGTACGATCACGCGCGGGCGATGCTAAACCGTTTGCGCCAGCAATCTCCAGCAGATCCTGATCTCGAGAAACTGGCCGAACAAATCGAAGCCGCGATCTCATGAAACCAGAGCCATTCCCGTTCATCGTTGGTGTGACCGGGAACATCGGTAGCGGCAAGTCCACCGTCGCCAACCTGTGGACACGCTACAACGCGCGCATCATCGAAGGCGACCGTCTCGGTCGCGATGTCGTTGAGCAATCCGCCGAGTTCCGTGCATGGCTCAAGGAACGCTTCGGCGACGACGTCTGGTCCGGCGATACGCTCGACCGTGCCGCGCTAGGGCGAATTGTTTTCTCCGACGAAAAGGCTCGCAACGACCTCGACGCCGCCATCTGGCCGTACATCCGTGACCTGCTACAGCAGGAAATCGACGACGCTCTGAACGCCGGCCTGGTCGCTATGGTTGACGCCGCGATGATTTTCGAATGGAATGATCAGGACCGCTACGATGTGCTGGTTTCCGTCATCGTCGATCCACATCGAGGCGCGGAAAGAGCCGCCGCACGCATGGGCTTGACCGTCGAAGAGATGCTGCAGCGTTACCAGATGCAAATCCCGGCGCTGACCAAGAGCAAGCAGAGCGACTTCACCATCCGGAACGATGGCGATCTCAATGAGCTCACCGCGAAGGCGTTCGGCATCTGGCCGCATGTCGCCAAACGTGGCCGAGAGGCGGCACGCAAACGCCGTAACCCCTGATTCGACAACAGTTCCTCGCCGTTCCTATCCGCTCTCATACCGATTCCCCGCGAGCGGTCCTTGTCCTCCGCCGAGGCAACCGCTATCTTCTTGTTCGACCCTTTAAGCCCGTCCGGAGAGACGGAAAAGGGACGTTCACCGGGCACTACCCGGACCCGAAACGTGAGTGGCACATCTGCCACCCGACCGTTCGAGCCGCCTGCCGATGCGCGTCCCACTGGGGATGGCGCTTTTTTTGTTCCCTCCCCGGCCGGAATCCTGATCAACACCATGCCCCAGACATTCGTGCCTGGGATATTCGAGTGTTTCACGGATCATGCCCCAGACATGTGTACTGGGATAATCGAATGATTCACGGAACATGCCCCAGACATTCATGTCTGGGATTACTGAACGTTACATGAAACATGCCCACGACATTCATGTCGTGGTTTTGAAAACGATTCCACGTCCGCGTCTGCAAGTCTTTTGACACGGCCACATACGAAACACGCCCCAGACATTCATGCCTGGGATATTCGAGTGTTTCACGGATCATGCCCACGACATTCATGTCGTGGATGATCTTCCGGTTACGACGACCAGGAACCACAGTTTCAGATAGACACCACGGAGGAGGAGCCCATGCCGGAAAAGGAAGTCCGTCTGATGGACGAGATGGACATTCAACGTTCCATCGCACGGCTGGCGCATGAGATCATCGAACGAAACCGGGGCGTCGATCACCTCGGCATCGTCGGGATCCGTTCGCGCGGCGTGCATGTGGCGGAACGGATCGCCAAACAGATGAGCGAGATCGTCGGCCGCGAACTCACCACCGGTGTGCTCGATGTAACGATGTACCGGGACGATTTCCGCACCCGAAAAGTCGGACCAGGCATGCAGGTGACCGAAATCCCGTTCGACATTGACGGCTGCACCGTACTGCTGGTGGACGACGTCCTCTACACCGGCCGCACCTCACGCGCCGCGCTGGACGCCCTGATGGCGTATGGCCGCCCGTCACGCGTGCAGCTGGCCGTGCTTGTCGACCGTGGACATCGCGAACTGCCGATCAAGGCTGATTTTGTCGGCAAGAACATCCCCACCTCCAGCTCGGAAAACGTGCAGGTCCACATGAAGGAAATGGACGGTTCCGACGAAGTTGTCCTGATGCGAGGAGGACGGGCCAATGATTAGCTGCGTCCGCTACCGTTTCCCTGCCCACCCGATGCATGGAGGGTGCGCCTGATGGCTTTGAAATCCACGCACCTGCTCGGCCTGCGCGACGTTCCCGCCGAGGACATCACCGCGATCCTCGATTCCGCCGTCGCGTTCAAGGAAATCCTCAGTCGGCCGGTGCCCAAAGTCCCGACGCTTCGGCATGTAACCGTCGTCAACGCCTTCTTCGAAAACTCAACCCGTACCCGCATCAGCTTCGAACTCGCCGAAAAACGGCTGAGCGCGGATGTTGTCAACTTCAGCGCGTCCGCCTCGTCCGTGAACAAGGGCGAAACGTTGATCGACACCATCCGCAACCTCGAGGCGATGAAGATCGACCTCGTCGTGATGCGTCACCCGCTGCCCGGTGCGCCGAACCTGCTCGCAAAGTATTGCGACTCCAAGGTGATC
Source organism: bacterium (assembly GCA_020444425.1). GTDB lineage: Bacteria > Electryoneota > Electryoneia > Electryoneales > Electryoneaceae > BMS3BBIN04. Next base: position 9,613 of record JAHLLB010000006.1, on the reverse strand, counting down.
AACGCCGGGGACGGTTCACACGAACACCCGACGCAGGCGCTACTCGACATGATGACGCTCCGTGAAGTCTACGGCGATTTCAACAAGCTGCGCGTCACCCTGGTCGGCGACATCTCGCACAGCCGTGTCGCCCTGTCCAACATCTTCGGCCTGACGACCATGGGCGCACAGGTCGCCGTCTGCGGCCCGCCTACGCTGATCCCGCGCGACATCGAGCACCTCGGCGTGAAGGTGTATCACGACCTCGACGAAGCCATCGCCAAGTCGGACGTGCTCAACGTGCTGCGCATTCAGCTCGAACGGCAGGACTCCGGGCTGTTCCCGTCAAAACGTGAATATCACCAGACATTCGGCGTCACCTCCGAACGGTTGGCCGCTTCGAACAAACCCCTGACCATCCTCCACCCCGGCCCGATCAATCGCGGGCTCGAGTTGGACGGCGACGTCGCGGACGGACCGCACAGCGTCATCCTGCAACAGGTGACAAACGGTGTCGCGGTGCGCATGGCCATTCTGTACCTGATCGCGGGAGGTGAAAAATGAGCTGGCGAAGCAAGCAGGGAACCGACCTCCTGAAAAGCCACGACTGGCTGGTGCAACGCAGCCAGACTGTGCTACTGCACGGTGCCCGCCTGATCGATCCGTCCACCGGCCTCGACAAAACCGCCGACGTGCTGATCGACCGTGGCAAGATCACCAAAATCGGCAAGATTAACCGTGATGAGCTGAAGGGGTATGTCGAGCTCGACCTGCGCGACAAGATCCTCACCCCCGGCTTCCAGGACATGCACGCCCACTTCGGGCAGCCGGGCCATGAGGACCGCGAAACCCTTACCACCGGCATCTGCGCGGCTGCGGCGGGCGGCTACACCGGCGTCTCGATCACGCCCGATACCGACCCGTACATCGACAACGCCGGCATCGTCAAGTGGATCCAGGATCAAACCAGCGGTTCGCCGGTGAATGTGGTTCCGGTCGCCTCGGTCGCCCGGGATGACGAAGGCCGCCGCCTCACCGAAGTTGACGATATCTTCCACATGGGCGTCCGTGTCTTCAGCGACACCGGCCGTCCCGCGGCAACCCCCGAGATCATGCGCCGCGCGCTGGAATACATGAAATTGCACAACCTCACCATCTCCAGCCGCGCACAGGAAACCAGCCTCGCCGCCGGTGGTGTCGTGCGTGAAGGACCGGTCTCGACTCGCCTCGGGCAGAAGCCGTGGCCGTCCATCGCCGAATCCATGGCCGTCGCCAAGTCACTGCTGCTCGCGCTGCACACCGGTAGCAAGCTGCACCTCGAAGCGGTCTCCAGCGTCGAATCGCTCGACCTGATCCGTTGGGCACGCGAACGCGGTGTCAAGGTTACCTGCGACACCACCCCGCATCATATCGCGCTGACCGATGAGGCCACCGAAACCTTCGACGGCAACTTCAAGACCTCGCCGCCATTGGGCAGCAAACGCGACAAGGACGCGCTGATCGCGGCGATCATGGACGGCACCATCGACGCCGTCGCCGCCGATCACGTCCCGCTGACCGACGAAGAGTGCCTCGTCGAATACAGTCTCGTCCCGGATGGAGTCGTCGGGCTGGAAACCGCCGTCGGCGTGCTGGCCAAGGTGCTCGGTAAGGGCAAACCGGACTGGAACAAGCTGATCACATTGCTGGCGATTCGTCCGCGCGAGATCCTCGAGCTCCCGCCGGCAACCATCGCAACGGGGTCCACAGCCGATCTGACCATCATCGACCCGGAAGCGGTCTGGACTGTTGATCCTGCCCGGTTCTTCACCAAGGGACACAACACAGCGTTCGGCGGCTGGCAGTTGCCGGTCAAATCGCTCGGCATCATCAACCGTGGCTGGACTCTGATCGCACCCGATGCGAGGATGCTCGTGAAGTAACGGACAGGCAGGGAGAGCAACAGATGCAAAGGACGCGAAGGATGCAACTGACGCAAAGGATGCAACGGACGCAAAAGACGCAGTAAATTTGCGGAAGCAGTCGTTGCGGCTGGTGCACCTGCCACCTGCTGATACAGTCAATCCATCAACTGCCATGGACGCAAGTCTGTGGCAGTTTTCTTTTCCTCATACCTCACACCTCACACCTCAAACCTTGTGTTCTCACATCTCAAATCTCACATCTCTTTTGTTCATCCTGCCTAACTCTCCCCTCCTTGTTCCCTTCACATTCCACTTCAACCGATTCTCCGAACTGACGTATGTTTCTCCGATTCACCACCAGAACCCGGAGGGTCCAATGCAGCTTCGACATACCAAGCTTACCGTCTTCGCTGCGCTTGCCAGCACAGTCCTGTTTGCGACCAACGCAGCCGCCCAGACCGTCATCACCACGCCAACTGAGCACGCGATGAACATTCACACCGAAACCGTCCGCTACACTGTCGGCGAACAAACCTTCGAGGGCTACATTGCGTACGACAGCAACGCCTCCACCACGATGCCCGGCGTCGTCATCTTCCACCAGTGGATGGGCCTGACCGACTACGAGCAACGCCGCGCGCGTGAAGTCGCGGAGCTCGGCTACTTCGTGCTGGCGGCGGACTTGTACGGCGAAGGTGTGCGCCCGGCCAACCGTGATGAAGCGGCGCAACAGGCCGGCCAGTTCTACCAGAACCCGGCCCTGTTTCAACGTAACACTACCGGATCGCTCGACTTCCTGCGCAGTTTCGACCGAGTCGACGACGCCCGTGTCGGCGCAATGGGCTACTGCTTCGGTGGGACCGCCTCGCTGATGCTTGCTGGAACCGGCGCGGATGTTCGCGGGATCGTCTCCTTCCACGGCGGCCTCTCCCCCGTCACCGCAGAGATGGCGGACGCGATGAGCTTTGAAGTCCTCGTGCAGCATGGCGCGGACGATCCGCACGTCCCGAAGACGGACGTCGACGCATTCAAGCAGATCATGGACGACGCCGATGTGAGCTACGTCTTCGTCGAGTACGCCAACGCCGTCCACGCCTTCACCCAGCCGATGGCCGGCAACGACCCGAGTCAGGGCGCGGCGTACAACAAAACGGCCGATCTGTATTCCTGGGATTTCATGGTGGACTTCTGGGCGCGGGTGTTCGCGGACTAGGCTCGATATGATGCGAGGAAACGTCAACTATTCAACCGAAAGGTGGACAACGCGTCATTCCGAACGGAACGAAGAGAAGTGAGGAAGAGCCAGCTTCACCCAGGATTTCCCTGTTGCCAAGCCGGATCTTCCTCAGCCGCATACGAACACGGCTGAGGAATGACAAACTTGCCATCCTGCCGTTGTGATCTACTCCATCTCCGCTTCTTCCAACCCCAGCAGCACACGGTATTCGGTCAGCTTTTCACTGCTGCCGTCCCATTCGACGGTGTTCGGGACATCATCGACACCATCGGTCCAGCCGAAACCGAACTGGTACGTGTAATCCGCGATGTACCAGTAGTACGGGTCCGTGCCCTCTGCGGGTAGATTGCGGCGGATGTTGCCCGGCAGATAGGGAAGTTTTTCCTGGATCGTCAACGCGAACCATTCATCCTCGGTGCCTTCCCACGCATCGCCCAGGTTGTCTTTCCCGGCCAACGCGAATTCCTTGTCGAGGTACAGCTGCGCATCCCAGAAATCCGCGACGATGCTCTTGGCATCTTCCGGCACGGCGGGACGGTGCGCGACCACCTTGTACTGCCGTGAGTGGGTGCCGCCATCACGGATCGCATCAAACGCGACCACCTGGTCCAGCACCGTTTCCGGATATTCGTAATAGATGAAGTGTTGACCGGATTCCACAAGCCCCGTGAACAGCGAAACCAGCTGCAAACCGGTTGCATCGTACAAACCGAGGTGCAGCTCCATCATTTCCGGCAACAGGACAGACGCACGATACGGGTTCTGCTCGATGTACACCGTGTCCGCCGAAGTCACCTTGCCAAACTTCAGCTTGCCGCCGAGGCCAACCCACAACGACAGAGAATCGTCGGCGAACTCGTAGTTATAATCACGAATACCGTCGATGGTGTTGATCAGCAACGTCGTGTCGGTCGCCGTCCAGACCATGTAATTGAGCGTCTGCATCGTGCCGATCATGCCGTTGCTTTCTTCCCCGAAGGAAAGCGCTGTGATCGGGTACGAATCCTCATTGCCTTCCGCACAACTCCAGAACCCCATCAGGAATTCGACGTCAAGCGTATCCTGCGGTTCAGGTCCCGGGCTGACTGGATCATCGGAATCTTCGCTGCAGGCTGCAAAGAAAAACCATAACGCGACGAGCATTATGGCTGTGAAAAAACGAAACTTGGAGTTGGTCATTCCCGCCTCGGCTAGCAAATCGAGTTAGTGAATCGTTCCCCGGGTGCTGATCAGATTCAGGGCCCCGTTACGGTTGCCCGGTCGCACCCCCTCCTCAAACAGGTACGAATGCACCAGCGTGCGCAAATCGTCCTGGTTCAAGGGTCCACCGATAGCCATCGCGCGATCGAGCAGCCGTTCGATATCCTCAAGGTCGAGCATCCCCAGCGATTGCATTTCGATCATCTGGCCGAACGCGTCCGCCGTCAGAACAGCCTGTTCCGCGGGATGCAGCACACGAAACGCCGTGTTGCTGTAGCCGCCACGGTACATGACTTCGGAGGGATCAACGCCGTCAATCCGGTCAAACACCCAGTCGAAGGCGGCATTGATCTCGGAATCGGAATACCCCTGACCCCGGAGCTCCTCTCCCATGTCCTCGATTTCCTCGAGGTGGATACGTTGTTCACGCAGTTCGCGCAGGAGGTGCATCGCCAGACCCACCACCTTGCGCGGTACCAGGGATTCGTCTCTCATCCCGGACCTTTCGCTCGTTACGGCTATTGTCCGTGACAATGCTTATACTTTTTCCCGCTGCCACACCAGCAGGGATCATTCCGGCCGACTTTCGGCTCTTCACGCGTCACCGGCGTCTTCGCCTGTTGCTGCTGACGTTGCGGCTGTGGACGCTGTCCGCGTCCCGGACGATTCATCGCCCGTTCCACGCTCGCGCCGGCCATTGCCGGTTGACGTTGCTGCGCTTGCGCCTGGGCCTGGTTGATTCCCATGCCCGTCGCGTCACTCTTGACCGTTCTGGCCGCATCAATCGCGCGGGATTCCGGTTGCGGTGGCTCCTGAATCTGAGCGTTCAGGATCATCCGCAAACTGGTCTCGGCAACGCGCCCGAGCATGTCCTCGAACGCAGCCAATCCCTCACGCTTGTACTCGATCAACGGATCCTTCTGCGCGTACGAGCGCAGCCCGATCCCTTCCTTGAGCCGGTCCATCTCGTAGAGATGTTCCATCCACTGTTGATCGGCAACGCGGAGAATCGTATACCGCAGCAGCCTTTCATAGAGATCTTCGCCCAGCTGTTCCTTGCGGAGCTGGAAGCGCTGACGCGCGGCCTCGAGGATTTTTACCTCGATTTCATCCGCTGTCAACGTGTCAAGTTGAGCCTCATCAATGTGCAAATCGACGTGAAGGTTTCGCAAGAGTGCTGAGCGCAGCTCGTCGATTTCCCAGCCGTAGGCTCCCTCCTTCGAGGGCGCGTACCGCTCCACGGTCACCGCGACATATTCCTCGAGCAGATTCTCATGCTCCTCGAAGATGTCACCATGCAACGCGTTCCGGCGCCGGGCGTAAATCACCTCGCGCTGGATGTTCATCACGTCGTCGTACTTCAACAGGTGCTCACGGATCGAGAAGTTGTACTGTTCGACACGCGTCTGCGCCTTCTCGATCGCCTTGGTCACCATCGGATGGGTGATTACCTCGCCATCCTTGATGCCAAGCGAGTCCATGATTTTGCCCATGCGCTCACCGCCGAACATGCGCATCAGGTCGTCTTCGATCGACACGTAGAATTTCGACCGGCCCGGATCGCCCTGACGTCCCGAACGACCACGCAACTGGCGGTCGATCCGGCGCGCTTCGTGACGCTCGGTGCCGATGATCTGCAATCCGCCCGGCTGCTCCATCGGATCGTAGTTGTATTCCTGAATATGTCGATCCCGCAGCTCCTTATCCGCCTCGAGCCGCTGGGTGATGATTCCCTCTGGACCGTGCGCGTCCTTGATTTCCGGCCCGATCTTGATGTCGGTACCTCGGCCAGCCATGTTTGTCGCGATGGTAATCGCGCCGGGACGCCCCGCCTGCGCGATAATCTCCGCTTCACGTTGATGCTGCTTCGCGTTCAGGATCGCGACATGCTCTTTCAACTTGCGTCCGGCAACGGTCCGTGTGCCCAGCATCCGCGCGACCAGTTCACTGATCTCAACCGACGTCGTACCGACCAGCACCGGCAGCCCGAGTTCGTGCACTCGAACGATCTCGTCGATAATCGCCTTGTATTTCTCGCGCTGAGTGCGGTACACCTCGTCGTCCAGGTCCTTGCGCGCGATGGGACGGTTTGTCGGAACAACGGACACATCCATGTTGTAAATCTTGAAGAACTCGTCCTCTTCGGTCTCCGCCGTACCGGTCATCCCTGCCAGCTTGCCATAGAGCCGGAAATAGTTCTGCAACGTAATCGACGCAATGGTCTGCGTTTCCGCCTCGACACGCACGCCTTCCTTCGCTTCGATCGCCTGGTGCAGGCCGTCCGAATAACGACGCCCGTACATGATACGGCCGGTGAAGGTATCCACAATCTGCACCTTCCCGTTCTCGATCACATACTCATCGTCCTTCTGGTACAACGTGTGCGCACGCAACAACTGACTGATGGTGTGCAGGTTCGAGCTGCGTTCCGCCATCTGAGCTTCCGCTTCCGCCTTCTTCTCCGCCTTCTGCGAGTCGCTCAGTGAATCATCCTGATCGATTTCATGGAACACATCAGCGAGATCAGGCAACATGAAGTAGTCGCTGTCCTGATGCGAGATCTTCGCCAGTTCGTCACGGCCCAGATCCGTCAGGTCAATGCTGTTCGTCTTCTCGTCGATGGCATACAGCAGGTCTTCGTCGAGTTCATGCACCCGCTTGTCACGGATGAACTCGTCCTCCACCGACTGGATCAACGACTTGATCCCCTGCTCACTGAGCAGCTTCAGCACGCGCTTGTTCTTTGGCGCGCCACGGTTCGCCTGGAACAGCTTGATCCCGGCCTCGAACTGCGGATCCTTGCCCTTCGGTTCGGCCTTGCCATTCATCAGGGCGTCCGCTTCATCAAGCAGGCGCACAACCAACCGCTTCTGACGCTCGACCAGCGTTTTCACGGACGGATTCAGCGTGTTAAAATCGCCTTCGCTGCTGCGCGGGACCGGTCCGGCGATGATCAACGGAGTCCGTGCCTCGTCAATCAGCACGCTGTCGACCTCGTCGACAATGGCGTAGTGGTGACCACGCTGCACGAGCCGGTCGACATCGGTCGCCATGTTATCGCGGAGATAGTCGAAGCCGAACTCGTTATTCGTCCCATACGTTATATCGGCAGCGTACTGCTCCTTCCGCACATCCGGAGCCAACTGGCTGAGAATCACGCCGGTCGTCAGGCCGAGGAAGCTGTACAACTGCCCCATCCACTCCGCATCACGGCGGGCGAGGTAGTCGTTCACCGTCACCAGGTGCGAACCACGGCCGGCAAGCGCGTTGAGGTACAGCGGCATCGTCGCGACCAGCGTCTTGCCTTCACCCGTCGCCATCTCCGCGATCCGGCCACGGTGGAGCTGAATCCCACCGACAAGCTGCACGTCGTACGGAACCATCGCCCAGGTCATCTCGGTTTCGGCGGCGACGAACGAGTGTTCGCGTTCCGTCAACCGGCGGCAGCCTTCCTTGACCACGGCGAACGCTTCCGGCAGGAGCTCGTCGAGGATTTCATTCAACGCCGCCAGTTCGTTCTTCTTCGCCTTCTTCTCGCGTTCCGGATCGGACTTCTCGAGAGTGGCATACGGATCAAAATCACCCATCCGTTCGCGGACAAACTCCCTGAACTGCTCGGTCTTGCCGCGCAATTCATCATCCGACAGCCCGGAGAGAGTTTCAAAGTGGCGGTTGATCTCGTCCACAAGCGGCTGAACCTTTTTCAGCTCACGATCATGACGAGTGCCAAAGACTTTCTTGAACAAGTTCATCGTATCGGTAACCAGTGTCTAACTGCGTAGAACTGCCAACATCGCAGGGGGAAAAACATCTGCTGACAATGGTGATTGACCATGTCACATTCTCTGCCCCGCAACCACCAGACATTCGGCTTTCTTCACGATTACAACGGCATCACCAGTTCGATCTCGTCACGGATCGGAATACCATACAACCCGATCTCCGGGATCTCCGGCTTGAGCCGGCGGGCGGTCAACACCGCATCACGATGTACATCAACGAAGAAAAAACCCTTCTTCTGGTAAAACCGCATGGCGTCAACGTTGTCATTCGTCGTAATCAGCCAGATTCCACGGCAATCATTCTCCTTCGCCTTGTCACGCAAGACATCCAGCAACGCCGTCCCGATCCCCACCCCCTTCTCGAAGGCGTTCATCGTGATCAGCTCGCACTCCTTGCCGTACATCTGGTATGTCAGCAGGCCGACACGTTCGCCGTTCTTCTCGGCGACATACCCCGGGATCGATTCGACATCATGCACCCGCCCACGGGTGACGATGCGCGTCGAACCCCAGTTTTCCGTGACGACCTCAGCCAACCATTCGTTATCATCCGCTGTCTTTTCACGCACGTTGATCATGCGGTTCGTTCTCCGTAACACTGATGGGTCAACTGTTGCGGTTACTCTAATCCGGGACAACCAGGCTCATGCGCAGAATGTCGTGGTATTCGCCGTCGAGATGGATTTCATCCCGCAGCAATCCCTCGACACGCAGGCCCAGTTCTTCGTTCAATTTGATGTTCTTCAGGTTCGTGTCCAGCGTATTCACGTACACTTTGCGCAAACCGAGCGTGCTGATACCATACTCGATCCAGTATTGCGTCGCGATCTTGGCATATCCGTGCCCACGCGCTTCCGGATCGCCGATCAGCTTGCGCAGTTCCGCCTTGCGCGCGCTCTTGTCGATGTTCAAATACGCCAGCGCGCCGATCGGCTTACCGTTCAACGACACAATGCCGAAAACGCTGTTCGGATCCTGGATCAAGTCCTTCAGTTCACGCTTGATCCCGGGCATGGTTTCGAGGAACTGGCGCCCCATCGGATCATTGACCCACGCCTGCAGCATCTTGAAATTGCGCGCCTGGTACGGCTTGACCACAATCGCCTTCTTCTCTGCGGCGGTGGGCTCAGCGGCCGGTTCCAGCTTCGCAATCTTCGGCGGGGTGTACACGCCGCTGGTCTCAAGTCCCAGATCGAGCAGGATGTTGACGTAACGAAGGAAATCGTGACGGTGGAACCCATACTGCGTGGCTTCCCGGTAAAACGATTTCGCAATCGCCTCGATCGTCTGCTGCGGCAATGCAGCTTTCTGTGATCCCGTGCTCTCCGGCATCCGCTCCCTCACACTATTGCTATCTGCCACAGACATTTATGTCTGGGCTACTCCGCCACTTGACGCCTGCGGGTCATCCACCATGCCCCAGACATTTATGTCTGGGCTACTCCGCCAGTTGACACCTGCGGGTCATCCACCATGCCCACGACATTCATGTCGTGGCTTATCCGCCATTG
>JAHLLB010000005.1 GCA_020444425.1 bacterium | reverse complement strand
ACGCCCTCGGACTTCAGTCCGGGATTCTCAAACGTCGAATCTATCACCGTGCCCACGCCCTCGGACTTCAGTCCGGGATTCTACCTCACCAGTCACAACTCGTCACTCACCAACGCCTTCCCCGCCGACCGTAGCCCGCAGCCAACAGCCTATAGCCCATAGCCTACAGCCTGTCAATCAAAAAGCCGGGGCACAAAGCCCCGGCCACGATTGCCGTTCCGGTGTTTCCTCACACCTCACACCTCATACCTCACACCTGCCGTTAGAGCATTTCAACAGCCAGCGCCGTCGCTTCGCCGCCACCGTTGCAGAGGGAGGCGATACCGCGCTTCTTGCCTTCCTGCTTCAGGGTGTGGAGCAGGGTGACGAGAATCCGCGCGCCGGACGCCCCGATCGGGTGGCCCAACGCGACCGCGCCGCCACGGACGTTGACGTTGCTGCCGTCCAGCCCGAGCTCGTGGTTGTTGAACAGGCTCACGACCGCGAAGGCTTCGTTGATCTCGAAGAAGTCGACGTCCTTGATATCCCAGTCGATTTTCTGCAACAGCTTCTTGATGGCGTGGTGCGGAGCGGTGGTGAAGTATTCCGGCTTCTGGGAATGGGTCGCCCAGCCGACGATCCGTGCGAGCGGGGTCTTGCCGTGTTCGGCGGCCCAGTCGGGATCGGCGACGATCAGCGCGGCGGCGCCGTCATTGATCGACGAGGCGTTGGCAGCGGTGACGGTGCCTTCCTTGGTGAACGCCGGCCGCAGGGTCGGGACCTTGTCCGGACGACCGCGTCCCGGTTCCTCATCCTTGTCGATGATGATGTCGCCCTTCTTGTGCGGCAGGGTGACCGGTACGATCTCTTCCTTGAAGTGACCGGCTTCGATCGAGTTCATCGCACGCTTGTACGATTCGATCGTGAACTCGTCCTGCTGTTCACGGGTGATCTTGTTTTCGGACGCGCACAGTTCGGCGCACATGCCCATGTGCTGATTCGTGTACGGATCCCACAGGCCGTCGTGCACCATCAGGTCGACGACATCGCCGTGACCGTACCGGTACCCGGTGCGGGCATTGGGGAGCATGTACGGGACGCGGGTCATGTTTTCCATGCCGCCGGCAGCGACGACGTTGTTTTCACCGAGCATGATCGACCCGGCCGCTTCCATCACGGCTTTCAGGCCGGAGGAGCAGACCTTGTTCAGTGTCCACGCCGACTTGTCATCGGGGATGCCGGCCTTCTTCGCGGCCTGACGCGCCGGGGCCTGTCCCGCGCCCGCCTGCAGCACCATGCCCATGATGACTTCGTCCACATGGTCCGGGCTGAGCGCAGCCTTGGTGATCGCGCTCATCAGCGCGGCGCCGCCCAGTTGTACCGCCGGGATGTTCGCGAACGCGCCCTGGAAGGAACCGATCGCCGTACGAGTTGCGGAAAGAATCACCGCGTCTTTCATGGATGTCTCCTCGTTGGATGGAATTATGGTCTATGGTCTGTCGTCTATGGTAAATCCCTTACCACGAACATCATTACGTGTGTTTTGAGCCCAGAGCCCATGTGCAGAGCCCTTGTACAATGTATTCACAAGTTCGGGGACAGTTCCGCGCCCTGCCTCCCGTGCTCAATAATACACTTCGGTGTGGATGGTGCCGGCGGGATCCTGCCAGCGTGGGACGAGGCCATGCGGCATCAATTCCCCCTCGACCGCCGCGATCATCGTGGCGTTCCCACAGAGATACGCATGGCATCGGGAAAGATCAAGTTCCGGGCGCTCGAAGTCCCCGGTTTTTCTCAAGATGGCTCGCACCACCTCGGTCACCCGTCCCCGCTGCCCGCTCCAGCCGGAGGTGTCCGGTTCACGGGACAGGGTCGGGATGTAGGTGACGCGGAATCTCGGGTCGGACGCAACCCGTTCAATCTCCTCCCGGCAGGCGAGCAACGTTTCGTGCCGGGTGCCGTGAATGAGCACCAGTTGCCGCCAGGGCAAATCAACGTCCGCAGTATCGTCGTGCCCGTGTCTGCTTGCAGACGCGGACCCGTCCCCCTTGTCTGTGACCGCAGCCCGGCTGAAGTATTCGAGGATCGACATGAACGGCGCGAGGCCGGTTCCGGTGGCGACGAACAGGATGTCGGGTTTGTCCTCGCCGGATTCATCAACACAGTGAAGATCATGGGCGTGGGAATACACCGTGTTGATCGCGTCGAGGGTGAAGTGTCCACGTGCTTCGGGGTCGACATACAGCCGGTCGCCGGGCTGGAGTTCCCACAGCCAACGGGTGAGCTGGCCTTCCTCGACCTTGTTGAAGAAGAATTTCAGCGTCTCGCCGCCGGGCGCGGAACAGATCGAGTACGCGCGGCGCACGACGCCGTCCTTGACAAACTCATCCCCGGACGGGCCACGGTCTCCCGCGCCGGCTTTCGGCAGGCCCATCTCGGTCCACTGGCCGGCAATGAACTGGACAGGGCTGTCTGTCCGCACGGTGAATACCGTGTGGGACGTGTCCAGATCACGCCGGTGAACCAGCGTGGCGTTGCGAACGTCGGATGTGGGCGGCATCGGGCGGACTCGGGAATTTGTTCCGGGGGACTGAGCAAAGATACGAAACAGTCGGTCTTTCGCCTCGACTGAGAAGCGGGTTGTGTGGCTCGTGATGGCAACCTGATACCGATCCTTCGTCGATCCTCAGGATCTGTTCTGTCAGGTGTCCCGAAGAACCGTCAGGTAGTCCGCGATAGCCGCCGAAACTGACCGGCGGTCAATCACGGGCACCAACGAGCCAAAAGGGGACATCTGTGGTGCTCGAATATGTTTGATCGGTGTGTGCCCGCTGGAACGCCGGCCAACGTGGAAGCCGCGTGACGTCTGGTTCGGCGCCACAGTTGTCCCCGCTGAGTCCACGTCAACCGGGGACACGTGAACGGCTTGACCAGTTTCACAACGAAGCCCCGGATTCAATCTATTCAGCACTCTCACTGTGAATCCATGACCCCGTTCCATTCACATGTCCCCTTCACTCAACGGCTACCGGCTACCGTTTTTGTAAACGTGAACGAGCCCAGTCCCATGTGACGGCTGCCGTTGGAACCGCCTGGCGGAACGGTTGGTGGTGCGACACCGATATGGAGTTCGTAGGTGTATTCACCCGGTGGCGCGGCGGTGGGGATATCCAGCGGGACTCTTGGACGGTAAAACGTCTCACCCGGCTGCAAAGTCACCTCGATCTGCTGCAGCGGGAAGGAATTCCCGGCGTGCGTGTGGCAGGATGCGACGTGTTGATGCCAGGAATGAGTGTGTCATTGTGGGCCTCGGTGGATTCGAGATCTTTGGCAATATACAACGGGGAGGGGCTTGCCGGTGCCCGTGATTGTCCGTCACGTTAGTTCGTGACGGCTATCGCGGGTCCTCCGAGGGTGGATCAACGGACGGAGGATCACTCGCGGCAGCCCTTTTGCTCTGCGTGTTTCCTGCGATGTACGATTCGATACGGGTCGTTGACCGGCGCCGAAGGTGCCGAATCTGACTAGCTCCGGGTGTCAACCCGGAGAAAGGCGCGGGTTCATCCAATCCTTGGCTTGATGTTCGGTTCACCCTGAAGGGGTGACATTTTGGGGTGGCATACTACTGAGCGCAAGATTCAACATCTACGTGAGAACCCTGTCTGAAATTCTACCCCTTCGGGGTAGGACTGCAATGGAAAGGGGTGCGTGCTTCGGCTCTCCGGGTGTCAACCCGGAGAAAGGCGCGGGTTCATCCAATCCTTGGCTTGATGTTCGGTTCACCCTGAAGGGGTGACATTTTGGGGTGGAATACGCTGCGCGGGGGGATTGGGTGGGGACGTTTGTTCTCCGGGGGTTGACACCCCCGGCTATTCAAATGCCACCCCTTCGGGGTGAAAAGATGCGCGGTGGGATTGGAATGGGTAGCCGTTTTCCGGGGGTTGACACCCCCGGCTAGTCAGATGCCACCCCTTCGGGGTGACGCCTGCTGATTGCCAGCAACTGATGGCTGACTGTGTCCCTGTGATTGTGACCGGCGGATGATCCCTGCTGGCGGAGCCATCAGGGGCACGCGACAGGGCGCTTTCGGATAATCCACGACATAAATGTCGTGGGCATCTGGCGGGAACACGTTGGGGACAAAGTGTCCCAGGAACCGGCGGAGGATCCCTGCTGGCGGAGCCATCAGGGGCACGTGACAGGGCGCTTTCGGATCAGCCACGACATAAATGTCGTGGGCATCTGGCGGGAACACGTTGGGGACAACGTGTCCCAGGAACCGGTGGAGGATCCCGACGAGCAAGCTCGTCGGGGCAGACGCACGTGACAGGGCGCTTTCGGATAATCCACGACATAAATGTCGTGGGCATTTGGCGGGAACACGTTGGGGACAACGTGTCCCAGGAACCGGTGGAGGATCCCGACGAGCAAGCTCGTCGGGGCAGACGCTTGCGACCCACCGACCGCAGTCCGCAACCCGCAGCCCGCAGTCCGCAGTCCGCAGTCCGCAGTCCGCAGTCTCAGGACTCAAGACTCAGGACTCAAGACTGGTTATCTCACCAGTAACTCTCGAAATGGAGATTGCCCGGTGTGTTGCTGGTGTGACGAACAAACCCCTGCGCTTCAAAGGTTTCACGCAGGCTCTGGATCATCTCCGGGTTGCCGCAGAGGTAGATGTGCGTGTCCTCGGGACGGATGGAGCGTCCATTGGTCAGTTCGGCGTATCGGTTCGCCTCGAGCAACGGCTGCAGCCGTCCAATGTGGCCGGTCCAGCCTGTTTCCGGGCGGGGACGGGTGACGGTCGGGATGTATCGGAACCGGAAGCCGTCGAGGGTGGCGAGCGCGTCGAGTTCGTCCCGGTACGCCAGGTCTTCGGCGTGCCGGACACTGTGCAGCAGGGTCGCGGACGCCCACGGCGGGTCGCTGCCTTCGTTGTCGCGCAGCATACTCATGTACGGCGCGAGGCCGGTTCCGGTGGCGATGAAGATCAGGTGCGGATGGAAGGTTGGCCAGTCGTGACTGGAGCTCGTTGCCGGCTCTGGATGATCCGCGGCAGCCGCTTCGCGGTCAGCCACGGGCACCGTATTCCGGTAGACGTCAGGATCATCCACGACATGAATGTCGTGGGCATGGTTTTCGAGGGCGGATGTGAGGGTGAACCGTCCCCGTACACGCGGGTTGACATGCAGCCGTGCGCCCTCTTCCAATCGCCACAACGCTGGCGTAAACTCACCACGCGGCACCAGGTTGAGCAGCAGTTCGAATTGATCCCGTCGTTTCGGCGAGCTGGCGATGGAATAGGAACGGCGGATGAGCTCGTTCTGCACGAAGCGGGTGCTGTCGAGCTGGACGGACTGGTTCAACGTTGATCGGGTTTGCAGTGCGATGTCGATGTATTGACCGGCCTCAAACGGCGGCAGCTCCCAGCCGTGCAGCGCGATAGTGAGTGCGGTCAGGCCGTCGTTGAGGTCACGGCGTTGGACGATGGTGCCGTTCAACGGCAGACCGGACGCATTCGGGCCGCGCATGCTGTCACGGTTGACCGATGAAAACGACGATGGCTGGTAGTTTATCGGCATAAGTCTCACAGCAAAGACAAAGCAGGGACACCCGTGCAATCGCGGACGTGCCCCCCGTGGACAGAAACAGATGTCGTGACGTTTGACTACTTGACCGGTGTGTACTCGTTGCCGTCAAGGTCGAACGGTTCGAGGTTGTGCCGGCCCTTCTCGTTGACGACGAGGTGCCCAACCTTTTCGTTCCGGCGTGCGCTGTGTTCGAACACCATCAGCCACCCCTGCTCCGCCGCTTCCTTCATGTGCGGCTCCTTGTAGGCCATGGTCTGCTCGGGGTAAAGGTCGTAGGCCATGACGAACGGCGTCGGCAGGTGGCTCGCGGTCGGGATCAGGTCGCCGTTGTGAACAGCGGTGTAGCCATTCGATTCGACAAACACGACCTGATGAAATTCAGTGTGACCGCCGGTGATTCGGACCGAAATGCCGGGCAGGACTTCCTGGTCGCCGTCGATCAGCTGTAGTTGACCGGATTCGGCGAGCGGGTTCAAGTTTTCCGGCTTGTAGCTGCGACGATCACGCAAGTTCGGGTTGTTCGCGACCTCCCACTCGCCGCGCTGAGCGTAGTAGGTGGCGTTCGGGAATTGCGTTTTGAGCTGACCGTCGTTGTCGATGTAGGTTCCCCCGCCCGCGTGATCGAAGTGCAGGTGGGTGTAGATGACATGCGTGATGTCTTCCTTCATCAGATCGACACGCGCGAGGTCGGTGATCAGGGTGCGCGGTTCATCCACGGCGAACATGTCGCGTTCCTTGTCGCTCCATTTTCCGCCACAGCCGGTGTCGATGAGCACGTTCGCGTCCCCGGTTTTCACCAGCAGTGTGTTGCAGGCGAGTGCGATCCGGTTCTGGTCGTCCGGCGGATCGGATTTGGCCCACATGACGCGTGGGACAACGCCGAACATCGCGCCGCCATCGAGACGGAACCCGCCATCTTCAATCAAAAACAGCTCTTTATCCCCGAATTTCATCGGTACCTCATGGAAAAGTTGGGCTTGTCGAACAATCGGTGACAAGTAAGTGGTTGTGCGGGTTGGATGCCAGAGACCGCGAGGAGTTTCGTCTCTCACCGGTGTGTACAGAACTCGAACACTGGACACGCACGGAATTTGCAGGGGTATAGCCTATGTGTAAAGAGAGCAAACAGTAACGTGGGCGCGCATTGAGCCGTCCATTGGTTGTACCATCCGGGCGTATCGGATGGATTTGCATGAGGTAAGCTGCATGCGTGTTCGTCACACGTTGACATTTTTCGCGCTGCTGTTGGGGTTGGCGGCGTTTTCAGGGTGTTCGCCGCGTGGGTCGGCGGACCTGATTCCGTTGGACGTGCTGTTCGGCAATCCGACGCAGATTCAGGCACGCCTGTCTCCGGACGGCTCCGCGATGACATATCTCGCGCCCCGGGACGGGGTGCTCAACATCTGGATCAAGCGATCTGAGATGGAAGGCGACCTCGCGCTGACCAATGACACCGGTTCCGGCATCCACTATCACATGTGGATGTTCGACAACAAGCACGTGTTGTACATCCAGGATCGTGACGGCGATGAGAACTGGCGGGTGTACGCGATCAATGTCAAGACCGGTGAAATCCGTGACCTGATTCCACGCGAGGAGTCGGACGATCATCCGATCCGTTCCGAGGTATTGGCCTACAGTGCGACTCACCCGAGCAAGGTGGTGATCGGCATGAACCGTCGTGACGAGCGGGTTCACGACGCGTGGCTGCTGGACACCGACACCGGTGAGCTTTCTCTGCTCGCGAAGGGTGAAGTTTCGAACCTGCGCTGGATTATCGACAACAATCTTGATGTTCGCGGCTGGATCCGTGCGAATCCCGACGGTGGCCGCACGATGTTGCTGCGCTGGGGTTCGAGCGGTCCGTTCAAGGAAGCGATCACGTGGGAGCAAGAAGACGAACTGGCGTCCGGCTTCGTTGATTTCCACAGTGACAACCGGACGATGTACATCCGGGACAGCCGTGACCTGAATTCAGCGGCGCTGTATGCGTACGACACCAGGACAGGCGACCAGACTCTGCTGGCGGCGAACCCGATGTATGATGTCGCGAAAGTGATGCTGAATCCGCAGACGATGGAAGCGCAGGCGGTGATGTACATGGAAGAACGCATGCGTTGGGAAGCGATTGATCCGTCGATTGAGCAGGATCTTGAGCGGATGCGTAAAGCCGCGCGCGGCGATTTCTTCACGACCTCGAAAACGTTGGATGACAACACCTGGGTGATTTTCTACGGTGTCGACAACGGGTCCGGTGTGTACTACAAGTACACGCGCGATACGGGCAAGTTCGAAAAGATGTTCCTCACCTATCCCGACCTGGAAGGCCAGCCCCTGGTCGAGATGAAGCCGATCCATTACACCGCCAGCGACGGCATGGAGCTGCACGGTTACCTGACCCTGCCGGAGCATGTCGAAGCGCCGATGCCGCTGGTACTTCTGGTGCACGGTGGTCCATGGACACGTGACTACTGGGGCTTTGATTCGGACGCGCAGTGGCTGGCGAACCGTGGCTACGCCTGCCTGCAGGTGAATTTCCGTGGTTCCTCCGGCTACGGCAAGGACTACCTGAACGCCGGCGACCGTGAATGGGGCGGTCGGATTCAGCAGGACCTGACTGACGGTGTCCAGTGGGCGATCGACCAGGGCATCGCCGACCCGGAAAAAGTTGCGATTTACGGCGCATCGTTCGGTGGCTACGCGGCGTTATGCGGTGCGGCCTTCACACCGGACCTGTACAACTGCGCGATCTCGCTGGTGGGACCGTCCAGCCTGGTCACGCTGCTGAGCACCATCCCGCCGTACTGGACGTCGTACCAGCAGACGTACGATGCACGCACCGGTCGTCTCCCACGTTACGAAAGCGGCGAAAAAGCCGGGATGCCGAAGGCTGAAGCCGATTTCACCGAACAGGACCGGGAAGATTACGAATTCCTGATCTCACGCAGCCCGTTGTATTCCGCCGACCAGATCAAGATTCCGCTGCTGATCGGGCAGGGCGCGAATGATGTACGTGTCAAGCTGCAGGAATCGGAACAGATCGTCAAGGTGCTGAAGAAGAACGGGGTTGAAGTCGATTACATGCTGTTCCCCGACGAAGGCCACGGGCTGAACAAACTGGACAACCGGCTCGATTTCTTCCACCGTGCGGATGCATTCCTTGCGAAGCACCTCGGAGGACGGGCGGAATGATGGCAGGCTCCGGGCCGTCGACCTGAGACCTTTCCACTAGATCAATCGGGGACACATGGCAGAGTCAGGGTCCCCGATTCTGTTCACACTTCACACCCTCACAGCGCATAGCCCACAGCCCACCCACTCACATTCCCATCAAATCCTGCACCAGGATCTTCACCCCGATCCCGATCAATACCAGCCCCGCGACCACACCGATCCGTGGGCCGGTCAGGAACGGAATCCGTCCGCCGAGCAGCATTCCGGTCAAGGTCATCGCCGCCGCGACCACTCCGATCACGATGGAAGGCGTCACAATCGTCGTCCCGACCAACGCGAGGCTGACACCCACCGCCAACGCGTCGATGCTGGTCGCGACCGACAGCAGCACCAGATCCCAGCCTTTCGTCGGGTCGTGTTGCTTGTGCCGGCTATCATCCGGCTGCAGCGCCTCGAAGATCATCCGCACGCCGATGAACAGCAGCAGCCCGAATGCGATCCAATGATCCCAGGCCATGATGATGACGCGGATCCATGTGCCCGCGAACCATCCGATCACCGGCATCAGCGCCTGAAACAGGCCGAAATGAAACGCCAGCCGGAACAGTCGCCGCCGTGTCACCGGAAACGGACCCATTCCTGCCGCAACCGCCACCGCGAATGCGTCCATCCCCAACGCCACCGCCAGCGCGCCCAACGCCCACCATGATATTCCATCTCCAGCCGCCAACAAACCCGCTCCCGTGTGTTCGTGCGGTCCAGCTCGGACAAACAAAGATCTGTCGTCTGCGATGGACAAGGGTATCGCCGTCTCCATCGCCTCCCATCACTCGTCAACACTCCCTCGCAAGGGAGAAACCGCTGACCATAACGTAGGTTCAAACACCCTGCCCGCGGCTCTCCGGCTCTGTTAGGCATATCTAATTATCAATGAGTTACCACAAAATGTGACTCTTGCCGATCGCAAACAAATTCAGTGTTTAAAACTTATGCGTTCCTAACTTTCCGGATAGTTTCGTTTTCTGTTCACCCAAACGATGGAGGACCCGATGCGCGGTCTTGGTGCAGTGCTCGCGATTGCAATGATCGCCGTATTTCTTTATGTGCCGCGGGTCTCCGCGTCACAAGTAGACATTATTGAAAGCCAGAGCTGGTCTCCAAATGATGTGATGGACCAGAACTGGGCATTTGTAGCTATCACGATGGGGCATACGCCGACGATCCGGCCCCAGACGGATCTGGATACCGGAAACTTCCTTTCAGCATGTGACCTGCTGATCATTTCGTCCGGTTTGATTCCACTGACAGCCACCCGGCAGCAGACGATTATCAACGCCCTCAACATGGGTATCCCGGTTTATCTCCAGTGCGAGGACAATGTCTCCCTGTCGACGAACCAGACCTGGCTTCAGATTGTCACCTGGTACGGCAGCACCTTCACCTGGGGGACAACTTCCACAGCCTTGCTGCAACCGATGCAGGTAACCGGCACCTTGTCGCAGTTCCCCACACCCGTTACCCAGTTTAACGGCTTTGACGGTGGCCTCACCGGCCTCGGCGGCAATGATATCGAAACCAACCTTCACTTCCAGAACGGTGAATTCGGATGGTACTACTACCCGCGTGTGGGAGTGGTCATCATGGCTGCCACAAACACCGACCAGGACTGGGTTCGCACCAATTCCGATCCAATCCTGATGGAGAATTACATCGATAACCTGCTCAACCGGAACGTATCCTTCCTGCAGGTTCGAGTCTGGAGCAACAACCCACCCGTCATCGTTCCAAGTACCGGCGGAACCTTTACCTGTAACGCGAACGCGTGGAACAACAACTTCGTCCCGATGTTGTTTGACGCCTGGACCGAAATCCAACTGCCAAACGGCAACATCGTCGGGCCGCTGCAGCAGTGGACCAATCTCACCCTGCTGCCATTCACCACATCCAATACACTGACCCTGTCACAGTTCCTTCCCGGTTTTGCACCGGCTGGGACCTACTACTACCACGGGGTCGTGGGCAGCCTCGGCAACTTTAAGACAAACCTCGACGCATTGAGGGTTGTCAAGCTATAAACTGCACTCACGCCGCGAACCGGGTACGCGAATGAACTACGATTCCACGCGACCCTTGCGGAAAACATCCGGCCTACATCGAAGGGGCCGGAGAAGGACAGCGATCATGAATGCTATTTTTCGCAGGTTTACATTAACAGTCCTCCTGGTACTTGTCAGTGTCGCTGGTATACAGGCAGCAAACGTCGTCATCATCGAAAGCCAGAGCTGGAATGCCACGCATGTCATGGACAACAACTGGGCGGCGGTCGTCACCAGCATGGGGCACGCCGCATCAATCCAGCCGCAGACTACCCTGGACACCCCCGCGTTCATCGCCGGAACCGATCTGCTGATTATTTCGTCCGGAGAAATCCCATTATCCGTGACACGCCAGAACATCATCCGCCAGGCGTACAGTATGGGCATGCCGGTCTACCTCCAGACCGAAGCGAATCCGCTTTTCGACACCAACCAAACCTGGGTCAGCCTCGTCAATGACGATGGTGGCAATTTCGCATGGAACGGCAGCGTGTCCGGAACTCTCACTCCGATGCGTGTCACTGGTACGGTATCCAACACCCCGAATCCAGTCAATCAGGTGATCGGATTCCAGGACGGTGCGTATGGAACCGGCAGCCAGGAGGTTGAGACCCTGTTCCATTACGGAGATCAGGAATACGGCTGGTACTCGCATCCCGTCTTCACCGGTGCGATCAACCTTTCGGCCACCACCTCCGACCAGGAATGGATCCGCACCCTGACTGATCCAACCCTGATGGAGAATTTTGTCGACAACCTGTTGAACCGGAACGCCAGCGAACTGCAGGTGCGTCTCTGGATTCCCGGGCCACCGATCATCGTACCTGCCGCCGGGGGTACGTACACATTCAACGGACACGCTTACAACAACAGCGCCAACCCGTTTATTTTCGACGTCTGGTCGATGATCCAGTTGCCGAACGGCAACCTGATCGGCCCACAGTGGAATCTCACCGGCGTGACACTCCCGGCGTTTACCACGTCGCCTACTCAAAGCATCAACCAGAACATCCCTGGCTTCGCACCGGCAGGAACCTACTTCCAGCTGGTGACCGTCGGCGGTTATCCCGGATTGCGGACCAATCTCGACACCATCCGGTTCGTCAAACTGTAAGCGCTTGTTCCGCCTGTCCAAAGCTGGAGACTTGCACGAGGGTCGGGGCGTGAGAATCTCACGCCCCGTGCTCGCTGTGACACGTCCCTGTCTGAAAAAGTTAGGACTGTCTAATTCTCAACGAGTTACAGCCTAACATCTTTCTAATCAAATTGCTACACAGCTCTTGCATGAATCTTAAGTATTCCTAACATTGCGGTCGGCTGGGGGAAACGGACTGTAAGGGGAGGGTATGATGACTGGACGCTGGAGAGTGTTCACCGTAGTTGTATTGCTGTGCTGTGTGGCAGCCACACCCGCATTGGCAATCAACGTAGATATCATTGAAAGCCAGAGTTTCAATACCACGCACACCATGGACCAGCGCTGGTTTGGAGTGTCGACCAACCTTGGCCACAATGCCACCATCCGCCCGCAGACAGACCTGGACAATCCTACGTTCTTGCCGGTATGCGACCTGCTGATTATCTCGTCGGGGGTGATTTCACTTACACCGCAGCGAAAATTGACCGTCCTCGCCGCGATGGCGCAGGGTATCCCGGTGTATGTACAGACAGAAAATGATCCCACCCTCGACCCCAGCGGCTTGTGGTTGGACCTGGTCGCGGACCAGTTCGCGACATTTGCCTGGGGCAATTCGTACACGGCACCCTTGAGCCCGATGCGGATCACCGGTACCGCGTCCTCAACACCGAACACGACGCAGAACATTCCGGGGTTCAATGGCGGTGCGTCCGGAACAGGCAGCCAGGAAATCGAGACCATTCTGCATCACGCGGCTGAGGAATTCGGCTGGTACTTGCGCCCGCAGGCCGGGCAGATCGTGATGGCGGCGACAACCACCGATCAGGACTGGATTATCAACGGTGGGAATATCCCGTTGATGGAAAACCTGGTCCTGAACCTGATCAGTTCGAACGCAACCCATTTGCAGATTCGTTGCTGGCTGCCGGGACCGCCGGTTGTCATCCCAGCGGCGGGCGGATCCTTCTCCGCTCAAACCCAGGCCTACAACACCGGTCCGGCAGCAATCACCTTTGACGCCTGGACCCGGGTGACTCTGCCGAACGGCAATTTTACCGGACCGTTTGTCAACTTCACCAACCTGACCATAGCGTCGAGTACGACGTCAATCGTCTACACCTTCAACACCTTCGTCCCCGGATTCGCCCCGTCGGGTACTTATTACCTGCACACCGGGGTGGGAACGTACGGCGGCTACGAGTTCAACATCGACGCGATTGAGTTTACCAAGCAGTAACTCTGTTGCCGTGCCTGCGCCTCGCCATGCAACGACAGACGGTTTCCACGGCCATGACGAAACAGAAAGGCAGAAGGAACCCTTGAAAGGAGCATAAGAACGATGAAACGCACAACCGCATTCCTGTTCACCGTAACGCTGAGCGTCGTCCTGCTGGTATCGGGCGCGTTCGCGGCAAACATTGCCATTATTGAAAGCCAGAGTTTCAACGCCAACGATATCATGGACATCAACTGGCAGGCGGTTGCCACGGGGATGGGACACAATGTAACCATCTACCCGCAGACGGCCCTGGACAACGGCAGCTTCATCACGCCGAATGACATGGCGATTATCTCGTCCGGCGTCGGAACGATGAGTTTCCAGCGTCGACAGATGATCATCGAATGCCTCTATGCCGGGAAGCCGGTGTACCTGCAGTGCGAACGGGACATGACCGGATCAAGCAACATCGCCTGGGAAGAGGCGTTGTTCCAGTTCGGCATCAGCTGGTCGTGGTTGGGTGCTGATCCCGGCAATCTCGTCCCGATGTACCTGTCCGGCCCGATCTCGAACGTGACCTACCCAATTTCGAACATGCCGATGTTCATGGATGGTGGCTACGGATCCGCTGTCAGCGGGGTGGAAACGACTCATCACTACGCGGACAAGGAATATGGCTGGATTCTGCGTCCCACCGCCGACCATGCGATGATGGCGACCAACACCGACCAGGAATGGGTGCGCACCTTCGCCGATCCAAACCTGATGGAAAATTACATCAACACGTTGCTGCCGCAGACCACGGCCGACCTGCAGGTGAGAGCATGGACAACGGGTCCGGTGACGCTGCCCAACGTTGGCGGTGCCTTCGTCTACAACGCCCAGGTGCACAACTGGGGACCGGTGGCGCAGGTGTTTGACGCCTGGATCCGGGTGCAACTGCCGAATGGTAACCTCTTCGGTCCGACACAACAGTTCACGGGGTTGACACTTGCCCCCAGCACCAGCTCGGCTGTCGTCACTCTGTCGCAGTCCGTTCCGGGATTCGCCCCACCGGGGATCTATTACATGCAGGCGGTGGTTGGCAGCTACAGCTGGCCGATCAAGAACATTGACGCCTTCGCGTTCACCAAGCTGGTGATTTCGCCGGATGACATGGAGCCGGTGAATACCTGGCAGGCAGGCGGGATGGAAGCGTTCCAGCAGACCGCTTCACTGAATGAAAGCCCGAGTGCAATTCCGCTGGAGTATACCCTCAGCGAACCCTACCCGAATCCGTTCAATCCAACGGCGCAGGTCAGCGTTTCCCTACCGGAGGCCGCGCCACTAGCAGTGACGGTTTACAACATGCACGGTCAGGAAGTTGCCCGGCTTGCGGAAGGTATCAGCAGCGCCGGCACGCATGAATTCAGCTTCGACGGTTCCGAATTGGCCAGTGGCGTGTATATCGTTCGCGCCGTTTCCCCAGGTCATCTCAACCAGAGCCGCAAGCTGGTCCTGATGAAATAGAGTTCTATGAAGACCTTCCCCCTGAATCGGGCGGCTCGAGTGCGTAGCCGCCCGTTTCGTCCTCCCGGGGGGAGGGAAAGACTTACCGCCACGCACCGAGGATCAGACCCATCACTCCGAACGCCACCAGCAGGTACCCGTCGTTGATCAAGTGATAGCTCAACGGCCGGCGTTCAAACAAGGCCACAATCGACAACCCCGCCGCTGCCCAGATTCCTGCCAGAATGCCTGCGGTCAAACCCCACGCCAGTGTGGTTGACGGATCGTTCAGGAACATCGCCAGGTTGAACGAAATAATCAGCGTCAACAGTAGCGCGATTCCGTAGATCAACGCCGGACTGCCACCTTTCAAGTCGTCATCGCTGAAGTTGTTCGCCTTCATCCAGCCCTTGCCGAACAACGGCGGCGAGTACCACAAGCCCCCGATGACAAATGCGGATAGTGCGGCTACAACAATCGCGGGATAGTTCAAGGTCGATGGATCCATTGTTCCTCCCTGGTCAATGGACGGGCGGCGAATCCCACTTCACCACCCGTTCTGTCAAACGTTCCTTGTTCTGCAGTATTCGAGAAAGTTAGGAATGTATAACTTTCCGGGAAAGAAGAATCTTCGTTTTGCGCGAGATTTTCGGAACAGCAACCTCCCCTGCGGAAAATCGGGTCGTCAACGGCCTGCATCGACCGGGGTGCACGGCTATACATTCGAACGTCGGACTAACAGAAGGGGGATTGATCATGCGAACTCTGCACTATCTACCCGCATTGCTCCTCGTGGCGCTGCTCACCGTCACCGGTTGCCAGAAGGCCGACAACCAGCAACCGGCGGAGGAAGCGGAAACGATGACGCACAACGGCTGGACGTTGGATGACGCCGGCTTCCAGACACCCGAATCGGTGCTCTGGGATCAGGAAGCCGACATGTATTACGTATCCAACCTCGGCGGACCGCAGCCGTTGCAGAAGGATGACAACGGGTTCATTTCCAAAATTACGCCGGACGACCAGACCGTTGACCCGAAGTGGATTGCCGGGGGTACGAAAGGCATTACGCTCAACGCACCCAAGGGCATGGCCCGGTACGGAAACTGGCTGCTGGTCGCTGACATTGACGTCCTCCGCGTTTTCAACATCGCGGATGGCACGGCAGTCATGGACATTCCGTTGCCGGACGCCACTTTCGCCAACGATGTCTGGGCGGCGAAAGGTGTAGTCTACGTCACTGATACCGGCACAGAGGGGCCGGGCGGGATCTACGCGGTAACGTTTGAAGGCGAGGAGATGCTGCCGGTTGTCGATACCATGGTCCGTGATGCCGGACTGACCAACCCGAATGGTATCATCGAAGATCAGGACATGCTGTACATGGTGCCGTACGGCGGGACCGGCTTCTTCCAGATCAACCGGGACGGCGAGTTTACCTCAATCGCCGATTCCCCGATGGGTTCACTGGACGGCCTGGTCAAACTGAAGGACGGCCGGTTCGCGTTTACCAGCTGGGATGCGAAAACGGTGTATGTGATGGACGCCGAACACGTCATTACGCCGCTGTTCACCGACCTCGAATCGCCCGCCGACATTGGCTACGACTCGAAACGCGACCTGCTGTTGATCCCGCAGTTCATGCTGGACAAGGTGGTCGCGAAGCCGCTGTGAGGTATGAGGTATGAGGTGTGAGGTGTGAGGTGTGAGGTGTGAGGTGTGAGGTGTGAGGTGTGAGGTGTGAGGAAAATAAGCGAGCTGCCGAGTGACAAACCGGGGACACGTAGCGGAGTACGTGTCCCCGGATTGGTTGTTCTGTTGTGTTCTGTTTTTGCTTCTGTTACTTCTGTTGCTTCCGTTGCGTCTGTGGCTTCCCTTACTTCAACAGCATCACTTTTTTAACGGCTTCATGCGGACCGGCATTGACACGGATGAAGTAGACGCCGGACGCGTGCCCGGAAGCATCCCAGACCAGCCGGTGATAGCCCGCCTGGCGCGGTTGCCGGTTGGACAGGCGCGCGACCTCACGGCCGAGCAGGTCATACACCGCGACGTCCAGCTCCGCCGGTTCCGGCAGGCCGATGCTGATCGCGGTGCTCGGGTTGAAGGGATTCGGCCACGGTGGCGCGACTTCAAACTCCGTCGGCAGGGCCAGCGACCGCTCGCTCAGGCCGGACAGATAGCTGGCGTGCAGGGATGAGTCGGATTCACCGCCGGCATACATCGCGGTGACCCAGTACCTCGTACCTTCGACCCACGGGATCTCGTCGGCGTACTCCAGTTCTTCGGTCTGGGTAACCATCAGACCGTCCTTGTAGACCCGGTACGCACCGAGGAACTCGTCAATCTCACCGCCGAAGATCGGTGCGTTCCAGAACAGGTTGGCACCGTTGTCGAAGTTGCCGTTCAATTCCTGGTAGTGGACTTCCAGCGGGGTGTCCAGCCGCGACAGCACGACATCATCCAGCGTGACAGTGCCGTTTTCCGGTAGCTCCACCGCAGTCTGGTGATACTCGTAGCCATCCAGCGAGTAGGTGATCAGCGAATAGCCGGGAATACCCTGATCGAAAGTGAAATCCCCCATCGCGGTCATCATCTGGTTGCCGATGGTGACGGTGACTTCGAGACCGGCGTTCGGCGGATCGAGTTCGACATGACCTTCGAGAATGACGGACGGCCGGTAGAACAGAATCGCCGATTCTTCGGTGATGGTGAGGGCGTCCTCGTGGTACACGGCGTCCTGGAGGATGGTGATACCGATGGTCTCAGTCTCATCCTCGAAGCCGACGCTGCATTCGGACGGATCGGTCACCTGCGCATACTGGAACTTGAACTGTCCCCAGGCACCGTGCTGGTGGAACACCGGGTCATAGAGGATCACCTGGAAGGTTTCGTAGGCGGTGTTCGGGAGGAACTGTCGGGTATCGTACCACTCGGCGATAAACAGGCCGTTGTCGGAATCGTAGTAGTGTGAGAAGTTGGTTTCAGGGGCGTACATATCATCCCAGAACGGGGCGACGGTCGCGGGCGGGCCATCAATGCCCGGCAGGGACGAGTTGGAATAGTCGGCTGGATCGTCATCATCGGTGACGTCGCCGAAGCAGAAGAAGCCGTTTTCGTTGACGGTGATCTGGTCGTAAACGCCGTCATAGTACGGGAAGTCGAACGGCAGATCGACCAGTACGGCGGTTTCTTCTTCCGGGAAGTTGACAGGTGTGCCGGACCCACCTTCCTGCGGGTCGATGCCGATCCAATCGTAGTCCGGCGCGGCTGGGTGGTTCAT
This sequence comes from bacterium, assembly GCA_020444425.1. Classification (GTDB taxonomy): domain Bacteria; phylum Electryoneota; class Electryoneia; order Electryoneales; family Electryoneaceae; genus BMS3BBIN04. The sequence goes on along the minus strand of JAHLLB010000005.1, from coordinate 121,600 downwards.
GCCGGTCTGGACGGCGACATAGCCGAAATCATCCGGGCCGATGACGTTCGCTTCTGCTTCCGGATCGAGAATCAGCACGACGCTGGCGCTGCCGCCGATTTCGAGATACACGGAAGCGTAGTCGAAGTAATTACCCTGGTAATCCATCACAACGGTGAGCAGTTCCAGAGCGGGCACGCCCGTGAGCATGAACATGCCATTTGTGTCGGTTGTCGCCATCAGCTCCGGGTATTCTGCGATGTAGACGTCCGCGCCGGGGATCGGTGTCCCGGTCGAACCTTCCACAATACCGTCGACAGTACCGGTCACCCCCGGCTGCATTTCGAGGCTCAAGTCGATGTAGCCGGTGCCGTCATCAACCACCCACACCTGCAGCGGATGGTAGCCGCCACGGCTCAGGCTCAGGCGGGTGTCACCGTTGAGCACGGCGACGAGCTCGAAGGACCCGTCCGCAGCGGTGAGCGTGGATGCGGTACCGAGGAATCCGTCCAGGCGGAGCAGCACGTCCGGGATACCCAGCTGTGTGTCCTGATCCATGACGGTGCCGGAGACGGATACCACGCCTTCTTGCAAGGTCACATTGGCGGCAACGCCGAAGGTCTGCGGACCGACTGGGACATCGGTACCATTGACCACAAGCATCCACTCGCCGGCTGCCGGAGAATTGACCTTGATTTTCTCGACGTTATCGATGGTGTTGGTGCCGGGAGTCGCCGGGAAGGTCGGATCGCTGGGATCGAGGATGTACGGGTAGCGGACATTCGACGACGGATCGACCAATGTCAGGTCGAGGTCGTTAACCAACGCGAACTCCGGCAGGTAACCGCCGGGCACATCAGACCAGGCGAGGGTAACATGCAGTTCATCCAGTCCTTCGGGGACGGTGAAGGTGTGCGTCACCTGTTCGTCATCCGAAACGATGCCCTCGAACGTCCCGAAGCGCATGACAGTGTCAGCGGCGCGTTGTGCATCAACGCGGCCGAATCCGTAGGTGTAGTCCGGGCCGGGTGTGCCCAGATCTTCGGCGCTGTTGCAGAGGATCGCCTTGACGGTTTCCGGCAAGGGGAACGTGTCCGGGTTGATGCGCTGGTGCCAGGCCTGCATCAGCAGGGCGTTCACCCCGGCGACCGCCGGTGTCGACATGCTGGTGCCGCTCATGGTGGTGTAGCCGCCGCCGAGGTCGCAGGATGACACACCGAAGCCCGGCGCGCATACATCCGGCTTGATCCGGCCATCATCGGTCGGACCCCAGGAACTGAAGGTTGTCATGCCGTCGTTGTCGTTGGTCGCGCCAACGACGATAGTATTCTTTGCGCTGGAGGGGACAGACATGGTCTCGTACGAGCCCGGGCAGCCCGCGCCGCGTTCGTTGCCGGCGGCCCAGGTGACGATCAGTGGATCGCCGACCGCGCCACGCACGAGGCTGTCGATCAACGCGCTGACGGACTCGTAATCGCCAAGCCAGTCGCAATCGTAACCGTTGGGGCCGACGTTCGCACCAACGGAATTGGTGAACAGGCGTGCGCCCATACTGTGTGCGGTCTCGTAGTTCTCGTAGATGTCCTGCGGGCTGTCGTAGAAGCAATACGGATCGCACTCCTCGTACGCGAAGCTGAGGAGGGATACAGCGGGGGCCATACCGCGGTGGGCGTAGTCACCGTTTCCGCCGACGGTTCCCGCGACGTGGGTCGAGTGCTGAGCGGCGACCCCGCCCTCGCCCTGCGTCATGCGATCCTCAAAATCCGCGTGCGGATAAACCAGGCCGCCGTCGTAGACGCAGACCGTCTCGCCCGCGCCGTCGAGGAAGTACGGGGCTTCGTTGATCTCATTCACGTGCATCGCCGCACGGACACCGGCATTGAGCATCTCCAGCGGCGGGCTGATGCTGGTGACGTAGTGGACGCGCGGGTCCTGCGCCAACCGTGCGGGCAGGTCCGGTTCGCCGAGTACGTGCTACGTGTTGAGCACGCTGATCAATGCACCCGGCTCACCACCGGCTTCGTAAATCAGCGCCTCGGCTTCACTCTCGGGCACATTCTTCATCATCACGACGGCGTAGAGGTTGCCGTCCGGCGTGACCGCCCATGATGGCATGTCATTCGCAGCGACACGGTGGTTGACCTTGTCCTCCGGCAGCATCGGTCCCGCCCAACGCAGGTCGAGGTTGTCGAACACCGAAGATTCCACGCCCGGCTGGAGGTACGCCACCCAGGCTCCGCCGCCGATGTATTCCTGCAACTGTACGCCAGCCTGGCTGAGACCACGCTTGACGTTGTCCGCGGGATGATCCCGGAACTGCAGGACGATGGTGGATGCCCCGCTGTCCGTGCGTTGCGCCAACCACTGGCCGCCGTCATCGGCGGGAGTCAGCGTCCGTGTCGGGAGGTCGATCCGGTACGTTTTCGGTGCGGAGAACACGGTCAGCGGCAGAAGAATCGCGAGAATCAGGAGAACTCCCGCGCGCGCCGCGTCAGCACGATTGACAAGCATCATGGCAACCTCTTGCATAGCCGGTGGTTTTGTAGGTCGGGTGACGAATGTGACCCGGTCTGGATTTGCTAATATAGGCCGCGATCACGCAATTCCCCGTCGTGCAAGCTAACTTTTCGAGATTTTGTCGCGTCCCCGGAGATCCTCTCACTCCCGGATACCCGGGTCACAAGATGACCCGGGCCAGCCTGGTTTTCTCTCCACGGTGGGATTCGAACCCCTACCTTTGCCGCATGGCTGAACGCAAACACATCCTGGTCGCCGCCGGGTTGATCTGGCGCGACGACGGCATGATTCTGATCTCGCAACGTCCCCAAGGCGGTTCACACGCCGGCTGCTGGGAATTGCCCGGTGGCAAGGTGGAATCTGGAGAGACTGTGGCGCAGGCGCTGGAACGTGAGATCCGTGAAGAACTGGGGGTCGAGGTTGCGGCGGGACCGGAGTTCAACCGGGTGACGCATGAGTATGCGGAGCTGACCGTGACGCTGGCCGGGTTGCACGCGCGGTATGTAAACGGCGAACCGCAGGCGTTGGAGGTGGCGGACTGGCGCTGGGTGCGTGCGGATGAGCTTATGCACTACGAGTTTCCCGCAGCGAATACGCGGTTGTTTGATTGTGAGTGGAAGGACTCTCCGTATCAGCAGTGACGACGCGACACAACCGCGCTTGCAAGCAAGCACGGGCCTGTCGAACGGAACGGTCTTTGTATAAGCACGGGCCTGTCGAATGGAACGGCCTAAGTACACGCGCGGACCTGCCCTGGCGAGATCGTCTGGAAGAAAACGGGGACACCTCATTGAGATGTCCCCGTTTTGTTCACACTTGATTTGTCAATGTGCCACGTTTGAACAATGTGCTGTCTGTGACCGTTCGCAGCGGGCGATTTCCGGCAACGTCACTCCACTGGGGCGATCGGCGGGGGGTCGTTGGGGTTGACCCATGGCACCGCACGTATCCCGTCCCGGTCGATCCCCTCGATGGAGAACTCCGGATCGTTGAGGAAAGCGGAGAACGTCGCGATGAAGGTGATGATCACCGTCGTCAGGTAGTCCTTGTCCTCGTACAGCTCGATGAGGGCGTCCCGTCGATCTTGTCCGCGTGTGTTGGCGAAGCGTTCGAGGAAGAAACCCGCGAGGCTGCCCTCGCTGTTGGCGGCGTGAACCTGTGTCGCGCCACCGTGGTAGCAATACTCCATCGTCTCGATGAACTGCCGCCGCAGGTCGGGCATCTCCGATTCATCGTGAGTCGCGATCAGTTCCAGCGCCAGCCATTGCGCTTCCCGGATGCTGGCGATGGCGACGGCGTCAAACAGTGACTTGGTGGTTTCGTCGAGGTTGCAGCGTCCCGTGATACGCAACAGCGACAGGAACAACGCGTTCTTGAACAGCTGCGCGAGCAGCAACGAACCTTCCTTCGGTTCCGGCAGGAAGTGATATTGCCGGATGCGCACGCCCTTGTAGACGGAAACGAAGAACAGGTCGAACAGGTTGCGATAGAAGTTGTAGCGGATGACACCGGGCCGGTGGATGTGATGGTCCAGCGTGTTGTCGAGCCGGTCAGCGAGTTTGACGTGCAGCAAGTCGGGCATCCGTTCGGACGCATCGAGCAGCCGCACGAGATACGCCTGGTAGGGCAGGCCCGGTTCCCGTGTCAGATAGGACAGGCGTTCGCCGAGATACCACTGTTGCTCGTTGCCGATTTTCTCCAGCAGCATGTTGAAGCTGTTGGCGAATTGGTCCCGGTTTTTCTCCGGGATACGGTTCAGCGGCAGGTCTTCGTCCTTGTCGTGCAACAGCGCACCGAGCAGATCGAGAATGTCCGGATCGCGCATGCAGCGTGACAGCAACGCGGCTGTACGCAGGGGGTGCAGCACCGCCATCGGCCCGATCTTCCGGCGTGTCCGGCCGTAGCCCAGCCGGATGATCCCGACTGTTTGCTTCAACGCGTCCTGATCCGGGACTTTCGCCGGACCGGTGACCAGTGCGAGCAGCGCGTCCTCATTGGGCACTTCCGCACTGAGGTGATAGTTGATCTCCGCCGACAGATTCATGAAATGCTCGACGGTGATCAGTTCGCGTTCCCCCTCCATGATGGCAAAGTCTGTCATACGCATCCACCTGTTGACCCATGACCCGGACTGACAAGTTCAAGCGGAAAAGATACTGCGTGTACCCCGCCGCCCGCTATTGGAAATTTGCGAAAACGCAACACAAATACAAAACGCGACCCGGAGGCCGCGTTCGTATGCCAGAAACTGGCAGTTGAATCGTTGATCGACTCAGTTGTTGTGCGGGTTCGCGGACTCGTCCACGCAATGCGCACGCAGGTGATCGTCGCTCATACCGGTCAGGTCGCCGGCGACATTGGCCGGGCACAGGTAGGTGTGGCCGGATTCACTCTTGACCCACGTAACGTTGATCGCCTGCTTCACTTCACGAGTTTCCTGTTCCATCTCATCTCTCCTTTTCGTTTCGGATCGGTGTCGTGTTCCCACGCACGGTTTGTCCGATCCAATCATGTTGACGTCTGTTGCTATGCGATATGTTCTGCGCGCTCTTCCTTCAGCGCGTTGATGTTCAGTTGCTCCGCCTGCCTCACGATGTCGAGGAACACGTCCATCGGAGGACCGCCGGGCTGGTTGTACAGCATTTCACCGTCCCGGTACACAATCAGCGTGGGGATATAGCGGATGTTGAACAGTTGCTTCAATTCCGGTTCCTGGTCGGTATCGAGTTTCGCGAACCGGTGCTCAGGGTATGTGTTCGCCATCTGCTCGAAATCCGGCTGAAACTTGCGGCAATCCTGGCACCAGTCCGCGCCGGCTGCGATAAACACGATGCCGTCTGTCTGAACCACATCCCGGAAATTGCTGGCTGTCAACTGAATCGTTTCCATGATCCACCCACACTCGTTGCGTCTTCGATGTTAGGCAAAGCGAACTCTGTGCCAGTTTGCGGAGGGAGGGTTACGAAACAGGGATTTGTCCGGAGGAACGAACGACGGATGTGTTGTTGTATACTGGTGTTAAGGCGAGAGAGATAGGCCGGTATCCTGCAGGCGAAATATCAGTTTACAACGCGAGTGGAGAGATGTGTTACGGTTTGATACGAAGATTCCGTATCGTTTTAGAACACCGGCGGTGGTGCTTCTTCCTTGCGGCCTCGGCGGGGGCCGTCGATCAACGACTCCCGCAGCAGCAGGTAGCTGGTGTAGCGGTCGGGGTGGATCGCACCGGAATTCGCCGCGTCACGCACTGCGCAACCGGCGCTGTTCTCGAGATGCAGGCAGTCGTCGAAGCGGCACTGATCCTGGTATTCTGCGAACTCGGGGAAGTGCAACGCGAGGGTTTTAACGTCATCGATGACCGGGAAGAACTCGCGGATGCCGGGAGTGTCGGCGACGGTTCCTCCGCTGGGCAACGGGTAGAGGAACGTGGCGGTGGTGGTGTGGACGCCCCGGTCGGTCGCGGCGGAGATGGCGGACGTGTCGAGGTCGAGGTCGGAGATGAGGGCGTTGAGCACGGTGGACTTGCCGACGCCGGACGCGCCGGCGAGCATGCTGACCTTGCCGCGCAACTGGGACTCGAGTTCGGCCAGCCCCTCCCCACTCATCGCACTGATGGCGTGGATCGGGTAAACGTTCCGCCATGGCGCGAGGTAACGCTCGATCTCGTCCTCGCTGAAGAGGTCGGTTTTGTTGAGCACGATGGTGGTGTTCATGTTACCGATGGACGCGCCTACCAGCATGCGGTCAACGAGGCGTGGGCTGACAACCGGCTCACGGATGGTGGTCAACAGGAACAGTTGCTCGATGTTGGCGGCGATCTCTTTCTTGCGGCCGTAGGAATAGCGCTCGAGGAAGCTGCTGCGGTCGTGAATGGCTTCGATGAACCCGTCTTTGGTTGTGGTGGACGGCTTGAAGTCAACGTAGTCGCCGGGGACGGGCATGCCCATCCGTTTCCCCTTCCCGGGGACACGGCACCAGTGTTGCGTGCCGGAATCGTCACGCACCAGCACCCCTTGTTTCGCGCGGGTGAGGACAAGGCCTTGTGCGGTTGTCTCTGTCATTGCGGGTTCACTGCTCGCTGTCCCTCTGGCCCGGTTCGGACGGGTTTTCTCCGGGATCGTTGTCCTTGATTGCGAGTGGAAAGATAGTACATCCAGGGCGGCTCGTCTTCTCATGTGAGAAGAATTCGCAATGCGGGAACTGTTGCGTGTTCCCGGGCTTTGCGTACATTCACGCAAATGTTATCAGGATTTGTGAATTCAAAGCCGGGCGTGAACACGGAGCGGGGAGCGATTTGATGAAGATCCTGTGGAAGATTATCGCGGTGGCGGTTGCAGTGATGGTGACGGCGTACATCCTGCCGGGCATTGTGGTGGAAAGCTTCTGGGCGGCGGTGGTTACGGCGATTGTACTGTCGCTGATGAACATCCTGCTGAAGCCGTTGCTGGTGATTCTGACGTTGCCGGTGACGATCCTGACGCTCGGCCTGTTTCTGCTGGTGATCAATGCATTGATGTTACTGCTGGTCGGCGCGATTGTGCCGGGATTCGGGGTGGACACCTTCTGGTGGGCTCTGATCGGGTCAGTGATCATCTCGCTAATCAGTTCGCTGCTCAACCCGAAGCGAGGGGATGACTGATGCAATCGGAAATCCTCGTCATCGGTGACGAAATCCTGCTCGGGCAGACGCTCGACAGCAATTCGAACTTCATCGCGCAACGGTTGGCAGAAATCGGCCAGCCGGTGCACGCGATTACGGTGTTGCCAGATGACAAGGACGTGATGCTGGAAGCGTTCCGGAAGGCGTATCACCGTTCGGACGTCGTGCTGATCACGGGCGGGTTGGGTCCGACGCACGACGACAAGACGAAATCGGTAATCGCCCGCTTTTTCGACCTGCCGATCATTTTCCGCAACGATCTGATGGACCACGTCCGTGAGATCTACCGCAAGCGGCAGCTGAGTTTCAACGAGGTCAGCCGTGAGCAGGCGGAATTCCCGGAGGGGGCAACACCGATCCCGAACCGCTTCGGCACCGCGCCGGGGATCTGGGTGGAGCGTGAGGGCCGGTTTTACGCCGCGATGCCGGGTGTGCCGGCCGAGATGAAGGCGATGATGACGGATTTCATCATTCCACGGCTGAAGAAGCGCAGCGAGGGACGCGACACGACGCGTTTCCTCTCGATCCACACTTTCGGGATCAAGGAATCCGACCTGTTTGAAAAGCTGGATAACCGTAAACAGATCGAAGAATACGCGGACATGGCGTTCCTGCCTTCGTACAAGGGGGTGCGGATGCGGTTGACGGTGCACGCCAAATCACTGGACGCCGCGAACGAATTACTTCGCCGTGCGGAGCGCCTGGTGCGGGAAAAGGTGGAGCCGTGGATTATTGGTGTCGGGGAGACGTTCTCGGTCGAGGAAGCGGTCGGCAACCTGCTGAAGGAACGGGGCTGGAAGCTGGTGACGGCGGAATCGTGCACGGCAGGCTTGCTCGCGAAACGGTTGACCGACATCTCCGGCTCGACAGCGTGGTTTGAACGGGGCTGGATAACGTACAGCAACGAAGCGAAGATGGAAGAGATCGGTGTCCCGGTGGAGATGCTGGAACAGCACGGCGCGGTGTCGGCGGAAGTCGCGGAGGCAATGGCGGAAGGGGCACTGAAGCGGTCGCACGGGAACGTCGCGTTGTCGATTACCGGGATCGCCGGTCCCACCGGCGGTACGGAGGAAAAGCCGGTCGGGCTGGTGTACATCGGATACGCGGACGCGGTCAACGTCATCAGCAAAAAGCATCAGTTCGCCGATGATCGCGAGGTCAATCGTGAACGCAGCGCGACGGCGGCGTTGATGCTGCTGCTCGATCAATTTCAGCCGCACGATCACGGAAACGAGCCTCAGTTGATTTAGCTCTCCTCATACTGAACACTTGTTTCATTCGAGATGTTGTGTTATTTTTACGCCCACTATGATGCGCACATTCATCGCACTCACCTTGCCCGAGTTGCTCAAGGACCGTATGCTTGAGGTCAGCGGCGCGTTGTCGAAGACGGACGCAAAGATCAAGTGGGTCGAGCGTTCGCAGATGCACCTGACGGTCAAGTTCTGCGGTGATGTGGAGCAGGCTCAGGCCGATTTGCTGGCGGCGGCGGTTCGTGACGAGGCAACGCACTGGCAACACCCGTTGCGCCTCGCTGTTGGCGGTTTGGGGGCTTTTCCCAACAAGCGCAATCCGCGGGTGTTGTGGATCGGAGTGCGGGAAAACATCGGGCTCAGTTCGATGGCGGAACGGATCGAGCGTGCGGCGGTCGCGGCGGGGATCGAACCGGAACAGCGGACATTTTCCGCGCACCTGACACTGGGCCGGGTAAAGTTCATCGACCGACATGATCCGTTGCCGAAACGCCTGAAGGCGATGGATGTTGAGACGTACCATTATGACATCACCGAGCTGGCGTTGATCCGGAGCCAGTTGACTCCGCAGGGTCCGGTGTACACGCCGCTTGAACAGGTGAAACTGGGCGGGTGAAGCAATTGCAGGTGATCGGTAAGCGGTAGTCGGTACTCGGTAGCTCGCGTTCAGGGATGTTGTACGAACAGACTTACGACACGAAACACACATAAAGGCAGCGACCATGGCGGCACAGGCGAAGAGCAGGGACGAGAAAAAAGGGCAGGCGATCGACCTCGCGATCACCCAGATCGAGAAGCAGTTCGGCAAGGGCAGCATTATGCGGTTGGGTGATGAGGGCGCGCGGGTTAAGGTGAATGTAATTCCGACCGGTTCGATCGCGCTGGACTCGGCGTTGGGCATTGGCGGTGTTCCGCGTGGACGAGTCACCGAAATCTACGGGCCGGAAGCATCCGGTAAGACCACGCTGACGCTGCACCTGATTGCGGAAGCGCAGAAGCTGGGCGGGTACGCGGCGTTCATCGACGCTGAACACGCGCTCGACCCGAACTATGCCCAGGCGCTGGGTGTGGACACGGAGAACTTGCTCATTTCACAACCCGACACCGGTGAACAGGCGCTGGAGATTGCGGAGACACTGGTTCGCAGCGGCGCGTTGGACATCGTCGTGCTCGACTCGGTGGCGGCGTTGGTGCCCCGTGCAGAAATTGAAGGCGAGATGGGCGACAGCCATGTCGGGTTGCAGGCGCGCCTGATGTCGCAGGCGCTGAGGAAGCTGACCGGTACGGTGTCCAAGTCGCACACGGCGTTCATCTTCATCAACCAGATCCGTATGAAGATCGGCGTGATGTTCGGCAACCCGGAGACGACGACCGGCGGCAACGCGCTTAAATTCTACAGCTCGGTGCGGATGGACATCCGGCGGATCGCGTCGATCAAGGATGGAACGAACATCATCGGCAACCGGACACGGGTCAAGGTGGTGAAGAACAAGATGTCGCCGCCGTTCCGGGAAGCGGAGTTTGACATCTTCTACGGCAAGGGTATCAGCCGCAGCGGGGATATCATCGACCTCGGCCTGCAGCATGAGATTTTCACACGCTCGGGCACGTGGTTCAGCTACGGCGAGGAGCGGCTCGGGCAGGGACGTGAACGGGTGCGCCTGTTCCTGGAAGAGAACCCGGAGCTGATGCAGGAAATCGAAGACAACCTGATGGTGAAAATCGGCCTGGCCGAAGCGCCGGAAGAAAAGGAGAAAGCTCCGGCGGATGCTGAACAGGCTGAGAAAGCCAAGGACGAGAAGTAAGGCGTCCCAGACGACGATGATGAACTCATGAGCGAGTCCCTGTCACGGAAGCAGCCGTCACTGTCGGCATACGAACAGGGTGTGCGTCTGCTCGCCCGGCGCGACCATTCCGTGGCGGAACTTCGCCGCAAGTTGATGCAACGACACTTCCCCGCTGTGGAGATTGACGACGCGTTGGCGACGTTGACCGAGCGGGGATTTCTCAATGACGAACGCACGGCACGGCTGTGGGCGGAGCAGGAGCTGCGACGTGGCGGGCAGGGCCAGGTCAAGGCGTTGAACCGGATGATGGAGCACGGTCTCTCCCGGGAGCACGCGGAAGCCGCGTTGGATGAGCTCTGGGATCCGCAGGTTGAGCGTGATCACGCGCGGGCTGTGTTGCAGTCGTTGAGGGGTTCAATTCCGGAATCTGAGCGGGGTTCACGCAAGGGTTGGGCGAAGCTGGCCCGGCGTCTCGCCAATCGTGGATTCAGTCAGGAACTGATCCGGGAGTTGCTGCGTGCCGATGGTGGCACCGAGAGCGAATAAATCGTACCTCAACTTGGGTTGGCGGACTCCTCTCGGTACATTCCACTCTGCTCCAGGCATGGGCAGAGTGAAGTGAAACTCCCAAAGGTCTATCCATGTCAGACATGAAAGCTCCATACCAGAATCTGATGAAGAACCTGACGAAACTCAGCCTGATGGGCGGGTCTCTGCTTTGGGCGTGGACTCGTTTGAAGTCCGACGTTCAGCGCCTCAGCGAGGAAGTTGGCGGCTTCGGGCGTAAGGTGGCCGGGGAGGCTTACGACTACGGAACGCGTGGCGCGGAGACGGTATCGTCTTCGGCGCAACGCTTGGCGAAATCCGCTCCAACGGTTTTGAAAAGTGCGAAGAAACAACAAGAGGCAATCATGGGCAAGCCCAAGAAGAAGTTCTCATTCCTGAAGTTCCTGCTCATCATGGGCGCGTTGGTCGCGTTGGCGATCTTCCTGCTCGATAAGTTCCTGCCGAAGCCGTACCGCGATGATGAACTGGAAGATGCGTGGGCGGGTGAGGACCTCGAGCCATCGGATGACACCCCGGAAGCCCCGGCGGAAGACGAAGCGTCTGACGACGACGACGACGAGGGTGATGAGGAGAAGGACAAGTAGCTGACCCATGGGTGGCTCTCTCGCATTGATCGGAGGCTTCGTCGGCCTGGTTGGGTTGGCGGTGATGTTTTCCAATCGTTGGTCGCACGGCGCGGACCCGATCGGCATTCTGCTCTTTTCCCTGTTTTTCCTGAACGGTTTGTATGCGGTGTATTTGCGTGTGACGGGCAAGGAGCACAAGTCGCGCAGCAAAGGACCGTTCCCGGGGAAATCGGGCAAACGGTAGACGCGAGAGTTGCACCGCCAGTCTGGAACCGCGATCTTCCGGTTCCTGTTTGAAGTGTGAAGCCAGCCCGGACGTAAAAGTCCGGGCTTGCTGACGTCAGGGTGGTTTGGTTCGGAAACATTCGGTGCGGGCGCGCCCGGTCTTCTTGAAGCTGCGTCCCTACAGGACGCGTGGTTGGGAACAGATCACTCCCATGGTGGGATAGAGTTGATTCGTCTCGTGTGGCTGAAGCCACACGCTAACCACTCGTCGCCGCTACGCGGCGTAAATTGCAGCCTTTTCAGCAAACTTGCAAACAGCTGCAGCCTAGTCAGCAAACTTGCAAACAGCTGCAGTCTTGTCTGCAAGCTGGAAAACGCAGATGATCCCTGCTGGCAAGCCATCAGGGGCACATTCAACTCCGTGTTTGTTGAGCCCGAACCAAGCGCTATCTAGCGAATACCGACAACCGGTTACCCTTAACCGAGTACTGTCTTCATCGGAGGCCCGGCATGACCTCGGCCGAAATTCGGCAGGCGTTCATCGACTTTTTCGCCGCTCAGAAACATACGATCGTCCCCTCCAGCCCGGTGATTCCGCAGGATGATCCGACGCTGTTGTTCATTAACGCCGGCATGAACCAGTTCAAGGATGTCTTTCTGGGCACCGGCACGCGTGAGTACAGCCGCGCGGTGGACAGCCAGAAGTGCATCCGTGTCAGCGGCAAGCACAACGATCTCGAGGAAGTCGGGCCAAGCCCGAACCATCACACCTTTTTCGAGATGCTCGGCAACTGGTCGTTCGGCGACTATTACAAGGCCGAGGCGATCCGTTGGGCGTGGGAGCTGATGACCGAGGTGTACAAGCTGCCGGCGGACAAGCTGTACGCGACGGTGTTCACCGACGACGACGAAGCGCACCGTCTCTGGGAATCCGAAACCAGCATCGATCCAAGCCACATCAGCCGACATGGGCACAAGGACAATTTCTGGGAGATGGGTGAGGTCGGGCCGTGCGGACCGTGCACCGAACTGCACATCGACCTCGGCAAGCCCGCCCCGGGACGTCAGACGATTGAAAATGACGGGCCAAACACGGAATCCGGCCGGTTCGTCGAGCTCTGGAACCTGGTTTTCATCCAGTATCACCGGGACAAGAGTGGCGAGTTGCACAACCTGCCGGCGACCCATGTTGACACCGGCGCCGGGCTCGAACGGATCGCGCGGGTGATGCAGGGTGTCGAATCGAACTACGAAACCGATGTCTTCAGCCCGATCATCAGCGAGATCGCGGAACGGTCGGGAGTAGCCTATGAACTGAACGGCATCCACATCCCCCACCGGGTGATTGCGGACCATCTGCGCGCGCTGACATTCGCCATTGCGGACGGCGGCCTGCCGGGCAACGAGGGCCGGGGCTATGTGCTGCGCCGCATCCTGCGCCGGGCGAGCCGGTTTGTACGGGAACTGGGTGTGGACGGACCGTTCGTACACACACTGGTGCCGGTGCTGGTGGACGTGATGGGCCACCATTTCTCCGAGATCAAGGAACGGCAGCAGCACATCCAAACGGTCATCCGGGCGGAAGAGGAATCGTTCCTGCGGACGTTGGACAACGGCTTGACGGTGTTCGGCAACTCATTCACGCGCACCTTTGTCGAGCATGCCAACAAGCAGGGCGGCGACAAGCTGCCGGCGTGGGCTGAGAAGCTGGCCGGCGCCGGAAAATTGGTCACGAGCAAGTCCGGATTGGTGAACCGGTACGTCGCCGAGCTGGACAAGCTGACGACCGGCAACGGTGACAGCATCAATTACAACTACATCGACCGCAACCTGGACGAGTTTGCCTCCACGCTGAAGGCGGTGAGCAATGTGGATGCGGCGAAGCTGGATGAGCTGGTCAATGAGTTCCGTGAGCTGAAGGCCGGGTTGGTGATTCCTGCGGCGGACGCGTTCAAGCTGTACGACACCTACGGCTTCCCGCTGGACCTGACACAGCAGATGGCGCGCGAACGTGGCATCGAGGTTGACACCGACGGGTTCGATCGCGAGATGGCGGCGGCGAAGGAACGCAGCCGTGCCGGGCAAAAATTTGTCCAGGGCGAAACCGACTTTGAAACGGTCAGCGAAGGCGAGCATTCGGTGTTCACCGGCTATGACAGTCTGCGCGAATCTACGGAACTACGCCTGGCGCGCACGTTGGAGGAAGACGGCGAGACCAAGTACGCGTTGGTGCTGGCGAAGACGCCGTTTTATGCGGAGTCCGGCGGCCAGGTGTGTGACTACGGGTCGATCTCCGGTGACGGCTGGGAGTTTCAGGTCTACGACGTGCGGAACGAAGGCGACCGGCGGGTTCACTATGCAACGGTAGCGAAGCAACCAGACGGATCAAGTCTGCCGGTCAAGGTGACCGCTCATGTCGATGAGGATCGCCGGGGTCGCATCTTGCCGCACCATACGACGACACACCTGTTGCAGGCGGCGTTGCGTGATGTGTTGGGTGAGCATGTAACGCAGGCCGGGTCGGCGGTCGGGCCGGAAAAGATGACGTTCGACTTCACGCATTTCGAGAAACCGTCGGAGGAACAGCTCGCTCGTGCCGAGGCGATTGTCAACGAGGCGATCCGTCGCGATTACCCGGTGACGGCAGCCCAGATGCCCATCGATGAAGCCAAGTCGAAGGGCGCGATGGCGTTGTTCGGTGAGAAGTACGATGACGTTGTCCGTGTGATCACCGTCGGGGACGACGATGGCGGCGACAACTTCTCGATGGAGCTGTGTGGCGGCACGCACCTGACACGTACCGGCGAAGCGGGCTTGTTCCGGATCGAGAGCGAGACCGGCTTAAGCGCGGGTGTGAGGCGTGTGGAATGCACCGCCGGTGCGGCAGCGTACGAACGGATGCAGCAGGAACGCGACACGCTCGATCGTGTGATCAGCACGGTCGGCTCCGGCGGATCCGATCCGGCGGACAAGATCGCAAAGCTGCTCGACCGTCAGAAGGAGATGCAGAAGGAGATCGAACGGCTGCAGCGTGCGGCGTTGCAGGGTTCGGTTGACATGCTCACCGACTGGGGTCACGATCTCGAGTTTAAGGGCGCGCCGATCACCGCGGTGTTCGCGCATACCGATGCGGTTTCCGACAAGAACGGGCTGCAGCAGGTGGGTGACAAGATTATCGAAAAGCTGACCCAGGCGAATAAGGACGGCTTCGGGATTGTCGGCGCGACGATGGACAAGACCTACATGTTCGTTGCGGTGGTCACTCCCGGCCTGATCAAGCAGGGCCTGATGGCCGGCAAGCTGGTCGGCGCGGTGGCGAAGACGGTCGGCGGCGGTGGTGGTGGAAAGCCGGACTTTGCGACCGCTGGCGCGAAGGATGTGGACGCGGCCAAATCGCTGATTTCCGATCGAGCCGGGTTCGTGAAGACACTGAGCAGCATTCTTGAATCGCTCTGATCCAGTCGCGCACAATGAAAACAATTCGCAGCCCGGGGAACAGTTCCCGGGCTGTTTTGTTGTACCAGAGCTCGCAGCGAACGAATGCTCGCCGAGGGGCGAATGAGTCCGACAGGTTGGAACATGTGCGGGGCGACTGACGTACCATTTGTGAAAAACGTAGCATGGTTCGGACACCCAAACACAACAGGGATCAAGGATGCAACAGTCGCGCGATTCGGCGGGAACCGGAAGCAACCATCGTGTGGTGATCGTCGGCGGTGGGTTCGGTGGACTGCACGCAGCCAAGGCGTTGCGCCGTGCGGACGCTGAAGTGGTGTTGATCGACCGCAAGAACTATCACCTGTTTCAACCGCTGCTGTACCAGGTGGCGACCGGGATGCTGAACCCGGGCGACATCACCTCTCCCCTGCGGACCGTGGTCGGACGGCAGAAGAACACTCAGGTGCTGCACGGCGAGTTGAATACCATCCTCGCGGACAAGAAGCAGGTGCGGATGGGAGATAAGGTGTTGGACTACGACACATTGGTACTCGCCCTTGGCGCCACCGCGCACAATTACTTCGGGAATGATCGCTGGGAACAGGACGCACCCGGCTTGAAGTCGGTCGAGGATGCGATCGAAATCCGTTCGCGGGTGTTATCCGCCTTCGAAGCCGCCGAACTGGAGGACGACCCCGCGAAACGGCGTGAATTGTTGACCTTTGTCATCATCGGCGGCGGACCAACGGGTGTTGAGTTGGCGGGTGCGGTTGGTGAACTGGCGCATCTGACCCTGCCCGGCGAATTCCGCAACATCGATCCCGCAGACAGCCGTGTGATCCTGCTGGAAGGGATGGACCGTGTGCTGGGTGCGCACACAGAACCGTTGGCGGAGAAAGCGGTGACCTCGCTTCGCCGGTTGGGTGTTGAGGTGCTAACCGGCAGTATGGTCAACGAGATTACCGAAACGGGTGTCCGGTATGCGAAGAATGAGCAGGACCACAGGATTGCCAGCCGGTCGGTGATCTGGGCCGGTGGGGTAAAACCCGACGCCGGCATCGGCACGCTCGCGCAGCAACTGGGTGTCGACAGCGACAAATCCGGCCGGATCCCAGTCAACCGCACCCTGCAGGTTGTGACACACCCGGATGTGTATGTGATTGGCGACCTTGCTCAGGCTCTGGATGAACATGGCGACCCGCTGCCCGGCCTCGCTGCGGTCGCGATGCAGCAGGGGAAGTATGTCGGGAAACGGATCTCGCGCACGTTGAAGGGTAAACCTGTACGGGAGTTTGAGTACCGTGACCGTGGAACGATGGCGACGATTGGCAAGAAGGCCGCCATCGCGGACTTCGGCCGGATGCAACTGTGGGGCTTTCCCGGCTGGGTGGCGTGGCTGCTGGTGCACCTGATGTTGATGGTGCAATTCGGCAACCGGCTGATCGTGTTTGTCCAGTGGGCGTACAACTGGTTCACCAATGGGCGGAACGCTCGCATGATCCGCTGGACGCGTGAAACGGCGGAAGATCCGGAACACAGCAATCGGGCGGATTCGCGCCGGGCGGCGTAGGCGAAAGTCCGTCGCAGTCATTGATCAAATGCTGGATATCGAGAAAATCATCATCGATTTCCAGCTCCCAGACCCTCCTGTCAATCTGCCAGATCTGGGTGGGGTGTACCGGATCAGCGACCTGAAGAGTCTGTACTCCGGCTGCATCCTCGGAGATATTCTCTGTTTTCGTCCAGCAACCACGCCTATTTTCCCGGTGGATTAGATTTCCACGAACAACCCAGCGGATCGGATTTCATGAAACAATCGGCAATGTTTGGCCCGGCGGGATTTCCGACGTCGTTTTTCGATACGAAGAAGTACAAGAAGAACCGTGTCAACGCCGCAGAATGGCTGCATGACATCGGGCTCGACATCCTCGAGCTGCAGATGGTGCACGGCCCGCGGACCCGTCCGGAAGTGGCCGAGCAGCACCGGGAGAAGGCGGAAGAATTCGGCGTCAACTTCAGCATTCACGCCAGCTATTACTGCGTGCTGTCGTCGGTGAAGGATGATGTCGTCGAACGCAGTTTCGCGTCCCTGGCGAAGACGGCTGAGCTGGCGGCGTTGGCGGGTGCGTCACGGATTGTGCTGCATCCGGGCACAACCGCCGGTGGACGCGAGAACGCATTGGGCCGGTTCATCACGAACATGCAGAAGTTCGTGGCGAATGACCTGCCGGACGGTGTTCACATTTACCCGGAGACGGCGGGCAAGGTGAATTCGCTGGGATCGCTGGACGAGATTCTGACGATCTGCCGTGAGGTGCCGAGCTGCCGGCCGTGCGTCGATTTCGGGCACCTGCATTGCCGTCAACTGAGCGAACTCGAAACGGACAACGGCTGGACGTTCACCAAGCCGGAAGATTACATCGTGGCGATGGACCACCTGAAAGCGAACCTGCGTCCGGAACAGTGGGAGGAGATGCACTACCACATCTCTCCGATCGAGTTTACCCCCAAGGGTGAGAAGAAGCATCGCGACCATGGTGAATTGATTTCGGAAGAGGACGCTGACCCGATGTTCGGCAAGCCGGGCGATCCGTGGCTGCCGGTGGCGGAACATTTCGCGCGGGCTTTAGCGCTGACCGGGTATCCGGCGTGGGTGATCAGCGAGGCGGCAGACTCGATGGACCGTGGCGCGCTGGCGATGAAGAAAACCTACCTCTCAACCACGGAAGACACGGAATAAACGGAAGAAAAGACAAAGAATAACCACGAAATGCGCGAAAAAAGCGAAAGGAAGGATAAAGACAAAAGAAGATGATAAAAATCAAAGTCTAATGATTAAAGAATAATGATAAAAAAATATTAATGATTTTAAAATATCATATACCAATATAGTACAAATAAAATCAGGTTTTAGGGTAGTGTTATTACCGGAAGTAGGGTTTGGCTTTTGTATTTAACCAGAAGTAGAGTCTTTAAGGTTTTATTTCGCTCTTTTCGCGTCTTTCGCGGTTCGAATCTGTTGTCGGTTTCCGTTTATTCCGTGTATTCCGTGGTTCATAGTCTTTCCGTGGTTCAAGAGTCATTCTCGTGATTCCTGACAAACTCTTCGATCGCGTCCACAATGCTTTCGGCGACCTTTGCCTGATACTCCTTGCTGCGGACAAGGCGCTCTTCGTTGGCGTTGGAAAGGAAACCGCCCTCGACGAGAATCGCCGGCATGGACGCACCCATCAGCACATAGAACCCCGCCTGATCAACCCCGCGGCTTTTCTGGCCGGTCCGATCCTGCATTCCGTCCAGCACCATGGACGCCAGATCTTCGCTCTCCTTACCGAATTGCGCCTGTGCCATCGAGAGGAGGATGAAGGCTTCGTCGCCCAGATCCGGGTAGTCGTGCAGTTGTTCTTCGTACTGGATCACTTCGTTCTCGACTTTGGCGATTTCCATCGCGCGTTCGGTCCGTGCCGGGGCGAGAAAATAGGTCTCGAGGCCATGCGCGCGGCGGTCACGGGCGGAATTGAAGTGGATCGAGACGAACAGCTTGCCGTTCGCACGGTTGGCGATGCGTGTGCGTTCGTACAGCGGGATGAACGTGTCGTCGTCGCGGGTCATCACGACCTTGATGCCGGGCAGCCGTTTGCGCATCACCTCACGCACTGCCAGCGCGGTCTCAAGGGCGAGATCCTTCTCGTAAATGCCGGAATGTCCGATGGCACCGGGATCCTTGCCACCGTGTCCGGCGTCAATGACGACAGTGTCGAGGGTCCACTTGCGTTTGTCGGCTTCAAGGGCGGTTTTGACATCCCACTGGGTGCCGTTTTCCTCCTCGACGAACGACAGGGTGAGCGTGTAGCGGCAATCGTCGGTGGGTCCGGAGAACCGGGCGGCGTACAATCCGCGCGGCAGTTCGATGATCAAGCGGGATTGCTCAGCGTCCCAGGAATAGCCCGGTTTGTTTTCCTCGGGCGCGTAGCTGAAATCGCCTGGATTGGCTTCCGGCAGACGTACGGCCAGGTGCGTGCTGTCGATCAGGGCGAGGGAGGCGCGTTGCGGACGGGTCAGCAACAACCGGATGTGCGAACTGTCGGTTTTCGCGGTGATGGGGTCAGCCTCGATCTCGAGGATGTCGGATTCCGGCGGCGTGAAGCTCAGCGCGCGGGGGCTGCGGTGCAGCGCGATCAGACCGGGCGTGAAGCGGTTGACATAGTCAACCCAGGTCGCCTCCGGAATGAACAGGCGCGAATCGGTTTTGAACGGTGACGCAGGCAGCTGATACGTCATGCCGTCCAGACGTGCGAACGCCGCTTCCGGGGCAAAGATCGCCAGCGCGCCGGGGAAGCTGAAGACGTAGCGGCCGAGATCGTCTCGATGGTAGTCGACGCCAATGGCATCCGCGAAGGACAGCGCATCCACATATGCGGTGGCGCCGACGATTCGTACCGGCGCGGTCGCCTGCTGGTTCTGTGGCAGATGGATGGTCCAGTGGTCGTCGGCTGCTTGAGCGATGGCGTCAACCGGGTACAATGCCGAGACGAGCAGCAGCGTCAGCAGGATCACGGACAGTATCAGCCGGGAACGGGTCGTGTGGTGGATGTTCGGCGTGGGTGCGTGCATGGAAAAAGCTAGCGCTCCGGGTTGAGACGTGTCAAGCGGGAACGGTGCCCGGTTATCGGTGCCCGGATGGTTTACAATGGGGTGGAAACGGTGGTTCCCTCTCGTGGATTGATTGCGGTGTCTGTTGCTGGTGAGAGACGAAGACACCCGGTGTTTGCGGCACCGGGTGTCTCACAAGGGGGGTATAAAGTAACCTGGTTGATAGCGGGACATCTGATTAGCAGTGCGTGTTACCCGTGTCTTGAGCGATGCATGTTACCCGTACAGTACATGTCCCCTAGCCAGTGAATGTTCCGACCACGATCAGAACCAGCAGCGCAAGCCCGATCGCCAGGGCACTGAAACCGAAGGTGTAGAGCAGGATTCGCGGAATCACGGCCATCGGCTTGACACGCATGGTGTCCAGCTTGCCCTCCGCCTTCATCCGGTCATACCACTCCTTGCGCTCTTCCATCATGTAGTGTTCGCTGACACGTCCCGTGAAAATGACTTCATCCATCGGGAAGTTCTCAGGACGGAAGTGCTCGTTAAAGAAATGTATGGTAAAGATGAAGCCGGTTGCGAGCAGTGCCTCCTCGGAGTGGATGATCATTGCAGCGTTGATCGCCCAGCCCGGCAGGAATTTGGTGAAGAATTCCGGGAACCACAGGGTCAGGCCGGACGCGCCGATCACCGCGACACCCCAGAACACCGCCATATAGTCGAACTTCTCCCAGTAGGTAAACCGGTTGAAGGTCGGCCGTTCCGCGACACCGATGAAGAAACCGATGTGCTGGAAGAAGTCCTTAATGTCACGCGGTTGCGGCACGAGACTGTCGACACCCCAGAGCAGGCTCTTCAGCGTCAACCTGCGGCGCACGAGCTTGTACATCAGGCCGCCGAGGTGCAGCGCGAAGTAGGTGAAGGTCATGCCGGCGCCGATACGGTGCAGAATTGCCATGGTGCGCAGATCGACGAGGTTGTTCGCGATCCAGTAGGACGCTTCGGTGTAGGAATACTTCAGCGGCAGGCCGGTCATCGCGAGCAGCAGGAAGCTGACGATCACGATACCGTGCTGGACGCGTTCGAACACTCCGAAGCGCATGTACCGCACCTGTCCCTTGCGTCCCCGGATCTTGCGGCCATGGCGGATGCCATCCCAGCCGGCTCGCCACAGCCAGAGCAGGGTGTGAATGCCGAAGACGGTGAGCGTGATCCGCAGCAACCAGACCATGAACACGTGGATCACGTCAAGAACCGGGTGTTCCTCGTGCGCCATCGGATCGTAGTGCTGTAGTTGGGCGACGAAGTTCTTGTTTACATCGTCATGGCAGCGGCCACAGGTTTCCATGATGTGCTGCTGCGCGATGGACGATTCCGGATTGTCGCGCGGCAGGATCAGGTGGTTGTCGTGGCACGAGACGCAAGTCGCGAAATCCTCGCCCTGATAGCCCAGCGAATACGCCTTGCCGTGGTAGGTGTTGAGGTAGCCACTGACGGCGTTCGGGTTGAGCTGGAAGCGGAGAATCATGTCACGGTCGGCGTGGCAGGACGCACACAGCGAAATGATCGATTGTCCGTCAAACTCTTCGGAAATTTTCTGGATCTGGCCGTCACCGTGACAGGTTTCGCAGTTCGGTGCTTCGGTGTGGCCTTTGCGATAGGCGACACCGTGCGCGGAACGTGCCCAGAGGTCATTTTCTTCCTCGTGGCAACTGGCGCAGCTCAAGGTGCCGCCGCCGGCCTTGTGAGCTTCGGTGGCGTCCTCGTAGTGGTACGAGTGGCACTGCAGGCACGAGAATTCTGTGCCTTCTTCCCCGCCCATGATGGACGCGTGGGCGAGGTTGTCGTCCGTGTGTGCATCTTTCTCATGACAGCGGTTGCAGGTCAGGCTGACTTCTTCCTGGAAGTGTCCGCCGGCCTGACCTTCGAAATGGGTCTCGTGGCCGGTGTGGCAGGCGGCGCAGGTCATCAGGCGGGCATCGACCCCGCTCTTGCGGTGGACAGTGGCTTCCTTGCCCTCGTGACACTGCGAGCAGGTAGCATCCATGTTGTCGACGTGCACCGGTGAGTGCCGGTCATCGACGGCATAGATGTCGTGGAAACCATGGCAGTCAACGCAGATCGGAGCTTCTTCGCTGCCCGACTTGACAGCGGTGTAGTGTTCCGATTTGAGGTAGCCTTCGGAATCGTCCCGGTGGCAGCTCAGGCACTTGTCGGTCACTTCAAGCCGCCAATCGGCTTCGAGCATGTCACCCTGTTCGTTCTTCGTGTGCGCGGCGTGGCACGATGTACAGGAGATGGTGGCGTCCGTGGTGGTGCCGTGGACGGATTTCGCCAGCGTCTTCACCTCCTGATTGTGGCAGACACCGCAGACTTTGCGTGTGTCGGCCTCACCGGAGATCTCGTGGTTGCCGTGGCAGGACGTACACCCGGGAATGTTGCTGAACCCGCGCGCCTCGAGGTGCTGATAGAACCCGTCCATGTACTCTTCGAACGCGTCATCGTGGCACATCGAGCAGTCAACGCCCGGCAAGTTCGGCTCGTGCGGCCAATCCTCGACACCATCCAGCGACTGGTGGCAGTCGATGCAACCGAATCCGGCATGGACCGACTCTTCGATCATCGCCGAATTCGCGTACAGGGATTGCGGGATGCCCTGTTCCATACGGGACATGTCCGGGTCATCATGACACATCTCGCAGGTTTCGTCGTCCTGCGCAAACGCTCCTGCTGTTATTGAAAACAGCAGGAAGGTCAACATGAACGCCGCCACAGCGAAAGATGAGATCACCCCTCGCTGCGCGGTTGA
Source organism: bacterium (assembly GCA_020444425.1). Lineage (GTDB taxonomy): Bacteria > Electryoneota > Electryoneia > Electryoneales > Electryoneaceae > BMS3BBIN04. The sequence goes on along the minus strand of JAHLLB010000005.1, from coordinate 99,203 downwards.
TTTTTTAATGCGGAAGAAGCGGATCATCCTTCTCTCCGTCGGCGTACTTGCCGGTGGGGGGCAAGATCTTGGGTTCACGACCCAGTTCGTTCGTTTCATCGCTGTGGTGGTGGTCCCACTCGTGCTTCGGCATTCTTCCCGTAATCCAGATCCAGCTCATCGGATACTCACGCGGGATGAAGATGGTGAAGAAGAAGTGCCAGATGATGATCGCACCAACAGCGAGAATCGCTTCGTAGAAGTGAATGGTTTCACTGACTCGAATGACCCATGCCGGCAGGAACGCGGTCACCAGGTCCGGATACATCAGGATGAAGCCGGTCAGAGCCATGACAATCGTTCCCCAGACGAGGGCCCAGTACTCGGCTTTTTGCGTGTAGTCGAACATGCCGTGGTTTGGCTGCCTGGTCTTCAAGCCCATGTAGTAAAGCATTGTGCCGAGCGCACGACCGGCGTCCTTCGGATGCGGGATCATCGCCTTCATCAGTTCACGTCCACGCGCGGTGAACCAGAGGTAGGCGATGTGGTAGAACGACGTGGCGATCATCATCCCGGCCATGAGGCGGTGGGTGAAGGCACGGACCGTTTCCGTCATCCCAAGGCTGGTCAAGATGTTGACCCACCAGGCGTCCGGGTAGCGCAGGGCAAAACCGGTAATCGCAAGCACAATGAAGGTGAACGCGAGCAGGATATGCTGCCAGATTTCGTTCTTCGTCATGCGTAACACGGCTTCCTGCGCTTCGTGGTGGCGCTTGTGGTGGCGGATGGTCTTGAACAGAATGAGACCATTGTGGAACGCCATACCGCCGAGCACGATCGCGATCAGGATGATGTAGATCACCCGCGCGTAGTCGTGGATGCCCCACGCACCGCGAGCGGAGATGTGACTGTAGCTGGCTGCAAAAGTCGGGTTGGACTGGTCGTGGCATTCGCCACACATGGCAACTACGTTATCCGGATGGATCCGGGAATCCGGATCGTGAATGCTTTTGATATTGTGAGTTCCGTGGCAATCCTCGCAAGATGCGACCATGCCGCCGCCACGGGAAAGCGCCCAACCGTGATAGCTATCTTCATAGCTTTCCACAACTTCCGTGGGAAGACCGTAGCGTGCTGCCAACTCTGGATCTTCGTGGCATTCGCGGCAGGCGTGATGACTGATATTCGACGGGTTCACTGGAGAATCGGGATCACTGATCGGAAGAATCAGGTGTTCCTCATGGCAACCAGTGCAATCTGGAGAATCCTTGATGCCGTGCTGTACCGCTCGGCCATGCACCGATTCACCAAAGATTGCCGCCTCTTCCTCATGGCATTGTCCGCAAGTCTGCGTCAAATTCTGACGCGCAACCATACTCGTGGAAACGTTGGCTGATTGCAGGTTATGGCTGCCATGACAATCGGTGCAAACTGCCGTGGGCTTGCCTGCCTGCAGTCCCATGCCATGCACGGATCGTTCATAGCTGGGCAGTGAGATGGGCAAACGAACGTAGTCAGATGTGATCACCGTGTTGTCACTATGACATTCGCCGCACATCCCTGGAATATTGTCGTGGTGAACCAGGCTTTCCGGATCGGAAGCCGGGAGAATATGGTGGCCGCCGTGGCAGTCCGCGCATTCTGCGGCGACAACGTCCCCGTGCAGACGTGCCATTCGATGAGCACTTGTTCGATAGACGGCTTCCGCGTCTTCATGGCACTGACCGCAGCCGAATTCCGTTTCTTCTTCAGTATCCGCAACCTGATGCGTTTTGTGGCATGACAAACAGTTCATCTTTTCGGATTCGAGCATTTCTTCATGCACCGATCCTGCGAACTGGGATTCGTAGCCCGGGTGGCATTCGACGCAAGCCTGCAATGTGCCGGAGTCAACTTCCGGGATGTGTGTCGCGTGTACATCATGGCACGATGCACAGTTGATCGCGCCCTGTTCCGTTTCTCCGAACGGGTGGCCGCCGATCATCACCGACCGCATTGCATCTTTGTGGCAGGAAAGACAGAGATTGTTTACCGCACCAGCAGATGGTGGTAGCTCTGCGCCATGCGTCGGGTGGCAGGAGGTGCAGCCCGGGCTTGGTTTGCCCTGATCGTGTGCGACCTGGTGCACTGATCCGCGGTACGCCTGAGTTTCCTTGCGGTGACAGACTCGGCATGCATTTTCCGCAACACCTGAACCAACAGACTGAATCCGATGGGGATCCTGCGAAGAACCGTGACACTGCGAGCATTCTGGCGCCTCGGCTTCGCCACCTGCGAGCGCACGACCGTGGAAGCTGCCATCGTAACTGCCTGCGGCGTCTTCGTGGCAGATGCTGCAATCCACCGGGTGGTAGACGCTGAAGTGCGGCAGGTCTTCCCAGTCCGCTCCGGGTTGATCATGGCAATCGACACAATCGAAGAAACCGTGAACACTGTCCCCGAAGTATTCTTCGTCAACGCCGACGATGGAACCATCCTCCGCTTCCAGTTCCGTATCAGCGTGACACATCAGGCAATCATCCGCCGCCTGCGCGAACAGCAGAACCGGCAGCAGCCAGATCAGCAGAAAGAACCCGATACGAGTGTGCGGTTGCGCGTGCATCTGAATCCATCTCCACCAGGTTAGACGTTGAACAGAACCCCGTCTTGCCGTGTCGTGTCGTTCAACGCGTGGACCCCTGTGGGGTCCGTTAAGTGCGTGAGGTATTCCTCACGAAGTTGTTTGTGCATGGAAACAATCGGTCTCAGGCTGGCCGGCGTCAGAATTCGGCATTTCGTGGTATCGCTTGCCGTTCGATCAATCCAGCCATTGTGAATATAATAACGAACCCTCCTCAATACCGATTGTTAAGCTCTCCGAACCTCTAAGTTTGTAACAACGAAGCGGGTGCTTCACCGACACCCGCTCGTGCAAATCTTCACAAACTTCTGACGACAAGAAACCGTGTGGAAATGTGGCCTGCAGCCTTGGGGGCTCCACGGCTGCAGGCCGACACGCCGTCTGGGGGACTGACGGCAGTTTCACACGGAAAACGACTCACTATTCGCCCTCGGGAAGACCGTGTTCGATCTCCGCCCAGTACTCTTCCAGGACGAACGGTTTGTAGGTCGGGCTCTCTTCGTTATGGCAGGACACGCAACCTTCTTTCGGCGCGGCGACCATGCCTGCGGCGATGGAAGCTTCACGATCTTTCATGATCTTCATCGACTTGTAGTCGGCACCAGCGCCGTGGCAGGCTTCGCAGGAGATGCCGTTGGCCATATCGAGATCGGCGGTCAGGCTTGCGTCCATGCCGTGGCCGGTGACGTGGCACTTGAGACATTCGGCCGCTTCCTGCGGGTTGCCAAGGCCTTTTTCGGTGGCGATGGCTTTCGCCTCATCGGTGGCGAGGGTTTCGTACGCCTTGGCGTGCGGACCTTCTTCCCACTTCTCGAGGATCATGCCTTTCTTTTCGCCCTTGTGGCACATGCCACACTTTTTCGCACCGATGAACGCGTGGTCTTGCGCGAACACGTCAGCGCTATAGGCTCCCACCACGAAGATGGCGAGGAGCAAGATCAGGATCTTTCGCATGTATCTATGCCTCCTTAGTGAAGGAAATGTGGTTTCCTCAAGTTCCGTGTTTCTACTTGTACTACTCGTTGAAGTTGACAGATCCATTGATGTGCAGATCTTCGTTCAAGATCTCGACGAACGTATCAGCATCATCACCGTCCGCACCGACGACAGCCCCGTGGCACGAGACACAATCATCGTTATCCGGGTGGCCCTGCTCGACCGGCGGCGGATACATATGGCACGAGGTGCAGGTGAACTCAACGTTCTGCAGCCGCCAGTCAACCTCACCACCCCCGTGGCAGTAGACGTTGGAGCAGGTGCTGGTGTCCGTTTTCCACTCCGGATCAAAATCGCCAGTCCGTGCGGTGCTGCCGAAACGGATTTCGACCATGCCCGGTGTGTCATCGTTGTAGTGACCGTTGGCGACGGCCTGAGTGGGTTGCCTGTGGCAGTCGGCGCAGGTCATCTCCGCGCGCCAGCCGCTGCCGGCAAGGTGCGTCATGTGTGCGCCCTTTTCGGGAGCCCAGTCGATCATGACGGACGCGCTGCCCTCGAAGTCACCGTGGCAGGTGTTGCAGGCCAGGGCACCGAGTTCGCTGTCGTGGCAGCCTTCGGACGAGCAGCTTCCGCCGAAGTCGACGTCCAGCTGATCTGCGGCTTGACTGGTCGCGGAATGGCAGGTATAGCACTCGTCCATCATGTATTCGTTTTCACTCATCCACTGCGAGTGTTCGAACGCATTGTCGAAGTAAACGAAGTGGTTGTTGGTGTTGTGGCATTCGGTGCATGCGCGCACCGGGTCCATCGGATCGCCGAGTTCGACCCCGCGCAGCTCGTCACCGTGACATTCGGTACACTGGGCGAAATCGTACTCCTGGGCCACCATGTACGATGCGTGGCTGGTTTCACCAAACGGGTGCCGTGCCTCGGCGGGCGAGGCTGGATCCCAGTCATCCGCGACTTCACTCCCACAGCCCGTCAGCAGACCGGCGACGGTCAGTACCAGGATCGGGAGGAGCCAGCGTGTATCAAGTTTCTTCAGCATGGTCCGTCTCCTTTACTGGTGGCACCGGGCGCAGACCGGGTCCTGGTTTTCGACATCGTGGCACGCGAGGCAGGCGAGCAGGAAGGCGCTGGCCTCATCAACGTGTTCACCGCCGTCCGCGTTGTTGGCGTACGTTGGCCCGAGCGGGTGCGGCGTCGGCACGGTCGCACGGTGGCAAGCGATGCAGTCGTCACGGGTTTCGTGGCAGGACAGGCATTCCGAGCCATACATGGTATCCAGCGAATGGGTGAAGCGCCACTCCGGCGGGTGCGGGGTGTTCGCCAGGATATTTTCGCCCTGGTGGCAGTCGTCGCACGTATTCTGGGTGTGGCAGGCGGCGCAATCGTTCTCGCTCATCATCGCGTCCATGCCATGATCGTGCACCCAGGTTTCAAGACGGTGCGTCGAGGGTGTTACCTCGAGATCCTCGTGACAACCCTGGCAGCTTTCGCTGGTGGGGTAGCCGGGTTCCATCTCTTCGGCGGGACCGTGGCAAGCGACGCAGTCGAGATCACCGTGGTTGCCGTGCGCGAAGGTTGTGTACTTCGTACCGGCGTACACCGCAGGCGCAGCCATCGGATCGCCGACGTGGCAGGTTTCGCAATCGTCGTCAACGTCGTGGCACATCTCGCAGGTGTCGTGGTTCGGCACCGGGATCATGTCGTCGAGCATCGTGTCCATGATGCCTGCGTGACAGTCTTCACAGGCCATTCCGGCGTCCGCGACGTGTAGCGGATGGTTGAAGTTCAGGTGGCCGTAGTTCCCGCCGATGGCGAACCAGGCAATGGTCAGCAGCCCGATCAGCAGGGCAGCGATGCGGATGGTGTGTTTCGTCGTCATCGTGTCACCTCCGCGGTGTCAAATCCCCAGCGCAGGCCAATCATCGCCCGGCGGTCCTGATCGTACTGCGGTGTCTGGAAGTGCTGGTACTCGAGTTTCATCGACACACCGTGCAAGAAAGCCGGGTAGTAGTTGACGCCGCCGTACAGCGACAGGATTTCGCTTGCGTCGTCGTTCGTGTTGTCGAACGCTTCCCATTCGTAGCTGGCGAATGAACCGTAGCCGTACACTTCGAGCTGGTCGAGCATCATGTAATTGGCCTGGGCCCAGAAGCCGTTCGCAGTCGGTTGATCGCCGGCGTAGAACCGGTAGCCGATGCGGCCGAACGGGAATTTGGCGTACGGTCCGATGCGGTAGCCGGGCTCGTCGGTCATCAGGGCTGCGACGTCAAATCCCAAGCCCCACATGTCCTTGACCAACCAGCGGTCGGCGGCGGCACGGACACGGAAGAATGTCGTTTCATCGAAGTCGGCAAAGTAGCTTTCATCCGGCGCTTCAGCCGAAATCGCCGAGACTTCCAGCATCCGCGAGCAGATCTCGCCGTTCATGCGCAGGCGGCTGATGAAGCGCCGCAGCGGGGTGCCCTCGGTGCGGAAACGGAACAGGTTGTACCACGTAATGGAATTGGTGAACCGGTGCGTGGTCTGCAGGCCGACCCGATTGCGCAGCTCTTCCTTGTCACGCTGGATGTTCGCGTAGGAGAGTGCGATGTGGGTCTGGCGTGCCCAGAGCACGTTACGTCCCACCCAGCCGACCTCACCACCGAACGCCATCGACTCATCCGGATCTTCGAATTCGAATTCCCGGGTGATCGGGCCCCAGAGGCCACCAAAGAGGGCAACGTTTACGCCGTGCTTGAAGCGGTAGTTGACATCAATGCCGTCCAGCACACCGATCGCCGGACCACGGACGAGGAAGAAGCGGCCGAGCTTCGCGCGCACCGGTGATCCGAGATCGCCGTAGCGCAGGTAGCCGCGGGTGAAGCGGAGGACGTCGTCCTCCACGCCTTCCTTATAGACGTTGTCGCCGGTCCAGCCGCCGCTGAAATGGAGGGACCACGGGGATCCCGTCTTGTACAGCGACGCGCTCGTTTGCTGCACCATCCACACGTGGTGCTGGTTGTCGGGATCCTGGTAGCCGTAGGCGCTGCCACCGATGGACCCTTTCAGCCGGAAATCGTCAGCCGTTGCGGTGCCCGCGACAGCAAGCAGTGCGACGGCTGTCAGGGTGACGATTGTCCAGCGTCCCCAATTCCTGTTCATGCGTTCCTCCCATTTGGGAAAGGAAGTAAGCCCATGTATTGCAACGTGTTAGCTTGACCTTCGAAAGCAGACAACCGCCTGCGCCGGATGTTGGGGGCGCCGGCGGTCGTCCGTAATGGTCAACCGATACAGACGGTGACGGTGTCTGGCATGGTACCGTCCAGTCTGCTACTGCCGATTATTCCGCCAGGTGATCGATGGCGTTCTGCAACAGATCCATCGAGTAGCTGGGGTTGTGGATGCCGTGCGAACCGTCGCTGATGACGAACACCAGTGCGTAGGCAGCTTCGCGCTCAGGCACAGTCACGCCGTCAGCCTGGCTGTCGAAGTTCGCTTCGAAGTCCATGTAGTCCGTGTAGCCGAGGGCAGCCGCGAGCTCGTTCATCTTGGCTTCGGTGTCGGTCTGGACGCCACCCTTGTCGAAGTCACCCGGATCGAGGCTGTGGCAACCATAGCAGGCCGCGCCTTCCGGAGCGAACTGGTGGTAAACGTGCTCAGCTTCTTCACCGTGCAGCTCTTCGAAGCGGACCATGTGGCAGGCCACGCAGCCGTTTTCTTCTTCGTTGCTCAGGACGTTCTGGTGCGAGTTTTCACGCTCGTACTCGTATCCATCGATTTCGTAGCAGCCATAACCGATGAACATGTCCATCTGCGGCGAGCTGTGTGGACCGAAGTGACCGTAGCCTTCCGCGATCTGGTTCAACACGTTGTCGGTGTCACGACGCGCGTGGTGGCACTGGGCGCAGGTCTGGCCGGCGAAGTAGCCGTCCATCGTCCCCATCTCGCCATCTTCTTCCGGATCGTAGCCAGGATGGAATTCAACGTAGACCGGATCGACGTTACGCAGCTGTCCCGGGTTGTTCGCATTGTGCGGATCGTGGCAAGTCTGGCAACCGACCCAGCTGTACGGGCCGTCGTAGTCAGCATGCGCCGGATCGTTGGCCGCGATGAAACCTTCGCCCGTATGGCACGGGGCGCAGGAACCGCCGGCATAATGCTCTTCGCGGAAACCTTCGAGGTTGCCACCGGCGTTGGCATGGCCGGACATCTGCCATTCTTCGAGCTGGCGCTCGTGGCACGGCATGCAGGTGGATTCGAATTCAATTTCGCCGCCGACATCTTCCCAGATGGTCGAGAGGCCGACTTCAGCGCGGTGCGCACCAACGCCGTCCAGCGGGCCGAGGGCGCCGTGGCAGGCTTCGCACTGCACGCCTTCGAGGGCTGCACGACGCATGGCAGCGGAATCGCCTTCAACGCCGAAATAGTTGTCGTAGCCGTACATGTCTTCGCCACCCGGGAATTCGGTGGCGCCGAACGCGACCATTTCGTCAACACCGGTCACATGGCACTGCAGGCAGTACGGGTTTTCCTGGTCTTCAGCTTCGAGATCAGCATAAGCGTTCGGGTGGGCGGTGCCCATCCAGCCGTCAACGGTCGCGCCATGGCAGTGGGCGCATTCATCACCGTTGTTACCGATGAACGTGTACGGATCAGTGGTGGCATCCTTGCCGTCTTCACCGTCTTCACCATCTTCACCCACTTCACCCTGCGGACCCGCCGGACCCTGTGGGCCTTCTTCGCCTTCACAGCCGAAGAGCACAAAAGCCAGCATGATCGCAAGCATCATGACTAACAGGTTACGAAACATTGGGGGCTTCCTCCTGAATGTTTGGCGGCCCTGAACCGCCGAAGTAACTTCAACGCTACTGCTTGTTTTCGAATTCACAAAGTGCCGCGATAAAAATCCAGCGCTTTTTCGTCGTCTTCGTCAAACCATCCCATCTGACGGTGCCGCTTGATCTGTTCCAGGGAAAGTTTGCGCAAGTGCATCGCGTAATCGTGCAACGTGCCAAAGACGATACCGCTTTCCGTGTCCGATCGAACCTCAGTTCCCTTGTGCGCAACTTCGAGCATCCGCTGACTCAAGGTCAGGATCTCCAGCAGGTAGCGGTTCTCGACGGACATAACGGACTCCATTCCAGTTGCCCATCCCTTGGCAGATTGTGTGCCATTTTCACAAAGTAAGACACTCCTAACTGTTAACCGACTGATAAAGCTGGATTTAACAAACTTAGGGGGTGTGAAAACGAAATAATGGTGTGACAATTCATGACAATTCCGTGACATTCATTCCTGAACACTCGGAATTTTCGTACACACGAAGTCTGCGGGTAGGCTCTAATACCGCTGTATTACTGAGGATTAACAGGTCGGAAGGATTTTCTGAACACTCGATGTGTCCAGAAATGATTTTCTGGACAGAACTGTAATCATTACACTTTTAATTCTTCGATGTAGCGGTACAGGGTTGTGCGGCTAACCCCGAGGGAATCCGCGGCTTTGGCTTTGTTGCCGCCGGCTTCCTTCAGTGCCTGTTCCACCTCGGCGGGGTTCAGCTTGGGACGGCGTCCGCGTTTCGGTCCACCCTGTTTCACAGAGTTACTGGATATTTCCGGTGACAGATGGTGCTCCTGAATCTCACCGCCTTGCGATTTGATCATCGCGTAGTGGATGGCATTGGACAGTTCACGCACATTCCCGGGCCAGGCGTATTGCATCAGCGCGTTCAATGAATTGCTGGAAATCCCATCGGCGGCCATGTTGTTCTCATTGGCAAACTGCTCGATGAAGTATTCAATCAGCAGGGGGATATCGGTCTTGCGTTCGCGCAGCGGCGGGATGCGGATCGGTACCACCGCGAGGCGATAGTACAGGTCCTGGCGGAACTGGCCGGAGTCGGTGAGTTGTTTCAGGTTGCGGTTGGTCGCGCAGATGACCATCACGTCCACATTGACCGGCTCTTCCCCGCCGACACGTTCAAAAGACTTTTCCTGCAGCACACGCAGCAGTTTCACCTGCAGCTTCTGGCTGATTTCGCCAATTTCGTCGAGGAACAGGATGCCGCCGTCCGCCAGCTCGAACCGTCCCTTCTTGTCACGGATGGCGCTGGTGAATGCGCCCTTGACATGCCCGAACAGTTCGGATTCCAGTGTACCCTCGGGCAGTGCGCCGCAGTTGACCGGAACAAACGGCTTGTTCGTGCGCGGGCTCAGTTTGTGGATCGCCTGAGCGACCAATTCCTTGCCGGTGCCGCTCTCACCTTCAATGAGAATCGGCACATTGACCTTCGCCACCTCGCGCAGGTTGGCGTAAATCTTGGTCATCGAGGGGTGCAGGCCGATGATACCCTGGAAGCCACGGCTGGCTTCCAGCCGTGTCCGCAACAGATTCATCTCGGTCATGTCACGGAGCAGGATCAGTGCGCCGGTGCGTTGGTCCTCAGCGTCCATCATCGGCATGATCGACATGCGCAGGCTGCGCATTTCGCCATTCTTGCGGCGATACTCGATCGGAATGTCGGCGCGCACGTCGATGTTCGGATTCTTCATGCAGACCTCGCAATCCTTGCCGCAGAAATGGCCCGGCATGATGGCGTGGCAATCAGATCCGAGCGCTTCATCGGCGGAAAGGCCGGTGATGTCCTCGGCAGCGTGGTTGAAGAAGAAGATCTTGCGATGCTTGTCGTGGGCGATGACACCGTCCGTCATCGCGTTCAGCAGCCTGCCGTAGCTGAGTTGCAGCTCGACAATCGCCTCGAAGTAGCCCTGTTCGAAGAAGATGCGGACCCGGTCACGGATTTCGTCACGTACCCGGCGAAAATGGTCGGTGAGTTCTTTGCCGTTTCCCTTCACCAGTACCAGCGGATCGCTCAAGCCCCAGTGAATCCGTGCCGGCGAGCCTGGGAATTGCGGATTTTGTTCCTGCAGGCGCACGCACACGGTCACCACTGCCTCAAAGCTGGTGGCGGTCAGCTCCTGCATCGCCGGGCTGGATTCCGGAATTTCAAGACCGGATTCCGCCATCACCTTGCGTGCGACGGGGTGTACCATCTCCGGCTCGAGGCTGGCGGCGTGGATCTCGACGTTGTCCGGTGCGAGTTGACGCGCGAAGGCCGCCGCCATTTGACTGCGGCCGGATGGACCCTTGCAAATGAACAAAATGTGGTGCATGGAACTCCAGAACGTAAGGACAGGAAAGGATACGGCAGCAGGCAGGCGTCTGGCAAGACAGGTCATGCACAATCTCGCGCATCAGGTGTGATAGACAGCGGATATCGTGGTCGTCTATTACATACTGGACCACTTTCATGTGAACGATATCTCAACAATCCGCGATCTTGTCGAATCTCAACGGGGTTTGAACGACGGCCCGCCGAATCCCGGCACGAACACGTTCGTTTTTGAGCCCCGCAGCTCCCGCGTTCGTTGACTCGATGTGTTAGGCATCCCTACCTTTTACGCGGATAGCGGATAACGGGGGTGCGTGCGTGATTCTTCATGAATTCGTCCCTCCTTTCACAACCCGAACTGATTGTTATCACTTGGAGATAGCCATGTTTTGCGCGATGAACCGGATCACAGTGCAGGAAGACTATGTGGAAAAGTTCGAGTACATGTTTAAGACCCGTGCGGGCGAAGTGGACAAGGAACCGGGGTTTGTCGATGTGAAGATCCTGCGTCCGAAGCAGCCGGGGAAGCCATACATCGTGCTCTCCTTCTGGGAAACCGAGGCGAACTTCCAGCAGTGGGTTGATAGCGGCGCGTACATGAAAGGCCACAGCCGTGCGTTCGGGGACATGAAGCAGGCGGCCGATGAGAAGCGTCAGATGCCGATGCGTTCGGACATGGAGACGTTCGAGGTGTTCGCGGAATAGGCGGTGGTTGACCCGCGATAGCCGTCACAAACAGACGTGACGGACAATCACGGGCACCATGTCACTCGGGCTGCGGACTGCGGACTGCGGACTGCGGGCTGCGGGAAAATGGATGGGGGACAGTGACGCGAAACGTGGCTGTCCCCTTCTTTTTCACACCGAATCAACCCACCCCAACCGGGTTCATGCCCTCGGGCTTCAGCCCGGGATTCGTTGCCGGTCAATGAACCACAGAAGCCACGTCCTCGGACTTCAGTCCGGGACTCGTCAGATCCCCATCAAATTGACGCCGGAGCATCCCAGACATGAATGTCTGGGGCATGAATTCAGAGATCCCGTCCCGCGTTGGCCAAGCCAACACGGGCAAGACCCACTAACGCACCAAGGTCACGCGCTGTGTGGCGTGATGGCCTTCCGGGGTGAGCAGCTGAATCACATAGACGCCGCTGGCGAGGTCGTGCGCGGATCACGGGGGCAGGTTCGAAGAATCTGGACACACCAAGCGCCAACGGGCATCCGGAATTGATCATTCAGCTGAGCCACGACATAAATGTCGTGGGCATCCAAACGTAGGCCTGGACCGGGAGTGGTTGATTTCAACCACTCTCACGCGTTTTGTGGATTTCCGCGCCGTATATTTGACGCAGTGGGGCGGACCCGCGTTGGCCGAGCCAACACGGGCAAGACGCATGGGAAGACACGGGCACGGACGTATCCGGGGACACGTTGTCACCAAAGTGTCCCCGGATACGAAGTACGGGCCTGCTTGTTCATCCCCCCTTCCCTCCATCCATTGTCATGAGACACAGGGCGACGATGCTCGAATTGCGGAAAAGAATCCTGTTGGTGGACGACGACGAGATCAGCCGTGCGGTATTCGCACGGGTGCTGACGGAGTTCACCGCGAGCGAGGTTGTCGAATGCGACAACGGTCTCGAGGCGAAGAAACAGTTCGAGTCGGAACAGTTTCCGATCGTCATCTCGGACGTGCGTATGCCGGGCCTGGATGGGCTCGAGTTGCTGCATGAAATCCGTGCGCACCCGAACGGGAAAGATACGCAAGTCGTCCTGATTACTGGCTTTGCGGATGTTGAGACGGCACTGAGTGCGTTGCGTGAAGGTGCCACCGAGATGCTGACCAAGCCGATCCCGATCACCGACCTGTTGCAGGTGGTCGAACGGGTGGCGAAGCAGTATGACGACCTGAAGCGGAAGAAACGGCGTGCCGCTCAGGTGTCGGGCGATGTTCCGGCGGCCGACACTGAGAACGGCGACCGGCCGATGCGTTCGACGGTCGTGCTTGCGGACAAGACCGTGATCGGTGTGTTCAGCCGCAAGTTCCGCGCGATTGTGGATACAGCGTTGCGCTACAACGACGACCGCAACATTCCGGTGCTGATCGAGGGCGAAACCGGCACTGGCAAAGAAGTGCTGGCGAAGGTGGTGCATTACGGTGACAGCGACGACACGAGCAAGCCGTTCGTGACGGTCAATTGCGCCGCGATCAGCGACAGTTTGTTCGAAAGCGAGCTGTTCGGGTATGTCGGCGGCGCGTTCACCGGTGCGTTGCCCAAGGGCGCGAGCGGGAAGATGGAAGCCGCGAACGGCGGCACGTTGTTCCTCGACGAAGTCGGCGAAATCCCGATGCCGATGCAGGCGAAACTTCTACGCGCGTTGCAGGAAAAGGTGATCTACCGTGTCGGCGGCACGACGGCGATCCCGTTGGACATTCGGGTCATCGCCGCGACCAACCGTGACCTGGAAAAGCAGGTGCAGGCCGGCGGCTTCCGCTCGGACCTCTACTACCGGCTCGCGGTCGGACGGATCGAGATTCCGCCGATACGGGAACAGCGGGCGTCGATTCCGCCGATGGCGCAGCTGTTTCTCGCCGAATTCGCTCGCGAAAAGCAGCGTGATTTCCGGTTCATCAGCCGGGAAGCGGTGCGCATGCTCGAGCAGTACAACTGGCCGGGCAATGTGCGTCAGTTGCGGAACTTGATCGAACACGCGGTGTTGCTGTACAACGCTGTCGAGCTGGATTCGACGCACCTCGCTGAGCTGGATCAACGAATGCAGGGCGGCGTCGGTGAGGATGGCGGCGCAGGGGTGTTGCAGCCGGGGATGGTTCAGCTCCCGCCGAACGGGCTCGACCTGGACGAGTTGACCTATGAGATTGTGCGGAAAGCGTTGGACAAGTTCGACGGCAACCAGCTCGCGACGGCAAAGTATCTGGGCCTGAGCCGGGGACGGCTGCGGACATTGGTCGGGCATTTGGAGACAGAATAAAGACAGGCTACATCCATCAGGGGGACAACTGTGGCACAGAACCAGCCGTCACACGAACCCCATGGTGGGTATCGATCCGGCTGTATCACACAGATCCACCATCTGCAGGTGCCACAGATGTCCCCTGATGGGTTACACTTGTCGATGTGAGACCCGAGGCTGAAGCCCCGGGGCACCCATCTGCAGTCGGTGATCAGCGGTCGATATAAGATGTAAGGTGATAGGGTGTCATTCTGAATGGAACGAAGTGGAATGAAGAATCTCCAGCTTTGATAACGGTTAACTAAGCCCGACCTTCTTCACTTCGTTCAGAATGACGCGACTTTCACGTGCGGATCATTTGTAGATCCTTCACTTCGTTCAGGATGACACACCATTCAAGTTCAGATTAGCTGGATATCCTTCACTTCGTTCAGGATGACACATTGTTCCAGTGTGGATAAGCCACGACATAAATGTCGTGGGCATGTAAGCTGAAAATCAGTGGGTACGACGCCAGTTGGTACCTGGGATCTTCTACACTATCTCGTGCCCCTGATGGCTCCCCCAGCAGGGATGATCTACCGGTTCCGGGGGACAAAAGACGAGGGACGAGAGACTGGTGTAAAAATGAAACGGGGACACATTCCTGCCTCGTGTCCCCGTCCACGGTTATCTGACCTTGGGCATGTCATCAGATAACGCATCCGGAATCCAAACATCCGCTTGTTTTGTTAAGCGCGGGTGGCTTCACCCACGGATTTTCTACTTGCAGAGCCGGGCGTCAGCCGCGGAACGTTGAGCGAAAGTCACTCCGTCCACGAGGCTTACGCCAACGTTTAGCCGTTACCGCACGAGCACAATCTTCTGCATCGAAACAGCGCCGGCCGAACTCACCGCGCGGACGAAATACAATCCGCTGGCGAATCCATTCGCCGACCACGACAGCTCGTACGTGCCTGCCGCCGGTGCGTTCAGTGACCACGCGTCCACGGAGCGGCCGAGAATGTCCATGACGCTGACGTGCACCTGCCCGGCGGACGGAACCGCGAGCTGCAGGGTGGTCATCGCGTTGAACGGGTTCGGGTGCGCCGGTGCGAGCTCGAACTCGGTGACACGGGCCGCGTTGCCGGTTTCGCCGACGTCATTGGTGCCGTTGGTGACACGGGTCAGCAGCACGCTGTCCTCGACGCCGGACGAACTGAGCAGCAGGTCGCCGTCCGCGTACATCGCAATCGCATTGCCGTCCCAGTCGTCGGGTTCGCCGTACTGGCCGCCCTCAAACAACCGGGTGCCATCGGAGCTGATCAGCACGAGCTGCAGGTTGTTTTTCCACACGACCAATCGGCCGTCGAGGATCTGCAGAATCGCCTGGCTCGGCGGGTTCGGCACGCCTTCTTCAAAGATCCGTTGCCAGTTGTACGAACCGGCCTGCGTCGCGCTGGCGACGAGATAATTCTGGTTGCTGTTCATGCCGGTCAGGTAGATGTAGCCATCAAACCCGATCGTCATTTCGGTAATCAGGTCCATTTCGGACGGCAGCGACCACTCGATTTCGCCGTCGTAATTGACCCGCGTCAGGAACTCGCCGCCGTTGACCAGTGAACCAGTCATGAACAGGGCGTCCCCGGTGAATTCAATGTCGGCGACACGGCTGATCTCCTGCGGCTCGTCCACCAGCACCGTGCCGAGGTGGTTGCCGTCGAGATCGTAGCTGGTGATGTGCGCGGTGCGGCCGCCATTGGACTGCGAACTTGCGCCCCACCATCCGCCGAAATAGATCGTGTTGGTGAGCAATCCCACCTCACGAACCTGCTTTTCAATCCGGCTGAAGCCGAAGGTTTCGTCGTTCCAAAGGATGTCACCGTTCGCCGCGACCCGCGCGACGCAAAGGTTATGCTGCGGCGTGCCGGTGGTATCGTACCATTCCGGCTTCCAGTTCTTGGTGTAGGTGACGACCACGCCGCCATCATGCAACGGCAGCAGGCGAACGTTCATGATCAACCCGGAATCCGCCGTGGCGACGGTGGTCTGGGAGATCAGGTTGCCGTCACCGTCAATGCGATCGAGACGCAAACTGGGGCCGGTAATGCCAGCGCCGGCAATGGCGACGGCGTGCACGGCTTCATCGTTGTCAAAGATCGCCAGGTCCATGGCTTTCGCCTGGTGCCCGTCGGTGGCGTAGGTTTCTTCCCACAATTCGATTGGGATGGCGGTGGCCGAAACTGCAATCAGGCCGGTTAGCAGTGCAAACAACACGTTTCGAAGCTTCATCTTCCCACCTCATCGCTTCATTTTGAGCGTTCCGTGGCCCTTCTCTCACCTCCTCCGGTCATCGACCGGCCACGGGTCCTGCAACTCATCCGGGTGGTATGGTCCACCGGGATTCGGACGCGTGCGACTTGAGCGAATCGTTCGCATCCGGGCTGATGGTTAAACGTTTCATCACGCCGGCAGTTGCAGAGTGTGGGGCAAATGTTCGGAATGCCGAAGACTGCCCCGCTCACCCCCAACAGTACTCCGGAGAGATGACGGTATTGTGTGACCCAGATCACCGAACCCAAAAAAACGTGTCTCTGTCGAGACCGGGGGTGCCTGAATCGGTTCTGCGACTGTCAAGGAACGGTGCCCGAAAAGGGCTGGCACGGCATACCTGAAGGGCGACACCCGAGGGTATTGCCCGCGTTCTGACTGTCCAACGTGGATCGGGTGTCGATTTTGCGCGCCGTACGTAGCCGAAGTGTACCCTGTGCTCCATCAACTTTGTACGACAGGAGGCGGTTTCCGGGGGACGCGGGATGCAAAACTGGTGATACCCCCGGGGGGTCACGCGCCGGGGGTATCGGTCCAACCGCTCCCGAAGGAGCGAGGGTTGTGTTTTTACTGGTTGCTGAGCCGGATCAGGGAGACTGTGGTGTAGTTCTCTTCCTGTCCGAGCAGCACGTCGCCGTTGGTATACAACTTGATCGGATGCAGGTATTCGGTGTGTACCCACCAGTTGTTGAGTCCGGACCAGAGCCTGTCGCCACTGGCACTGAACAGGTCGACAGAGCGGTCATAGGTGCGCACAAACGCCATGTTATTGTGCAGCGACTGGACGACGCTTTCGGTGATGCCGTTCGTGCCAGGCAGGTAGTCGGTGTGCCATTCCTCAGCACCCATCGAATCCAACGCGACGAGACGGATCCCGTCCTCACCCGCGATGTTCGCAGTGACGTAAAAGCCGCCGTCCGGCCGGCGTGACACGGTGTGCAGCAGCAGGCCCGTGTTCAGCGTACTGTTCCAGATGACGTTGCCCTGATGATCTGTCTTGTAAATCGACGGGGTGGTGCCAACGAGGCCGAGAAAGACCAGTTCGTTGCCGGTCAGCTGGACATCGTCGACCGTCGTCAACGGCACATCAATGGTGGTCAAACTCAGGATCGTACCATTGTACCGCAGCTTGGCGAGGTAGTGCACCGGGTCGCCGTCCGGGCCTTCCATCCACAACGAGATGCCGATCACGTAGTTGTTCAGCAGCGCGATGTCGTTGACCAGCTTCTCACGTTCCGGCCGGCCATACCCACCGGAGCGTGTCCAGAGCACGGTGCCGATCGCGGTGATACGAGCGGCGTGGATGCCGTGCGGTTCCACTTCCCACGCGCTGGTTTCGTTGACCGACCACGCGACCGCCGCGCCGCCGTCCGGCAGAGCGACAATACGTGAGCTGACAATCCGCAAGCTGGAATCGGTGGTCGCGATCTGACGGTTCCAGAGCAGGTTTCCGTTCGCATCGACCTTCAGCGCCCAGAGTTCGCGCTGGTCGGTATCGGTAAGGTCGCGGACATAGAGCTGCACCGCGCTACCGTTGGCGTACGTATCGACGTCCCGGCTGTGCGCAACCAGGTCGACATTCAGCTGGTGCTGCATGACAACGGTGCGTTCCTGTGCGGGCGCAAGCGCGACGCAACACAGGAGTATCAGCAGAGTAAGGATAATTCTGTACATGCCTCTCCCTCCGGAAAACAGCAAGCTGGGTGGGGGTGAATGCAGTGCATAGCGAACGGCCGAACCCAACTTCACGAATTTTGAGAATTTCTTAAACTACGGTTTTTTGTCGCTGAGTTGCCACGAGAATGTTAGCGAACGTGAAGAAATTCTCCATGGCTCGGAGCCGGGCGGTCTTAAGGTCGAGAATCAACTTTTGCTTGACACGTGTTCTCTTGCGGCTACCTTTGGGAACTTGCATGCGTTGAGGTGACTACAACGCATAACCGATGACGACGACCACACACTCATGACCTTTCTCGCACCCGCGTTCTGGATCGGATTGACGCTCGCGGCGTTACCGATCCTCATCCACCTGCTCGGACGGCGGCGGTTGAAAAAACAACCGTTCTCGTCTTTGGAATTTCTCCGCCGGTTGCAGACGAAACGGATGCGCAAGCTCCGCTTGAAGCAAATCCTGTTGCTGATTCTGCGCACGCTGGCCGTGCTCGCGCTGGCGTTGGCGTTTCTGCGTCCGGCGTTGCAGACCGCGGGTTTCGCTGGGGCCGGGTCGAGCGCGACGGTGATCGTTGCCGACCAGTCGGCGTCCATGAGTGCGCGTCGCGGCGAAGAGGTGCCGGTGGATCGGGCGACGGAGATCGCGCAGGCGATCTGGCGTGCCGGGGGTGAGGTTGGACTGGTGACGGCGGATGCAACTGGTGACCGTGACATCGCCCCGCGAGAGGCAAATGGCGAGGTGCCGCGCTGGCTGCGTCAGTTTGAGACCGATGGCCGCGCGGCATCATTCGCACCGGCGCTGCACCGGGCGGCGCGCTACCTGGAGGAATCGGACGCGGCCTCGAAGGAAATCATCGTCCTCTCAGATTTCGCGGGCGCTGCACCGGACTCCTTGCCGGAGCTGGCGGATGACATCACGTTGTGGCGCATGCCGCTGGCCGGGGACGACATCCCGAACCTCGCGATCACCGGGATGCGGCTGGGTGAGGTGATGTTGCGTCCCGGCGCGACCGGCACGATGAACGTCAGCGTGCAGCAATTCGGCGGACGCGAATCAATCCCGGTGCTGGTAACGATCACATTGGACGGGCGTGTCGTCGCGGAAGGCGAGTTGACGGTGCCGGAGTCCGGCGCGGTGGAGCAGGCGTACTCGTTCCGGGTGCCGGAGAGTGGGCAGCATGTCGGGCGGATCGAGCTCGACCTGACCGACGCCCTGCTGGCGGACAACACGCATCACTTTGTGCTGACGGTGCCAGGCGAGCGGTCGATCCTGTTGGTTGGGGACGATTTCGGCGCGTTGCGTTACGCTGAATTGGCGCTCAATCCCGAGGGCAAGAGCACGGTGTTTGATGTCACCGTTCGGCCCGGACCGTTGCGGAATGTCGCGCGCCTGGACAACTACGACGCGGTGGTGTATGCGGGCGCGGTGTCGCCCTCCCAGGCGGACGCGCGGCGGCTGAAACAGTTCACGGACGGCGGCGGCGGGCTGTGGCTGGTGCTCGGTGAGAACGCCGACCTCGCGGCGTGGAGCCGAACCGTGCTGCCCGAATTCGGCTTCGGCGGGCTGGTTGAAGGCGGTGCGCGAGGGGTGCGAGAATGGGACACGTTGAACCGTGATCATCCGGCGTTGAACGGCCTGCTCGAAGGCGAAGGACGGTATGACAAACCGTCCGTTGCGCGGGTGTACACGGTTACCGGCGGATCGGGCACCGAAGCGCTGGTGCGGCTCAGTGACGGGACGGCGTTCCTGCTCGAACGCACGGACAGCGCGGGGCGGGTGTGGTTGACACCATCCGCGATGGACACCGAATGGACTGACTGGCCGGTCAGCGGTGTGTTCGCGCCGATGCTGCAGCAGGGTGTGCTGTGGCTGGCGGGCGCGCAACCGCAGGCAGGCGAGATTGCGTGCGGCGATCCGATCCTGTGGCCGGTGCCGGACGGCACGGGTCGATCCTCCGGCGAGGTGATCGCTCCGCAGGACCAGCGGTTGAGCGCAGAACCGGCGTTCCGTGGTGGACGGCAGGTGTGGATCACACCGGACACGCGTTGGCCGGGATCGTACGAGTTGCAGGTCGATGAGAAGACGGTCAACCTCGCGGCCGCGAATGTGCCGGTGAGCGAGAGTGATCTCAGCGCGTCGCAGAGTGGCTGGCCGGGCAGTGAGTTGCGCATTCCGGAGGACGAAACGCTGGCGGACGCGTTAACGCAGGCGCGGGTCGGGCGCGAAATGACGCCGTGGTTGCTGCTGATCGCGCTGCTGGCGTTGATCGCGGAAACGCTTGTCGCGCGTGACAAAAAGCAGTCCGCACCGGAACGGGATGCGGTGCCGGTCGCAGGTGAACGGTAAGCGATTGCCGGTAATTGGAAATCAATGGTCGGCAGAGTGGCCCGGGCCTTCGCGAGCGACGCGCACTCTTGTGACCAGGGTGTCCCCAAACCAGACAACCTCTGCCATCCTCACGACAAAGTGTAGCACGCGATTTATTGTCGTCTGAATTCGTATCCGGCTTGCCGCGCCAGCCGGTCTGTTGGCATATTTGATCTGAATCGATCAACCCGGAGACTATATGAAATCCGCCTTCTTCTATACTTTTCTGCTGTTCCTCTTCGCCACGCCGGCAACTGCGCAGCAGTTGTGGGAAAACGTTCCCCTACCTGGCGGTCCCCCTGGGCCATGGACCTTGAATGACATTGACGCCGACAGCGACTTGGATCTTTTCGGCGTTGGGCCTTGGATTGAGGTTACTTCAAACTCATTCCCCGGCGATTGGACGGTTCAACAGTACGACAATCCCTTGCCAACGAACATCCAAAAGGGGGCGTTCGCGGATTTCAACAACGATGGGTTGATTGACGCGGTCTATTCAGGCACAACTCTTTCAGGTCCCCACATCGGCTGGATCGAGAACTTGGGCGATTGGGAGTTCGAAGCGCACGTGATCCACGAGTTCAACGAGGGTGGTCCGAGCCGCACCCTCTCTGCTGGCGACATCGACGGCGACGGCGACAATGATTTCATCGTTTCAGATGGAATCACCGGATTGTGGGTCTATTTCAACGACGGTGCGGGCAACTTCTCCGCCGACGTTTATGCTTCCGCGTACCGCTATGTCGAAGCTTCCAACCTCGCCGATTTCAACGGGGACGGTCTGCTCGATTTCGCCGCGTACGGGCCTGGCGGCGATCCGCTCAACCTGTACATCGCACAGCCGGATACCAGCTACGACATCTTCCAGCTGACATTCAACCCCGACCGTCACTTCATGCGACCTGTCGCGATCGATTTCGACCACGACGGCGATTACGACATCCTCGCGTCCGACTATCACACGGATCTTACCTGGCGCCGGGTTGTCTGGTGGGAAAATGTGGACGGCACAAATCTCGATGAACACCGGATTTACACGTTCAACCCACTCGAGCCGCTGCCGCTGACGCCGCTGGATGTGGACAACGACGGCGACACGGATGTCGCCTACGGCAACCAGATCCTGGTGAACTCCGGTGATAATCTTACGTTCACGGGCTTCCAATACGGCGAAGCGTTCGTTTCTCAGGACACGCAACTCGCGTCCGCCGACATTGACGGCGACGGCGACATGGACATCCTGAACCAGGAGGTGCGCTGGTTTGTCAACCCGTACATCAGCCGGCGTATCGAAATCGGGCTGGACGCCATGCAGACGGACGTCCCCGCGAACGGTGGCTTCATCACCTACCACGGCGCGTTGTTGAACAACATGGCGAATCCGCGCTACCTGCGTCTTTGGTCAACGGTCACCTTCCCCGGCGGCAACGAGTCCACGGTGTGGTCGATGCGGCGTGTCTTCCAACCGGACCAGGTCTACGAAGCCGACACAATCCAGCAGTACATCCCGCCCGCCGCTCCGGCGGGCACGTACACCTTCACCGTCCACTTCGGCGATCCGGACCAACTTGACATCATCGGAGACTCGTTCCAGTTTGAGAAGCACGAATACGGGCGTGCCCTTGATGGCTCCGCCAGCAGGGATCATCGTCCCGTGAACTCTGGTGTCGATTAATCGCCTTCGTTGATCCGCGGTAGCACTTTTGCTCCCAGGCATCGTTGTTCATCCACCTTCGGATGATCCACGACATGAATGTCGTGGGCATGCCATCGTCGCCACCCCGAAGGGGTGGCATCTCAATAGCTCCGGGTGTCAACCCGGAGAACGGCACCCCTTCACTCCTCCTGCCGCCCCCACCCTGAAGGGGTGGTATTTCAAAGCTGGCCGCTCACTTGAGGATGGTGGGTAGCGTCCCTACCGGACGCTCCGAACAAATAGAAAATGGTGATCCCGTTCGTGTGGCTGAAGCCACACGCTATGCACGTTCCGCTGCTACGCGGTAGTCAGCGTGGGGTGAGACAGGCCATCCGCTCTCCGGGTTGACACCCGGAGCTATTCAGATACGGCACCTTCGGTGCCACGCTCCGCCGTCTCCTCACCCATGACCCCTCTCCGGGTTATCACCCGGAGCTATACAGATACGGCACCTTCGGCGCCACGCTCCGCCGTCTCCTCACCCATGACCAGTCTCCGGGTTATCACCCGGAGCTATACAGATACGGCACCTTCGGCGCCACGCTCCGCCGTCTCCTCACCCATGACCAGTCTCCGGGTTGACACCCGGAGCTATACAGATACGGCACCTTCGGTGCCTGTCGTGTATCCCCCGTCAGGATCAGAAACACGTTGCGTGGCCAGTCAACTTCGCCGTATACTTGGCTTACTCGGAATGACGGCGGGATGGGCGCGGCAGAATCATAACGCGCAGAACCCGTCACAACTGGAGTTCCTTCGATGATCTAATCCGCTCCTCGTTCAACAGCCGGTTTCTTTGAACCCCGAGCGGGGAGACCCCTCCCTCTTCGCGTGATGGGCTGCTGCCTTCGGCATTGCCTGGTCACGCTGTACCTTGCACGTAGATCACATTCCGAGATTGTCTTATGAATTCGCTTGAATCGATGCAGGTTCTCCCGACCGAGGGAGAAGGACGTGAAACCGCGATGCTCGCGGCTGTGGTTGGTCCAACGACGCCGGTGTGGGTCGTGGAAGATCACCTCGACGAGCTCGAGGCGCTCGCGGATACCGCCGGCGCGGATGTTGTCGGCCGGATGACTCAGCCGCGGATGAAGCCTAACGTGGCAACCTATCTCGGCTCTGGTAAGGTGTCCGAGTTGACGCATGAGGCGAAGAACAAGGGCGCGAACCTGCTCATCTTCGACGAGGATTTGACACCGGTTCAGGTGCGGAACCTCGAACAGAAGACGGGTTTGAAAGTGATTGACCGCAGCGCGTTGATCCTCGACATTTTCGCCCGCCGTGCGCGCACCGCCGAAGCGAAAGTGCAGGTTGAGCTGGCGCAGCTGCAGTACTACATGCCGCGTCTGACCAAGATGTGGTCTCACCTCGCCGGGCAGCAGGGCGGTATCGGCTTCCGTGGTCCGGGTGAAACGCAGCTCGAGGTGGACCGCCGGATCGTCACGCAGCGGATCACCATGCTGCGGAAGAAGCTGGAAAAGATCGGCCAGCAGCGTGAAACCCGCCGCCGCAGCCGTCGCGGGACACCCACCGCGGCGTTGGTCGGCTACACGAATGTCGGCAAGTCGACGCTGCTCAACGCGTTGAGCGGCACGAAGGACGCGTTCGTGGAAAACCGTTTGTTTGCCACACTTGACCCGAAGTGGCGGCAGGTAGGATCCGAGTCCGGACGGCAGTTCCTGCTGATCGACACCGTCGGGTTCATCCGCAAGCTGCCGCATCACCTGGTCGCGTCGTTCCGGTCAACGCTCGAGGAAGCGCAGACGGCGGACGTGATCGTACACGTCGCCGACCTGTCGCATCCGTTGTTCGAGGATCAGATCGTGCAGACCGAGAAGGTGCTGAAGGAGCTTGGCCTCGAGGAAAAGCCGACGCTGCTGGTGTTCAACAAGATCGACCAGGTGGACAACCCGGCGATTGTTGATAAGGCGCGGCAGAACCATCCGGAGGCTCTGTTTGTTTCCGCGGTGAAAGGCATGCGAATCTGGGAGCTGCGGGATGTGCTTGAGGAACGGCTGTTCGTCAGCAAATCCGACGTGGATCTCGAGGTTACGCCGGACCAGCTGAAGCTGCTCGACCAGATCGGCGGTTCGCTTGAGCTGCGCAACAAGCAGTGGCATGAGGGTGTGATTCAGCTGACGTTGAGCGGACCGAAGCCGGATGTCGACAACGCGTTGCGCACGCTCGGGATGCCGGTGCGGGCGTAGCAACCACCAACCTGAGAACAACCGGGGACACCTCACTAGAGATGTCCCCTTTTCCATTGGCACAAAAAAAGCGGGGACATCGAAATCGATGTCCCCGCACCCCACACCCCGGCGTATGCCAGAACGCCGGGTGTATCCCCTTGTGCTACTTCATCAGGGTGACCTTCTGGACGTTGTTCAGCTGTCCCGGAACCTGTGTCTGCACGAAGTACAGGCCACTGGCCAGGCTCGAACCATCCAGAACGAGGTTATGGTGACCAGCCTGGAACTGACCGTTCGCCAACTCAGCGACCATCTGGCCGTTGATGTTGTAGACACGGACAGACAGGTCTGCCGCTTCCGGCAGCGCCACGTTGATGTTCGCGGTCGGGTTGAACGGGTTCGGATAGACCGACGCCACTTCGTATTCCTGCGGAAGTTCGGTCGGGCTCGCGAGACCATTCATGGCCAGCGACCAATCGGTGTCCGCCCACTGACCACCCATCGAACCAAAGCCGACCTTCCAGAAGTAGAAGATGTCTTCGTACACGATGGTGTTCGGGAAGTCACCGATTGCGGCGTGGTAGGTGTACAGACCGGTCGGGGCCATGCCCGGAACCTGCAGCACGAGCTGCGGGATCGTGGTTGAACCCGGCTGGATCACAACCGGCACCTGCTGGATCGGACCGTAATTGCTGCCGTCCGGCAGAGTCGCCCATGTCCACGCGTCAAACTGCATCGGCGCGCCGACGTTGTTGATCAGTTCCGCAGAGTAGACAATCATGCCGCCACTGCCCGGAACCGTGGTACCCTGGACCGGCGTGATCAACACCTGGTATTCGTAACCGGCATACCAGAAGAAGTCATCAATCGCCGCACCAGAATAGCCGTTGACCGAGCTGTCGGTACCGTGACGGAAGGCAACCCAGAACGGCTGACCTTCGTACATGCTGAAGTCGTATTCGACGTATTCCCAATCCGCCGTGGTGCCGTTGAAACCAGGTTCCTGGTCCAATCCGACAACATCCGAATCCGGATACCCACCGATCGGATCCTTGACTTCCCAAGTGTCACCACCATCGAACGAAATCTGCAGGTTGTAGCCGTCGTAGTTCTGTTCGTAATCGTAGAAGTGGTAGTAACTCAGCATGGCGGTTGCGTCGTTCGCCTCGAACGAGGTGACCGAGGTCAGCCAGTCGTCATCGTTGTCGTTGTAGTTACCCGCGAGGACAGTCGCCCAGCAGTTGTCGCCGGAATAGGCCCAACTCGGAGAGGACGTCGGGGTACCCCATTCCCAGGTACCGGTCCCATCAAAGAAACCCTGGTTCGCTTCGAAGTCGGTGAAGTAGTCACCCGACACCGGCGGCGGCAGAGCATCCATCTGGAAGTCGTAATCGTTGTCGCCCGGATCCAGAACGACCGCACCCATGTAGGTGAAGTAGCCGTTTGCAGAGATCATGACGTTGTTGTCACCGCTGAACTGGTCAAAGATTTCGTAGTAACCAGTCGCGTCGGTTTCATCCATGCCGTTACCGATGGAAACCATCGCACCAGCGATTGGATCGTTGGTCGAAGAATCGGTGACGTAGCCCATCACGTTGGCATCGCCAGCCATAATGCTGAACTCGATGGCGAGGTCATCGTACGGATAGTTCGCCGGGGTACCGTCGAAGTCCGCCTGCAGGAAGATGGAGCCGTCAGCGTTCCGCAGACCGATGGTCTGCGTATCGACCGGCCAGGCGGCATCGAAGTAGTCGTACTGCGTGATGATGCGACCGTCTTCGAGCAGAATGGTCTGGCCAGACATGAAGCCAGAACCTGTGCCGTAGTGTGCGCAATCCACGTAGGAAACGATCAACGCGTCCACACCCGGTTCGAAATCCGGAATGGTTTCGTAGTAAACAGAGCCAGCCGCGCCGCTCGCTACGTTGAAGTCATCCCAGCACCAGGCAATGACCGGACCGCCGAAAGTACCCGGCAGGGCGGCGTTGGTGAAGGGAGCAGTGAAGCCACCGGTGAAGCCGATGACGCCGTTGGAGTGAACGTAAAAATTGGTGTAGGGAACACCGTAGAAGTTGAAGGTGAACCCGATCGGCAGCGGACCTTCAACATCGTCGTCCGAAAGGTTCGGAGCGATGTCGGTACCGGTCGCCGAGATGTCATACCAGTTGTAGGTCGGGCCGTCCGGCTCATCGATGTCTGCAAAAATGTAGCCGTATGCGTCCGGGCCACCGGCGTAGTCAATCACCGGTCCCTGGTTGAACTGGAAGTCAACCGACTTCAGAAGGTGGAACTCTTCAGCAGATAGTGTATAGCCCGCGTTGAACCGTTCAATCGCCGCATTGACCTGCTCTTTCTGGACGTCTGTCGCCCCGGCGATAGCGGTTATCAACAGCATGACAAACAGCAGCAGAAAAGCTTTTCTCATGGTTCCTTCCCCTTGTGGTTATCTCCATCACGTGGAGCACGAACTCAATTTGCAGCAGGTGAGCTGAATTGGAACGTTGCTAAGGCGAACGCACTACCTCCTTTCGCTCGTCCAAGGGTGGACGGAGACCTGGCTGTGAACACGATTATGTTGTATACACTCGTGTCCGAGAGGCTGGTGCTGGAACCCGTACATGGTAAGCAGAATCGTCTGTAACAGCCTTGGTTGGCAGTGCGAGAAGCCGTCACAAACTCGGACCCAAACTCTTTACTTCGGCCCGTGCAGAGAGAGCAGTGCGAGGAACGTTGGAATTGTACTCGGCGGGGCGTCACGTTCACAACAGCCACCGAGGTTTTTTTGGAAAAATCCGCTTCTTCGGGCTCCCCGAGAGCCTTCGAAGTTTACTTATAACAATGATTTATTTATTGAGCGTATCTAATATTTTTGGGATAATTGGGTCGCCTGTTCACGCAGGCAAATACAGCCGGAACAGCCCCATCGAAATACGGGTTCAGCGCTATTTCTCCCTGTCAGAAGTCCTGCCTGAACCGCTGTTTCGGTCTGCCGTGCGTGAGGTCAGACAACGAGTGGATACTGGAACCGTGGCGTCGGCCTTTCGGCCAGCCACCGTACTCGTAGTCGAGGGGGTTAAGTCGTAATATAATCTCTACTTCAACATAACCATCTTGTGTGTTTCGGTGAAATCTGCGACGTCGAGCCGCGCGAAGTACAACCCGCTCGGCAGGTTGGCTCCGTTGAAAGCAAGAGCGTGCCTGCCCGCTCCGTACCTCCGGTTGGTGAGCGTGCGGATCTCTCGTCCGAGGATGTCATAGACGGTCACCTTCGCCGTGCCTGCTACCGGCATGTCGATGGTGATCGTCGCCTCCGGGTTGAACGGGTTCGGGTAGATCGAATGGATGGCGAAGTCAGATAGTGATCCGGGTGACGAATCATCCGGTTCATCGACAGTCGTCGAATCGAGCTGGTACGCCGTCAGCACCGAACCGCTGGTGGCGAAGTAAAACGGCCAGTCGAGGCAGGTGTTTCTGGATACTACGGTGCTGTCCTGCAGCAACAGTTCGGGGTTTTGCGGATCGCTGATATCATGGATCACCAGTCCGGCCATACTGTACAGCAGGTACTCCTCGTGCCAGGCCGCCCGGCTGGGCGCGGAAACAAAGGTTCGGTAGTCGTTCAGGAGCACAAAGGGGTAGAAGGGCTCGCTGAAATCCCAGATCAGCGACGCACCCGCCCACCATTCATCCGGACTGCTGAGGGAATAGCTGGTCTGCAGTTGCGTGTTGGTTAAACCAATCCGTTTGATAGTGTAGTAGTCGCCATCGCCGTTTTCCCATTGCTTCACTTTGTACGGTCTGTCACCAATCCAACCGAGGGCGAACAGCTCCGCGCGTCCGAACACCTGGAAATCGTAGGGACGATCCGCGTAACTGTACGTGGATGCCAGCAGCAGCCAGTGGCCATCCGGGGAAACCGCCGCTCGTTCGAAGGGCCCGGTATGCAGCGCATCAACCTGGATAGGGTTGTCCGGATCGGAGATGTCCAGGCTGAGTAGACGAGTGTCGTTGTAGCCGAAGACCCGGTTTCCGTGGGCTGCGATATGATCCAGCGTGTCATCCAACGCGATCAGGTCCATGTAGGTTGGATCCACCGGATCGCTGAGATCAAACAGTTTCAACCCGGCACTGACAGCGACGATCATCGTGTCGCCGGTGATCGTCATGTCATAGTTGGTCCCGCTCAATGCGGGGACTGAGCCGGCATCTTGCAAGTGATAGGGATTTCGGGCATCTACGACCCGGATCTGCTCGAGATACTGTCCAGCATGGGCGATGAGATACAACGCGCCGTTGTGATACAACATATCATCGACGCCGAAATCCGGATCGAGCTGCAATGAGTTCAGCTCGGTAATGTCCCAATCCTCGGTATCCATCACACGACCGGTTGACCGTTTCTCCAGAGAGTGATCGGTGGCCACTCGGGCCGGACTCTGCGTGGTACTGTGCGAACGAAGCGCCGGGTCGGGATGGGCAGGCCACCCGGGCCGGGCGAGTGGACCGTTGAGGGAAAACAGGTTCATGCCGGTACCGCTCCGGGCGTACAGAAAATCACCTTCAATGAGCATGTACCCGAGTGTTGAATCGGGGTAGAAGTAATACGGATCGAGGTCGGCGGGATCGGTGATGTCGTAGACACCGGTATCGTTGAACATGCTGGCGACAAGGGTTTGTCCCTGCAATGCGGCGCTGGCCGACCCGCCGCCTGTGGTAGAGCCGAAGTCATGCTCCGCCAATTCGCCGAAATAACCATCTTGAAGGGTGGCAATTTGCAAAAGGAACCCGGTGTAGAAGTTCCAGCCATCGTCTCCCCAGACAACATAGGGCTGGCTGAGTCGATCGGCGGACAGGTTCAGGTTGGACAGGCCGGAATCTGACCCGTGATTCGCAAGCAACGTATCCAACGGCGCGGGATGGGTCGGATCGGTCACTGAGAAGGAGATAAATCCATAGCTACGTGCGGTTGCGACAAGGACGTCATCATGGATCGCGACCTGATCGAGCGGATCGGCTTCGCCCGCCATGTAGTACTGGGTAATCTCCGGCAACGCGGAATTCGTCACATCCACGGTGACCAGCCCGGAATAGCTACAGGCGACGTACGCGATGCCGTCCCGGATGACGACATCCTGCGGTTCGCCTGGCATGTGAAATGTTGACAGCCAGACGGGATTGAGCGGATCGCTGATGTCGATCAGGTACAGTCCCTCCCACCCGGCGGTGAGGATCAGCAGGCCGTTTTCGGCGTCGAGGCCGGTGCATCGTGCGGGCAGATCGAGCACGAACTCGCCGTCACCGTCGCCGGTCAGATCCAGCCGGTAAAGTTCCGGGTCTTGGTACGCTCCGCCGAGGCCCCAGGCGTAGCCGTCCGCGATGGTGAATTCGCTGACGCTGAACCCGTCCCAGGTTTGCAGCAGCACCGGTTCCGGCGGTTGAGCGTGTGAGTAGGTGGCAACCGTGAGAAAGAAACAGATCGCGACAACGAACCGTGCTGTGTGTTTCACAGGTATCCCCCCGGCGGAATGTGACCCTGGCATGTGAAAAGATACTGCAAAAATCGCGCCGCAGTTCGTCTCTCCTGTACAATCAACGATAAGTTTTGATTCTACTTACGGTTCAGCTTGATCCTGATGATGCGAGTGCGGACACCTGCCGGCTGAATGCGTTCGTAACGGGGCTGACGGCTGCACAAATCAGGTCCGGACTGCACGGATTGCACTCAGAATCCGGCCCTCGCTCCGGCGTGTTGACGGCGGGCACTCTTGGCCTGCGGGGGTGGGGGTGCTATACTCCGGGGGCTTTTGGGTATTCTGATCGGGAGCGAAGGGTGGACACAGCGACAACCGAGTACTGGGTACATGATCTCGATCCGTTCCTGATTCATTTCGGCGGGGACATCGGATTGCGGTACTACGGGCTGGCGTATGTGCTCGCGTTCCTGTTCGCGTTCTGGTTGTTCGGCCGGTTTCGGCGTGCGGGACTGTCGCCGTTGACGAAAAACCAGGAAGCGGACGCGATGCTATTCCTCGTGCTCGGCGCGTTGCTCGGTGGACGGCTGGGCTTCATGTTGCTCTACGATCTACCGCAGTTTCTGCGTGAACCGTGGACGATTGTCGAGGTCTGGCGTGGCGGGATGGCGAGTCACGGCGGGTTTGCCGGTGTTGTCCTCGCCGGGATCTGGGTGGCGAAACGGTACAAGATCAACTTCTGGCGGCTGGCGGACATGATGGCGGTGATGACGCCGCCGGGGTTGATGCTTGGCCGGATC
This sequence comes from bacterium, assembly GCA_020444425.1. Classification (GTDB taxonomy): domain Bacteria; phylum Electryoneota; class Electryoneia; order Electryoneales; family Electryoneaceae; genus BMS3BBIN04. The sequence continues at coordinate 69,031 of JAHLLB010000005.1, read as the reverse complement.
GCGAATTTCATCAACGGCGAGTTATGGGGCCGAATCTCGTACGTATCGTGGGCGGTGATCTTCCCGGAGTCCGCCGCGCCGGGGACACCGGTAAGCCAGATTCCGCCTAGGCATCCATCCCAGTTGTACGAAGCAGCGCTGGAGGGGTTGCTGTGCCTGGTGTACACGCAGCTGCGCGCGTGGAAATCGAACGTGATCCGGGAACATCCGGGTCAACTCGGCGGTGAGTTCCTGGTGTTGTATGGAATCGTCCGGATCGTGGGCGAACAATTCCGGGAGCCGGATGCCTCTCTGATCCTCGATCTTAGCCGCGGTTCGTTTTATTCTATCTTTTTAGCCCTCGCGGGGGTATTGATGATCTGGAATGCAAGGAGGAAACATGCGGACTGAGCGGTGGATCCTGATACTGCTCGTGCTCGTGTTGCTGCTTCCGTTGGGTTGCCAGCGGAAGAAGAAGGCTGAAGATATCAACCTTGGCCGGTCGTTGCGCGTGGTCGCGACCACGACCATCGTCGGCAATGTTGTGCAGGAAGTCGGCAAGGACAAGATCGAGCTGACGATCCTGGTTCCGGGTGAAGCTGACCCGCATGAGTATGAGCTGACCCCCAGCGACCTGCGTGCGGTCAGCGACGCTGACCTTGTCTTCATCAACGGCCTCGGATTGGAACCTTTTGTCGAGGGCATGGTTGAGCAGTCGGGCACGGCGGCGGATGTGGTTTCGGTTTCCAATGGTATTCGCGCGCGCCATTTCCAGGAGATGTCCAACTATCACCGTCTGGCGCAGGATGAGATTCGCGGCCAGTTTTATTCGGACACTTCCGGACATCAGATTGAACCGGACCCGGTGTTGCCGACCGTTGGCGATCCGCATGTTTGGACCAATCCGCACAACGTGATCGTGTGGACGGCAAACATCCAGGAAGCGTTGGGCAAGCATGACCCGGCCAACGCGGATGCGTACGGCACCAACGCGCAGTGGTTCAAAACAAAGCTGCTCGATCTCGATGGGCGGATGCTGCGGCTGGTGGAAGAGATCCCGCCGTTGTCACGTCACCTGATCACCGACCACTTGTTCCTCGGGTATTTTGCCGACCGTTACGGATTCACGCAGGTCGGCACGATCATGCCGAACGCGAACATGGCGTCCTCGCCGTCCTTGAAGCAGATGACGCGTCTGGAGGAGTTGATCCGCCGGATGAAGGTGCCGACAATCTTCACGGGTTCGCCGATTGATGAGTCGGTGGCGCAGCAGATCGCGAACGATCTGCGGATCGAAGTACGGCGGCTGTATTCGGGCGGGCTGGCGTCGGAAGGCTCCCGCGCGACGACGTACATCGATTACATGGAGTACAACCTCGAACAGATGATTGAGGGGCTGAAGCCGCGCCGTGTCCACACATCTGATCCCACTCGACCTGGAGCGATACAGCGGTGAGTGAGCGGTTGTTGATTGAAGCGGCCGGGCTGCGAGTCGTTTACCGGGACGCTGTCGCGCTTGAAGACATCAGCTTTGCGGTGCATGAGGGGGAACGTATCGCGGTAGTCGGTCCCAACGGCGCCGGAAAAAGCACCCTGTTCAACGCATTAACCGGCCTGAAAGCATTGCAGGCCGGTTGGCTTTCGTTGCATCCCGTGAACGGAACCCCACTACGCATCGCTTTCCTGCCGCAGAAACCCTCCCTCGACTGGGGTTTTCCGCTGACGGTGCTGGACGCCGTCACCCTCGGCCTCGAACTGAAGCTGCCGAAACGCGAAGCGAAGCAGGCCGCATCCGACGCGCTTGAGCTGGTACATCTCAGCGACCTGAGCAAGCGCCGGATCAACGAACTCTCCGGCGGCCAGCAGCAACGTGTGTTGATCGCACGCGCGATCGCGATCAAGGCGGATGTCTTGTTGATGGATGAGCCGCTGGTCGGATTGGACCAGCCGTCGCGGGAAGATGTTTTCGCGGTGCTGGACACGTTGCGCGAGCGGCGGATTCCGGTGCTGGTCGCGTTGCATGACCTCAATCTCGCCACCGAACGTTTCCCGCGTGCATTGTTGCTGAACCGGCGGTTGATCGCGGATGGCACGCCGGAGGACATTTTCAGCACGGAGAACCTGACGCGCACCTACGGCAGCCACCTGCATGTCGTGACCACAGACCAGGGTTCGGTGCTGGTTTCGGACACCTGCTGCGGCGGACGGCATTAATGGACTTCCTGCTTGACCCACTTGGGTATCCGTTCATGCTGCGCGCGCTGGCGGTGGTGACGATTGTCGGCGTGTTGAACGCCATCATCGGGAGCTTCGTCGTGCTGCGCGGGATGTCATTTTATGGCGACGCGCTGGCGCATGCGATCCTGCCCGGGGTTGCGGTCGGCTACCTGCTCGGTTTTGCGGAAAAGGACAGCCTGTTCTGGTGGGCGTTGCTGGCGGCGGCGATCAGCACGATGCTGATCGGGTGGATCCGGCACGACGTGCGGCTGAAGGAAGACGTCGCCATCGGCATCACCTTCTCCGGCATGCTCGCGCTCGGTGTGGTGCTGATTTCGACCACTGAAAGCTATTCCGCCGACCTGACACATTTTCTCTTCGGCAACATCCTCGCAGTTGGGAATGACAGCCTGGTGCGAATGCTGGTCGCGGCGGTGATTGTGTTGCTGCTGCTGACGGTATTTTACAAACGGCTGCTGCTGATCTCGTTCGATCCGGAGCACGCGCGGGTGCTGCATGTGCCAGTGAGACGCTACGATACCCTGCTGCTCGGACTGATCGCGGTGACGATTGTCGCCTCGTTGCAGGCTGTGGGGATTGCGTTGATGACGGCGCTGCTGGTCACTCCGGCAGCGACGGGATACATCATTGCGAACCGTATCCGTGGGATGATGATTTTTGGCAGTCTCGCGGCGGTGTTGAGTGGTGTGATCGGGCTGTACGCCAGCTATTACATCGATCTCGCGCCCGGACCGGCGGTGGTGCTGGTGATGACGGCGCTGTTCGCCGCGGTCTGGGGCGTCAAGCGGTTTGTGTAGACAATGAGCTGCGGGCGACCGTCTCTAAGCTGCGGACGGCGGAGAATTAAGGTGTTTGCCCCGACGAGCTTGCTCGTCGGGATCATCTGCGCTGACCTGCACTCGGACTTCAGTCCGGGATTGACCTGCGTTCAAGTACCCACAGTAACCATGCCCCAGACATTCATGTCTGGGATCATCCGCCCGGTTTTCATCCGCGCTTGGCAGCAGGCACGGGCCTGAGACAACGGGGACACTTTGGGGACAAAGTGTCCCCCGTTGTTCGCTTTCAGACACCCAAGTTACCAGACAACTCAATCCACCCAACCCGATCTGCCAGCTCATCAGGGCACACACCCTGATCCGGTTTCGTTTGTATCACACCCGATTCCACCTCAAGTCTTACCCCATCCGCAGCAACCGGTCCATGAACTCGTCACACCCTTCCGCCCCTTCGTCCGGTGCCCAGGTGGCAAAATCCTTGTCGGTCGCCGGTGACCACGGGCCAGGCTTGACCTCGAAGACAACGGTATCCGGTTCGGTGGCGACAAAGGTGTGGAAAACTCCAGCCTTGACGTCAATCCCGAACGAGGCCGTCCCCGCCTTGACCCGGCTGATTTCGTTGACGGTCCCATCCTCGTGGAACGTGTAGAAGGTCAGCGCTCCACGCAGCAGCACCAGGGCCTCATCCTTCGGCGGATCGAGGTGCCGGTGCGGGCGGATGTAGCTGCTTGGCTGGACAGCGTTCAGCATGCGGTGCAGCGTGTTCTCCGGACCGTCATGGAATGGCAGAATGATGCGTTTACGCGGGCTTTCCCGGGACGCGAAGATCGCGGCGTCGATGAGATTATCGGTCAGCGTGACTAGCTCGCCGGTTGGCGGCTTGAGTGCGCGCGGATAGGATGCGGGTACGGTGGACATGGACCCCTCAGGCTGCTTCATCAGGCTCCCCAAAGATACAGTGCCCTGTCGCAAGGAACACGCTGGATCGTGGCAAAAATGGTGTACCTTTGACGGGGTAGTACCGCGAAGGGGATGAATCATGAACAAACGATACCGGCCTGTCATCACCGGGTTGCTGGTCCTGTTGAGCAGCTTGTCATTCGGGTCCGGGGAAACTCCGAACCGGCCAGCCATCACGGTGACCAGCGACGGTGACTATGACATCGTCGAGGTTGGTGGGTCGTATGTGGGCGCGGAATTCCACCGCCGCAAGCCGGCGCCGACACGCATCAGCTTCTACACGCCCGTCGCCAACAGTCTCGACCCAAGCCAGGATTACTGGACCCGCGACACCACCCGCACCCTCGAACTGCTGCTGCAGTATCGTGACAACGACACCGGCGAAGCGGTTGGCGGAATGAGCGTGCTCAACGACGTGCCGTGGGACTGTGACTGGACACCCTACCGTGCAACCTTCAGCCAGTTTATTACCCTGAAACAGTCGATCACGTACGAGTTCGGGCAGACGTTACCGCTGATGGCAGTGACCTTCTCGCTTGAGAATCCAGACGCCGAGCCGGTCGCACTGACACTCGGCGCCCGGCTGAACACGACGCTCCGCACCTGCCACACGTACACCGAACGCCAGCCGGCGCAGCTTGTCCATTGGGACACTCAACACGCATTGCAGCTGGATTATCCTTACGCCGACACCGATTCCGCAAGTGTGTTGTTGCTGGTGGATGGATTAAAGGAAGAGGAACAGCCAGACTGGTCGGCGTCAACGCATGCACGCGCCGAGTTCAGCGCAGATCTGGTGATTCCGGCGTTGGGCCAGCGTGAGGTCACGCTGCTGATCGCGTCCTGCCGGTTACGTGAGGCGTACGAGACGTTTTACCGGGTGCGGGACGGGTGGCGTGAGGACGTGCGCGCGCATGAACAGAACGTGATGGCGTACGCTGACCGGTCGACCGTGTACGAGCCGGACCGTTCGCTGACCCACACCGAGCGTTGGGCGAAGGCGGTGATGCAGGTGGACCGTCACTGGCTGAACGGGTCGCTGGTGCCGATGCCCTGCCCGGCGCAGTACAACTTTTTCTTCACGCACGACATGCTGTTGACCAATCTCGGGACGGTTTACTTCGACACGGAGACGGTGCGTGCGGATCTGCGTTTCCTGCACTCGTTAACCCGTGCCGACTCGACCCTCGCGCACGCCTACTACTGGAAAGACGGCGAGTATGTCACCGAATTCTGCGGCGACAACTCGTGGAATCACCTGTGGTTCATCCAACTTGCCGCGGCGTACCTGCGGCACAGCGGGGACACGGAAACGGTTAGCTCTTTGCTACCGGAGCTGGAACACAGCCTCGCGGCAGCGCTGTCGCAACGTGGACAGGACGGCCTCGTTCATGGCAATTACCCGGACTGGTGGGACATCGGGAATGTGCCCGGCGCGCGGGCGTACCTGACCTCGTTGACCGCGCGGGCGCTGGAGGACGCGGCCTTCATCGCGGCAAAACTCGAGCATGCGGAACTGGTTCCGAACGAGTGGCAGGTGGTGCGGGATGAGTTGCTGGACAGCCTGAACGAGCGTCTGTGGTCGGACGAGCACGGCTACCTGTTGAACACCATCGGCGACACATTGGACACGCATCTGTACGCCGGGTCGCTGGTCGCGGCGTGGTTCGATCAGTTGCCGCCGGACCGTGCGGAGACGATGGTTGCGACGGCGACACGCGAGCTCGTCGACCCGGAGATCGGGCTGCGGATTGTGATGCCGGCCGACTTTCATCTGCTGGAAGACGCGTACAACTTCCACGGCCCGGAGGCGGGGGCGGCGTACACCTACATCAACGGCGGCGTCTGGCCACACGGGAACGCGTGGTACGCCTTCGCGCAACTGCACGCCGGCGATGCGGACGGCGCGTTGGCGTCGTTGCAGAAATTCCTCACGCTGGACGGTGTCCGTAACAGCCCGAACGGGCAGGCATCGTTCTACGAGTACCGTTTCTCCGATCCCGAGTCCCCGAAGTATGGCAGCTTCGACAAGCCGACATTCCTCTGGATGGGCGGCTGGTACATGAACGTGTTGTATTCACTGGCGGGCGTGCGCGAAGACCCGTGGGGCGTGCGGATCACGCCGGAGCGGCCGTCGCAGTGGGAGACGCACACATTCCCGCTGACAGTGAACGGTCAGACAGTGGAGGTGACGGTCCACGGCGACGCATTGCCCGACGCACCGCTGGCGTTCCGGCGGATTCTCAGGGATGGGGAACCGTGCGGATCGGCGGTGTTGTACGGGTCACCGTCCACACTGGAATTTGAGCGGGGCGTGCCGGAGATACCGTACCTGGTATCGGCGTCCGTGCTGGTGGAGGATGTGAGTTGGTCCGAGTCGCGGCGGCAGTTGACGGTTCAGCTGCGTGGTACGCCGGGTCAGATTTGGAGCTGTCAACTGGTGTCACAAACCAGATACGACAGCATGCGAGTTGTCGGAGATGACGGGCACACGACGCACGAAGAGACCGTCGAAGATGACGGCGTGATCTGGACGACGATGAGCGGTGAACGAACCTCCGGAACCGTCACGTTGACCATTCAGTATTGATCGTTTGGCTGAAGAGCTGAGAAAACCCCGCCACACGAATCGTCGCGGGGTTTATTGTTTACGTCTTCTGCTCCTTCTTCTTCGCGGCGGGGAACAGGATGTTGTTCAGTATCAGGCGGTAGTCGGGGCTGTTGGGATACAGTCGCAGGTCGGATTCTTGAACTTTAACTACTCATCTAGTTGCCGAGTATATTTCATCAAATTGGGCGACACTGCTGAACAAGAGAGTGCTGAGGTTATTGGTTTTGATTTTCTGTTTTTTTTTACTATTATTTCTTTCAACAAATACAGGATTAATAGAATATGAGGCGATCATGGCAAAGCATGTAGCCGAAAAAGTAGAAGCATTCATTATGACGAATAGCCTAGTGAGACTCTTTTTTTTAAATAAAATTAGAGGAGGAATATCAAAAAACAATATAGTTACTAAATCATATTTATATGATTTCGACAACAAAAACAATGAAGCTGGAGAAGTCTCAAAGGACAATATAGTCATACACTCGTTTAGTATTTCCTCATCAATTATAGAAGTAAATTGCGACAAAGTAGGTGAGGAGAAAGAGTGATGAAGAAAAAAACTATGCGGTCTTTGTACGATTTTTTAATTAAACACTGGATTGCCTCAGCAATTCTTATATCTTTAACAACTCACTATCTACTAATTATAAATTTTTTCGGAATACCGCTCAAACTTCTATCACCAGAACGCGAGCTAACTTCACTAGGTAAATGGTCAACATTTTCGATAATTGGAGCTAATTACCTTTTGGCCCTTTTAAAATCATACGGCGATCGACACAACGAACAAGTAAAGTACAACGGACAAAAAGTTCTTCAATTGTTAATGTCAAGCATTACAGGTATGAGCGATAAGAAGTTTCACCGTTTTTATAGCTATATAAAAGATAATACTGGAAGAACTAATTTAGAGCCATTCAGGAACATTACACAGCCAACGTTACAAATACAAAGCATTTTAGAGGGAATACAACATTGTTTCTCAGAACTCTTTGGCATACAGAAAAGCAACATAGGACTAAGTATTCTTTTCAGAATGAATAAACATGGCAAATTTAATTATTTATACACAATCAATATTGAGAGCGACTTATCAGTTGACGAGATAGTACATAATCCAAATACAACAGCCCGTCAAGTAATTGACGGGAAGCACAGTACCCTATTCTTACCTGACAAAACAGAGGGGGAGAAAAAATCTCAATATGTGCCTAGTAGAAAAGATCGGCAATTTGATGGAGAGGGATCAATACTTTGTAGAGACATTAGCATTGACAATGATGGAAAACATTTGTTTGCCGTACTAACAATTACCACTTATGGGACAAAATTGTGTAAAAACTATGATAAAGAAACTGAAGAGAGAATACTAAATGATTTATTACCCCCCTTTGAAACTAGGTTGCGGGTTGAGCTAGCTCTCCTTTACCTGAAAGAGTATATGGCAAAACCTGAACCTGACAATACTAATTGAAGTCACGTCTTCTGTTCCTTCTTCTTCGCGGCGGGGAACAGGATGTTGTTCAGGATCAGGCGGTAGCCGGGGCTGTTGGGATACAGCCGCAGGTCGGTGGGCGGGTCCTGGATACGGTGGCGGTAGTCTTCCGGGTCATGGCCGCCGTAGAAGGTCCACGTGCCGTCGCCGCTGTTCCCGTGGATGTACTTCGCGATGCCCGCGCCCTGGATACGTCCCATCACGATCACGTCCGGCTTGATGTACTGCTCGTAGAACGCCGTGGTCTGGCCCATGAAGCCCTTGACGACGCTGGTATGGCATTGGGTGAGCATGGTCGGGACTGGATCGTGTTTCGCGCTGAACTCGAACAGGGTGAAGTAGTCGCCGGCGTCCCCGCGTGAGCTGGTGCCGGTGGTCGGGGTGGCATCAATGGTGGAGAACTCGTACTCCGCCGGGTCGAACGACAGCCGGAAGTTCTGGAACGCGAAGGTGCTGTTGAAGTGCAGTTTGTCCTGCGCGTTCAGGTCGGGCGCGTCGCCGTCGAACTGCGCGGGCACGATGTCGATACCCATTGCCGCCTGGGCGATGTCGTAGCTGTCGGTGGCGGAACACATGGCGAACAGGAACCCGCCCTTGTCAACATACTCCCGCACACTCGCGACCACCGCCGCCTTCATCTGGCTGACTTTGCCGAATCCGAGCCGTGCCGCACGTTCCTCCTGCGCCAGTTGCCGGGCGATGTACCAGTCCGCGCCGCGGTAAACTCCCCAGAACTTGCCATATTGGCCGGTAAAATCTTCGTGGTGCAGGTGCAGCCAGTCGTATTCACTCAGCTGACCGGCGAGGACTTCGGTGTCGTAGACCTTGTCGAACGGGATCTCGGTATACTCGAGCACCATCGAGACAGCGTCATCCCACGGTTCCACATCCGGCGGTTGATAAACAGCGATGTCCGGCGCTTTTTCGAGCCGGACGGCCTCCATGTTCGACTCGTCAATCTCGGCGTAGATGGACGCGACCTGGCTGTCGCTGACACGTTCCGAGCGTACACCTTTCAACCGGCAGAGGCGTTCGATGTCCGGGTGGAAGTCGATCAGGAACGACCCTCCGCGGTAGTTGAGCAGCCACTCGGCGACCGCGCCGGCCTTGATCGCGTTGTAGGTGACGCCGTACGCGCGCAGGTGGTTTGTCTGGGTCAGGTCCATCGGCAGCAGCAATTTGTCCGCCCGGGCGGGCAGAGCGGTGGCGAGCATCGCCAGCAACAGTGCCGGAATCAGGAACAGGCGCTTCAGGTGGTGGGTCGAAAGCGGAATCATCGCGTCATGCCATTTCGCTAGTCGTTTGCAAGCAGACAATGTGCAGGTTGCACCGTGTCGAAGGAAGCGCGGTTCCGAGCGCTCCGTGAGGAACGGAGTGAGCCCGTGTCCGGGATTTTTGGGGAATGGCGTTGCAATTTTCGCATATTGCATGCTGCGGATGGGGATGAACAGAGCGGTTTCCGTTTGGGATGAACGAGACGAGGCTGGCGATGCGGATGAACGGTTGGGCCGTTGTGGCAGTGGTGTGTGTGCTGATTCTGGCAGCGCAGGCGGGAGCGTATGAGGTCGGCCATGTCACCCGTGACTGGTACGACGCCGAGCGGGACATCTCGGTCGATGTCGAGGTGTATTACCCGGCGACGGAAGCAGGAAACAACGTTCCGGTGGCGATTCCGCCGGAGGGGGGCTTCCCGTCGATCGCATTCGGGCACGGTTACCTGATCCCGTGGAGTGATTACAGCTACATCTGGGAAGAGCTGGTGCCGGAGGGATTTATCCTGTTGATGGCGACCGGCCGTAGTGGCTTGTTCCCGGATCATGAACAGTTCGGGCTGGATCTCGCGTTCCTGGTGGACGAGATGTACGCACGCAGCATGGACCCGGAGTCCGGCTGGTATGAGAAGATCAGCACGAAGAGCGCGGTGATAGGCCATTCGATGGGTGGCGGCGCGAGTGTGTTGGCGGCGGCGTACAATCCGGAGATTGATGTGGTGATCAACCTCGCGGCGGCGGAAACCAGCCCCTCCGCGATTCAGGCGGCGGCGTCGGTGGAGGTACCGATGATGCTGCTGGCCGGCTGGAACGATTGCGTCACCCCGCTGGAAGATCATCAGCTGCCGATGTACAGCGCGCTCGCCTCGGAAACTCGTGCCCTGATCAACCTGGACGGCGCGACACACTGCCAGTTCTGCAACTACAATTTCACCTGCGAACTTGGCGAATTCTCTTGCCCGGACCCGGAAATCTCGCGAGAAGAACAGCACGACCGGGTAATCGAGTTCAGCCTGCCTTTCCTGCAATACTTCCTCTACGATGAGCTGGCGGCGTGGGCTGAGTACCGTGAAAAAGTGGAAACTGGTGAGGGGTTTGACTACGCGTTCGATACCGACGTTCCGCTGTTCCTGATCAAGGTGAGTGCGGACGAAGAGCCGGTCAGGATTCCGTCGGACGGTGGCGAGGTAGAGTTCACGTTCGAGCTGGCGAGTTCGCGAGGGTTCACGACCATGGGCTCGGCCTGGCTGTCGATTCAGATGCCGAACGGCAACGTGATCGGCCCGCTCGGATTCCAGAGCCTGACGCTGCCGCCGTACTTCGCGATCGAACCGATGACCGGTTCGCAGGACATTCCTGGTCCCGCGCCGGATGGACAGTACGAGTTCCGGATTCAGGCGGGACGGTATCCGAACCTGATCGTCGCGCAGGATACGTTGGTGGTGATCAAAGGGGACGAGTGACGGTGCGGACCAGCTGATGTAATCGTTGAATCTGATCCCTCTCACAGGGATGACTAGATAGCGGCGGGGACACTTTCGGAGAAAGTGTCCCCGTTGTTTGTTGTCCTGCCCGCTGCCCTGCCCGCTGTCCTGCCCGCTGCCCTGCCCGCTGTCCTGCCTGTTTCCTGAATGATTCCTCGTCTGTCTTGATACTCCCATGATCTCTGATCAGCGATAAAGAGCAATAAAGAGACGGATTTTGTCTGAAAATCGAGACAACGGATCGTTCGCCACGCACACGAATAATGAACGCAGCCCTTTGTTGACAGGGGTTTGCACTCGGAGACAAAAAGAACCGGGTAGCCTTAGGAACTCCTAACGCTGTCGTACATATTGACAATGTGCCTATTGCACGGGGGAATCCAGGCGAGTCGAGTTCCGGTCTGCACCTGCGGAGAGGCGTTCCGGGGCAAAGCTCAACGAAACGGGGGAGTCAAGCAGGGGAAAACTGATGAACGGGAGACGTTGTGATGAAAGCACTGCTTTTTTCCACTCTGACACTGTTGTTTCTGCTGACAGGGTCTGCTCACGCAGACGTGGTGATCAATGAGATCATGCAGAATCCTTCCGCAGTTGCCGACAGCGACGGCGAATGGTTCGAGCTGTACAATACGGGAGCCGATGAGGTTGACCTCAGCGGCTGGTCAGTCAGTGACGACGGCACCGATTCCTTCACGATTTCCTCAGGCACCATCCAGAGTTATGGCTATTTCCTGCTCGGCACGAATGCCGATCCCGGCATGAACGGTGGGGTTTCGCTCGACTATGAGTACATGACATCCATGACGTTGGACGATGATGCCGACGAAATCATTCTGTATGACGATCTCGGGACGTTGCAGGACATGGTTGCGTATGACGGCGGCTCGGGATTTCCCGAGCCGGACGGTGCGTCCATGGCGTTGCGCGATCCGTTCCTGGACAATTCCACCGGCAGCAGCTGGGACGAATCCATGTATCCGTGGCCGGGCTCGATGGGCGATTTTGGATCTCCGGGACTGGACAACAGGTTGACCCGTGACCTGCGCAACTGGTCGTTCGAGGAGTTCGGTGCGGACGGACCGGAGCACTGGAATTTTGAGATTTTCAGCAACATATCCTACACGCCGAATTCGCAGGTGATGCATCACGGCGACACCTCATTGCAGGTCACCATGGACGCGTTTGAGACGGCGTATACCATGAGCCAGACGGTGGCCAATCCCGGACCGGGCGGGTTCTACGAAGCATCCGCCTGGGTGCTGGACAACACCACTCGTTCGATGGCCAGCGTCAACGTGGACCTGTTTAACGCGGACGGCGACCTGATTGGTGCATATGTTGGCGAGCATTCGGTCGATAGTCCGGACTGGCAGAAGATTGACGTGCCAATCTTCGTGTATGACGAAACGGTGACGATTCGCTACACGCTGCAGTTTACCGCAAACTTCCAGTTCGGACCGAGCACGTTCTACGTTGACGAAGCTGTGCTCGCGGTGGACGCGACGGTGAGCGAGATTCAGGCGAATCCGCAGTTGTACACCGGCAGCCGGGTGAAAAGCACTGGGATCGTCACCCAGGGTACACACACCGTACACGAGGATTTCTGCGACGGGTACATCCAGGATGGCGATGCCGGAATGATGCTGTTCGATCCGGAACCATTGGCGATTCCGTTGCTGCGTGGCGATTCGGTGAGTGTGATCGGCCGCGTGGACCAGGTGCTGGGTGTCACGCAGTTCACCGATTTCGTTGCCGAGGTGACCAGCGCCGGGAATGAGCTGCCGGATCCCTGGCTCAGCTCTACCAGTATGTTCAGCGCGGAAGTAACCCGGGAAGGAATATGGAGCGAGTTGACGGGTGAAGTGACGAGCCCGGTCGGGATGATGGGCGAATCCTACTCGTTCATGCTTGATGATGGGTCCGGACCCGCTGAAATTCAGATCTGGGCCGATGCCGGGCTTGACCTCGACGGCGTTGCGGTTGGTGATAACCTGCGTTTGCGTGGCACGATGGATGTCGAACAGGGGCTTGCACAGCTGCAACCGTCCGACGCGATGGATATCGAGATCAGTCCCGCTGGTGTTGACCTGATGATCACATCTTCCGCCGGCGACATTCCGCCCGGCGGTGGAATGACCAGTTATGACCTCGAGCTGATGAACAACAGCGGGCAAAGCTTCAACGGGCTGGTGGCGTGGCGCAGCGTGCTCGCGCCGAACGGAGAACTGTATGGCCCGTTCGCGACGCAACCGTTCAGCATGCCGGCTGGATTCTCGGTGATGGTGGATGATCTCAGTCAGATGGTTCCGGCGGGCGCCCCGGCGGGAACGTACGTGGTGTATCACAACATCGGGCTGAACGTACAGCAGAGCCGTGTCTGGGATCAGTATTCGTTCGTCAAGAACGGCAGCCAGGCGGCTAGCGACGGTGCGTTGAGCAACGAGGACTGGATTGCGTCTGGCGTGTCCGAGGCGAAGGCTGGTCAGACGGTGGCCGATGCCGTGGACTCGAATCTCCCGCAGGAGTTTGCATTGCTGCCGGTCATGCCGAATCCGTTCAACGCGGCGACAACGGTCCGTGTCACGCTTCCGGAATCCGGCGAGCTGACGGTTGCGGTTTACAACCTGCAAGGGCAACAGGTGACCAAACTCATCTCCGGCCAGGTTCAGGCGGGCAATCACCGGTACACGTTTGATGGTTCCACCCTCGCGAGTGGTGTCTATTTTGTACGGGCGGCGGTTCCGGGCGAACTGAGCGCGGTGCAGAAAGTGACGCTGTTGAAGTAGAAAGACAGCTAATGACGCAGCTGATGCAAAGGAGGTAAAAGATTAAAAGAAGAAGAATGCGTCAGGCGTCATTAAACGACGAGATAAAAACACGGGGACACTTTCGGAGAAAGTGTCCCCGTGTTGGTTTACGAGAGACGAGGGACCACAGACGAGAAACGTACGAAGCCGTGAGACGTGGACGTACCCAGAGCACACACGGAACACCCTCCGCCTCAAACCTCATACCTCGTACCTGCCTTTTACACCTCGACGTCCTTCCAGTCGCCGCTGATAAACTTGCGGGTGTAGAGGAGCGCAATCATGCCGATGTAGACAAGCATCGCGACCCAGGCACCGACCAACCCGAAGCCGAGCGGGTAGGCCATGATCCATGCCAGTGGCAGGAAGACGAACCAGTTGACGCTGATTTCGGTCAGCATCACATACCGGTTGAGCCCGACTCCCTCGAACGCGCCGCTGAAGACGATGCCCATGGCGTCGATGGTCTGAATCACGCCCATCAGCCGCAGCGGAATGTGTCCGAGCCGGATCACGTCCGCATCGGTGGTGAACAGGCTCAGCAGCTGTTCCGGGATCGCGATGAACATCAGGCCGACAACGCCCATCACCATCATCCCCAGCTGGGCTGCGGTCCACCCGTAGGTTTGCGCGGCATCCGGGTTTTTCTCGCCCAGCTTCTGCCCCATCAACGTGGCGGCAGCGGTGCCGAATCCGACCCCGGGCAGGAACGATATCGACATGATGTTGATGATGATATTGGTCGCTGCCATCTCAGCCGTGCCGATACGTGCGACAATCGTGCTGAACAGCGTGAACCCGAGCATCGCCAGCAGGATACGTGCGCCGGACGGCAGCGACAACCGGAGGATGCGTCCCATCACCTCGCGGTTGATGTTCGAGCGCTGATAATACTTGAACTCATCGCGCCGCTTGAAGAGCGTGCCGGTGCTGATGAACGCGGCCATGCCGATCAGCGTGCCGATGGTGCTCGCCAGTCCCGCTCCGGCGGCTCCCATTTCCGGGAAGCCGAAGTTGCCGAAGATGAACAGGTAGTTGAACAGCACGTTGAACCCGTTCACGGTGAGCATCGCACGCATGGAGAATTCGGTCCGTCCGATGCCGTCAAAGAACCCGCGATGCGCCATGATGATCAGGTAGGGCAGCAGTGCAAAGAGACGGTAGAAGACATACTCCCGGCCCATCTCGACCACGGCGGCGTCATTCGTGAACAGCGGAAACACAGTCCGCAGCGCAAATTGCGCGACCACGGTCATGATCGTGCCGAGCACCAGCGCGATCAGCAGCGCGTTGTCCAGTGCACGGCCGGCATAGAGCAGGTTCTTCTCGCCGTAGCGTCGTGAGACAATCGCCTGCACGCCGATGTGCAGCGCGCCGATACCGCCCATCACCATCCACGAGACGACACCACCGAGTCCGGTCGCGGCCAGTGCGGACGCACCGATCCGTCCGACCATCGCGGTGTCAACCACGCCGACGAGGGTTTGCGAGATCATCCCGACCACCACGGGCCAGGCGATCAGCCAGGTGGTGCGGTAGCGACCATTCTGAAGTTGTTCAGCAGTCTGTATCTGTTGCATCGTTCCATCAAGTTTTGCAAGTCCAGGGTATAGCTCACCGCCGTACAGAGATGTGCGGCGAGGCATCGTGAGAGAGGGCTCCGTGCCGCGGGAAATCCTGGAAACTCAATGGCGATCCCGGCGAAGTGCCGGTGTCGGGGGAAGGGGTGTGCTGGGAATCAGCGAGACCCTAAAGGGAGCAACCGTGGCTTCCGGCGGCGTTCAGCCGACCAGACGAGTCTTGAGAGGCAGATGTGTATTGAACATGGTACACGCTCCCGGCGTGGTGAAGTGTCGCATGGCGACGAATACTTGTATCTGAAGTTGGCACAGTGGCCAGACAACGGGCGGAAAATGTAGACGATGGACGACGGCAAAATCCAGAGGGTTACTCGAATTGGCTCCGGGGGACTCTTCGGGGCAACGGTCAGCGGTCAACGGTCTGCGGTCATCGGTCATCGGTCATCGGTCAGCGTCAACGGTCAACGGTCAGCGGTAATCGGTCTGCGGAACAAGGTGTCATCCTGACGCCGCCGGCGGAAGGATCTGGATTCCAGCGCGGAAACGGTTCCAGGTCACGGCCTGCTATTGGTGTAACATCGGGTAGATTCTTCACTTCGTTCAGAATGACACCCTCGTGCCCATAGCCCGAAAATTACTTCTTTTTCTTCCCCATCAGGCGTCCAAACAGGCCACGGCGGCGCTCCTCGTTCTGCTTGTCGTCTTCCGAGAAGTTGAACGTCGACTTTTTCGACCCCGTGTCTTCCGGCCCAAGCAGCAGGTCGGTGATGTCTTCCCGTCCTTCTTCGACGTCATCGCCTCTCATCAGCGAACTCTGCGGCGGTTTGTGGTCGTAGCTGTATTGTCCGGTGAACGCCATCGGGCGGGGCGGTTGTTCCGGCAGGTTACGGTTGATCAGGATTCGCACCGCGAGAAACATGCGGTAGCCGGTTTCCGGTTCGGAGTCGAACAGGTTGCGCACCGGCCGGTCGAGCGCCTTCGCCATCGGCTCGAACGGTTCATCCCCCGGCGTGGGCAGAATCAGAATCGGTGTCTTTTTCAGTTCGCTGCCGACACGTTTCAGCATCGTATCGTATTGCACCAGCCCCTGCTTTCCGAGTTCGAGATCCTCGGTGAGGAAAAATGCAAGCCCGCGGCAGTCTTTCAGCAGCTTGTCCCAGGTCGCTGGAGACGGATCGTCGGACGCCGGGCACCACAGATGTGCGGTGACGGCGTTCTTGAACGACGTTTCGGTCAGCCCGAAGCAGTAGAATTCCATATGCCACAGGGTGTCGCCGCCATGGGCGACCGTTTCCAGGTCACTGCGGAACTTTTCCGGCGTCAGCTCATGGAGTTTCTTGAATGCCTGCCTGGCGGCGGGCAGATTGGTACCGGCAAAGACAACATTCAGTGACTCGATCTTCGGTTTCTCACTGCCGCCATTGGCGCTCATCCCTCTTCCTCCGCAATCATCAAGCTGCTTGCAGCATGCAGAGTACAAAGATCGCACGCACGCAGGCAAGCGTCAATCCCGTTTCACGGTGCCGATTTCCCCGGCTCCGTGGGACGGATGTGGACGCTGGCACTTTTGCGCGTGTACGGCGTACCCTGTACAGGCAATGTCACCCTCAAACGATACGCGAGACAAGCATGAAAATCCTGATAACTGGTTCCAGCGGCCTCATTGGCGGTGTTCTGATGCAACGGTTGGCGGCGGACGGCCATGAGATCGTGCGATTGATCCGCCGGCCGGTGCGTGACCCGGAGCATGAGCTGCGCTGGTCACCGAGACATGGCCGGATCGACCGGGATGGTGTCGCGAACATGGACGCCGTCATCCATCTCGCCGGCAAGAATGTCGCGGCGGGACGCTGGAACGACCGTCTCAAGCAGGAGATCCAGGACAGCCGTGTCGATTCGACGGAGCTGCTGGCGAACACGATGGCAGAGTTGCGCAAGGAAGGACGCGGACCGTCCATCCTGCTCAGCACTTCCGCGACCGGATTTTATGGTAGTCGTGGGGATGACACGTTAACCGAGTCCGCGTCCCCGGGCGAGGGGTTCCTCGCCGATGTGTGCATGGATTGGGAGGACGCGGCCAAGCCGGCGCGGGATGCGGGGGTGCGAGTGGCGCACATGCGGCTGGGCGTGGTGCTGACTCGTGACGGCGGGATGTTGCCGAAGTTGGAGCCGTTGTTCCGGCTCGGGCTCGGCGGTCCGATCGGAGACGGTCAGCAGTGGTTCCCGTGGGTGCATGTGGACGACGTCGCGGACGCGTTCGCCTTCGCGTTGACGGAGGACTCGCTCAGTGGACCGGTCAATGTTACCGCGCCGAACCCGGTACGGCACGGGGAATTTGTCAAGGCGCTTGGCAAGGTGTTGAACCGTCCTACCGTGATCCCGGTCCCGGCGGCGCTGGCGGAACTGGCGATGGGCAAGGAGATGGCGCGGGACATGGTGCTGGCGTCTCAGCGTGTTGTACCGGAGAAACTGGTCGAGCACGGGTTCGCGTTCCGGTATGCGCAGGTGGACGATGCGTTGCGGGCTGCGTTGGGGTGAGCGAGTGGCGGGCTACGGGCTGCGGTCTACGGGCTGCGGCGGATGAACCGCGATAGCCGCCTGCAGCGGTCAATCACGGGCACCAGGTTATAACCAGGGACCACAGGCGATGAGCTGCGGTGGATGACCCGCGATAGCCGCCTGCGGCGGTCAATCACGGGCACCAGGTTATAACCAGGGGCCACAGGCGATGGGCTGTAGAAAAGAAGTGGCCGCGTCGGGTATTCGACACGGCCACGTTGTGTTTCACTGAGTACTGATCACTGAGAACTGGCTACTGACAACCAGCAATCGAGTACCGACAACCGTTTACCGGCAACCGTCAATTCACCATCTTGATGCTGGCGTCCAGTTTCGGGTCCGTGATGGGCACCGCCGGGTGATTCGTGAACTTCATCCAGAACAACCACACGAAGATCCCGCCCATGCCGACGAGTGTCGTCAGGTCCATCCACGACAGCACCACGGTTTCGGTGTGGAAGACCGGCATGATGTTCCAGTACAGGTCGACCCAGTGGACGACGAACATCCAGACAGCGAAGGTCATCAGGGACGCATCCGACCGTTTCGCGCTACGCCCCATCAGCAGGATGAACGGCATCACGAAGCCGCCGATCATCAGGATCCAGCTCATCGTGGTCCAGCCCGCGCCCCAGCGATCCTTGTAAAACGCGGTTTCTTCCGGCAGGTTCGCATACCAGATCAGCAGGTACTGGCTCAGGTGCATGTAGCCCCAGAAGACGAGGAACGCGAACAGCAGTTTGCCGATGTCGTGCTGGTGTTCGACGGTGATCGTTTCGCTGAGCACGTTATTGCTGCGCAGCCGCAGCACCACAATCGCGTAGAAGGCCATGACGGTCGTAATCCCGCCGGCGAAGAACCACAGGCCGTAGATCGTGGAATACCACAACGGCTGCAGGCTCATGATCCAGTCGAAGCAGAAGAAGGTGGCGGTCAACGCGAACGCGATCATGCCGGGGCCGCTGATGACGACGAACTTCCTCGCGCGTTCTTCGGTCCACTCCTTGTCCTGGGCGAGTGAGTTCCGCTTCAGCAGAAAGGCGAGCAGCGCCCAGACCGCGAAGTAAATGACTGTCCGCACGATGAAGAATGGCACGTTGAGGTAGCCGACCTTCATCGACAGTATCGCATCCGCAGCGACATGGTCCGTGTCGGTCCAGATGAAGAGCTTATCGAGCCCGAACAGCAGCGGAATCGCGAGCAGCGTCATCCACGGTAGCGCGTTCATGACCGCTTCCCCGATCCGTCTCACCGCGACACTCCACACCGCGCTGGTGAGATGGTGGACCATCGTCATAAACAGCCCGCCGAGGCCGATGCTGATCCAGAAGGCAAAGGCGACCAGCCACGAGAAGTAGAACTGCCCGGCATCCACGAACAGTCCCACCAGGCTCACCGCCAGCCCGATCATGCCGACGATCAGCCCGATCTTGCCGGCGTTGCCCTTGTCCGTGAACGTGTATGTGGTAGAATCGAACTTCATTTCGATCCCTTGTTCTGCCCCGGAGATAGTCCGGGGGCTAGTCTCACTCGAAACGGTCCCGTTGTTCCTCGGGCACATCACTCACCGATCCAGCCTGGCTGCGCTGCAACGCACGGACATACTGCACAATCTTCCAGCGATCATCCACCGGAATCTGGTTCGCATAGCCCGGCATGTTGCGGATGCCGTTGCTGATCACGTCGTAGTAGTGACCGTCTGGACGGCTGAGCAGCGGCTCTTCGTGGTAGCTCGGCGGCAACTGGTATTGCTTCTCGACCATGATCGAGCGGCCGGAACCATCTGATGCGTGGCACACGGCGCAGTAAATCTCGAAGCGTTCCTTGCCCCGTGCGAGGCTGGTTGCGGAAATCGAAACCGGGATGTAGTCAATCGGTTCATCGGTGCCTGGCTTCATGCCCCGGAAGTACGGATCGTCCTCCGGCAGACGCAGATCCCCGCGCGCGATGGTGCCTTCCACCGGCGCACGATCCGCCTTGCCATCGGCAAAGAAGTCGCTCTCCGACTGCGGCAGGAATTTCGGCTGGGTGTCCATGTTCGGGTTGACATGGATCGGCGGCTTGTCCTTCGGCTTGCC
The DNA here is from genome assembly GCA_020444425.1 of bacterium. Classification (GTDB taxonomy): domain Bacteria; phylum Electryoneota; class Electryoneia; order Electryoneales; family Electryoneaceae; genus BMS3BBIN04. The sequence goes on along the minus strand of JAHLLB010000005.1, from coordinate 49,190 downwards.
CTGGCAACCGATCATGGAAACTGCGAAAGCAAGGATCAGAGCCGCGCGGATGAGAGTACGCACTGTCATTTCTCCTCCAGCAGCTCAATGTTGGTCCCGCCGATGCTCCGCAGAAAGTCCTGTGTCTTCTGCGCATCGAACTGCGGATCCTTCGCTTCCACGCTGATGAAGAATCCGTCATCACTCGCCCGGTCGAAGTTGTCCGAAAAGAACACCGGGTGATGATAGGCTTGCTTGATGAAGAAGGTCAGGCCGATCACCGTGCTCAGCACGGAAAACAGCACTGCGAACGCGAAGGTGATCGGGAAGAACGCCACATGGCTGAACAGCGGCTTCCCGGACAGAACCAGCGGGTAGGCCTCCGCCGAGGTCCACCACTGAAGGGTTAACGCCCCAGCGAATCCCACGAACGCGAAGAACGCAACCACCCACGGGAGTTTCGACCGTTTTTCGCCCATCGCGCCGTCCATGCCGTGGATCGGGAACGGGCTGTGCGTATCCCACTTCTTGAACCCGGCATCCCGCATCTTTTCGGCGGCATGCATCAGATCCGCGGGATCCTTGAACTGGGCCAGCGCCCCATGCACGACTGGAGCATGCGCTGTGCCGGCTACGGCTTCATTCGCCGCCATCGTCACGCCTCCTTTTCCGTTGCATGGTGATAGCTTTCGTGATGCGGATCAGCCTCCGGCATGACGCCCTTCACTTCCGCCATCGCAACCATCGGCACGAAGCGCAGGAAGAGCAGGAACAGGGTAAAGAACAGGCCGAAGCTGCCGACGAGGAAGCCGATGTCGAACGCCGTCGGCTTGAACATGTCCCAACTCGACGGCAGGAAGTCACGGTGCAGGGTCAGAACGATCACGAATCGTTCAAACCACATGCCGATGTTGACGAAGATCGAGGCGACGAACAGCACCGGGATCGAGGTGCGCAGCTTCTTGAACCAGAACAGCTGCGGGATGATCACGTTGCACGAGACCATGATCCAGTACGCCCAGGCGTACGGTCCGAACGCACGATTCAGGAAAACGAATTGCTCGTAGCCGTTCCCCGAATACCACGCGATGAACATCTCCATGCTGTACGCATACCCGACCATCATGCCGGTCAGCATGATCACCTTCGCCATCAGCTCGAGGGTTTTCACGGTGATGTAATTTTTCACCGGCGGGTAGACAAGTCTGGCGAGAATCCCCAGTGTCATCACCATCCCGAAGCCGGAGAAAATCGCGCCGGCGACGAAATAGGGCGGGAAGATGGTTGTGTGCCAACCGAAGACCATCGAGGTCGCAAAGTCAGTGGACACGACCGAGTGGACCGACAGCACCAACGGCGTCGCGATGCCTGCGAGCAGCAGATACGCGGCTTCGTAGTGTTTCCACTGCGAGTTGCCGCTGCGCCAACCGAGGGCGAGGAAGCCGTAAATCTTCTTCGGCCAGCCCTTGGCGCGGTCACGCAGCGTCGCCCAGTCCGGGACGAGGCCGGTGTACCAGAACAGCAGCGAGGCGGTGAAGTACGTTCCGACCGCAAACACGTCCCACATCAGTGCAGAACGGAAGTTCGGCCACATCGCCATCTGGTTTGGAATCGGGAACATCCAGTAGGCGACCCAAATTCGGCCGACGTGGATGCCCGGGAAGATGCCAGCGCAGATGACCGCGAAGATGGTCATCGCTTCCGCAAAGCGGTTGATCGACGTTCTCCATTTCTGCCGTAGCAGGAAGAGGACGGCTGAGATCAACGTGCCGGCGTGTCCGATACCGACCCAGAAGACGAAGTTGACGATCGGCCAGCCCCAGCCGACCGGAACGTTGTTGCCCCAGATTCCGACACCGGTCCAGAACAGCCAGGCCATCTGGATGAAGAACGCTCCCGCCATGGAGACGGAAATGCCCAGCGCCACCCACCACCAGATGGGTGTGTCGCGGCGTTCCACGATCCCGCTGATCTGATCGGTTACGTCATGGAAACTCGGGTTCCCGAGGACGAGTTTCGGCGGTTTCCATTTCTGGACCGTCGCACTCGTCGATGTTGAAGTCGTCGCGCTCACGGGGATGCGTTGTCTCCGTTTACGGATGCGATCACGATGGATCTATCGTTGCTGACTTGTTTTTTCTGCTGTTTTGTCCAACTTCGGGTTATTCATCACGTCATTCTGAAGCCGCGTCCGTTTGCGGCTGAAGAAGATCCAGATTATCCAACAGTTTTCTGTCTACTCCAAATCAGATCGATCTGCTACATTGACGATTTACAAAGCAGGCTCTTCTTCACTTCGTTCAGAATGACGTGCTTTGTAAGCTATTCTTATGTTATTTAGGTTATCACAATCTATAATTAATCACGCTTCATGTTACAATAAATGCGTGATATCTTCCCATTTCGGATTCGATTCCGAAATCAACGCCAGCTTCTTTTTACGTACCCATTTTTTGATTTGTTTTTCTCTCGTTATCGCCTCCATAGGAGACGAATACGTCTCAAAATAAACTAATTTATCAATAAACCACTTCCCACAGTAGCCGTCTTCACCTTCATCGCGGTGTTCTTGTACACGGCGCATTAGATTATTTGTCATCCCAATGTAAGTTGCACCGGAACTACTTGACATTATGTACATATAGTATGTTCCAGGCTTCCACGCCATGAACAAAACTCTATGTCTGAATTCACTGACTCACGTTCAAATCACGTCATTCTGAAGCCGCGTCCGTTTGCGGCTGAAGAAGATCCAGATTATCCATCGACCGATACAGCTGTTTACATCTATTCTACCTTCGAAAAACCTGGATCTTCTTCACTTCGTTCAGAATGACACCCTTTTGTTCCCACCTCTACGCTCCGCGTCTGCAAGTTTTTTGACACGGGCACTTCACGAATGACCGACTAGTGCCCGGCGTCGCCATGCGCATCGGTGGGTTCGGCGTGGCCGGTATCAAGTCCGCCACTGTGGCCGTTCTCACCATGTCCGCCGCCGTGCCCCGTACCGTGCGGCTCGACTTCCACCGCGACCGGCTTCAGCTTCGGGTTCGGGTTCAGCACGCCGGCGAGGTACAGCACCCGCGGGCGGGTGTTGAACTCTTCCAGCACGCCGTACGCGCGTGTGTTCTTGCGCAGCTTGCTGACTTCGCTGTTCGGATCGTTGATGTTGCCGAACACGATTGCGTTCGGCGGGCACGCCTGCTGGCAGGCGGTCTGGAAATCGCCATCTTCGACCGTTCGGCCTTCCGCCTTTGCCTTCTGCTTTGCGAGGTTGATGCGCTGCAGGCAGAAGGTACATTTCTCCATCACACCACGGCTGCGGACGGTAACATCCGGGTTCTGCGCCATCTTGACGCTGTCCGGAAACTCGTTGGTGAAGTTGAAGAAGTTGAAGCGGCGAACCTTGTACGGGCAGTTGTTCGAACAGTAGCGCGTGCCGATGCAGCGGTTGTAGGTCATCACGTTGAGACCTTCGCTGTCATGCACCGTCGCGTTCACCGGGCAGACCTGCTCGCACGGCGCCATTTCGCAGTGCTGGCACATCATCGGCTGATTCGCGACGCGCGCTTCCTCGACATCGCCGACGTAGTAGCGGTCCATCCGCATCCAGTGCATCTCGCGGCCGACACGCACCCGGTCCTTGCCGACGACCGGGATATTGTTTTCACTCTGGCACGCGGTGACACAGGCGTTGCAGTTGGTGCAGGCGTTCAGGTCGATCGCCATGCCCCACTGGTAGCCTTCCTGGTAGGTATGCTCTTTCCACAGCGAATCGAGGTTCGGCACATGCACCATGTGCTGTGCGAACTTGGTGTCGTGCTTGTACGTTTCCATCGTGGCTTCGCGCACAATCGCGCGGCCTTCCATCGCGCCGTGGTCCTGCGTGTTCGGCAGGTCGACATAACCGCCGGTACGCGCGACAGTCGCACCCCTGGCGAAGCCCATCGTCTCGGAAGTACGCAACGGGTACACATCAACGCCGATGGAGTCCTTCGCGACACGACCCAGCTCACTCTGGCCCCAGCCGAGTTCGATGGTGATCGACTGATCGGCGTGGCCAGGCTGAACGTACGCCGGAAGCTGCACGGTGCGGCCATTGAGCTCGATGGCGACAACGTCGCCACTGCCGACACCCAGCTTTTCCGCTGTCTTTGTCGACATCACCGCCGTGTTGCCCCAGGTGTTCTTGGTGACAGGGTCGGGCAATTCGACGAGCCACGCGTTGTTCGCATAGCGGCCATCGTGCACGGTGCCGGACGGGATGAAGACGACTTCGTACGACCCATCGGTGATCGGCTGTGCGTGCAGGCTCGTGTGGCGCAACAGGAAGGCCACTTCGCCACCGTCAACGACAACCGGCCCGCCTTCGTTATCTCGGGACGATTCGAGCAAGCCGTCATGCAACGCGATCTGCCAGCTGCGTTCCTTGTCGCCATGCAGCAGGCTGTCGAACCAGGTCTCGCGGACCAGCTCGTAGCTGCTGGTGTCGAGGCCGGTAATGATCAGGTTGGCAAATTCGACATCGCCCCTGGTGTCGTACAGGGGTGCGATTTGCGGCTGGATGATCGACAGGATGCCGTTTGTCGCGCGCACATCCCCCCACGCCTCCATGAAGTGGCTGCGGGACACGTGCCAGTGGCTGGCGCGTGCGGTTGCGTTGACCAGTCCGCCGAAGTGGATCCGGTTCTCGACTTTGGCGAACGCCGGTGCGAAACGCACATCAGCCGGAGCGTTGTAGACCGGGTCTCCGCCGAACACGACCAGCGTGTTCACCTTGCCGCCGCGCATGTCCTCGGCCAGCGTCTTGAGGTCGTCGAGGCTGGAGGGCAATGTGTCTTCGTACTCACGGTACAGCACCGTCCGGCCATTGTTGCCGAGGGCGGTGTTGATCGCCAGCGCGAGGGCGTGCACTGCCGGCGGTTGCCGCAAGCCGACAGTTACCAGCGCCTTGCCACGATGCCGGTACAGGTCTTCGGCGATAGCACCCGCAAATTCCGTTTCAAACTTCTCGCCGGCCCGCCCCGCGATCACGCCGGAACCCGGAATCGTAAGGCCCTGCTTCTCGAGCTCGATGGTGAGCGAGATGAGGAACGCACCGATCTGGTGGCTCTGCAGGCGCAGGCGGTGATCCGCCTTGCCGCCGGTGACGCTCATCGCCGATTCGACGACGTACAGCCGGTTCATCGAATCGTCCGGACCGGTCAATTTGCGGCCACGTCCGAACTCACCGTTGTGCCGGACAGCGTCCGGCTCGCTGAGGATGAAATCGTTGTCGATGGAGACGACGACCTCAGCACGATCATAACGGTATACCGGCTGCACCTTCTTGCCGGTCGCTCGTTCGAGGCCGCGGTCACGGTTTTCCGTGTTGACCGGTTCATACGCCACCCAGCGGGCGTTGGGCAGGTCGCGGCGCATCTTCTCGCGCAAGCGCCACAGGCTCGGGCTGGCGAACGTTTCGCTGAGAATCGCGAGGCCTTCGCCGCCGGTTTCGATGAATCCGGTGTGCAATTCACGCCAGAACTCGATGAATTCGTCCATCGAGCGACGGGCACCGCGCTGGGTCGGGTACTTGGAACGATCCGGGTCGTACAGGTCGAGCACCGACGCGAGGCCGAAGCTGTCGACACCACCACCGCTGCTCGGGTGCAGCTCATTGCCTTCGACCTTGGTCGGCCGGCCCTGGTGAGTCTCGACCAGGATACTCAGCGGCGCGGTCCCACGCGGCTGTGCGGTCGCGAAGAAACGCGGCACGCCTTGCACACGGTATTCGGGATCGGTCACGTACGGGACAATCTTTTCCACGGGCTTGCGGCAGCCGGTGAAGCCGGCGAGGGCCATGGACGCGCCCATCACGCCGAGGAAGGATCGACGTGACACGCTGGATTTCAGTGGATTATCGCCGTTTGCTTCCTCTTCGACTTCCGGGAATTCGTGATCCAGCCAGTGCCGGAAGCGATCACTGTCCTTGAGCTGCTCCTCGCTGCGCCAGTAGAGCGGACGGGAGCCGTTTCCGTTCGTCAGCGATGGCATGCGCTGCAGTCCTCCGGTGGCTTGATGTTCTTGTCCGTTTTCCACTGAGCGACGAATTCGGCATGATCCGTCGGCGGGGTCCATTGCATATTGGTGATCTCACTGACAGGACGCAGCTTGTCGTCCGGGTTGCGATGACACTCGAGGCACCAGCCCATGGAGAGCGGTTCCACCTGGGTGACCACCTCCATCTCGCGCACGTTTCCGTGGCACTCGATACAGCTCACCCCGGCCTGGATGTGAGGCCCGTGTGCGAAGTACGCGTAGTCGGGAAGCATGTGGACCCGCACCCATTCGATCGGTTCGCCGGTGTTCCAGCTTTCACGGATCGGCGCAACCTTGGGGTTGTCGATCCCGATCAGGGTGTGGCAATTCATGCACGTTTCGGTGCTGGGGATGTTGGCGTGTTCCGCCACTTCCACGTTTGTGTGGCAGTAGCGGCAGTCCATGCCGAGGTCGCCGGCGTGCAGCTTGTGGCTGAATTTGACCGGCTGCTCCGGTCGATACCCGACATCGGTATACTTCGGAGAACCCCAGTACCAGAAGAAGAAGGTCGCGAACGCGAGGAACAGTACGCCGCCCATGGCCAGCTCGGGCAGGATACGGTTCATCCGCTTCGAAAAGATCTGCGCCAAGGTGTCGCTGCCTTTCGTCTCTGTGCGGCAAAGGCCGCCAATGCGGATAGGCGCCGGAAGGGCGCACGTTCAATCCGTACGCACAATTGCGCACAGTTCATGGAAGGTCGATACGGGTGGGTGGGGGGAAGAAAGGGTACAGTCTACACGTAGAAAAATCAGATCGCATCATCCCCTGGTTCGCACCTGGCGTTCCTCGGCCCCCGCTCCCATACCCCCAGGACCCGGTATGTCACGGACAGAGCCGTGACGTACTCGTACAGCTGTCGCCAATCTATCCGTTTCAACCCTACGGATGCAAGGTTTGTTTGGAGTTGGGGAACCCGAACATTTGTCAGAAATCCGGACAAGTTGTAGCACGTGCTAACATCCCCCGGAAAGAAAGGAGCCCGGGCATTTCCGCATGTGACAGATACGCACAAGGTGACCCCGTTCCAAGTGTGGCCGGCTCTAATGGTACTTACTCGGAGAGTACGAGATGCCGCCGCGAACGCCCGTCTCGTATGGCTTGCAGTGCCCTCTGTGTTCGTTTGATCCGTTCACAAGTGACGTTCCAATTTGCGTAAACGTTCCTCTCCAACGGACCCTCCCTCTCGAGGCAAAACGTGAAATAGATTGCGATTTAGGCTTGCGCACAGACGCATGAACAATGCAACTTATTGTTGGAGTGGGGGTGCCAGACTGTCGCCCGGACCAATTTGGTAGAGGGTGATCGTGGCATCTGTGTCTTCCCCCACCACCGCTCACTCTGATGTACGTGTGACCCTCTGCCGTCACATAGGAGGGATCGGATTATGAGCGGAAAACGTCGAGTTGTTCTCATCATTGCAGTCCTCCTGTTGTTGCTTCTCCCCCAGGCACGAGCGGATGACATCCTCAATGTTGAGCTGGTCGGCACTCAGCCGATGAGCGACGCTCCGGGCAAACTGCTCGGGATGGCGTATGACGGCAACGGAGTGGTTTACATCGCAGCGGACTGCGTCGGCCTGATCGTAATGGATGTGTCCGATCCGGAGTGGCCGCAGGAGCTGGCCGTTCTCGACCTGGATTACGATCTCACCGATGTCTGCGTCTGCGACAACTACGCCTTTGTTGCTCATGAGTGCGGCCTCAGCGTGGTTGACATCACCAACCCGGCCAACCCGGACCTGCTTTCCACCCTGGACATTCAGTCGGAATCCTTCGGCCTCTGCCTCTGCGGCGAGTACGGCTACCTGGCAAACGAGGACTATGGCCTGACGGTCGTCAACCTCGACGAACCGGAGTATCCCGGCGTGGAAGTCCACCTCGATGACTGGGTCGGGGGGACGGACGCACAGGTGGTGGGTGATTATCTCTACGTGGTCGCTTCTCCGTACCTGCGGGTATTTGATCTCACCATGCCGAACATGCCGGACTGGGTGGCCGATGCGATCGCGATGATCTGGCCACAACACATTTGCGCGAACGGGGACATGGTGTACCTGACCGGGCATGTCCAGTATCCGTACCCGGATGGAATGGTGACGGTTGACATCTCGAATCCCTCCGCCCCGCTGCAACGTGGGACGTACGAGGTGGACGATATCACGTTCGACAACATCATGGCGGATACGGACGGCGAGTATGTCTACCTCAGCGCCGGGCAGAACGGGATGCACGTGCTCGATGTGTCCGATCCCGACAGCCCGGAAGCGGTCGGCTGGTACATCCATGACGATGACAACTGGCAGTTCTTCGGTCTGACGGTCGGCGATGGCTACATCTACGCCTGGCATGACTACAACTTCGCCGTCTACCACTTCAGCAGCGCAGGTGTGGAGGAACCGGATACTGGATTGCCGGTAACGTTCACGCTCGCGCCGGTGTACCCGAACCCGTTCAACGCAGGCTGCCGGTTGAGTTTTGCGCTACCGACTCCGGGCCCGGTGACATTGCGGGTTGTGGATTTGCACGGACGCGAGGTGCAACGCCTGATCCATCGCACGCTGCCAGCAGGTACGCATGCGTCAGCCTTCACGGGCGCAGGACTGGCCAGCGGAACCTACTACGCGGTCCTGACCACAGGTGGAGAGTCGATCGTGCGCCCGATGACCTTGCTCAAGTAACAATCAGTCTTCACGAATGAGGTTCGGACACGAATGACAGGGGTGTGGCCGTATGGCGCCGCGCGGCCGCCCGGACAGAGCATGTTCGGGCGGCTGTCTCGTTGCTGCGCGGATCATTTCAGCACCGTGATACGCCTGGCCGTGTTGAACCCGTCCCCGGTGGACAGACGCACGAAATACAGTCCGCTGGCAATGTCTCCGGCGTCGACCGTCAGTTGATGTGATCCGGGCGGGAACGGCCGCCCGTCCGCCAGCACCTGCACCGGCCGGCCAAGGATATCGAATATGGACACGGTCACCGTGCCCGCGCGCGGCAGGTCGAAGCTGACGGTCGCGCGGCTGTTGAACGGGTTCGGATAGACGGGATGCAGGCGGATCTTCCGAGGGATAGGACCTTTGCTGCGGAAGGCTTCGTCCACGCTGAGGGCGTCAGCACTCATCAGCACACCCTGCGAGCCGCCGGCGACGTACATCGTGCCGTCGGAGCTGACTCCGGCGATGCGCTCGGTGGTCGAGCCGGTGGTCGTGGCAAACACCTCCCACCAGTGGTCGCCAAGATCCGGGCTGATCATCACCCGTTCCGAATTCTGGCAGATTAACCACCCATCCCGGGCAAAGTCGAGGAAGGTGGTGTTGAACGGCATGTCGATCTGCTGCGTGAAACCGGATACGGAACGGTCGTCCGTGTACAGCCCGTAACGATTGCCGCCTTCGGTGGCGACCGCGACCGCGCCGGGTCCATCGGGCTGCGGCGAATAGGACATCATGTCGTCGCCGTCGTAGAACACCTCGAAGCTCAGGCCGCTGTCATGGCTTTCGTAGAGTTGCAGCAGGCTGGTCATCACCACGCGATCCGGATCGGTGGGATCGAAACACAGGCTGCCAAGGTAGTTGCCGAATCCCGCCGAACGCAGCCAGCTCTCTCCCCCGTCCCCGGTACGGTAGACCCCGGGAAGAACGCCGATCGGGTTGGCGATGCAGACCATGGTGTCCTGATCGACCGGATGGAAGGCAAAATCGGTGGTGTTGTGGAGTTCTTCCGCTTCCAGCCAGGTGCTGCCGCCATCGTCGCTGAGCCACGGAGTCGACAATGCCCAGGTCACAATGCGCTGACCGTCATACGGGCTGATCCGGCTGGTCGCGAAGGTAGGTTCGAGCGAGACGATGCTCCACGTCTGGCCACGGTTTTCGGTTCGCATGATGCCGCCGTGGATGGTGGCGTGCACGACATCGGGGTCCGTCATCGACGTGGTCACCGCCTGTACTTCCGCCCCACGGAATCCGTCGACGCTGGCATTCCACGTCAACCCGGCATCCAGCGACGACATGAACAGGTCGCGATAATTGATGTGGAAATGATCGGCGTTGTATGGGGAAACGATGATGTCTTCGGCGTCGATCGTGGGGAACGTGAGCAGCGGGTAGCGCGACGGATCGTCGAGGGCAAACTCCCATGTCTGGCCGAGATCCTCGCTGAGGTACATGTTGTCCGGCGCGAAGACCAGAATGCTCCCGTCCGCTAAAACCATCGGCCGGACCAATTCAGACCCGCCCCACGGCCCGGTCAGCAGCCCGAATGTCGCGCCGCCGTCATGGCTGACCATGCCGAACGTTCCCTGCACCACCTCGCCGACAGCATACACGAGGCTCGGGTCATCCGGGTGGAAGTACACCTCAGAGTGCATGTCCCAGTGCAACGCGCTGGGTGCCTGAGACCCCATCGGCTCCCACGTTTCGCCGCCATCCATCGACCGCCACAGGCAGTCACCGTCGTCCATGTAAGGCGTGGTCTCGCGGACGGTGTACAGGGTATCGGAAACTCCGGGGCGGAAGAGGAGACCGCGCAGAAATGCTGCCGAATTGTTTAATTCGTCGTACATCAGCTCCCAGGTTTCGCCCTCATCCAGTGACCGGATCAGCGTGGATTGCCCCGAGGTGCTGCGCAGCATGTACAACGGCCCGTCCGAACCTGGGGCGTGATAAATCGAGGTCATGTTCGTGTAACCGAGTGGGATATCGGAAGCGGTCCATGTCTGGCCGCCATCGTAACTCCGGCCCCACGAGTAGTTGTCGAGGGAATACAACGTGTCTGGCGAGGTTGGATGTACCGCGAAGTCACGGATCAGGGTCTGTGACCGCAGCCAGGTGAAGGACGAACCGCCGTCCTCGCTGACCATCAGCTGGTAGTTTCCGCCAAACTGCGGCGCGAGTTCGCCGGTGGCATAGAGGCGGCTGTCGTTATGCGGAGTGAAATACAGCCCTTCGACGGAGGCGGTGCTGGGTCCGATCGAAATCCAGTCCTGCGCCGTCGCGGGGAGAATCAGCGTGAAAACCGTGAATAGACACAGGGTTAACAGTGTGAATCTGCGTTGCGTCATGCGTCGCGCCTCCTGACCCGGATCGTCCCTCCGGGATAAGATAGCGCGGCCCGGGCCCGGTATGACAGCTCGGTGACCGGTTCCTGACACACCACTGTTTGCTCGTGCGTCATTCCGAACGGAACGAAGAGAAGTGAGGAAGATCGAGCTTCGAGTACGGTGTTGTCTGACCTACATCTCTTGATGATCTGGACCTTCATCCGCCGCAAACAGACGCGGCGTCAGAATGACGCGCAAGCGACCTTCCGAAGCGCAGACCATGCTGTGTGATAGAAGCTACCTGCACAACGTACTACGCATGGAGGGCGTGGTAAAGGATTTTGTTCATCCAACTGCGCTACAGGCTAAAGCAGGGCTCTCCAGCCAGGCACAAAAAACGCCCAGGTGCAACGACCCGGGCGTGAGAGTGGTCTCATCAACAGCGGTGCTTCATACCGCGCTGGCTGGAAGTCTCTTAACTGGCAGCGGAACCGGAGCGGTTCGGCTTGACCCAGATCAGGCGGGCAACGTCGCCGTCAATCTGGATTTCACGGCGGCCGACACGGACAGATAGTTTACCGTTGCTTGTGCCTGCAAGCCGTGTAACGTTGGCCCCGGGAAAAGCACCGATTTCGCCGAGCACAGTCAACAGATGACGGCTGCGGTTATCGACACGTCCGACCTCCGCCTGCGATCCCTCTTCCAGACGGGTGAGCGGCACCAGCTTATGTTCCGGCATGTTGCCGTGCTCATCCGGAATCGGATCACCGTGCGGATCGTAATTCGGGTGACCGAGCTTGCGGTCGATGTGGTTAAGCAGACTGTCACTGACCGTATGCTCAAGCTGCTGTACCTCTTCGTGTACTTCCTCCCAAGAATAGTCGAGGAAGCGTACGAGGAAGGTTTCGAGCAGCCGGTGACGGCGCACGAGATACACCGCGACGCGGCGTCCCTCTTCCGTCAACTCCGGCGGACGGTAGCGCTGATAGCGCACCCAGCCACGCTCGCTGAGACGGCGGAGCATGCCGGTGACAGACGGCGCCTTGACGCCGAACATCTTGGCCAGCTGACTCGAGCCGGCACGTTCGCCGCTGGACTCGAGACGGTACAGGGTCAGCAGGTACTCTTCTGCTGACGAGGATACTTTCGGGTTACCATGTGTATGCATAAAAGCCCCGTTCAAAGTTAGGCATGACGAACTTAGTCACCCGAACTTTTTTAGCGCAAGGAAAAGTTTGGCTTCCCTTAAATTTACAGAGTCAGTCTCGACGGGTCTCGGGGATTGGATGCAACAAACACTTTGGCGTTGCGGTATGCTATCTTGAGGCCGTTTAACACGATCGGATTTCATGTTTACCACGCTCGACCGCTATATCATCCGCGAGCACGTCGCGCCCTTTTTCATCAGCAACGCGTTGATCATGTTCATTTTCACACTGAACCTGGCGTTGCAGATGCTCGGCCGAATTGTCGGCAAGGGGCTCGAGCCGATGCTCATCCTCGAGTTTTTCTGGCTCAACCTGGCGTGGATCCTGACCCTCTCGGTGCCGATGAGTGTGCTCGTGGCATGTCTGATGGGGTTCGGGCGGTTGGCGGGCGATCACGAGATCATCGCGATGAAGGCGGCGGGCGTCGGGATCAACCGGATGATCCGTCCGGTGCTGATCATGGGTATCCTGGTCGGCGCGTTCTCGTTGTATTTCCAGGACCAGATCCTGCCGGACATGAACTACCGCAACAAGTTGCTGACGACCTCTATCAAGCGGAAGCAGCCGAATGTGGTGATCCGGGAAGGCACATTCACCCGTGACATTCCAAAGCAGACGTTGCTGGTTAAGGACATGGACCCGGAAACCGAGCTGTTGACGGATGTGACCATCTTCGACGAGTCCAACCAGAATCAGCCGACGACGATCCTCGCTCAGGAAGGGTACATGAACTATGTCGACAGCCTCGGCATGTACCACCTGAAACTGTACCACGGCGAAATTCACCAGACCGAGCGTCAGAATCCGGAATCGTACCAGATCATGGAGTTCGGGGAAGCTCTGTTCCGCACCGAGGACACTGACCAGTTGCTGCAACGGCGCGAAGGCGGCTACCGTGGCGACCGCGAGTTGAGCCTGGACGGATTGATGGAACGGGTGGACGAACTGAAAGAGCGGCCCGATCCGGAACGGTATGTCCGTCAGATCAACCGTTATCTCGTCGAATACCACAAGAAATGGTCGATCAGCGTCGCGGCGATTGTGTTTGTGCTGATCGGGGCACCGCTGGGGATCAAGCTGACGCACGGCGGGCTCGGCGTGTCCGGTCCGCTCAGCGTGGTGTTCTTCCTGATGTACTGGACATTCCTGATCGGCGGGGAGGACATGGCCGACCGTGGAATTGTCGCGCCGTGGCTGGCGATGTGGGCACCAAACTTCCTGCTCGGTGCGCTGGGCTGGTTCCTGATCCATCTGGAGACGAAAGCGCATTCGACAATCCGCTTCCCGTGGCAACGGAAACGGGCGACGGAGGATCAGCCGGATACGTGGACAGACCTGTCGCGGGAGCAGATTGAGCGCATGGCGGCGGAAGAAGCCGAGCGGCAACAAGCCGACGGTGAGCAGGACAGCGGCACGCCGCGGGAGGGTGGCTGATGGCGATCCTCGACCGCTATGTGGCGAAAAGGTTCCTGACGTTCTTCTTCTTCGCGGTTTTGGCGTCCCTGGCCATCTACCTGATCATCGACCCGATCGAGAACCTCGACAAGTTCCTCGACAAGGATGTACCGTGGTCGGAGATCGGGCGGTACTACCTGCTCTATGTCCCGTTCATCGTCTACCAGATCTACCCGGTGGCGATGCTGCTCGGCACGATGTTCTGCATCGGCGGGCTGACGACGACCAACGAGCTGATGGCGATGACGGCGTCGGGCATTCCGCTGCGGCGTCACCTGATGCTGCTGACCACGATGGCGTTTGTGCTCTCAGCGTTCATGTTCTGGTGGGGCGAGACGATTGTTCCGGACATGAACCGGGAACGGTTGAAGATCTGGCGTGAGCAGGTCCGGATGCAGGAAGACTGGCGGCTGACGAACCAGGGGCAGGTGTACCTGCAGGATCAGCCCGGGCGCGTGCTGCACCTCGACCTGTATCAGCCGGCGAAGGAAACCGGCTACGGAGTCGATTTGTACGAGTTCGAAGCCGGCGCGATCCAGCTGCGGATCAACGCACGGTCGATGTCGTGGAAGAACGATCACTGGGTGTTGCACAATGTGGTCGTGCGCACGTTCGGACCCGAAGGCGAACAGGTCAGCGAGGAAGAACAGCGGTCGATTGAGCTCAACGTCATCCCCTCCGACATGGTCGAATTGCAAGTTGAACCGGAAGAGATGAGCATGGAGGAATTGATCCGTTTCGCGGAACGGATCGAATCCACCGGAGGCACCGCGACACGGTGGCGAGTGGACATTTATTCGAAGGTGGCGCTGCCATTCGCGGGAGTGATCATTGTGCTGTTCGGTGTGCCGGTGAGTGCGGTGCGGCGACGATCGGGCGTAATCTTCGGCGTGATGATTTCGTTGCTCATCAGCTTCATCTTCTTCGGCATCATGCAGATGGGCAAGGTGTTCGGCTACAAGGAGATGATCGACCCGTTCCTCGCGTCGTGGATGGGAAACATCCTCTTCTTCTTCATCGGGATATTCCTGTACTACCGTGCGCCAAGGTAAGCCGGTGGCCGGTTTACGGTTGTCGGTAATCGGTAACAAAAGGCGGACCATGAAGTTCCTTCCGACAGAGATTCCGGATGTGATTGAGATCGTGCCGGATGTCTTCGGCGACGAACGCGGGTATTTCCTCGAAACCTTCCAGCAGGAACGGTATGCGGCGGGTGGGATCGATCTGCCGTTTGTGCAGGATAACGAAAGCCGTTCACGCCGGGGTGTGTTGCGCGGGTTGCATTTCCAGAAGACGAAGCCGCAGGGCAAGCTGGTGCGTGTGATCGAGGGCGAAGTGTTTGACGTCGCGGTCGATATTCGCCGGGACTCGCCAACCTTCGGCCGGTGGGTCGGCCGCACGCTCAGCGCCGAACGCAAGAACCAGCTGTGGGTGCCGCCGGGCTTCGCGCACGGGTTCGTCGTGCTCAGCGAGACCTGCGTGTTTTCCTACAAGTGCACCGACTACTACGACCAGAGCGATGATCGTGGGGTGTTGTGGAACGATCCGGTGATCGGGATCGACTGGCCGGTGGACGGGATGCGCTTGATCCTCAGCGACAAGGACCGTCAGCAGCCGTTGCTGAAGGATGCGGATTTGTTATAAGGAACAGCCATTTTCAAGCTTATCGGTCCAATCGACTTTCCATCCGTCTCTCCTAATGGTTTCATTTATTCAAGAACAAGAAAATGAAATGAGTCAGCATGGATCGGGTTTCCCAAACCCGGACCAACTTTCACAATCCACTCATAGACCCCAGCCGGAACAGCAAATGGGATGACCTGTTGCAAATTCTGGAAGGTTATTGTCCCCGGCGTGAACAGATAGTTGATACCGTTGACAGGCCCAGCTACACGTCCGTTTGGCAGTGTTACCGAACTCCAGATATATCCGGCCTGAGGTTGGTCCAAGCTTACAGTCAGTTCAAGTGTATAGGTGATACTCTCGCCGTGCTGGACAACCATTGGGAATTCGGCCGGAATGATATTGACAACCACGACACCATCGGAGGGCAGACGCACCTGAAGCCAGGCTGCGATCGTATTGGTGTAATAAGATGTCCCCAGAATATCAGTAAGTCCATCTCCATTCAAATCAGCTGTGTACACATCAGAAGCATAGTCAAACGAACCTGTAAGTCTATGTTTTTGCCAGTATAAACCAGTGCCGGTCAGATTATCCCACCATGCGATTTCATTGTCCCCAATCGCAGCCCCCAACACATCGATGTCTCCATCACCATCCACATCATCTGCGTGGACTTCGTAAGCCCCATCAAAATCACTATTGATTGTCCGTTCCGACCAATTCTGACCAGTCCCTCCCAGATTTTTCCACCATGTAATCGCATCAGAGCGTGAACCAGCACCGAGTACATCCAAGTCACCGTCACCGTCGATGTCTTCAGCATAAACGCTTGTAACACCATCAAAACTGGTGTCAACATTATGTCTGACCCAAGTCAAACCGACACCGTCTTCATTCGCCCACCAGGCGATATCATTGTCATGTGCTGCTGATCCCAGAACATCAATGTCACCATCGTTATCCATGTCTGCCACATGGACGGAATAGGCCTCATCAAATTCTGCCACGATCTGATGCGACAACCATTGCCAACCGGAACCGTCCAAATTTTCATACCAGGCAAGCAGGTTGTCTGAGACCGCTGCGGCAACCAGATCCATGTATCCGTCATTGTTGATATCCGCTGGAGAAACGCTGTATGCGCCACCAAGCCCTTCGACAAGGTGTCCCCACCATGGATCTGTATTGTTTCCAGGATTTTCCCACCAGGTGATTTCATTGGAATAGTAAGATGTGCCCAGAATGTCCATATGACCATCGCCATTCACATCCGCTGCGTCAACGTCGGACGCGATACTGACGACTCCGCCTACGGGGTGTTCCCCCCAGTCCGTTCCTTCCCCATTGAGATTTTCCCACCATGTGATACCATCGTCAATTGCTGCAGCACCGATGACGTCCATATCGCCATCGCCATCAATGTCCCCGGCATGCACGGCATACGCTCCCACAAACTCAGTGGTGATATCCGTTCTTTCCCACTCAATCTGCGCGATCAGTGCTACAGGCATGCAGAGACCCAGCAATATCATGAAAACTGTGCGACGTGTCTTCGTGCTCATAATGCCCTCCCCCAGGGATTCGCGTGTCAGAATTCGACAAGACAAAACGGGACGGCAACATGAGACATGAATCGCTCCAGGTTGCTGTCCCGTAGAAATATCCTGATAGCTGGCTCAAATAGCAAGCAAGCTGCGTCTACTTCTTCATCCCATGCGCCTCGAAGATCGGCTGGAAGTGCTCGTGCAGTTCCTGTGAGCTGGCAGCGAAAATGCCCTCGTTGGCGGTCATCCGGTCGCCCTGTGTCCAGTCAATCGGCTTGCCTTCGAGGTCGGTAATCTTGCCGCCGGCTTCGGCCACCAGCAACGCGCCTGCGGCGTGATCCCAGTAGTACTGCGCGCCGAACTTCGGACTCGGGTTGCGTGGGTAAACCTCCGCCGCGCCGGTGGCGAGGGCGGCATATTTCGCCATCGAGTCCATCGGGAACAATTCCACCTGCCACTTGTCGGTGTCAACTCCCTCCGGTGCGGCGACCTTGTCATGCGCGCGGCTGCCGATCACCGCGAGACGGCCGCCGTCCGCGAGCTTCGGCGCGTCACGTCGGGTGAAGGTTTCTTCCGCGCCGGTGGCGATGTTGAAGCGTTTGACGCCTTTTCCCTGCCGGGAGAGGAACAGCTTGCCGGTGATGTCCTGCATCCGCGTGTCGCCGGTCGGAACCGCCATCCAGCCTTCGCTGAGCTCGCCGTTGACCGCACGTCCGCACGCGACGGCGTAAAACAGCCCGGCGACATAACCCTTGGTGCCGTCGATCGGGTCGATGAACCAGTCGGCGCCGGACGTGCCTTCGCCACGGTAGCTGATCCGGTCACGCAGCTCGCCGAGGGACAGGCTGGCGCCGGTAACTTCTTCGATGATCTCACGAACCGGGTTCGCTTTCGCCTCATCCGTGATGGTTTCGGCTTCTTCTTCGGCGTGGACGCGATCCTTGGGACGGATCGACGCGACTTCATGCAGCAGAATTGCCTGGCTGGCGAGGTCGGCGATGGTGACCGGTGTCTTGTCTTCCTTGCTCCAGGACGCGTCTTTCGCGCCGGCCTCACGTACCAGCAGCGTGGCCTTGGCGGCGTTCAGCATTGCGCGGGTGATGATGGCTTGTTCCTGCTCGTTCAACAGCATCAGTATCTCACGTTGAGTTTGGTTATGTGTTCGCGGCTTAGGATACGAGGCGGGGTGTTGCGTTGCAAGGACGACGGTCACACGGGGGAGGCGGGACGGGATATGAGATTCTAGATGTGAGATGTGAGATTCGAGACAAAGGTATTCGGCTAAACTGGACGTCGGACGGCTGACTGTTGCTTTGCCAGGATATGGGACACCTGCCGGTACAGGTCGTGCTCAGCATTGATTCCCCGGAGGATGTCTATCGATTTGCTCACATCGACCAGTCCGCGTCCAGTGCCGCAGATGTCCCCTTTTGTTTGCAGCTCGAGTTCAGCGCCAAGGATGCCCCTTTTTGTTTTGCTCACACCTCACACCTCAAACCTCACACCTTTCTGCAGGTGTCCGAGAGATCCTCTCATTGCGTGCAAATACGGATACCCGTAGATTGTGCGCCGGTTTCACCATTTCAGGATTCGCCGCCCGGCGTGAACGATGCACATTCGGATCACGGGATTTGTCCCGCACCGGAGTCGTCACCAAGCAACCCGGGTGCGCGCACGGATCACGGAGCACGCATGAACCCGTTTCAGAAACACGAGCCCTCGACACAGCCCACCCTGCCGGCGTCCCGGTTGGAACGGGAATTCGGGAAACCGTCCAGCGAATGGACTGACGACGACCTGATCTCGTTTGTGCGGGACAACGGTATCCGTCTGGTTTCGCTGATGCACATGGGCGGTGACGGCTGGCTGAAAACGCTGGATTTTGTCCCGCGTGATTTTGTCCACCTGCAGAATGTGGTCACCGGCGGCGAGCGTGCGGACGGCTCCTCCCTGTTCGGCAATCTCGGAATCCGGACCGGCAAGTCGGACATCGTGCTGCGGCCGCGGGTGTCGTCGGCGTTCATCAATCCGTTCTCGCCGGTGCCGACCCTGAGTCTGCTCTGCGGGCACTATGGCGTTGACCGGCTGCCATTGCCGGAATCCCCGGACACGATGGTGCGCAAGGCGTTCACGCGTGCAAAGGACGAGACCGGCGCTGAATTGTACTCGTTGGGCGAGGTTGAATACTTCCTCGGCCGGCCGAAGGACGAAGCCGACTTTTACGGGTCGGACGACCGTGGTTATCATGCGACCAGCCCGTTCGTGTTTGGCGAGGAAGTGCGTCGCAAGGCGATGGTGCTGCTGTCGGAAATGGGTGTACCGCTGAAGTATGCACACAGTGAGGTCGGGTACGTGGAAGCGTCCGACAACGATCCGACGATCTGGGAACAACATGAGATCGAGCTGGCGCTGTTGCCGTTGCCTGAAGCGGCGGAAGCGGTGGCATTGACCATGTGGGTGCTACGGAATCTGGCGCGTCAGGCGGGCATGCGCTGCTCGTTCAACCCGATCCTGAAGGCCGGGCACGCCGGGTCCGGGATGCATTTCCACATGTCGCCGGTGGTGGATGGCGTACACCGTGGCGGCGAAGACGCGACTGGCGAGATGTACGACGTCGGCAAATGGCTGATCGGTGGCTTGAGCCGGATCGGCGGCGCGTTGATGGCGTTCGGGAATACGGAAGAGAATTCGTTCGTGCGGCTGACGCAGGGCAAGGAAGCGCCGAACACGGTGACCTGGGGCCGGTTCAACCGCAAGGCGTTGATTCGGTTGCCGATGCTGGCGTTGAACGCCGAGGGCAAGCCGGTGAGTCCGCCGACGATTGAGTTCCGTCTGCCGGACGGTTCCGCGCACCCGCACCTGCTGCTCGCTGGCATCGCGCAGGCGTTTGTCGCGGGCAAGGCGATGGAGGATATTGACGAGTTCCTGCGCCTGTCGAGCGTGGAAAATGTGGACGCTGGCAACAAGGTCGGCAAGGTGCCGCACACACAGGCGGAGGTCGGTGTGCAGCTGAAGGAACACCGGAACGCGCTGGTCGCGGGCGGTGTCTTCCCTGAACATGTGATCGACAAACTGGTCGGTGTGTACGAATCGATGAGCTAACCGCTACAACCATGGAAGACACGGAATATTCGGAACGATGGATACGATGAACGCCCGGCTGATGCCGGGCGTTTCAGATCCTTGACAAACCCCCGGATTGCCAAGGGTGTCATTCTGAGCCAAGAAGGTCCAACTTTTCTAAAAACCAATAGTTGTAACCCATAGATAATCTGGATCTTCTTCACTTCTCTTCGTTCCGTTCGGAATGACGCGACAGCCGAAATTTCCTTGAATCCCGAACGTTGCCAAGTTGTCATAAGTCTGCACGACAGAAATGTATTGGGCATCTAACGGGGACACTTCGGGGACACCGTGTCCCAGGAACCGGTGGATGATCCCGACGAGCAAGCTCGTCGGGGCAGACGCCTGCAGCCCGTAGTCCGCAGCCCACAGCCCTCGGTCTCAGGACTCAGGACTGAGTGTACAACGCATTCAGCCTGCGGAGTGTGGCGGGCGCATGGCCGGCGTAGTGGTTGTTGGCGTAGACGAGGATACGTTTCAGGTTGCCGGACGTGCGAAACTGTTTTAGCAATGCGGCCCAGCGGGTGAGCGATTCGGTGTAGTCGAGGACCTCTTTGTCCCAGCGTTCGACCAGTTCCTCAGTCTTCTTCCGGTCGCCGAGCAGCCGGATGTAGGCCCAGTCGACGGTTAACGGATCCCAGCGTTTGACGACGTCCTCCCCGTGCGGCATCCACGCCTGGTCGACCAATGCTGGCGCGACCTTGTGTTCACGCAGCAGCGTGAAGAAATCGTCGCTGAGCCATGCCTTGTTGCGGATTTCGACGGCAAACTCGCGGTCGTTGTCGCGCGGCAGGTCGGCGAGAAAACGGTCCAGCTTGCTGAAGAAGACCTCTTCGTCCGGGAACGCCTTTTTGTTGAAATACGGGAACTGGATCAGAAGCGGGCCGCGTTTGTCGCCCAAGCGGTCCATCGCATGCAGGAAATGGTCACGGATCGGGTAGGTCGTGTCCGGATCGAGCAATTTGGCCGGGTCGGGGGCGGCTTTCGCGCCGGCGTGTACGATGTCCTTCGGGAACTTGGCGCAGAAGAGAAAATGGTCGGGTGTGACCTCGGCCCAGCGTTCGACGGTGGACGTTCTCGGGATGCCGTAGTACGTGGCGTCGATTTCAACCGTGCGGTACTGTTTCGCGTAGTACGCGAGGAAGTCGCGCGGCTGCGTGCCCTCCGGATAGAAGACGCCAACCCAGTCCTTTTCGCTGAACGAGGACGTGCCCATCCAGACGATCTCGTCGCCGGGGTAGGTGTCGCCGTGTTCGAGGGGCAGGGATTGTTGGGCCATGGGTTCGGTTTTGTTTGTCGACGTTTGATCACCCGGGTAATCTGACGACCCGGGCCAGCCAACTGCAGCTATTCCGGCGTCGGATAATCCCGACCAGCAAGCTGGTCGAGGCATACACACCAC
Organism: bacterium; assembly: GCA_020444425.1. Taxonomy (GTDB): domain Bacteria; phylum Electryoneota; class Electryoneia; order Electryoneales; family Electryoneaceae; genus BMS3BBIN04. Next base: position 27,738 of record JAHLLB010000005.1, on the reverse strand, counting down.
ATTCACTCCCAATTGGAGTGACTGGCTCTGCGAACCGCCAATCAGACGGCGGGTCGCTGGGGCATGTCATGTACCTGATTTCAGCTTGACCGGGGGACCGTTCACCTGTTTACGGACCATCTCGCGCACCATCCGGATCTGCCGTTCGTCCACTCCGAGCAGCTCGAGGAATTTCTGGTGCGCGTCCGGGTTGAGCCGTTCGAACGCGACATGCCACTGATGCATTTCCGTGTCCGAGAAGCCCGCCTCGCGAATGACGGACAGCAACCCGTGCGGATCAACATAATCGCGACTGACCTGTTTTACCAGCAGATCCGGCCGTTTCAGCAAATTCGCGATCGCCTGCTGCTGCAACGACAGGGTTTCGATCTCACGGGTGACCGAGTCGAACCGTTCCTCGAGCATCGCCGCGGCCTGCGAGGATTGTTCGTCCGCGAGCAGGTCCTGGATCTGGGTCAGGGTCAAACCGAGCTTGCGAAAGCGGCAGATGCGGGCGAGCCGGATGTCATCGTCCTCGGAGTACAGACGATAGTTTTTCTCCGTGCGTACCGACGGGTTGAGCAGTCCGATGCGGTCGTAATACAGCAGCGTCGTGCGGCTCAGGTTGTGCTTTCGCGCCAGTTTGCTGACGGTGAACATGCCGGTCCTCGATTCGATGACACCATGACACCCGGCATGGCAACGGCACCATGCCGGGCCACACGTTGGTACAGCTTACGGATGCGCCGGCAGTTTTGCCAGCTTGCTGCCGGTGCGGAAGTAGTGATTGAGACTCTCCGCGATCCATGAGACCGCTTCTGCAACGACGGCCGGATGACTGGCTGCCATCTCCGTTGCGGCGGAATCGTTCAGCGCGGTGAGGGTCATGTCCCAGGTCACGGTACTGACGCCGTTTTCTTCCACCACCTCGATCCGCAGGTGCAGCGTCAGCTTGTTCGGTTGGACGCGGACGAGATCGAGCTTGTGCTGCTTGGTGTCACGGTCAACCACAACCCACACGGCTTCCATCTCGGTGCCGGGGTGTGAAATCGCGACGGCATCGGTTTCGACTGCGCTGCCGGGACCGGGATGCATCATCTCGCAATCCCATCCGCTCAGCCAGTCCTTTTCTTCTTCGGGTCCGAGCAACGCGAACACCGAATCGGCGTCCTTGTTGACAGTAAACGTGTTGTTGTAGGTAAAGCGTCGACTGTTGCGACTCATCGTAAACTCCACTGTGGTTGTGCCGATACTTCGGCTGGCACACCCCAGACTAGACTATGAAGTAATAGACAGGTCAAGCCCATGGAGAGCACGATTTCGCACCCGTTGCAACGTCCACAACGTGCAAGTACGCATTATCTTCCCACGTTCACCGGGGCGCGGTGATTCGAAACCGAAGAGACAGAACTACCTTTCGCATATGATAGACCCAACGAAACAGGATAAGCCGTCCGCGTTGAAAGTGATGCCGGGTATCGAACAACCCGGCAACCGTGCGGACAATCCCACCAGCGGCAAACGCCGTTCGCTGAGCACGGAAGAGTATGTCGAGGGCGTGTTGTCAGGTGACCGGACGCGCCTGGGCCGTGCGATCACGCTGATCGAATCCAACTCACGCAGCCATTTCGAACAGGCGCGTGAGGTGATCCAGGAGCTGCTGCCGCGTGCGGGCAAGTCGATCCGGATCGGAATCACCGGCGTTCCCGGCGCGGGTAAGAGCACGTTCATCGAGGCGCTGGGGACGAAGTTGGTTGAGCAGGGCCACCGTGTCGCGGTAACTGCGGTCGACCCGAGTTCGACGGTCACCGGCGGGTCGATCATGGGCGACAAGACGCGGATGGAATCGCTCGCGGCGAACCCGGGCGCATTCATTCGGCCGAGTCCGTCCGGCGGTGCGTTGGGCGGTGTCGCCCGGAAGACACGTGAAACGATGATCGTGTTCGAGGCGGCGGGGTATGACGTGATTCTCGTCGAAACGATGGGCGTCGGGCAGAGCGAGATCACTGTTCGTTCGATGGTCGATTTCTTCCTGCTGGTGCTGGTTCCGGGCGCTGGTGATGAGCTGCAGGGGTTGAAGAAGGGCGTGGTCGAGCTGGCGGACGCGATCCTGATCAACAAGGCGGACGGCGAGAATATTTCGGCGGCGAACCGGGCGAAACGTGAGTACGAGAACGCGTTGCACTACCTCACCCCGGCGACGAAGAGCTGGACGCCGCATGCGTACACGGCATCCTCAACCACCGGGGACGGGATCGACCATGTCTGGCAGGTGATCGAGGAGTTCGCTGCGCTGACACGTGAAGCCGGTGATTTTCAGCAACGGCGGCGTGAACAGGCGCGTGACTGGGTACACGAGATGGTGCGTGAAGCGCTGGTCAAGGCGTTCGCGCAGCACGGGGATGTTCGCAAGCGGATGCCGGAGCTGGAAACGCTGGTGATGGACGGGCGTCTACCGGCGACCACCGCCGCGCATGAACTGTTAAAGACGTTCGGGGTGGATGCGTTGGCGTGAAATCAGGCTGTGGGCTGTGGGCTATTGGTAGAAGCGGGGACACTTTGTCCCCAAAGTGTCCCCACAGCTTGATCCAAACGTGCGGATAATCCCTGCTGGCATAGCCATCAGGGGCACGGGACCGGGCGAACGCATGGGCATATTCCACGCCGGATGAGTAATCCATGGCGGATAATCCCTGCTGGCGTAGCCATCAGGGGCACGGGCCCGGGCGAACGCATGGGCATATTCCGCGCCGGATGAGTAATCCATGGCGGATAATCCTGACCAGCTCTTTTGCGGTCGGGGCACACAAACTAGCGTCCGCGGAAATTCAGCAGAGGGAGGCGGCGTGTTCATCAGCTTATTGGCGGCGACATTCGGTGTTGCGCTGCTCGTCTCCGGTGTGCTGGCGATGGTCTTCCGCAAGCCGATGGACAAGATCCTCGCGCGGATTCTGGCGGACGACATCAGCAAATCCTGGTTGCAGTACCTGGTTTTTGCCATCTTTGTTGTCGGTATCAGCGGCGGGGTGCGTCCGTGGGACCTGCAACGCTACATTTCGCCGGACACTCCGGACGGTGTCGTGCTCGAACTGAATGCCGAACGCTGGGTGCTGGAGATCTACCGGACCGTCATCGGCACGCTGGAGGGGGTGGCGTGGATGCTGCTGGTCTTTTTCATTGTTTCGCTGATTGTGTTCGCGGTGATTCGTATCTTTGAATTGAAACGGGGGGCGCAGGGAAGCAACTGACTTCCTGCCGAACAAATGAGTCCACAATCGTACAACCCATACCACGGACATTTCCCGGAATTCAACATCGACCGGGTGGAACAGGCGCTCAAGCCGGAGATTCCGAAGATCGGCCTGATCTGGCTGGATGAGACCGGTTCGACGAACGAAGAAGCCCGGCGTCTCGCCAAATGGGGCGCGCTGGAATGGACGGTGGTCGTCGCCGGTGTACAAACCGGTGGTCGAGGCCGGTACAAACGGACCTGGGCCTCACCGCCCGGCGGATTGTACCAGAGCCTGCTGCTGCGTTTGCCGCAGAGTGACTCGCCGGTCACGTTGATCCCGCTGCTGGTAGGGCTGGCGTTGAAACAGGGCATCGAGGACGAATTGTCCCGTCTCGGCGGCGGTGATTTTCATGGCTGGTTGAAATGGCCGAACGATCTCGTCACTGAGCGCGGCAAACTGGCCGGGATTCTCTGCGAAGCTTCGGTGGAGAAGGACAGGTGGGAGATCATCGCTGGTGCCGGGGTGAACCTCGAGCCGGTCAAATTGCAGGATCACAGTGATCAGCACCTGCAGCCGGCCTCGAGCCTGCTCGAAGAATTTCCGGACCTCGAATGGACGCGGGAAGAGGTGTTGACCGCTTATTTGCATCGTTTGAAGCAGGGATTGGATTTGTGGGCACGTGACCCGGAGCAGGTTCGAAAGGACTGGTTGGAAGCGTCCGGGATGGAAGGGCGTGAGGTGGAAGCGACCTCCTCAGGCGAGAAGATCCGTGGGATTGCGCAGGGGATCGGCGAGGGCGGCGAGTTGCAGATCGAAACCGAAGCCGGACTGCGTAAACTGAACGCCGCCGAAGCGCTGATTGTGCGGGATCATTGGCTGTAACAACAACCTGGCGACTGATGAGTGCAAGCAACGAAAACCGTCTGCTGCTGGCCCTTGACATCGGGAACACGCACATCCACCTCGGCCTGTGGCGGGGGCGGGAACTGACCATCCGCCGCAAGCTGTCCAATGATGGCAACCGCACTGCGGACGAAGCCGGTGTGTTTGTCAAGCTGCTGTGCCAGGATGGCGGCGTCGATCCGATGGCGCTGGACGGGGTTGGGATCGCCAGCGTCGCCCCGTGGACCGGGCAGGTCTATGCCGAGATGTCGCTCAGTTTCCTCGGACACCGCCCGTTCTTCGTACACGGAGAATTGCCCGGATTCATCAACAAATATCGCAACCCGCGCGCGGTCGGCGCCGACCGTGTCAGCGACGCTGTCGCCGCCTACGAACGGATCAAGGGTCCGTTGCTGGTGCTCGATTTCGGTACGGCGATCACGTTCGACGTGGTCGCTCGTGACGGCGCCTACCTCGGCGGAACGATCCTGCCCGGGCTGGAAAACAGCGCGCGTGTGCTGAAAACCTCCACCGCCCTGTTGCCTGAAGCACGGCTCAAGATGCCGGAGAAGATGATCGGCAGGACCACCGACCACAGCATCCAGGCGGGACTGGTCGGCGGCACCATCCACGCGCTGCGCGGGTTGATCGCTGACATCCGTGCCGAGATGGGCGAACCGGAGGCGACGGTGATCGCGACCGGCGGGATGGCACATGTGATCCAGCCGCATCTGCCGGAAGTCAGCGAAGTTGTGCCGGATCTCGTGCTCGAGGGTATTCGTATTCTCTACGAAAGGCACGCGACATGAGGCGGCATCCGTTCCTCGCACTAACCTGCCTGCTGATCGTTGTTGCCCTGACCGCTTGTGCCACGCATTCCGTTCTCACCGAAGACGCCCGTCTTGCCCGTATCGAGGAAACCTGGGCTGAAACTCCGTTGGAGGTGGACCTCTCCGCGCCGCCGGTGACTGTGGTCTACCCGCGCGGTCCGTGGCCGGACACTCTGCTCGCGCCCTCCGACTCCATTATCGAAGGCAGCCTGCCGCCGGAGAGCTTGTTCGTGCTCGGCAGTGTCGCCGATCCTCGCGGAACACTGGTGATAAACGGGATTTCGGTACCGATCCATCCGGACGGTGGCTGGCTGGCGTGGGTACCTCGCGGCCCAATCGGCATCCTCAGTCCGGGAGAGGAATATGGCCCGGGACGTATCTCCACTGTAACCATAGACTACCGTTCGCCCTCCCATGAACAGATGCAACGTCGCATCCTGTTCCTTGACAAACCCGAACCGATCTCGGGCCATCCACCGGCCGGCTTTGTCGCAAAGCAGACGCAGGTGATGGTATCCGAGCAGAACGCAAAGATCCGTTGCGGCTGGCCAGGAACCTACGACCTGTTCCCCCCGCGCGGCACCGTACTCGACGCCGTCGGCCACACCGGCGGCGCGCGTAAGTTGTGGAAGGTGCCGTTGGGAGATGGGATCGTCGGCTGGATTGAAGACATCTACGTCACGGAATCCCCGGACGCGCGCCCGTTACGGCTTGACATCATCCCGTCGGTTGTCGGCAAGGTGAAGCGCAACGCGTATGGCCGTGAGTTGACCGTGATCGAAGTCCCGCTTCGGTACCGGCACGCGTACCGCATTCAGCAGGTCGCGCCGGATCAGCTCGAGCTGACCGTGTACGGCGCGGTGAGCCAGACCGATCTGATCATCCAGCCGTTCGGTAGCAGGACGGTGGACGAGTTGTTCTGGTCGCAGGTGGATTCGACCACGTGGAAACTGACCGCGCAGATCGACCCGGTGTGGTTCAACGGCTGGGACAGCGCGTTCGACGATGGCAACGATCTCGTGTGGACGATCTTTACCACACCGGAAATTGAAAAACGGCCGCTGGAAGGGCTGCGGATCGTGGTCGATCCTGGACATGGTGGCGTGGATTATTCCGCGATCGGACCGACCGGTCTGCCGGAGAAAACGGCAAACCTGATGTTGGCGCAGGCGTTGACCCGTGAGCTGCAGAAAGCTGGAGCGGAGATCATCCCGACACGCACCACGGATGAATCGGTTGGCTTGTACGAGCGTGTCGATTTTGCACGGGAGCGGCAGCCGGATTTGCTGCTGAGTCTGCATCACAATGCGTTGGGACAGGGCATCAACCCGGCGAACCATCACGGCGCGAGCGTGCATTACAACCACCGCCACGCGCATGGAATTGCGGAAGCGTTGTACGCGTCGATTCGGAACGGCGGGTGGCCGGTGAACGGGTTGCGCTATCAGGATCTGGCGTTGGCGCGGCCAACGTTCTGCCCGGCGGTGCTGGTGGAGGCGGGGTTTATGATGCATCCGGGTGAGGAAGCATTGTTCCGGACGGAAGCTTATCACGCCGACATGGCGACGTGGCTGCGTGAAGGATTGGAAACGTATTATGCCGGTGTCCGCCAGCAGCAGCGGGATGATGACTAGCAGCTGGAAAAGTGACCGTGTCTGCTCGCAGACGCGGACGGTGGACGGCAAAAAGATGTAACGGGGACACTTTGTCCCCAAAGTGTCCCCGGACTGGTCACGTACCGGATGAGGGACGGCGTCCCCTTAAGCAAAGATCTTTGCGGGGACACTTAACGGAGTAAGTGTCCCCGGACTGGTCACGTATCGGATGAGGGACGGCGTCCCCGTAAGCAATAATCTTTCGGGGACACTTAACGGAGTAAGTGTCCCCGAACGGGACGGATCATCCCAGGTAAGACTGTCGTCGGCATGTTTGGATCAAACAGCATTTTCAGACAAGAAGCATTAAGATAAACTCCTGAGGGAGCGGACCATGGAAGGCAACTCACGACGGTTGACACGTAGTCGCGACAACCGAGTCATTGCCGGTGTGTGCGGGGGTATCGGGAATTACTTCAACATCGATCCGGTGATTGTGCGTATCCTATGGTTGCTGGCTTTTTTCGGCGCGGGTGCGGGCCTGCTGGCCTACATCATCGCGTGGCTGGTAATCCCCGAGGATGAGTGATCACGGGCACGACCACAGCCTGATTTGGAGGACCTGATGAACGATACACATGATTCACCCCGCCGTTTGTATAGATCGAAGAAGGACAAGGTGATCGGCGGTGTTTGCGGTGGCCTTGGCGGCTATCTCAACATTGATCCGGTCGCGATCCGGGTTGTCTGGCTGGCGTTGATCCTGATCGGCGGCACCGGCCTGCTCGCGTATCTGATCGCGTGGATCCTGATCCCCGAAGCGCCGGACGGCAAGGATCCGGGCGCGGTTGAACGGAAGAAAGACAACACAAAGATTGTCGGCATCATCCTGATCGTGGTGGCGTTGATCTGGCTCAGCAGTGTGATCGGCTGGTTCCACATGGGCGGGTTCCCGTGGGAATGGCTGGCACCGTTGGCGTTGGTCGCCCTGGGTGCGGCGTTGATCCTGCGTCCCGGGGTGCATGCGGCCGCGGACAAGCAGGACGCAGCCTCCGGCACGACCCCTCCGGCCACACCTCCGCCGGCGGACACCAAGTCAGCCGAAGCGGCGTCTCCGGCCGGTCCCGCACCGGCAGCGTTGCCAGAACCGGAAGCGACGGCGGACGAGTCCAAAGCTGACGAACCGCCGAAGCCGGATGCCGGCGACGAGCCGGAAGCAACGTCAGAATCTGATCCCGAATCCGACTCCAAGCCGGAAGGCGAGGGCGAGGATGAAAAGAAATCGGACGCGGACGATAAGGATAAGAACCCCCCTTTTGAGGGACGGCTGCTGCGACGCAGTACATCCGACCGAGTGATTTCGGGCGTCTGCGGTGGCCTTGCAAAATACCTGAAGCTTGATTCCACGTTGGTCCGTCTCGGTTGGGCCTTGCTCACCGTCGGCAGCCTTGGAATCGGCCTGTTCGCGTACCTCGCCATGATGCTGGCGGTTCCGGAGGAGGACGACTGACGCTATGGCTGCAACACGAAATACGTTCACCGGTGTCCTGCTGATCATGATTGGCCTTGCCTTCCTGGTCGGGCAGGTCACCAATCTTGACTTTTCCTGGACCTTTATTTTGATGGGTCTGGGCCTGGCATTTCTCGCACGAGCCTTGATCGACAAGCAGAAGGGCTCGTCCGTGTTCACCGGTGTCCTGTTGTTTCTGCTGGGACTTGCGTTCTTCGGCGATGACATGGGCTGGGAGATGCTTGGTGTCTGGGAAGCATGGCCGTTCATCCCCGGCATTGTCGGTGTTGCCTTCCTGGCGGAATATGTCTTCACCGTTCCGAAGAAACAGGGGCTGTTGCTCACCTCGTTGATTCTGATCGCGGTTGGGGCACTGTTTGTGATGGCGGAAAGCCGGTACATGGACTGGTATACCGTTAGCCAGATTCTCGAATGGTGGCCGATTGTGCTGCTGATTATCGGTGTCTGGTTCCTGGTCAGGAAACCCGTGAAATCGGGGGAGTAGCCGTATGACAGGAATTCGCATTTGACGATGGGAAAACACGTGACTCGCAAGACCGGCCCGTTCAAACCCGATCTCGCGCGGGAACGTTGGATTCCACCCGACAACCATGGCCGTCCCCAAGACCCCGCCTCCTGGGCGCATCCCGGAGATGGGTTCTGGGGACGTTTTTTTACCACCATGTGGGACGCATGGGGCGATCCCTACTGGTGGCCGGGGCGGAACGCGTGGGAATGCGCCGTTGGGGCGGTGCTGGTGCAGAACACGACGTGGAAAAACGCCGGCAGGATGATCCCGTTGTTGCGGGACGCCGGGTGGGACAACGCGCCAGCGTTGCTCGAGGCACCGGTCCCGGAACTTGAGCAAACCCTGCGACCGGTCGGTTATTACCGGATGAAGACCCGCAAACTTCGTGAACTGGCGACGTGGTGGGTCGCGCGTGACGTAGACAACGGCGGCGTGGACAAGCTGCCGGACGAGCTATTGCGTGATGAATTACTCTCGATCTGGGGGATTGGCCCGGAGACGGCGGACGATATCCTCGTCTACAGTTTCGGCCGGCCATGGTTCGTGGTCGATGCCTACGCCATCCGTGTGCGCCAACGCCTGCTGGGTAACGACGCGAAACCGACTTACGACGAACTTCAGGCCGAGGTTCACGCCGAGCTACCGCGTGATTACATGCTGATGCACCAACTGCACGGAATGGTGGTCAATTTGTGCAAACTGGTCTGCCGCGCAAAACCGAAGTGTGAGCAGTGTCCGTTGCTGGATCGGTGCGCGTTCGGACAATCCAGATCCTGACTGTGACCTGAACAGCCCATCTGAGCCCACCCTTGCACCAGCGGCACCTGAGCCTCACCTTCCCAGGGCACGTCGGACACTTGCACGGGATGCATTGTGGAACGTCGCCGGTTTTTACGTCTTGCTTCTGCCGCCGGGGCTGGAGTCAGTCTCGCCAATCCGTTTCGCCTTGCACGGTCGCAGCCTGCGCCCGATCAGCCGAACGTTCTGTTCATCATCATCGAGGATCTCAACGACTGGGTCGGCCCGTTACGTGGCCATCCGAACACGTTGACCCCGAACCTTGACGCCTTCGCTCAGACTGCGGTCAATTTCACCAATGCGTTCTCCTGCGCGGCGGCGTGCAACCCCTCCCGCACCTCGATTTTCACCGGACTGTTGCCATCCTCGAGCGGGGTATACTACAACTCGCAGCACTGGGAATTTCAGCTTGGCAGCACGTACCCAACCCTGCCTGATCGATTCCATGAGGCGGCGTATACCAACCTGTTGGTTGGCAAGTTTTATCACGGCCTCGTCGACACACCGGTCTGGGATCTCCAGTTTCCAACGTTTAACTATCACAACATGAACGGTGACGATCCATACCTGCCCGGCCACCCGTACAACGGGTTAAACCAAAGCTGGCAGCGTGGGATGAGCAACGACATGCTGTGGGGTGGGTCCGATAATCCGGAAGAGACGTTTCAAGACGTCCAGCGCGCCTCCTTCGTCGCCAACCGGTTCAATTCGGATCTGCCGGAACCGTTTATGATCGCGATGGGAACACGTGCTGCGCATTTGCCGTGGACCCCGCCACGGCGGTTCCTGGAAAAGTTCAATCCGGCTGAGATCGAGCTGCCGCCGTTCCTCGGACGTGATCTGAACGACATCCCGCGCGGCGGTATCAACCTGATCAAGCCCGGTTTGCATCAGCAAGTGGTGCAGGGACGGCAATGGCACAAGGCGGTGCTCAACTACCTGGCGACGATAAACTATGTCGACGAACAGATCGGCCGGGTGCTGGACGCGCTGGACAACAGTCCCTACGCGGATAATACCGTCGTCGTCATCACCTCGGATCACGGCCATCACCTGGGCGAGAAACATCACTGGCGCAAGTGGACGCTGTGGGATGAATCGTTGCACGTGCCATTGTTGATCCGTGCGCCGGGAGTCTCGACACCGGGGGCCACGTGCCGGCATACCGTCAGTCTCGTTGACCTCTACCCCACTCTGATCGACCTCTGCGGGCTGGACGAAGTGCCGGATCTCGATGGACAAAGTCTGCGTCCGCAGTTGATGGATGCGAGCACTGCGACCGGCCGTCCGGCGATTTCCTCCAACAGCCCGACCGCGCACACGGTACGTTCCAACCGGTATCGCTACATCTACTACGGGCGGGAAGAAGGCGAAGAGTTGTACGATTGCTGGCGTGACCGAAACGAGTGGATGAATCTCGCGAACGATCCGGGGCACGGCAGCATCAAGCGGCAACTGCGCGGCTGGATTCCCGGGATTGTGAACCGTATGGACCGGCTCGACCAATAAAAACCGGGAGTCTCCGTTGAGACCCCCGGTCCGTTCAATCAGAAATCAGGTGTTGATCCTGGGTGTGCCGGATCAATACTCGTCGAGGTGGTTCCACTCGGCGTCTTCGAGCCAGCGTTCCGGCGTGGTCACGAAGTCCATGAACTCCTGGAACAGGCGGCTGTGGCGCTTTTCTTCGTCCGCAATCTGCAGCAGCAGGTCTTTTTCGTGCACGGCGGTCGTCTCTTCGGCCTTCTGGGTGTAGAACTTGACGGCCTCGTCTTCCATCTCCTTCGCCTTGGCGTAGTGTTCCTTGGTCACGGCGTCGTCATCGAACTTCTCGCCGGCCTCGGACATCTTCTGGAAGATGTTCTTCGTGTTCTTCATGATGTCGCTGTGCGGCAGGCTTTCAGCACCACGGGTCCCTTCCTTCATCTCCTTGAAGATGTTGTAGTGCTTGACCTCTTCATCCGCGATCATGTTCAGAATGGTCTTCAGACCTTCGTTGTTGGTCTTGTTTGCCATGTCACGGTAGTACGCTTCGCCGTCCTTTTCCATCTGCATGGCGAATTCAAACACGTTCATCACTGACTCCTTCTGCGACTGCGCGCGTGGCGCTATGATCAAATGTTGAAGAATGATCAGGGGTTCAGCCGAACCGGATGTTGCACGGCGGGTTCGGCAAAAAGCTAGCTTGTGCTCCGGGTCGAGTCAAGCAACGGCCCCGTTTCCCTCCGGGAAATCCCGCTCAGATCGTTTCCTTGACCTTTCCGGTGAGCAGCTTCCAGAACGCTTCCGCTTTTTCCTCGGCGGAGACCTCAGCGTCCTCGAGGATACCTGTCAAACGGTCCTGTTGTTCCTCGCTGAGCTTGAAGTTCTCCGGTGCGGTGAGTGCATGTTCGCCGGAGAAAATGTCCTTGACCGGCACATTCAGGTCGTGGTCGCGGGCGTATTCCAGAATCTCGCTCAGCAATTCGGGCTGGTCGCTGACGATGTGGACGGCGTCCTCATTCACCCCGCCCGCGCGTAACCAGTTGGCGAACAGTTGTGTCGACGGTGTCCGCTGCTTCTCGAGCATGTCCTGCACGCCGAGGGTCCAGCTTACGATCACCCGGCTGACCCGACCCTGCAGCGCGTAATCGGTGGCCGCCTGGGACCACGGGCTCATCAGCGCAATGAAAAAGATCGCCATCGCGAGCAGTACGGTCTTGAACGCGCCGAACAGCGCGCCCAGGGTCCGATCAATGCCGCCGAGCATGACGGCGTGCGTAATTTTTTTCAGCACGTGCGCGAGCATTCGCACGGCGATGGTCACCGCGACAAAGACGATGATCGTGGCGATCAAACCAGTCCAGCCACGGTCAATCTCGAGGGCATCCGCCAACCACCAGCCGAAGCCGGGTCCAAGCCAGCGGGCGGCGAAATAGCCGACGACCAGCGAGACGAGGTCGAACAGTTCAAGCAAAAATCCGCGGAAAATGCCGCGGATGACAAACAAGGCCAACACGGCCAGCAGGATCAGGTCGAGGACGGTCATTGTCCCGCACCCAAACGTTTCATGACCAACTGTTTGGCGGCGTTTCCGTCCGCACGGCCGGCGGTCTTTTTCATCAACGGACCCATCACCTTGCCCATTTCGGCGGGACCGGACGCGCCGGTTTCAGCGATGATTTCGTCGATCATGGCCAGCAGCTCGTCATCGGACAGGCGTTGCGGCAGGAGTTCGTCCAGCACCGCGACTTCGCCTTCGGCCTCTTCTGCGAGGTCCGTGCGGCCCGCTTCGCGGTATTGTTGCGCCGCGCCGTCCATCTTCTTGCGGTAGGACGACAGCGCCTTGATCGCGCGGTCGTCGGTCATCTCGGACGAATCCTTCGTGCGCTCGGTCAAGATAACGGCCTTGATCGCACGCAGAGCTTCGAGGCGCGGCTTGTTCTTCGCCTTCATCGCCTCTTTCATCAGACCGGAAATACGTTGTTCGTAATCCACCGTAACCTCCGGGGTGGAGTAAATACGGCCCGACCTCAACTCAGGTCCGGGCCGTTAACTTGTGTATCGGTGCATGGATCAGCCGTACGGCTTAGATCTTGCCCTTGCGTTCGAGCGCGAGGTGCATCTTGCGCATCTTGCGGCGCGCGATATTGGACTTGCGCTTGCGGGCTTCGGACGGCTTCTCGTAACGCTGGTGCTTACGGATTTCAGCCATCAGACCGGACTTTTCACACGCTTTCTGGAAACGCTTGAATGCCTTTTCGAACGGCTCACCTTCACGAACCTTGACATGCGGCACTGAACATCACCTCCAATCTGTGCCTGTAATCATGATTTTGAACAGACCGGGAATGTACACGCGGGTTATTGTGCAGGCAAGACAGTCCCCCGGAGTGAGCCTCTCCTCCCTACAGCATTTAACCAGGTACCATCGGTCATCAAGTCAGGGACAGACACACAGCTGTCTCCCAATTATTCCCGGTGCTCGGCTGCCTCTAGTTAGTGACAGCGGTCAGTTGTCAGTGAACAGTGAAACAAACTGCGTTCGGTTGCCTGTAGCTACCAGAAGCATGACATGGTGCACTTTGCAAGACGTGGTGTGCTCTGAAAGTGCTTTCACCGCGTTGCAATGACGGGTGGTTAGCGTGTGGCTTCAGCCACACGGAACGGTCGCTCCCAAACCCATCCTCCTCATTTCTTTCAGCACACTGGAGGGGTGCTGGATGGAACACACGCGCATCCGACCGTGGTACCATATTCGCGCGATTCATCATCGCCGGCTAATCCCTGCTGGCGGAGCCATCAGGGGCACATACATGTACGGATGATCCCGACGAGCGAGCTCCTCGGGGCAGACAGATCCTTATTTCAGATGCGTTGTTTTGACGGTAACACGATGGTTACCGTTGTCGATATTGATGAAATAAATGCCTGATGGAAAGGTTTCAAACGACAGTGATTCTGAGTGATGTCCTTTCGCACGCCAGAAGCTGTCTGTGAAGAGTGTTCGGCCGAGAATGTCATGTATGTTAACAGAAACCATACCAGGTTGATTCAAGGAGAATTGAAGCGTCGTACGATTATTAAACGGATTCGGATAGATCAGAAGTCGCAAGTCATCTGGCAACAAGGCAAGGGGATCGTGTTCATCAACTTTTGTATAACCCCAACCACCATCCATATCAGCTACATTCATATAGAGGTCTGCCTGATGAAGATCATAATCGATATCTCTCCAAAACATCCATGTGGTTCCATAGTCATCCAGGTATGGAAGTATTTCATGATAGTAGGTTGTGTCTTCATTAACCTTGACAGTCCATAGAAAATTCATGTCATGATCATAGGCACGTACCCATGCGTTGTTTGGGCACGGTACCGTTCTTTGTTTTGTACTGATACGTATACCATGGTGAGAATTGTAGGTATATTGATATATGGACGCATCGCCGACTAAGGGAAACTGAACTACCTCGCCGATTTGATTCAAATCATGATCGAATCGATAAAGCTCTTGATCCCGTGTATCGATCAGATTATACCCTGACGATGTTCCATAGAATTCGTTCCCGGATAAATACGGATGATCAATATAGGTACCAAGTCCATGTATAAATATGCCATCGGTATTTACTGCGGATAACCAGTAACGAATTAGCGGCTTACCGCAGAATAAACCTATCTCATCTCCATCAACATTCCATGCAAGCGAAATAATTGTGGAAGCGCTATCCACAACCACATCATTATAATCCCACAGCATGTCACCTGAAGGTTCCAGATAGGCCAGGCTGTTGCCAATTCCGAAATAGAAACCACCCGTCCCGTCTGAAAGACCAGACCATGTGCTGGCGCTATCGCCTTCCAGAGCTTCATAAATCAGTAACCCACCATCCCCCCAAAGTGGCTCACACTCAGCGGAGTACCGTTGAGCTCGAACTTCATAAAATTCGTATTCCTCATGATGCTTGGTATTCCAGAGGACAATCATACCCCCATCATCAAGCACTTCAAGGTGAACCGGGATCTTTGCATGGAGGGTGTTCAAGCCTGTCACGGTCAGGCGTTCGTCATTGGGAACTCCCTGTGCATCAAACCTTCGTGCTGAGATGTAGGGTGTGTCACGATAGCCACCTCCCTGATCCGGTGTGCCATAGTAATCCTCATAGACAACCCATGTTTCACCATGGGGACCACACTTCATGATGTAGTTCGCATCAGCCCACCAGTTGGCCCTTTCATGGACCCGATGATCCTCTAGTTCACCAGGCCACATCAGATTTCCCTCGCGGTCGATGGCGAGAACTCCAGTGTTGAAATTGTATACATCATAGATACGCTCTAACGCCAGAACACGCATGGTACCATCGGGGGCTTGTGTGGCAGTAAGTGCACCGTAGGACGTATTGGGATTGCTGAGCAACTGGACGGCTTCGTACTCACCTGTCGGCCATTGGGCGATGGCTGACGAAGTCAGCAGCGACACTAAGAGGAAGAGATATTTCGTCAAATCAGCACCTTGGGTTCAAGAATCGCAACCAGCTTCCATACCACACTTCCAGTTCATCTGTTCAACGCTCAGTAGTAATATGTAGTTGAACATCCTGTGGTGCAAATATCTCGAAAATAAATCGGGACAGAAGCACAGCTGTACCCGGTTATACTGGACAAAAAAAGACCGGCGCGAAGCACCGGTCGAGGATAGACAGTCGTCCATCAGCTGCCAATCTCGGGATTGTGAACTCAGCCTTTACTGATTCGGGATTCTGAACTCAGCTTTGACTGATTTCCGTTCCGTTTGGCTGAAAGCGTGCGTGTTGGATCAGCCTCGTGTTGGATGATCAGCCCGGGGGCCACGTCATTTTCCGGCCTGCGAGCAGGTGCACGTGCAGGTGGAAGATTTCCTGGCCGGCGTCCGAGTTGGTGTTGATCACCAGCCGGTAGCCCTTTTCGTCGATGTTGAGCTGCTTTGCGATGTCGCGCGCGGCAAGGAGTACCTCTCCCATGATCTGCGCGTGGTCATCCTGCAGGTCGTTGACCGACTCGACGGGCACTTTCGGCACGATCAGGATATGGATCGGCGCTTTGGCGTTGATGTCTTCGAACGCGAGAACCGTGTCAGTTTCATGCACGATTTTCGCAGGGATCTCCTTACGGATGATCTTCGCAAAGATCCCGTTATCATCGTACGGCATGGTACCATCCCCCCGAGGGGTTATGGGTGCAAGTCAGAATGCGTTCCGCTAAAAAACGCGACCCGAGAGTGGTCGCGTTTCAGACTCGGTATTCCGGCGAATTACTTCGCGACCTTATCCTTGAAGGCCTTGCCCGGGCTGAAGGCCGGATAGGACTTCGCGGCGATCTTGATGGTCTCACCCGTGCGGGGGTTCCGGCCGGTACGCGCTTCACGCTTTTTCTTTTCGAAGCTGCCGAACCCGACGATGCTGACCTTGTCACCTTTTGCCACGGCCTTGGTCACGGCATCGAGGAAAGCATCGAGAAAACCTTCCGTCGCGCGCTTGGTCTGATCCGTCTTCTTGGCAATTACGTCTACCAATTCAGCCTTGTTCATGCTTCTCCTCCTGGCTTGCCGGCTCATCCCCCGGCTGGTTCAAGTGGTACCCCATACGGTCCGTGGCCAGTGCTTGCCTGAAATATAGGCATCGATGCAGGCGAGTCAAATGAAAATCCAAGATTCTGCTAAGCTATTGGCCACTCGAGCAAATGTTCATCCTTGGGCGAAGCATACACCCATAAACGCCGGGAACGCAACCGTCAAAAGGCTTTCAGCCGTTTCTCCGGCTCCATCCCTCCTTTCGGGGGATTATCACCCGAACAATCGGGGTGCGAGCTCCTGTTTTACCGCCGAATAATCATCCGGCGTATCGACTTCCATAACCGGGAGATCGGTCACATCCGCCGTGCGGAAATGTATCCCCTCGGTCACCATCTGGTTGAAGGCGTGTTCATAATACTCGGATCGTCCGTCCCCGGTCTCAATCCGGTTCCGCAACGTCGAATACAGGGCATCGAGCTGTTGCCGGGCGATCAGGTTGATCCCGACCGACTCACCGGCTGCCCGTTGTGGATCGATGTGTTTACCGATTTCGGTGATTCGGCCATCGTTGACGAGCACCTTCACCTCTTCGTCGGCGACACCGGAAAATCTCGTTGCGAGCACGCTGACTGTTTCGTGCGCACCTCGTCCATTGAGCGTCCGTGCGATCGCGCGGGCGTCGAGGACCACATCCCCGTTGATCAACAACATGTCGTGATCGCGTCCCATTGCCTCATCGGTCAGCATCACCGAATAGGCGGTGTTCGTCGTCGCGTAGTCCTCGTTCCGAACCCAGCTCACCTCGAAATTGCCGTGATGTGTGCGGACAAAGTCCTCGAGCTGTTCCTGCATGCTGCCGCCGACAAAGATGACGCGGCGGATGGCGTTATCATCCAACGCAATCAGCAGGCGGCTGAGGATCGGTCGATCGCCCACAGTCAACAGGGATTTGTGCACTTCGGCGGTGAGATCGCCCATGCGGGTGGAACGTCCGGCGACGAGAATCACAGCGATCATACAACCTCACACGTGACAGGACGGGATCACCAGCAAGTATTGTATCTGGCGGTCCTGCTCGCAAGCGGGTGGACGCAGTTTTTTCGCGCTCCGCTTACCGTTCAGGCACACGGCGCGTGGTGCAAGTAAACCATCGCGACGCCGTCCAGGACACGAACCCGTGCCCGGTCCGAGGCGATTTCGTTGGAAACGGACTGGCCGTCCACGCCGCCAAGACGGGATTCGTTCAGCGGCCATCGGAAACCGTCCAGATTGACCCGTGCCGGGATCAACGCAATCACGCTGCAGGTCTGGCCGGAACAGTCGTCAATCTCGAACGTTTCCCCCGCCGCGATCAGGTGGCCGGTGCCGATGGGGTCGATCAGTTGCAGGTTCAGGCGTCCCGCGGCGCGTGCGGTGGCGTGGATCGAGCCGAGAGTGTGGTCGAGACGGCGGCCGGTGTGGCCGATGATATCCACGCTCTGAACGGTTTCCGCCTCGACAAAGTTCAGCGCCTTTTCGAAATCGGTGAAGTCCTGGTCAGGCGTGTGCAGTGTGTAGATGCCGCGTGACCGGGCGATCTCCAGGGTACCAGCGTTGACCGAATCAAAATCACCGAGGGCGACGGTCGGTGGCCAGTCGTTCTCGAGCAGCACGTCCAACGCGCCGTCCGTCGCGACGATGTGGACGTAATCTTCCCGGTTGACATATGGCAGGCTGGGTTCGATTTCGCCGTTGAGGACGATCAGCGCTCGTGTGGTGGTCTCACTCATCCCCACACCACCTTGACCACGATGAAAGCCGCGATCAGCCCGGCGGCATCCGCGATCAGGCAGGCGGCGAGGGTGTGCCGTGACCGTCGAACGGCGACCGATCCGAGGTACACCGCGAGCACATAGAAGGTTGTCTCGGTCGAACCCATCATCACCGATGCCAGGCGTCCGATAAACGAGTCCGGGCCGTGCGTGTTGATCAACTCCGTCATCACCCCCAGCGCCCCCGAACCGGACAGCGGACGGATCAACGCCATCGGCAACGCCTCGCCGGGGTATCCGACCCAGCTCAGGAGTGGATCCAGCGCGGCAACGAGGAAGTCCAGTGCGCCGGACGCGCGGAACATTCCGATGGCGACAAGGATCGCGACCAGGTACGGGATGATGCGGACGCCGACGTCAAACCCCTCCTTCGCCCCTTCGACGAAGACCTCATACACCTTAACCTTGCGGATGGCTCCGATCCCGACGATGCCGACAATGGCGACCGGAATCGCCCACGATCCCATTTCAGCGAGGATGCCCTGCAGCGTATCCATCAGCGGCCCTCCCCGTTCTTTTTCCCGGTGGACCGACCCGCACTCGATGAATCTTGATCGGATGTGCCCGTGTCCGAAGTGCCCGTGTCCGCTTGCGGACGCGGATTGCTCGAGTCCGACATGCCCGTGTTTGTTGTGCACGTGTCCGCTTGCGGACGCGGATTGTCCGATGGTTGATCATCCGTAGTGGCTACGTCCACCCCCTGCGCCGGGACGAACCGTTGCAGCAGCCGTGACGCGAAGATCCCGACGGTGGTCGAGACCAGTGTCGCGACGATCACCGGCCCGATGATTTCGGCGGGTGAGTTGGAATTCGCTGAGGCGCGAATTGCGATCACCGTCGCCGGGATAATGGTCACGGATGAGGTGTTGATCGCGAGGAAGGTCGCCATCGAGTTGCTGGCGCTGGCTTTTTCCTTGTTCAGGTTCTGCAGGTCCTGCATCGCACGCAGGCCGAGGGCGGTGGCGGAATTGCCGAGGCCGAGCATGTTGGCGGCGATATTCGCCAGCATCGACCCCATCGCCGGGTGGTCTTTCGGGACTTCGGGGAAGATGCGGCGCAGCAGGGGACGCAGCAACCGTGCGAGCGCCTGCACCAAACCGGCCTTTTCCGCGATCTTCATCAGACCGAGCCACAGGGCCATCACGCCAATCAGGCCGATGGCCAGCTCGACGGCAGCGCCGGCGCTGTCCATCGCGGCGTTGGTCGTCTCCTCCATGTGCCCGGTGAAGGCCGCGACGAGTATCGCAATGACAATCAATCCCACCCAGACGGCATTCATACGTGGATTCCTGTCGGTTGTCGGAAGGGTTGTTGGGAAGATACGCAAGCGGGCGCTGGTGACAAGCGTCGATCTGCATCGTCTACGCCCCACGGGAAAGGTTCAGGCTTGAGTTCAGTTGGTCTTTGTGAGTTCGTGTCTCGCGGAAGCGGTTGCGGGGTTTGCAGAAGGGCGAGAATCCTCTATATTCGGAGTCGCTCGCCGGGGTGGCGGAATTGGTAGACGCAGCGGACTCAAAATCCGCCGGGCCCTGCGCCCTTGGGGGTTCGAGTCCCCCCCTCGGTACGAAGGAAACAACGCCTTAACCCAGTCATCGGGTTAAGGCGTATTTCCTCCTGTCGCCTAACACCAGCCAGAATCTAGACAGCGTTCCGTGTGGCGTTGATATTTCCAAACAGTGACCGCATCACCATCTTCTCGTACAGCGACACCAGTTCGTCGTCACCGTCTTTGGCTATCTCCTGTTGAATCCGGATCAGGGCGTGCTGCTGAATTGTGAGTAGTGGCAGAACAACTTTTTCACGCAGGCGGATGCTCTCCCGGCTACGTGGATTGTCCGCGAGTAGCTCAGACTGGCCGGAGATTTCCAGCACCAGTTGATAGCTGAGTTGAAACTCGTCGTGAATGCGTTCCCAGAGCTCGCCGAAGCGTTCGTCGGTAGCATGGTAGTGCGTGAGCTGGAAGTTGGTTTTGCTCATGCTCTGCATGCTGTTTGCGATAAACGCTCGAAACAGGCTGCACTCACGGAACAGCTGTTTCACTTCATCAAGCCGGCCCATGCGTTCCATCTTTTTCAGGGCTGTACCCACGCCAAAGAAGCCTGGCACGTTCTGCTTCAGCTGGCTCCAGGCCCCGACGAACGGGATCGCTCGAAGATCTTCGAAGCGGAATTCCTTATCGTTCCCGCGTCTGCTTGGACGGCTGCCAATGTTCGCCATGCCGTAGTATTTGAGCGTGCTGCGCTCGAGCAGGTAGGGCACAAAAAGGGGATGGCTTTTGAATGCCTGATAGGCTTCGAGGCTGATGCTGGCCATTTCCTCAATCAGCTTTTGTTGCGAGTCGGTAATGTCATTCCGTTGTTTGTTGAAGAGACGGCTGCTCAATCCGGCAGTCAGCAGCATTTCCAGATTGTGTGTTGCTGACTGAAGGATGCCATAGTGCGAGCTGATTGTCTGTCCCTGCAGTGTCAGCTGGATCTGCTTGCGTTCGATGCTGCTTCCGAGCGCGGAGTAGAACAGATGGCTGTTGCCACCGCCACGCGCTGGTGGACCACCGCGACCGTCGAAGAAGTGCACCACAACTCCCGTTGAACGGGAAACACGCGTGATCTCCTCTTTCGCACGGTAGATGGCCCAGTTTGCCATCAGGTAGCCGCCGTCCTTGGTGCCGTCGGAGAAACCCACCATCACCGTCTGCTCGGATTTACGCCGATTCAGGTGTTCCCGATAAGCGGACTGTTCATAAATGAGCTGCATCGATGTTGCCGCCGAGCGCAGGTCGTCGATGGTTTCGAAGAGCGGGACGATGTCAACGGTCAGCTCTTTCTCCCGCCATCCACCGACACGGAACAGGGCAATCACCCGGGCCATATCCAGCGCACCCCGGCAGTTGCTGATGATGTAGCGGTGTGCTCCCGCTTCGCCGTTCGACTGCTGGATTTCGTGGACCACCCGCACTGAATCGATGGTGTCGCGTAAGACCGGTTCGGTGAGCTTGGCTGGATCGACGTCCCCGTTCACGGACAACAAGGCCTGAATCTGTTCGTCTTCGGTGCGTTGGTCGAAATCTTCCGGCAGCAGGTGGGGATGAGTGGCACGGAGTTCGTTCAGCGTGCGCGCGATGATCCGGCTGTCCTGTCGAATGTCGAGGCTGGCAAAGTGGAATCCGAAGCAGCGCAGTTTTCGTTTGAAGGACTGCACGTGCTGAAGAAACAGACCTTCCTGTTCATACCGGACACGGGATTCGATCTCTTCAATGCCCGCCAGCAGATCCGACAGCGCCAGCGTATCATCCTGCTCGCAGCCGTGGAGCTCGTGATCGACCAGTTTTTCCAGTTCCAGCAAGCGGTCGTAGATACCGGCAAATGTCAACCGGCGACGAAGTTTCTTCAAATCGGCGGCGTAGCAACGAAGAATTGCGGTCCGTAAACGCGATGCGACATCACGGGTAATTTCGACGGTGACAAAGGGGTTGCCGTCACGGTCCCCCCCGGGCCAGAATCCCACCTGGATCAAGTTTGTGATCGACTCCTCTGCACCCGGAACCGCCTCAGCGACCTTGTCCAGCAACTGCCCGATCGCGGGGTAGAAAACCTGCGACAGGTAGTTCATCAGCATCATCGCTTCGTCGAGTGGCGAAGGCTTGCTTTTACGAAAGAACGGCGTGCGTCCAAGCTGGTCGAGCAAGTCACGGATTTCGGCCGTGTGGTTTGCGGCGATGGCGTCCTTCAGATCGGATATCAGCGCGAGGACAGATTCCGGGTAGAATTGGGTGGGGTGGGCGGTGAGCACGATCCTGACGGCCATGGTCGCAAGCTGATCCGCGAGTTCGTCCTGCAACCCCTCTTGTTTGGCTTTATCAACGAGTTGCACCCAGGAATGGGAGCCGTCGACACGATGAATCTGGCTGTAGGCGGAGTCTTCCAGCGCGTCAATCAGCACGATCTGCCTTTCAATGTACTTGATCGTTTTGTAGAGAAAGTCGATCTGATCGCGTTCGGAAAAGTCGGGTTTGTTGGCCGCGAAAAAGTCTCGCACAATCGTGTCGGGACTCTTGTTCTGGTCAAATCCATTCTTGCAGGCAGCCTGGAGCAATGGAATCCAGACCCCGGTCTGCTGCACAGCATCCAGCGGCAACATCATGAACAGGCTGTTGTAGAGCTGATACCGCAGGTTCACCAGTTCGTTATACGCTTCTGCAATCGTACTGCTCATCCATCCTCCCGCTCGCGATTGACCACTGCCAAGAATGGATAATACTGGCAGAGGTTGAGCGGATACTATCGGGTATTTCCATCTCGCGAGACGGGAACGATCGGGAATCACGACCCGATCCGGATCACCCACTCAGACTCCGTCTGGAGGCCATTTGGCGGCTTTCGAGAACATGTGCGTGTGTTGATCACAGGCCGCATGGGTGCATCACACACGTATTTTCCGGATTCAAGCGATCAATGGACTCCTGACGCTGGACAGAAAACCTCGCTTATCAGAATACGGAGAATTCTGTTCGTAGATTTGGATTCGCGGGTCTGGACACGAGGTTAGGTAGTATGCCCACACACAGCTCTCCCTCACAGCGCCGGTCAGCTCTCTACGGCTTGGTGGGGAGTGTGCTGTCAATCGTTCTTATCGGGCTCACCGGCATTCTGTTTGTCATCCACACGCAGTATCAGCAGCGGCTTCGTACCTTTGAAGCCAAGGTCGAGTTCACGGCGATTGAGCTCTCGGTATCCCGGTTTCCATTCTCTGAAGATCAACTCGGCGACACGTCCTCGCCAGTCCATTCGACATTGCAAACGCTGGGTACTCTGGATGATCAGTTCCAGGTGATTGTGCTCTACCGGATGGATGAGAACGGGGAGTTTGTTCCGGACAATGCCTTCCCCTCAGCGCATGCAGGTGACACTCTCGGGTTCAACTGGACCGGCGATGTTCAGGCGGTGCTGCGTCACGTCGTGACGAACCGGCAGGTCATTTCCGCGGCAGGTACAGAGAACCTGTGGGAGAAACTGCTCCCGCTTCATGCCCGGGTTCATGTGTTTGCACCGATCCACAGCGGAAAACCGGATGTACCGCCTTCTGTGCTGGGGGTTGACTATGCGTTCTCGGGCTGGTCCGATTTCCAGCCTGGAATCATCGTGTTGATTGGCAGTTTCTCCATTGCCGCAGTTCTCGTGTTGCTGTTGGGCAACATGATCCTGCTTCATACCGCCCGGCAGTCAACGAGCGCAGTCACAGCCCATTCCTACCGTGCCGCCTACCATATGGTGGTGATCGGATTGTTGCTGACCACGGTGGTGGCCATGGTCGCGGACAACAAGGAGGCGGATTCGCGTCAACGTGCGTTTATCCAGCTTGGTTTGGATAAGCTGACCGCCCTCTCCAAGACGTTTCACTCCCTGCAGAATGTTGAGATGGAAGCACTGGTCCGGTTCTTCGCCGCCAGTGAATATGTCACCGCCAGTGAATACACCGACTACACCGACTACCTGATGAACAATCCGGCGGTGCGGGCGTGGTTGTGGATTCCACGGGTAACGCCGGAGCAGCGGCCTACCTTTGAACGCCGGATGCGTGAGGAAGGATTTCAGGATTTCCAGATCTGGTATCCGCAGGAAGACCGTTCGGCTGATCCGTCAGCCGACCCTGACAGCCTGCATTATCCCCTTACACGAATCACTTCAAGAGATGAGTACAGCGAATTCCTGGGGTTTGACTCTTATCGGGATCCATTGTTTTCAGAGGCAATCAGTCGCGCAGCCGCAAGTGGCCGCGCGGTTTGCACGGATCCAGTTGAGCATGAATTCTTTTCGGGATACGTGCTTGCGTTCAAGGCCGTCCGGCAAGGGGGCACTGACAGATCCGAAGCCGGGTTTGTTGCTTGCGTGCTGGACTTGCAGGAACTTCTCCTGTCCGCCCGTCCCAACCAAACCATCTCACTGGCACTATCCAGTGGATTCCCCGCAGACCAGCAATCGATCCAGGTAGTCTCGGAAACAATGGATCTGGAGGAACACCAGAAGTATACCGAAACCTGGCCGGTATTTGCCTTTGGCCGCACGTTCCGGGTAACAACCTCGGCGGGCCCGGGTTTGTATGAGATACATCCGATCCGTGCGGCCGGCTTTGTCCTGTTGGCGGGGACATTGCTGACGCTCACGCTGACCATCCTCACCCGGCTGATCCTGCGGCGCCGGCTGCGCCTTGAGCAGCTGGTGGCAGAACGAACCCGCGAGCTGGAAACCACCCGTCATCGCGCGGAGATGGCGGTGGAGGCGGCTGATCTCGGCATCTGGGACTGGAATCTTGCTGCGAATCGGGTAAGTCTGAATGAAAGTTGGGCGCAGAAACTTGGTTTTACCTTGAACCAGGGACAAGTTAGAAGTAGCGATTGGCGTGCAATGATACCCGATTCCATACGGAAAGATGTAGAACAGACCCTTGAAAAATACCTTCGCGGGGAATCAGAATTTTATCAGACGGAACTTCCGCTTCAAAGTGCTTCTGGCGACACGTTCTGGGTGATATCTCGCGGTCGCGTCATCGAACGTGATGACAACGGTCAACCGTTGCGCATCAACGGCACGTATCTCGACATCACCGAGCGGAAGAACGCCGAGGAGGCGCTGGCCAATCGGGAAATGCACCTGCGCGCCCTGCTGAACACCATTCCCGACCTGGTCTGGGTGAAGGACGCCGAGGGCCGCTATCTGAGTTGCAACCGCAAATTTGAACGTCTATCCGGATTAGCCGACAAGGAGATCCACGGGAAAACCGATTACGACATTTTTGACAGGGAGCAGGCGGACGCATTCCGAAAGCGAGATCTGGCTGTCGTTGAAGCGAGAAAACCACTGAAGAATGAAGAACAACTCACCTACGCCGATGACGGCCATATAGAACTCCTGGAAACGATCAAGGCACCACTATTCGATGTTGAAGGCAATCTTGTCGGTGTACTCGGCGTCGCCCGCGATATTACCGAACGCAAGCAGGCGGAAGCTGAACGGGAAAACCTGCAGCAGCAACTGATGCAAGCGGCGAAGATGGATGCGATTGGCAGCCTTGCCGGAGGGATCGCGCACGACTTGAACAATCTGCTGGTGCCGATTATCGGCAGCGGAGAATTCCTCGCCGAATCCGAGCGGCTCGATGTAGAGGAACGCGAACTGGTCAAGGATCTGCTCAGCGCCAGTTTCAAGGCGCGTGACCTGATCCGCCAGCTGCTCGCGTTCAGCCGGAAGCAGGCGTTAGTTGTGAAGCAGGTGGACATCAACCAGATCGTGATGGACATCCACGACTTGCTGCGCCGGACAATTCCGGAAGATATCCGGCTGAATGTGTATCTGGCCGAACCGATCAAGCCGATTGATGCGGATATGAATCAGATAGAACAAATCCTGATGAACCTGATTGTGAACGCCGTGGACGCAATCCCGGAAAAGGGATCGGTCGCCATCGAAACAAGCCTGGCACGTTTGGACGAAGACTACGTCGCCCAACATGCGGATGTGAATCCCGGCGAATATGTCCTGCTTTCGGTCAGCGACACCGGTGCGGGGATGGACGAAGAAACGCGGCTTCGTGTGTTTGAACCGTTTTATTCGACCAAGGGTGAGAAGGGAACCGGACTGGGGCTGGCGACTGTCTTTGGCATCGTCAAGCAACACGGCGGCACCATCTGGGTCTACAGCGAACCCGGGAACGGGACAACGTTCAAGGTCTACCTGCCGGTCAGCAAGTCTGAGCAGCCGGAAGAGGTGACGATCGCAACGAGCGAAACGGTATCCGGTTCGGAATCCATCCTCGTGGTGGAGGACAATGAAGAGGTTCGGAAACTGGTGGCATCGATGCTGATCCGTTTCGGCTACACCACCATCACCGCAAAGGACGGCTTCGACGCACTGGACAAGATCAAGTCCGTGAATTATGAGGTGTCGATGCTGCTGACAGATATTGTCATGCCGAAAATGAATGGCCGGGAGTTGTATGAGCAGATCTCGGAGGTCGTCCCGAACCTGCGAGTGCTCTACATGTCGGGCTATACCGACGAAGTCATCACGCATCGCGGCCTGCTCGAACGAGGTCTCCAGTTTATTCAGAAACCCTTTACAATGAGTGATCTTGCCGCGAAGGTCCGGGCTACACTGGATCAATCCTGACCGTATCTCCTCGTTTGACCGGGCACGACGGGTGCCGCTGTTATCCTCCCCTTACTCTTTGGCCTGTGGTTCCTTGTTCGTAGTTTTCACAAAGGCTGGACTTCATCGTCCTGGCGCGGATTCAACCCGCGCCATTTTCATACGGATTTTACTGCGGACATTCGAATGGCTGAACCGTCAATCCCCCTTGATCCTCGCGAGATGCACGATGCGCCGCCGGTATGTACTCACTGCGGCGAGCCGATGCTGAAGATGCTGGTGCCGCCGATGGCAGCATTTGATTCGCCGTGGATCTACGTCTGCTTCAACGAAGAGTGCGGGTATTATGTGCGGGGCTGGGAACGGATGGAATCCCAGTATGCGTCCAAGTCGTCCTACCGCTACAAGCACGATCCGTTCACCGGCGAAACCGGCCCGTTTCCGGTGTGGTCACCGGACGCCATGCGTGACCGGATTGTGGAGGACAAGTCGTGATTAAATACAACAAACCCCCCGATGCGTCCGAGAACGACGCAACCGCCGCCGCGCCCGCCGATGCAGAAGCGACCTCGGCGAAGAATTTCGCCAACCTGAAGAAAAAGGTGCTGCAGGATCACGAACGCCTCGGGTTGGACAGCACGTTCCATTTCGGCTGCCATCCGGGCGTGCCGTGTTTCAACGATTGCTGCAGCGACGTCAACATCTTCCTCACGCCGTATGACGTGATTCGTGTCAAGAACCGGCTCAAGATCACCAGCGCCGAATTCCTCTCGAAGTACACCGTGATGCCGATGCATGAGAAACAGAAGTATCCGGTGATCATGCTGAAGATGACCGAGGATGAACACAAACGCTGCCACTTTGTCGATCCGGAGAAGGGCTGCACAGTCTACCAGGACCGGCCGTGGGCGTGCCGCATGTTCCCCGTCGGCAAGGCGAGTCCGGAAGAAGGCTCAAGCGACGAACCGTTCTACTTCCTGATGAACGAGGATGTCTGCCACGGCTGGGACGAAACGAGCGAGTGGACAGTCCGCCAGTGGATGGACGACCAGAATGTCGCGCGTTGGGACGAAGAGGGCGAGAAGTACAAGGCGATCACGCTGCACCCGTACCTGCGTGAGAATGACCTGACGCCGGAGCAGATGGAGATGTTCTACATGGTCTGTTTCGACAGCGAACGGTTCAGGCGGTTCGTGTTCGAGAGTTCGTTGCTGCAACGCATCGCGCTGGACGACAAGACGGTGCGGAAGATGCGCACCAGCGACGCGGTGCTGCTCGACTTCGGGTACAAGTGGCTGCGGTTCAGCCTGTTCCGTGAACCGGTACTTCAGGTGAAGCGGTGATCGGTAATCGGTAATCGGTAATCGGTAATCGGTAATCGGTAATCGGTAATCGGT
>JAHLLB010000059.1 GCA_020444425.1 bacterium | reverse complement strand
CGGCCACGTTGTATACCGCAACCGTCAGCTCCGAAACGTCCGGCAACTCGACCGTCACCGTCGCGGACGCGTTGAACGGGTTCGGATACACCGGCTGCAACGCGTAGGCCTCCGGTAACGCGGCCGCCTGTACGTTCACATCCAAACCATCCGCGAGGATCGCGGACACCCCGTCCCGGCCTGGCCAGTCGGCGGCATTGAACACGAATCCGTCAGTGGAACCTGTCCCGCCATCCTTGGTAAATTCGAACGAGTCGCTGATCTGCAGCGTCGGGTTGTTCGGATAGCCAAGATAGCCCAGCAACGTGTACGTCCCCGCCGGCGCATAGCCCGGCACCGCCTGCGTCACACCCTCGATCAACCGGTGCATGTTCGCGGGAATCGTCGCCTGTGTCTGAAACACCGGCCCGATTACATTCCCGTTCGGGAGTTCGATCTTTACCCAGTAGGTGATCAGGTTCAACGGATACGGCAGATGGGAATTCAACGCCATGTCATACTCCAACTGTCCGCCGTCCGCCGGAATCACATCCACAACGGGACTCAGCTCCATCACCATCGGATCACGTTCGATCTCCACCCGCACGTTATCAATCGCCCAGAACGTTGTCGAAAAGGAACCGGACAACCGGAACGCGATCAACACCGAATTGGCGTCGCCCGCAGCGATGGCATTTTGCTTTAAACTGTACCCAACTTCATTGTAGGCGTCTATCCGGGTGTTTGTCTGCCCGCCATCATAGGACACATACAGGCCGCCCCATTCTGTCATATCTTCGGAATTCAAATAGCTTTCGAATGTCAGCATGATCTGTGTCGCGTCACGGATGTCAATCGGCGGGGAAATCAGGTAGCCACTAACAACCGGATTGACATTGAACATGAATCCGCTGTCGAAGAGATCGCCCTCTTCCGCAGGCACTGGAAACCAGGATTCCACATCCTCCGGATACGTTCTCCATCCCTCCGGCAAGCCGTCATTGAAACTCCAGAACACATCGTCCCGCCCCAACTCCGGCCACACCGCTTCGCCGCCCTTTGACCACGCCGAGGTGCCATTTCCAAACACAGCCCGGACAGTGTAGACGTACGTCCCCGGATCCGTCAATTGATCAACGAACTGCAGATCCGTTGTCGTCCCAACCCACTCCCCATCACGCGCCACTTCATACTCGTTGAACACACCGGGGCCGGGAATTCCCTCCCCGCTCGCCCAAGAGGCCGTGACCTGACCGTCCTCCGCTACCACCGCCCGTACATCATACGGTTCATAATCATTCGGCTGCCGCCACCAATGGACACCACCCAACGCCTGGCTGGTGCTGACAACATCCAGATCACCGTCTCCGTCCACATCTCCCGTCGATACCGAGAACGTGCTCGGAGAAAGGGTCGCGACTTCATGATGGGTGAACACAGCGGTGCCATCATTTTCAAACCAGAGCAGCCGGTTCTGAATCGGTTCGATGGCAATGGGAAAGTCGAAGATGAAGTGACCGCCGACGAGATCCTCATCGCCGTCATTGTCCAGATCCACGATTTCGAACTCCCAGGGATTGAATTTCATCATGATGGTGGATCCGGCGAATTGAACACCGCCGAGATTCTCGAACAGACGCATCGTCGTCCCGTCACCGGGATTCTCTGAGGATAACACGAGATCCGCATCGCCATCATTATCCAGATCAGCCGATTTCAGATCCATCGGATACCCGAAGGTGCCTTGAACAAGGATCCCTTGCGGCAAAAACTCCATGTTCACATTTTCACGCCACGCGAGATTGCTACCAGTTACTTTAACCAGATCCAGATCTCCGTCAGCGTCCACATCTGAGGCACAAACTTTTGCATTCGCATTCATCAGGTAATGATCGGTGAATTGAGCACCTCCTTCATTTTCAAACCAATAGATGCTCGTGTAATAGGAGACAAGAATGTCCTGATCGCCATCACGATCAAAATCCAGCACTTCATAATCCTGTACATAGTCCGTCGGATTGGTATCAAAAATGACCGTGCGATGAAACTCCCCATTTCCCAGGTTTTCAAACCAGGAAAACGGCTCGGAATTCGCAATAAAATCCGTCAATCCGTCTTCATTCAAGTCAATCACCCTGAGATCCGACCAGCCTCCCGGATACAGGTAACGCCGCTCCCAGTTTTCACCGCCCTCGTTCTGCCACAGATATACATTGTCAATGACCCCGACAATGTCCATATCACCGTCGCCGTCCCAGTCTGCCGCGACAGCGTCCGCGGCACGATGGTCGTTGTCATACGGCAGGGTGAATTGTGACCAATCCGGCTGAGCGTGAAGAGGCGAGAAGAACAGCGAGACAACAAAGCAAAGCAGGCCAAGACGTTTCATTGGATCATCCCCCATGATCTTGTAGTGATAATTCAAGGTACGAATATTGACAAGCGTGGAGGGAGAAAAGAGTTCTGTCGTGTGAATCCTGCGTTCCGAATGTCTCCCGGAGAAAGTCGGGACAGACGTAGTTTATACGTTATAATTTTCACAGACAAACTACGTCTGTCCCTATTATTGTGTTATTGCCTATTATTGTGAGCTCGCTAGTCGGGATAATCCACACGCTCACCTCACATGCCCTCGGGCTTTAGCCCGGGATCACGGGGCTATTGTCTTTTATCTCACATCTCGTATCTTGAGTCTCACATCTCACGTCACACCCCGCCGAAAATCACCAGCACCGCGCCGCCCAAACCCAGCACCACACCGAAGATGCGCCGCAGATTAACCGGCTCCTTGAGGAAGACCACCGCGAGAATGAAAATGAACAGCGTGGATGTTTGCGTCAGCACCGTCGCCGTGCTCGCCTGCGTGTACTTCAGCCCGCCCTGCAACAACACCAGCGCGAGGTAGGTTCCAACAAACGCCGCCGGGAACATGCGCTTGATCACGAACGGATCTTTCCACGGCTTGAACAACGCACCCGGCCGCTTGTTCGCCACAATCAGCACCAGCAGGAACAACAATCCGCCCGCGAGCCGCATCTCCGTCGCCCAGTATACCGGCGAACGGTCCAGCACCGGCTTGATGATGATGACGCTGATCGCCATCGACAACATGCCGAGTACCGCAAACGTCAACCCGAGCAGCCAGTCCCTGCGCGAAAACTGGGCGTGCGCGGGAGACACCGACGGTTTCGGCTTCGGAAACAGACCCGACCGAACCTTGACCGGTTCGTCCGCCGTCTTTTTCCCGTTGCGACGCCTTTCCCCGCCGACCAGCAGCAACGCCACCAGCACCAGCACAACCCCGGCCCACTGCAGCACGCTCAACGTTTCGCCGAGGAAGATCATCGCCATCACAACCACCATCGGCGCATACAGCGTGTTCGCAATCGCCCACACCGCCGCGCCCAGGCGGTTCAACGCCATCAGGTACAACGTGTCCGACACACCCATCCCGAGCACACCGGACAGAATCAACAAGCCGTAGTCCGCCATCGGTGCATCAACCAGCACATCCTGCCCGAACAGCAGCATCGTCGGCGGGATCAGCACAAACGCCAGCAGGTTCTTGAACGTGTTCAACGCAATCGGGCCGAGACGGTCGCCGACGGTCTTGAACAACACAATCGCCGTCGCCCAGCCGACCGCCGCGCCGAGGGCAAGCATTTCACCGAGGAGGGGGAATTCCAATTATTTCATCCAATCCGCAGGGCGCAACAGTTTTCGAAAACGAACGTTGTCGTATCGAATCAACCCTTCATGCATCAATCTACCCACAACAATTCCAGGATCGATCTGAATCGAGTCTGCAAAACTGCGGATGGTCTGAGGTGTAAGTGGCAGTTTCCGCAATCGAGCGTAATCATCCGGTGAAATAAGCTTGTCCCGTGCGAATGTATCCGCTTCTAGCTCAAGCCGTTCATCCTGGACCAATCCTTCTCCCTCTACAATCAGCTGCCTGTCGTGAAGAAGAAGGTGTCCAATTTCATGGAAAAGAGAAAACCAAAGCATGTCGTGACGCTTCCCGTGCAGCGTCAGCAGGACATACGGCCGGTTCCCGATCCAGGCGTTGATTCCCTTGGTGGGAAAACCCTTGAATTCGCGGACAAACAAAAAGACTACCCCCGCCTCTTCTCCGATCCGGCGGAGAATTCTCGCAACCTCGTCCATTGGTTCTCGGCTGAGTTGACGCAATATTGGCAGCTGCCGTTCCAACATGGATGAATTGAAACTTTCAGGATGCCAGCCTTCCGCAGCAGCTTCCAACTCCGCAATCCGAAGCCAAACTGCCAGCTTGGCAAACGTGAGCTCCGAGGTTTTTGCCAGTCGGGCCGCCATCCGGAAACTATTGATGTAGTTGTCGACCGCCGTGAAATTGGCAACTCTCAGAAAGCGGCGAAGCTCAACAACCCTTTCCGCCCGTCCACGGGTGGATTTCACATAGCCACGTTTCGCCAGCTCGTTGTAGGGAAATTCAGCCAAGCGCTCGGCATCCTTGGCAATTTCAGCTTTCTCCTGCTCCAGACGTGCCTGTTCCGCAATACGCTGTTTGGCCGCTTGAAAATTCTGTTCGCGCTTCAACCAGTAACTCTGCGGTAGTTCCAGAACCGCCTCCAGCTGACTGGCAGTTTCAGCCGTAATCGCCTTCTTCCCACGAATAATTTCATTGACCGCTTGAGCCGGACGTCCCATGCGAATGGCGAGCTCTTTCTGGGTCATGCCCGCATCTTTCAGCATTTCGGCGACGGTTACTCCCGGGGCGATTGCCAATGGTGCTTCATACGTTTTCGGTGCTACTGGTTTCGTGGCCATCGTTCACCCCTTGTGGTAGTTCCCAACAAAAACAACTTCAACGGCAGTCACCGTACTGTAATCGATCTCGCCCGAATCCTTCCGTGTGTATTCGCCCGCAGGCACAACACAGATTGCCCAGGGTTTGTTCAGTGTCAACGACCATTGCCCACTACGATCCCCTTTCAGCGCGTGCCAGTCTTTTGTTCCACCTGGTCGAAGCTGCGACATATTGTCGAATGCGGCCAAATGTTCCAATCGTTCGATCAATAGCTGAACTTTGTCGGGGGGAATCACTTTGGCTGCGGCTTTCGGATCGGTGCAGACCTTCTCCCATTTCTGTGAGCTAAACCCGATTTGCACAAGCACCGCCCTATTCTTCACCCCAAGGGTGAAGATAAGCTCCGGTTTGAGTAAATGCAAGATATCGAATCAACCACCAAACGTCACCAGCGCAACACCGGCGATACCGACAATCAACCCGGCGATCCGCCGTTTCGTCGCCGGCTCCTTCAGCAGCAGCACCGCGAGCACAAAAATGAACAGCGAGCTGGTCTGGTTGAGTACACTCGCGACGGACGCCTTCGCGTACTTCATCCCACCCAGCCACAGCATCAACGAGAGGTAGGTGCCGAGGAAGGTACCCGGCAGCATGCGGGTCAAATCTTTCACATTCCCGAACGACTTCACCACCTTCAACCGATCCGGCCGGAACGGCAGAATCACCAGCATGAAGCCCAGTCCGCCGAGCAGACGCCAGACGAAATTCCACATCAGGTCGGTGCTTTCCAAGAGCGGCTTGACCATGATCACCGACACCGCCTGCGTCAGCATCGCGGTAATTCCGAGCAGCACCCCGACGACAACCGTCTTCTTCGGCACCTCGCCTTTCGGGCCACGCATCCACGTCACCGCCAGCACCGCGCTCAGGATCAATGCTACTCCGAACCACTGCACCGGTGCCAGGCTTTCCCCGAGGAACAAGATCGCCATGAAGATGATCGACGGGCTGTAGCTGGTGTTGATGATCGACCACAACCCCGCCCCGACACGGTTCAACGCCATGAAAAACAGCAGGTCCGAAATCCCGATCCCGATGATCCCGCTGCCGATCAAAATCCAGTAATCGCTGAGCGGTGCCGAACGCCATAACGGATCACCCATCGCCAGCACCGTCACCACACCCAGCAGCAACCCGACCACGTTCTTGAACAGGTTGAGCGTGAACGGCGGAACCGTCTGACCCGCCCACCGGAACAGGATCACCGCGAACGCCCAACACAAAGGCGCGCCGAGCGCGAACATCTCGCCGATATACGGGATGCCGGACAAATCCATATCGGTGATCGTCTCCCGGGGTTGATGATACGTGCGGCGGTATGTCTCCTTCACCACATGAAAGGAGCAGGTGGTGGCGCGTAGCCAGGCATGACACCACAGCCACCACAGCCGCGAAGCTCAAGGATACACCCCCACAGCCCCGATTCAAACGACCCGGAGGAGGAATCCAGAGATCACCCCATCAAATGGAATTCGTGTCCCTGTCCACATGCCCCTGTGACCCGCCGGTCACCAAACCATGCACCAGAACGTGCCCCTGATGAACGTGCCCCTGATGAACGCGCCCCAGATGGCTCCGCCAGCAGGGATAACCCGCCAGTCACGGGGACACTTTGTCCCCAAAGTGTCCCCAGCGTCACCACTGGATGCCCACGACATTCATGTCGTGGCTCATCCTCCCCTGAGAGTGCCCACCATACCCCGACGCCGTCACCTTCGCCCCACACTCACCCGCTTCAACCCTTGCAAAACCTTGACCCTCTGCGCAACTTTCCGACCATTCTGAGCCGCCCACAACCCGGACAAACCATGAGCGACAGCATCCAGATCGTTGAAGCGCCGGACGGCAAGGCGTTCAAAGATTTCCTCGAGGTTCCGTACATCGTGCAGGGCAAAAACCCGGTGTGGGTGCCGCCATTGCGGGTCCAGGCGAAAGAACTGTTCGACGAAAAGAAGAACCCGTTCTACGAACACGCCCGGATGCGGCGGTTCGTTGCCTACAAAAACAACCGGCCGGTGGGACGTATCGCCGCGATCAACGATGACGCCCATAACGCCGAGCACAACGAAACCACCTGCCACTGGGGCCATTTCGAAACGATCAACGACAGAGCGGTCGCCCAGGCCCTGTTCGACAAGGTGATGGAAGCGGGACGCGCATGGAAACTCAACCTGCTGCGAGGACCGTTCAACCCGTCCATCAACGAAGATATCGGCATCCTGATCAACGCCTTCGACCAGCGTCCGGCGATCATGATGCCCTACAACCCGCCCCATTACCCCGAACTGATCGAATCCCTCGGCCACGACAAGGCGATGGACATCCACTGCTTCCGGGTCGACGAGACTTCCATGTCGCCGAAACTCGCCCGCAGCGCTGAAGCCCTGCGCAAACGCTCCAAGGTCAACTACCGCCACTTCAATCCGAAGGATTTCTGGGGCGACGCCTACAAGATCTGGGACATTTACAAAGTCGCGTGGGAAAAGAACTGGGGCGCGGTCCCGATGACCGACACCGAGTTCAAGCACCTCGCCACCAACCTGAAACAGGTCTACGACTACCGCCTCATCTACTTCGCCGAGGATCCAGCCAAAGACAACAAACTGATCGGTTTTTCGCTGGCCCTGCCCGACATCAACGAAGCCGTCGTCAAGATCCGGGATGGCCGCCTGTTCCCGTTCGGCCTGCCGAAACTGATGTGGCACACCCGCAAAGGCGCGCTGAACAAAGTCCGGATCCTGCTGATGGGCGTGCTGGAAGAATACCGCGGACGAGGGATCGACGCCGTCATGTATCACGACCACTTCGTCGATGGTCCCAAATACGGCTACCAGGAAGGTGAGATCGGCTGGGTGCTGGAAACCAACGAGCCGATGATTAAAGCCGCCGAGATGATGGGCGCACAACGCACCAAAACCTACCGAATGTACCAAAAAGAGCTATAATCCTCAGCTCGGGTATCAACGGTTTTCGCGATTCTCGTGTCTCTCTTCGCCCGTGGAGAGCATTGCTTTGTTTAATCGTGTATTCTTCTAATTATTATCTTATCTTTCGCGTTGTATCATAAGTATGCACCACGACAGGCTGTTGCTACCAGACCGAACTCACGGCAATAATCTGAAAAAGTGATACTCGCCTGTCTGAAACGCACAGGGCAGCGCCAGTTGGCGTAAAGATTGCTCCTGTTGCGATACGTGAACTCGGTGTACCAGAAGCGATCATCCGTAATAACTCGGCATTCGGGGATACTGGCGGAAACTTCTGACTTGGAGCACAAGGGGATAGGCGTGCAATCTGGCAAAACGAAGCTGGCGAGGACTAAAGATCCGTTCGCCAAAACCTTCCGGCATTTCTCTTCGGAGAACCTGCTGAGGCTGTTTGCGGAAAACAGCACCGACATTTTGTGGATACAGGATACCCAGACTCACGAAATGCTGTTTGTCAGCCCCTCGTTTGAAATCCTCACCGGAATTTCCGTTGACAACGTTCTCTCAACTCCCTCCCTCTGGACTGACTTGATTGTTGAAGAAGATCGGAAACGAGTTTCTGGATATTTCCAGAGTTTTTTAGCTGGAGAGACCGATTTTGATGTAGAGTATCAAATAAAACTACCCAGCAACCAGATTCGCTGGATTCATGATCGCGTTATTAAATCCATGTCGATTGATCATAACGATTATATCGTCGGAATCGCGCAGGATATAACGTTAAAAAAGATTGAAGAAAAGAATCTCTTCGAACGAGAAAATATCCTTAATCTGATTACGGAAAATACAAATGATTATATTATTCTTATTCAGAATGAACAAATTATCTACTATAATAAAGCGCTGGATACGGGTAAAGGTGGAGAAATTCGTAGAAATATTGCTTCCGGAATTCTCGATGCAATAGCTCCGGAAGAGAGAAACAGGATTGCGGATATCCACAGACGCCGGCTTCGTGGCGAAAAGGTTCCAGAAGTCTTTGAAACCAAGTTGATTACGCGTCAGGGTGAACGCATTCAAGTTGAAGTTCATTCGAAGGTTGTAACCTACCATGATCGGCCAGCAGTCTTGTCTGTTATTCGTGATTTGACCGACCGGAAAGCAGCAGAAGCAGAAAAACTGCTCTCGCACCAGCTGGTCAACTCGCTCCCGTCCGGATTGTTCACCTATCGATTCGAGGAACCTGACAAGCTCTACCTGGTCTCAGCCAACCCGGCTGCGGAAAAAATCACGGGGATTACCGAGAAGGATTGTCTTGGCAAGGAATTCAATGAGCTGTGGCCTCTGGCAAAAGATTACGGTATTACCGCGAAATACATCAACGCAGCGAAGACCGGAAAAGCCTTCACCCAGAATGAAGAGTTCTATGACGACGGGAGAATGAAGGGCTACTTTTCGACCCACGTTTTCCCCATGCCCGGCAACCAGGTTGCCGTCGTCTTTACTGATGTCACCAAACAGCATGAGGCAAACGATGCGCTCCATGAAAGCGAAGAGCGTTTCCGCAATTTGATGGATTCTTCTCCAGACACCATCACCATCTGGAACAAGGATCTCGAACTCATCGACATGAGCGGGTCCGGCCTCAAGCGCCAATCTCCAGGCATCGGCTTGAACGATATCTTGGGCCAGAAACTTGTTGACATCGCAAGTCCGGAAAACTACCAGAGATGGCTGCGAGTGGTGGAAACCGGCGTTCCGGATACAGCCTATGACACCCTGCAGTTTCCGGGACGCAAACCCATGCACCTGGCCGTTCGATTTTTCCCGATGGGTGAAAATTACGCCGCGATCGGAACCGACATCACTGACCAGGTGGAAGCCGAACAGGCGCTCCTTCGCAGCGAACGCTGGTTCCGTGGTCTGCTGCAGGGCATTACCGACGCCGTATTCGTGCACAGATTGAATGCGGACGGAAGCCTCGGCCCATTCCTCGAGGTCAATGATGTCGCCTGTGAACGGCTGGGTTATACGCGCGAAGAGATGCTCGGCTTGAGTGTCTATGATATCGACGACCCGCAGTATGCTACCCCGCTGAGTGGCATTATGGAAGCTCTGCAAAAAGAAGGACGCGCAATCTTCGAACAAGTGCACCGCACGAAAAACGGCGGACGTATTCCGGTGGAAGTTTCATCCAGTTTGGTCCAACACGAAGACACAACCCTCATCATTTCCATCATCCGCGATATCACCCAGCGCGTCAAAGCCGAGGAAGAGCTTCGCAAGCTGGCGGCCGCCCTGAACCAATCTGCCGAAGCGGTCATCATCGCTGATACAAAAGGAATCATCGAGTACGTCAACGAAGCCGTCGTGCGGATTTCTGGATACTACCGCGACGAGCTGATCGGGCAACCCACCAGGATTCTGGAAAGTGGCGCGCATCCCCAGGAATTCTGGGATGAGATGATGACCACCGTGAACAGTGGGCAAGTCTGGGAACACCGTATCACCGGCAAGGCAAAAGACGGCTCGTTATTCCACGAGTACGCCGTCATCACCCCGATTCGCGACAACGAAGGCAATATTGTCGGCCACATTGCCAGCAAACGGGACATTACCCGTGAACTCGAGCTGGAAAAGGAACTCGCGCACGCGCAGAAAATGGAAACCGTCGGCAACCTGACCGGCGGAATCGCGCACGACTTTAACAACCTGCTGACCGTCATCTCCGGCAACGTCGACCTGTTGCTGCTGTCTCAGGACGATGTCGACCTGCGCGGCGAGCTGGCGGAAATCGGGAACATCGCCGAACGCGCATCCCAGCTGACACGGCAACTGCTGTCCTTCAGCCGGAAACGAAGCAGTCACCCGATCACGCTGTGCCTGAACGATGTCCTCAACGGGTCGGAAAAACTGCTGCGCCGCACCTTGGGCGAACACATCCAACTCGTATCGGACAAGCAGGACGGCCTCTGGTCGCACAACATGGACCCCGTCCAGCTGGAACAGATCCTTGTCAACCTGGCGGTCAACGCACGCGACGCGATGCACGACGGCGGTACACTGACACTGCGCACACGCAACATTCCCGCTGCGGCTGCAAAAAAAGATCCATCTTCTGAATTGAACGGCGATCACGTGCTGCTGGAAGTCCAGGACACCGGCACCGGCATCGACGCCGAAACGGTTGAGCACATCTTCGAACCGTTCTTCACTACCAAGGAAGCCGGAAAGGGAACCGGGCTCGGACTCGCGACCGTGAGCAGCATTGTCAAACACTCGAACGGCGCGATCAGCCTTAAGAGCGAGCTGGGGGTGGGCACAACCTTCCAGCTGCGCTTCCCGCGCGTGAAGGTCGAAGCCGACAAGGTGCAGACCCCGGCCGAAGCCATGTCGTGCCTCGAAGGTACGGAAACCATCATGCTGGTCGAGGACGATCAGCTGGTGCGCCGCAGCACGGCCCGATCACTCAACCGGTACGGCTACACCGTACTCGAATACGACTCGGCGAAGAATGCACTGGACGAACTCAACTCGATGAAACAGGCGCCGGATCTGATTGTCACCGATGTCGTCATGCCGCAGATGAATGGCAACGACTTCGTGATCGCCCTGCGTGATATCAAATGCAAGGCTCCGATCGTGTTCATGTCCGGCTATTCCTTCGACGCCGACAAGACATCCGAACTGATCGCCGGCGGCATCCCGTTCATCTCGAAGCCGTTTAAGCCCACGGATTTCATCACCCTGATCCGTGACACCCTCGACGGCAAGCTCGACAACTGATCCCGACATCCCAACCCACGTTTCCGGATCACTGAGCCCTTTTGGCTCAGTGATCCCTTGAACCTGCCCCACCCCAGGCAATACTCTCCAGCATACATCATGACTCAGACAGGACGATCAATGGCGTCAACCATTCTGGTGACCGGCGCAAATGGATTTGTCGGCAGCCACATCGTGGACTGCCTGCTGCGCAGAGGAAATACCGTGCGTGCGATGGTGCGCACCACATCCGACCTCAGCTGGCTGGAAAACAAGCCCGTCGAGCTGGTTTACGGCTCGCTCGATGACCCGGACAGCCTGCCCGCGGCGGTGGAGGGGGTGGACAAAATCGTCCACAACGCCGGCGTCGTCGCCGCCGAACACCGCTATTTCTACTACCTGCACAACAGCGAGGGCACACACAACCTGATCAAGGCCGTGCTCGATGTTCATTCCGGCAACAACCGCCCGCGATTCCTGCTCGTCTCAAGCCAGGCCGCCGGGGGACCGTCCGGAGCACGCTGGCGGCGAGAGTCCGATCCACCGGAACCGATCACCCACTATGGCCGCAGCAAACTGCTGGCGGAAACCATCCTGCTGCGCTATCAGGACCAGCTGCCCGTTACCATCGTCCGGCCGCCGTCCGTGTACGGACCCCGCGATCACGCCTTCCTGCCACTGTTCACCATGATCTCGCGCGGATTCATGCCGATGGTTGGACCGGCGCACCAGGTCAGCTTCGTCCACGTTCAGGACCTCGCCCGCCAGATCGGTGACCAGCTGTTCCACGACAACGCGGTCGGTGAGGTCTTCAATGCCGCCCCGTTCGCACCGATCCCGCAAGCGGAGTTCGGCGACACCATCGCCACTGTATTGAGTGCGACGCCGAGGAAAATTTCCATCTCGCCCGCGCTGCTGAAAGCCCTGTATCCGCTGGTGTATCCATTCCTCAGCATGATCACCCAGCCGCCGTTCCTGGTCGATAAACTGCCGGACATCACAACCCCGCGATGGACCCTGGACGGCAGCAAAGCTGAGTCAAAACTCGGCTTCAAGGGCCAGCTGCCGCTGCTCGCCGGAGTCGGCCAGACCGCCGAATGGTACCGCTGGAAAAAATGGTTGACCACCCGTCGCGACCGGATCAAGGCCCGGGGCAAGGTGAGCACGTACATGCGCCCCATCTCCGACACGCTGCGCCTGTACGACGAAGGTTGCGACCTCTGCGGGCTGGCGTTTGACCGTGAGATCAAAACCCCGATCCACTACGAGGACGACGACTTCATCATCGTCGACTGCATGATCTGCCACGTGCCGATGGCAGTGCTGAAAGAACACCGAGCCGCGTTCACCCCGCAGGAAAAGGAACGCATCCAGGTCAAATTCAAGGAACTGTTCGGCGAAGCTGCCGCCGACTTCGAACAGCGCCGCATCCCGGAACACGCCCATGTTCACAACCGCAAGCACGGCCACGCGCCACCGTGGACACGCCGGCCCGAAGAGCTGAACAATCCAGGGGATACCGCCTCCGACGGTTCCTCCCATGGAGGGTGCTGATGAGCCGCTTGCTCGCCATCGACACCTCCTCCCCGCAAACCCTCTGGTGCGGCGTCGAGGACAGCGCCGCTGTCGATCCCGTCCTCGTCGAAGGAACCAACAAGCACGACACGGTGCTCGCGGACGGCGTCCGCTCCTGGCTGGACGAACATGACGGCTGGCGGGATTCGCTGGACGGCATCGCTGTCGTCGTCGGTCCCGGCGGGTTTACCGGGCTGCGGGTCGGCGTCGCCTTCGCCGCCGGTCTGGCGGAAGCGCTGCAGTTGCCGGTCGTGCCGGTCGAAACCCCACGCCTGCTCGCGGCACGAGTCGAGGACGGACTCGTCTGGGCAATCCATCGCGCCGGCGGGAAGTTGGTCAAGGGTCAGGTTGTGCGCGGAGGGCTGGAGTTCGTCACACTCAGCGACCTCGTCGAGTTTGCGCCACGCGACGCTGTGCCGGTGCCGGAGGTAAACGCTTCAGGGCAAACGGATAACAAACCGCTGCTTCCCCTCGGCGAGGGGTACGAACTGTTCCGTGACGCCATCGACACTGCGCTCGGCGAACGGTTGCGCCGGGACGCCGTCCTGCGATCCGCGCCAGACGCTCTCGCGCTTTCCGCCGCACGCGTTTTCGCGGACAACGGCGCGGTCAGCCCGCTGGACGTTGACGTCGTCTACGGTTCCGAGTTCCGCCCTACACCGAAGCCTGGCAGCTGATTATTCGCCGACCTCTGCCAACGACATCCTTACATGCCCTCCCGCGCGTCAAACCGGAAACGTTTGTCCGGTATCATCGCCGCTAACGAAAACGGCGAAGGGTTGTTGACCCTCCGCCGTAACAAGAGTGTATCAGAGCAAATCGAATCAGTTGTTGAAGAAGAACTTCAAGCCAGCTTCGAGTGCGATGCCGCCGAGCGCCATTTCGGCGTCGACCTCGTTTTGCCCGGAGAAGATTTCGTCGTTGAATTTCACTGTCGAATAGGTCGCCTGCCCGTAGAAAAGCATGTTCGGTTGAATCGGGTAGTCAAAGCCACCGCCGAAGATCAGACCCATCGCCGAACCGTTGTCATCTTCGCTCAACTCTTCCGTGTTGGTACCATCCGTCGCTTCAATCATGAAATCGATGGTAAAGGATGCACGGTCCATCCCGGCACAGATGTAAAAGTTCTCCATGCTGCCATTACGGAACGGATAAATCATACCCATGATCTGGATATGGGATTGCGTCCATTCGGTTTCAGCCGTGTACTCAACGTTTCCATCGGTCAGATCGTCTTCACCCGTCTTTTTCAACAGGTAGGTGTACGAACCACGGATTCCGAGCAGGTCATTGATTCTGAAGCCAACAACGGGTGCGAAACCAAACATCGATTTACTGGTCCAGCTCAGTCCCCATTCGTTGTCATCGAGAATGTCCGTCGTTACGTCATAGTCGTCATTATCCCACTCACCGGACCCTTTGGCCATCAACATCACACCACCGCCACCAATCCAGAACCCCTGCTGCGCCATCGCCGAACCAGCCACCAGCAGCATCAGAACCACCAGACCAAACCGTTTCATGGTTTCCATCTCCCTTTATCCTTGCCTCAACTGATGTTCCCCATCTACCCCCAACGGGCTGTAATGCGCAAAACATAGCGCCGCAGACACTTTCGCCGCAACGACACAGATCACACTTTTTAGGTATTTTGCTCCCTCCGGAGCGAACCCCAACTCCGACGTAAACCTTTCCGGACAACGGGCACCGCGCACGGCTCGCCGGACTCGTCCGCCACCCTCCCACACCTTATCTTTGCCGCTCATGATGCGTACCCTTGAGGCCGTACTGACTGCGTCCCGTGTCCCGTTGGAGAGATCGATGAAACGCTGGCCCCTGTTGACCTTGACCGCCTTGCTGCTGCTGGTGACGGTTGCCGCCGTGAACGCCCAACCGCCGAAACCGGAACCCGAACCGAACCGTGACGCCATGGTCGGCAGCGAGGCTGAGATTCTTCCGGACGAGCCCGAGCTGATCGGTACCGACCTCGGCCTGCCCGGAAAACTCGGCGCGGCGATCAGCAACACACCCAAAGGCACAGAACCCGGCCAGATCGATCCGGACGCCGAACCCGGCTTCGCCAACATCCCCGGCGCGCCGCAGGTCAGCTACCTCACAGCCGCGCTGTGGGCAATCGTGGTCGGCTTGCTCTTTTCCACCCTCGGCGCATTCGGCGGCGTCATGGCCGGCCTCGGACACTTCACCGTGTTCGGGCTCGGCGACTACGCCAAAGCGTTCAACACCACCAATCCGGCGTTGAGCCGCCTGCTGACCGACAGCATCCGCGTTTCGAACCAGTTCCTCGTCGCCACTTCCGCGCTGATCTCGTCGTTCAATTACTGGCGCAAGGGCCAATTGGTCATGCCGCTGACCCTGACCCTCGGACTGGGCAGTGTCGCCGGCGCGTTCCTGGTGCCGTTCCTCACCGCCGGCCGGGTAGATCTGTCTACCTACATCGGCTGGTTCGGCGTGATTACCCTCGTCATCGCCCTCTTCCTGCTGTGGTACATGACGCCGTTCGGACGGCGCGGCCAGAACAAAGCAAAGAAAGCCGCCAAGGAATTCCAGGCGGCGGTTCGTGCCAAGGGTGAGCGGGCGGAACACGGGGTCAAGCTGAAGAAATTCGGCCTCGGCAAGGCGACCTTCAGCTTCTACGGCGTCGATTTCTCCTTCAGCCCGATCCTCACCTTTCTCGGCGGACTGGTGATCACGGGCATCTCAGCTTTCCTCGGAATCGGCGGCGGCTTCCTGCTGGTGCCGTTCATGAC
Source organism: bacterium (assembly GCA_020444425.1). GTDB lineage: Bacteria > Electryoneota > Electryoneia > Electryoneales > Electryoneaceae > BMS3BBIN04. The sequence goes on along the minus strand of JAHLLB010000059.1, from coordinate 455 downwards.
GGCGCTGGTCGGTCTGCCGATGTTCATCGTCGCCGGAACCAGCGCGCTGAGCGTGCTGATCGGGATGATCGTCTCGATCGCGACCTTCGTGTTTGTCGGCGGAACGGTCATCGACTGGACCCTGATCGGCGTCGAGATGGCGGGTGTGTTCGTCGGCTCCTTGATCGGCCCACGCCTGCTGCGTTTCATCCCGGAAAAGATCCTGCGTCTCATCTTCGTGCTGCTCGCGATCTACCTTGGCCTGAGCTACCTCAGCCTCGGTTTTTCCGGCAACAGCTGGCTGCCGATGATCTAGGAAGGCTGCGGACTGCGGGCTACGGTCGACGGGCTCGGAGCTCTGAAAATCAACATGCCCACGACATTCATGTCGTGGCTACTCCGCAGCTTCAATTCACGGCGTGTTTTCATGCCCACGACATTCATGTCGTGGCTACTCCGCAGCTTCAATTCACGGC
>JAHLLB010000004.1 GCA_020444425.1 bacterium | reverse complement strand
ACTCAGGACTCAGGACTCAGGACTCAGGACTCAGGACTCAGGACTCAGGACTCAGGACTCAGGACTCAGGACTCAGGACTCAGGACTCAGGACTCAGGACTCAGGACTCAGGACTCAGGACTCAGGACTCAGGACTCAGGACTCAGGACTCAGGACTCAGGACTCAGGACTCAGGACTCAGGACTCAGGACTCAGGACTAAAACAATGCACGTATTCTGGGTGACAGGTGAGAGTTCAGGCGACCGTCACGCGGCGCACCTGATCCGTGAGCTGAAACGGCTACAGCCGGAGTGGACTCACGGCGGGATGGGCGGCGAGGCGATGCGTCGTGAGGGTGTGACGCTCAGCGCCGATCTCAAGGAGGCGGCGTTGATGGGCCTGACTGAGGTCATCCGTCACCTGCCACGCCTGTTCCGGTTGCGCAACCGGCTGATCGATGCGATCGTCGACAGCGGCGCGCAGCTGGTTGTGCTGGTCGATTTCCCTGATTTCAACATGGGTGTCGCCCGCAGTCTGCGTGTTCGGCTGGGACGTCAGATCCCGATTCTGTATTACGTCAGCCCGCAGGTGTGGGCGTGGCGGCGTGGACGCATCAAGACCATTGCGAAGCTGGTGGACGCGATGGCGGTGCTGTTCCCGTTCGAGGTGGATGTGTATCGTCCGCACGGCCTCGAAACGGTGTTCTTCGGACATCCGTTGGTCGGTGAGGTGAAGCCGTCCGCGCCGGTGCCGGAGTTGCGGAAACAGTTCGGGTTGCTGGGTGATGAGCAGGCGGTGGCGTTGCTGCCGGGCAGCCGGGAGCAGGAGGTTCGGCGTCATCTGCCGGTGCAACTGGCGGCGGTGAACCGGTTGCGCAGCCGGTTGACCGAACCGGTCAAGGTGCTACTCGCGCAGGCGAACACGGTTGACAGGAAGCTGCTCGAACAGTTATCGGCGGGAATACCGGATGTGACCATTGTCGACAACGCGCGGGATGCGTTGGCGACGTCCCGGGTCGGCCTGGTCAAGTCGGGTACGTCGACGATAGAGGCACTGTTGATTGGCACGCCGTACGTGGTGATGTACATCGTCAGTCCGCTGACCTATCGGATTGCGAAACTGCTTATCCGTGGGGTGAAGTACATCGCGATGGTGAATGTGCTGGCGAATCGGGAGATCGTCCCGGAACACATTCAGGATGATGCGAATCCGCAGCGGTTGGCGCAGGATCTCGAACGCCTCTGGGACAGCGAGGACCGTGACAAGATGACGCAGCGGTTGCATGACTTGTCATCGTCGCTCGGCGAACCTGGCAGCACTGAACGTCTGGCTATGTGGATGGCGGAACGATTTGGCTAGTGTCTCACGACCAGAACCTCAACATCAGCCTCACCATTTCAAAAAAGCCTACTCATGTTTTCCTGAGATTATTCGTTTGGTTCTCCCAACAACCTGCCTGTCCGTTCTGTATGCCCTATCTTTGCTATTGCTTTCCAGCACGTTTGCCAAGAGGGGATTCTAATGACACGCGTATTCATTTTGTTTCTGATTCTTCTATCCATTGCCTCCACCCTACCAGCCCAACCACCAGATGTCCTTTGGACCACCATCGTTGACGATCCAGATGGATCGCAGAGGTTCGAATCTGTCGTCCATGCGTCCGATGGGTCGATTTTCGCCTGGGGTCGTGACTACGTCGGTACTATCGATCCCGGCTATCTGTTCAAGTTTGACGGGAACGGCGACCTGCTGTGGTCCAGAACGTACGACTCGTTACCGTTGGTGCTGCAAGGTGGGACAATTATTTCGGATGGCGCGGACGGTGTGTATGTCTGTGGGGAAGCGTGGGGGCCGGACATTAAGTTGGCCCATCTGGATGCCAATGGTGACGCCATTTGGACCAGTGTGGATCCGAATTATGATCTTAGCGCGAAGGTAGAAACGATGCTGCAGCTGGCGAACGGTGGCTTCGCTGTTGCCTGCGCGAGCGATTCCGGGTTCGCCGGCCCGGATGGTGTTTCGTTGTCCATTTTTACTCCGGACGGCAATTACCAGCATACGACCATGTATGATTTCGGGACAAGAAATCTGGACGTGAACTCGATCATTCAGTTGCAGGATGAGACGCTGGTCATCGGCGGCGCGAACGGGCATGACGACGAAGCATTCGTGATGCGAGTGGAACCCGATGGCACCCTGCTCTGGCTGAATACCTGGTACTCCTGGCAATACCCCGAGATCAATGACCTCGTCGCGCTACCGGACGGCAACTTTGCATTCTGCGGCCATTACGACGACAGTTGGGTTGGAGTGTTGACGCCCGATGGCGAGATTGTATGGGAACAATTCGGGACGTTCACCGGAACCTCGGTGGCGGCATCTCCCGCCGGTGGGTTGATTTTCACCCTTTCGTCAACTATCAGACACACGGATGTGCATGGAAACCTGTTGTGGCAGGAATCGGTCGAGGGACTGCCATACAGTTCGGGATTCTACAGCGTATGTGTGACAGAAGAGGCGGGAATTATTGTCGCGGGCGGGTGTGGTTTAGACGATCTGCTGATCGTGTCACGGCTCGAGGATGAGACAATTCCTCAAATCAGCCTCACCCTTTATCCGCAGAGTAGCACAGTTATCCCGGCGTCCGGTGGAACGCTGGCGTTTGATGCACAGGTGGAGTTGAATTATCCAGATCCGATCATTTGCCATGGTTGGACGCGGGTACGGTTGCCGAACGGGGAGTCCGTCGGTCCACTGTTCCACAGCCCGTTGAATCTGCATCCGGGTGAATCCTGGTTTGCAGGGGGATCGGTGACTGTTCCCGCCTACGCGCCAGAGGGAGCATACCAGCTGGTTGGGATCCTCGGTTTCTACCCGAATCACCCATTGATCGTGGATGAGCTGCCGTTCACGAAACAAGCAGGTTGGGATGTGACGCTGCCGATGGGGCCGGATGATTTTTCAGGGTCCTCCCCCAGGAATGAACAACCGCTGGGCAATCCAAGTCAGGGAGACCTCGAAGTCCTGCCGGACACACCTGTGCTGGGTGAGCTGTATCCGAACCCGACGAACGGGCGGTCATCGCTGACGGTCTCGTTACCACAGGCGGGCGAGCTGCGGGCGGAATTGTATGACGTGACCGGACGGTTCGTCGGCACAGTGTTTGACGGGTCCGTCGCCGCCGGCAACCTGGTGATCGCGGTTGAGACGGACGGCCTCGCCTCTGGGACTTACCTGTTGCGGGTCAGCATGCCCGGACAGCTCGATCAAACCCGGCGGCTGGTACTGTTGAAGTAGGGAGTGAAGTACGCTGAGGAAGCGGATGTATTGAACGCAAAATCCACCGCCCCGGGCAGCTTTGTCCGGGGCGGGTTGATCTCAGCAAATCGTGCAAACCACTCAAGTTGCGGTACCGTCGGGCTGTTTGCACGGTTACATTGCACATCATGAACAAAGCGGCGCCACCGAACCACAGTGACACCTCCTTTGCCCGCGATCTCGGGTTGTTCGATGCCACGATGATTGGCATCGGCGCGATGATTGGCGCGGGCATCTTTGTGTTGACTGGACTCGCGTCCGGCGAAGCGGGCCCGGCGGCAATTGTCGCGTTCGCGTTAAACGGTGTGGTTACCCTCCTGACGGCGTTCGTGTACGCCGAGCTCGCCTCCACGATCCCACGTGCCGGTGGCGGCTATTCGTTTGTTCGGATGGCGTTTCCGGGCGGAGCGGGGTTTGTCGCCGGGTGGATGCTGTGGTTTGCCTACACGATTGCCTGCGCGCTCTACGCTCTCGGTTTTGCCGGCTATTTCTGGGAATTCTTCCATCGGTACACGCCTGGTGTCACCGAATTCATCTACAACGTCATCAGTCACAACGGCGCGGTCGCGTTGATCACGGTCGGCGTCGGCGTGATGTTCATCGCCTTGAACGCACGCGGCGCGGAAGTCACCGGCAAGACGGAAAACGCGCTGACGTTATCCAAGATCGCCGTGCTCGGCATCTTCATCTTCTTCGGCATCAAGCGGATCATGGCGGAGCCGTCGCTGGCGGCGGAGAGCTTCACGCCGTTCCTGCCGAACGGACTCGGCGGTGTGCTGGTGGCGATGGGGCTGACGTTCATCGCCTTCGAGGGCTATGACCTGATCGCGACGGTTGCCGAGGAGATCAAGCAGCCGGAGAAGAACATCCCGCGCGCCACCTTCATCTCGCTCGGGGTGACGGTGGTGATCTACCTGCTCATCCTCTGGGTGTCGATCGGCGCGGTGCGGCCGGAAGGGATGAAGTCCTGGGAATTCCTCGGTGCCTATGGTGAGACGGCGATTGTGCGTGCGGCAGAGGATTTCATGCCGGCGTTCGGGGTAATGGTGATCGTCTTCGGTGGGTTGCTGTCGACGATGTCGGCGTTGAACGCCACGGTGATGGCGGCGAGCCGGGTCGCGTTCTCGATGAGCCGCGACCGCTGGTTGCCGAAACGGATGTCGGAGATTCACCCGCGTCGCCGCACACCGCAGATCGCGATTGTCGTCACCGGCGTGATTCTGCTGGTCAGCGCGTTGGCGTTGCCGATTGAAACGGTCGGTTCTGCCGCGAGTTTGATGTTCCTGCTCACGTTTGCGATGGTCAACTTGTCGCTGATCGCGTTGCGGCGCAAGTATCCCGAACTGCCGCGACGGTACAAGGTTCCGCTGTACCCGATTGTGCCGATTCTCGGTTTCTTGCTCAACATCTTCCTCGCGTTGTACCAGTTTTCGTTCCAGCCGGTGGCGTGGTACGTCACCATCGGCTGGGTGGCGGTCGGGTTGTTCCTCTACTACGCCGTGTTCGAAAAGTCCGGCGCGGAGCTGAAGCCGCAGGTGTTGCGTCCGCATCAGGGCCGGCTGGAAACGAAACCGGAAGAACCGTGCGTGCTGGTGGCGCTGTACAACCCGGACAATGTGGACACGTTGCTGAACATCGCGATTCCGTTGGCGAAGCAACGCGGGCACCGTCTGGTTGCGGCGACGGTGGTTGAATTGCCGCGCCAGGTGCCGATCCACGAAGGCCTGCGCGTGGCGCACCACAAGGAAGCGACGCTCAACGCCGCGAAACGCTACGCCCGGCAGTTCGGGGTGACGCCGGAAACCGATCTCGTCATCGCGCACCATGCGGCGGACGGTATCCTCACCGCTGCCGAGCACCACAATGCGGATGCGCTGGTGATGGGCTGGAAGGGATTTACCAACGCGCGCGACCGTATCTTTGGTGAGGTGGCTGACCGTGTCATCCGGCACGCGCCGTGCGACCTGTTCATGCTCAAGATCGGGGACGAGCGGCGGTTCAAGACCTGCCTTCTGCCGACAGCCGGCGGTCCAAACGCGAAGCTGGCGGCGGGGGCGATCCGTGCGCTGGGCGAACGGGAACAGATGACGGTGACCGCGGCGACGGTTGTCGCGCCGGACGCGACGGAGGAACAACGCCGCGACGCCGAGCAGTACATCGACGCGACCATGGCCAAGGCGGACCCGTCCCTGGCACAGGAACGGCGGTTGATCGAGGCGAAGTCGATTGCCGGTGGGATCGCCAAGGCGAGCCGTGACTACGATCTCGTGGTGATCGGCGCGGCGGCGGAGCCGTTGTTCCGGACGATGTTGTTTGGCGAAATTCCGGAGAAGGTGGCGCGCTATTCGCCGTCGTCGGTGCTGGTGGTGAAGAAGTACGAAGGCGTGATGAAGAGTGTGCTCAAGCGTGTGATGGGGTAGGCTGGAATGGGACAACTGAACGGGTTGAGCTTATCCGGGATCCATTAACCGAATCAGCGCTTGAGTGGTGATATCGTCGTGACGGGCTGGTATCCGTTCAGATGTCCCAGATTAACAGGAATTCGATGAACGAACGGCTGCAATACATACTCGCGGATTACGTCGCGCCGTGGCTGGTGCGCGGGTTGGCGTCCACATTGCGGATTCAGCTCGTGGACAGTCATAACCTCGAAGCCGCGAAGGACGCGAAGGGTCATTACCTCATCGCTTGCCTGCACGGGCGGATGTTCCTCCCGGTCTGGCAGCACCGCAAGGATGGGGTGACGACGCTGGTTTCGCGCAGCCGTGACGGTGAACTGGTCGCACGCCTTGTGCACAAGCTGGGGCACAACACCGTGCGCGGGTCGAGCCACCGTGGCGCACGCGAAGGTTTGCGCGAGATGGTCGATGCGGGCAAACGCAGCATCCTCGGGATGATGGTCGATGGTCCGCGCGGCCCACGTGAAGATCCAAAAGCGGGCACAATCGCCATCGCCCGGCTGACCGGTCAGACGATTCTGCCGCTGACGGCGTCGGCGTCCCCGAACTGGACGTTTGGCTCGTGGGACAAGTTCCAGCTGCCGAAACCGTTCGCGAAGGCGTACGTGCTGTATGGCGAGCCGCTCAAGGTGCCGAAGAGCGCAAAGGGTGCGGAGGCGATGGAGGAGCTGCGTCTCGAGTTAAAACGGCGGCTGGTGGCGTTACGTGAACGCGCGGATCGGATTGCGACGGGGGAAGACGGTGCATGAGCACAAGACGATCTCAGAAACGCTGAGCTGCATGGCGCTAGCCGGTACGTTGCTGCTGGCGGGTTGCAGTGGTGATGGTGGTGGAGGGGTTCCGTCAGGCCCGAATGAGCATCCGCCGGGGGACGCTTCGGCGACCTGTCAGGTGTATCTCACGCAGCAGATCAATTTGCGGGGGGACAGCGAGTACAACGCGGTCAGTGTGTCTACCTGGATGTGGAAATCCTGGGAGGAATCGGGTTATCGTCCGCCGCTGCCTCCATTGGAGCTGAACGGCGTGTTGCAGGATGTCGATCCCGGTGCGGATGGTTACGGGATTCCGTGGGATCAGGGCCTGCTCAGTCCGCAGGATACGGTAACCGTGGATCTGCATTTTTGCGATGGTTTCACCTTCCACTCGTTTTTCAATGGTGTGCGTCCATTCATGATTCCAGCCCTGAATGTCGATACGGTGTATACGGGTGATCCACTCATCGTTGATGTGTATTCGCTTGGCGATTTTGACGAGATCACGTTGTCATACATCCCGGGTGAGACGGAGGACGATCTGATTATCGAGACTCCGACTCGGCACGAGTTTCCGGTCCCGGAACTCGGTGCGGAACCGCGAACGTTGCTGATTACTGGAATCCACACGTTCATCGACCGAACCGTTGAGATGTACGGTGATACGTTGTACTACGATTATCACCGTCTCCGTCATGACCGGCGGGTGACGCTGGTTCGTACAGCCGAATAGGTGCCCATGGAAGACGCCCCTCAGCCTTCACCACCGATCAATCCGTGGTCGTTGCTCGCGCCGTTGTCGCTGGGTTTCGCGACGGGGTCGGCGGTCCGGAACGCGATGTTCGACACCGGTCTGCGCAAGACAAACCGCACGCACGCGAAGGTGATCTCCATCGGCGGCATCATGGCCGGCGGCAGCGGCAAGACGCCGGTAACCTTGGACATCGTGCGCTGGCTGGTGTACAAGCTCATCCCGTTGGACGAGTGGAAGGAGGGCGAGTACCCGGTGGTGATGGTCAGCCGGGGGTATGGGCGCAAGAGTCATGGGGTGCGTGTTGTTTGCGACGGCACCCGTGTGGTGACCAGCGCGGAAGAGGGCGGGGACGAACCGGTGATGATGGCGAACGCTCTGCTGCATGATCACCGCCGCAAGGTGTTCGGGGTGACGCGTGGCGTGCCGGTGATAGTCGCCGAGGATCGTGTCGCCGGGGTGGAGGAGGCGGAGCGCCGTTTTGGTGCGAAGGTTGTGGTGCTGGACGACGCATTCAGCCACCGTTTGATCGCCCGCGACCTCGACATCCTGATCATCAACGAAGATTTGCCGGACTGGTGGTGGCGTCCGTTGCCGGCGGGCCGGATGCGGGAGAGCTTCAACTCGATCCGACGCGCTGATTTTATTGTTTACAGTGGCCGCAAACGCAACCCGGTCCTGCGGCACAAGATTGGCGAGCTGCTGGGCGCCCATGATCGTTCGGCGACGGTGTACGTGGAGACGGACAACTGCAGCATTCACGGCGGCCCGAAGGCCGGGCAGAAGGCGTCTCTACTCGGGAAACGGTTGGTGTTGGCGACCGGGATCGCGCGTCCGAAACGGTTTTTCACGTCGATCCACAACAAGTCGGTGACGGTGATTGATACATTCGCGTTTCCCGATCACGCTCCGTGGACAATGGCGCAGCGGGAACGGGTGCAACATCGCGCGCGGCAGTTGGGTGCGGACGCGATTGTGATCACTGCGAAAGACGCGGTGAAGTGGCCGGACGAGGAGTTTGTCCCGCCGGTGCTGGTGACCGATGTGACGTTACGCTGGTCGCCGGAGCGCCCGCATCAGGAACATGCAACGTTGGAACCGCCGCCGCCTGCGGCGAATCCGGAGCTGCTCGAACTGGTGCGCCAAGTGTGGGAGTCTGCGGGAAAGTGAGCTTGCACGTGTGGAGCTCTCGCGCTACCTTTCTTAACTAATCCGGCGCAACCCGTGGCGTGGAGGAGGGGGACGCAATTGTTGAGCTGGTTGTTGCTGTTGAGCTCATGTCCTTGACCTTCTGTCCGGGCCCTACGTGGCAGGGTACTTGGGCCCATAGCTCAGCGGTTAGAGCCGCCGACTCATAATCGGTTGGTCCCAGGTTCAAATCCTGGTGGGCCCACTTCCCGCCGGAACATTGGTTTGCTTTGGTAGTGAACGATGCGTGTTCGAAAGAGACGACAGCATCTCGCCATCGCCAGAAACATGCGAGGCAGCATTTTGCACCGAGAGAGTGTTCAGCAAAAACTGGGAACGGCCTGGGGAGCGATGGTTTCGCGCCCCAATCGCCTTGTTCATCGATAGATTCAACGTGCTCAGGTTCAGAAGACCGGGCACGTTTTTTTTGTTCATTTGTGACGCGTAACCGTCACAGTACATAAGGGGTTCGCAGTCATGCCAGGCGTTGATGTAGGCAAAGAGCTTCGCATGATCGCACGGCTTCAATCCGTGGATAACGAGCTGCAGGATCTGGAACTTGAGAAGGGCGACCTTCCGAAGCAGATCGAAGCGATCACGACAGAGATCGAGCGGCTCGAATCACGGAAGACGGAGCTGGACAATCAGCTGGCCGAAGTGGAGAAGATGAGGCGTGAGAATGAAGGCACGCTTCAGCTGCAAAAGGTCAAGCTCGAGAAGTACCAGGGTCAGTTGTATTCGGTGACGACCAACCGTGAATACGACGCGATCAACCAGGAGATTGAGGGCTGCCGTTCGCAGATCGAATCGATCGAGTCGGCGCAGACCAATCTCAACACGGAACAGGAGTCGATCACCGGGCAGATCGAACCGATCAACATGAAGGTACAGGCGCTTCAGGGTGACCTCGCGGAACGTGAGGAAGAGCTGAAGGGCAAGCGTGCCGACACGGAATCGGAAGAGCTCGAGCTTGAACACGAACGCGAGAAGCTGGTTGTTCGGATCAAGAAAGTGATCATCGCGCACTACGAACGTATCCGCAAAGCCCGTGGCGGCACCGGCGCAGCCCGTCTTTATGGCGGTGCGTGCGGCGCGTGCTTCGCTGTTGTTCCCCCCCAGCGTCAGGCCGAGATTCGCAAGCTCGAGGATATCATCCTCTGCGAGTCCTGCGGTGTCCTGTTGCTGCCGGAGGAAGAACACATGCCGGAAATCACCGAGGACGAGCTGTAGGCACGAGTTTCGGTTGAACCGGAAGCGGACTGTCGGGGTTAGGCCGGGCTCTGCCCGGAGGACGAGTCCCCGTGGATGACGCATCCAACTGCTGCAAACGATCAAGGGACAGGTGATTTCACCTGTCCCCTTTGATTGTAGCTTCCCACCAGCCTTGATAATCGCCGAGTCAGGCTGATTCCTCCCGCAAGTTCCCCTTGCCTTTCATCAAATGGAGCGTTTCCTTAACCGTGTTTATCCAACATGGGAAAGCGCATGGCAGACAATACATCGAAACCGTCCGCGCCGCAGGGTGACAAGGGCGCTCCGGCAGGCGAAAACAACGGTGAACGCACGCTGGGCAAGGATTTTATCCGGCAGAAGGTGGACGCCGACCTCGCGAGTGGGAAATACGACAAGGTGGTGACCCGTTTCCCGCCGGAGCCGAACGGCTACCTCCACATCGGCCACACCAAGGCGATTGCGTTGAGTTTCGGGCTGGCGGAGGAGTATGGTGGTGTCACGCATCTGCGTTTCGACGACACCAACCCGCTCACCGAGGACACGTCCTACGTCGATTCCATCAAGGAAGACATTCACTGGATGGGCTTCGACTGGGGCGACCGGTTGCACTACGCTTCCGACTATTTCGAGCGGTTGTACGACTGGGCGGTGAAATTGATCCGCAAGGGCGTGGCGTACGTCTGCCACCTGACCGAGGAGGAGATCCGCGAGTATCGCGGTACGGTCAAGGAAGCGGGCAAGCCGAGTCCGTACCGGGAGCGCAGCGTCGAGGAAAACCTCGCTGAGTTTGAGAAGATGCGGCGCGGTGAGTACAAGGACGGCGAAGCGACCCTGCGTGCGAAGATTGACATGGCGAACCCGAACATGAAGATGCGCGACCCGTTGATGTACCGGGTCCGTCACGCGCACCATCACAACACCGGCGACAAGTGGTGCATTTACCCGATGTACGACTGGGCGCACGGTCAGTCGGACGCCATCGAGGGGATCACACACAGCTTGTGTACGCTCGAGTTCGAGAACAACAACGAGCTCTACCGCTGGTTCCTCGAACAACTCGAGGTCCCGACCCCGCCGGAACAGACCGAATTCGCGCGGCTGGCGTTGAACTATACCGTGATGAGCAAACGCAAGCTGCTGGAGTTGATCGAGAAGAAGCTGGTCAACGGCTGGAACGATCCCCGCATCCCGACTCTCAGCGGTCTGCGCCGGCGTGGGTATACACCGGCCGCGATCCGGGCGTTTGTTGAGCGGGTCGGTGTCAGCAAGGCGAACAGCGTCGTCGATCTCGGCATGCTTGAGTGGGCGATCCGTGAGGATCTGAACTATAACGCGCCGCGCCGGATGGCGGTGCTCGACCCGCTCAAGGTGACGATTACCAACTACCCGGAAGGCCAGAGCGAGGAGCTGGACGCGGTCAACAACCCGGAGCAGCCTGAAGCGGGTACGCGCAAGGTGCCGTTCGGGCGCACGATGTTTATTGAGCGGGACGACTTCATGGAAGACCCGCCGCGCAAGTTCTTCCGCTTGGCGCCGGGTCGTGAGGTACGGCTGCGCTACGCGTACTTCATCACCTGCGACGAGGTGGTGAAGGATGCGGAGGGGAACGTGACCGAGCTGAACTGCACGTACGATCCGGCGACTCGTGGCGGTGACGCGCCCGACGGCCGTAAGGTCAAGGCGACGCTGCACTGGGTCAGCGCTGAACACGCGGTCAATCTGGAAGTGCGCAACTACGACCGTCTGTTCGCGGTGGAAAACCCGTTGGCGCAGAAATACAAGGACAACTGGCTACAGGCATTGAACCCGGACTCGCTCGAGGTGCTGACGCATGTCAAGGGGGAACCCTCCCTGGCGGAGATGCAGCCCGGTGACAGCTGCCAGTTCGAGCGCAAAGGCTACTACTGCATGGACCCGGATTCGTCCGATGGCGCGCCGGTGTTCAACCGGACCGTGACCCTTCGCGACTCCTGGGCGAAGATGCAGAAGAAGGGGTAGTCAATACCCATCACTCAGATCTGCCGAAGCTGCGTCATGCTGCTGCATGACGCGGCTTTTTGCGTTATTATTGAGACCATGGCTGAAAACGAGATTATTCGCCGCCCACTTCCGGAGGGCGCACGTCTTCGCTGTTTCAAGATCGGAGGCGCGGGCTTCCAGGTTGTCGAGGAAACCGCCGAGGTTGCGTTCCACGAGGAAGGAGCAATGCACTGGGTGGACATCCAGGGCATTCACCGTGACCAGTTGTACGATCTGCTCGATGTCTACGGGCTGCACCCGTTGCATCGCGAAGCACTGAGCGAGGTGGGTCAGATCTCGCGTGTGTTCCCTGCCAATGGTGCGTTGTTCCTCGAGTTTTCGGCTCTGGAGAGTTGGGAAAAATCCAACCTGCGCCGCATCTCGATTCTGCATCGAAAAAACTTCATTCTCACAGTACACCGCTTCCCGATCCCCGGCGTGGAGGAGTTGATCACGCAGTTGGGGGAGGGGCACGCGGAATGGACACGTAACACGGACACGTTGCTCTATCACCTACTCGATCACCTGTTGGACGGCACCTTCCAGCAATTGATGAACGCGCGCGAGGCGGTCATCGAGCTGAACGATCTGTTCGAGGAGCATCCGGATGAGCTTGAGGATCAGGATGTGCACGGTACTCGACGGTCAATCAACCGTCTGGCGATCTCATGCGAAGACCAATACTATGTGATCTCCGCGCTGCAAGCGTTAGATCAGGATAACATCGATCTCTCCTTTCCGAAGGAATTTCTCCGCGATTTGCTCGCGCACGCGCAGTACGCCAACCGCTATGCAAACCGTCTCGATGATCGCGCAAAAGAGCTGAAATTCCTGTTGCAGACCAGTTTGCAGGAACGCACGGAAGGTCGCCTTCGGACGATGACCATCATCATGGCGATTTTCACACCGCTCACTTTCCTCGCCGGGATCTACGGGATGAATTTTGCGTATATCCCGGAGTTGGCATGGAAGTACAGCTATTTCGTGCTACTCGGGGTGATGGGCGTAACAGCGAGTGTGTTGCTGATCATCTTCTGGCGGCGGGGTTGGTTCGATTGAGCCCGGTGGATGGTCCGATTCACTGGGGTGTATCGTTCGACTGAGTCAGGTAGCGTCTGCCCCGACCAGCTTGCTGGTCGGGTTTGTCGAAAAGGTCTGATTGGACATGCCCTCGGGCTTCAGCCCGGGATTCGCAGCCGGTCAAAAAACCACCGCACTCACGTCCTCGGGCTTCAGCCCGGGATCATCCGCACAAACATGTGAAGTCAACGACCATCCCGACGAGCGAGCTCGTCGGGGCACACAACACAGGTCTGATTGGACATGCCCTCGGGCTTCAGCCCGGGATTCGCAGCCAGTCAAAAAAACACCGCACTCACGTCCTCGGGCTTCAGCCCGGGATCATCCGCGTCTGCAAGCAGACACGGGCACATGCCAAGTCGGCTCCCGCCGATGCCTGAAGCCCACGATCACTCATGCCGCAGCGCTTTGACCGGATGCACCGACACGGCTCGCAGCGCCTGAGTTGTCACCACGGCCAGCGCGATCAGCAATGCCACCACACCGGAGATGAGGAACAGGTCCAGGCTGAGTGAGGTACGGTAGGCGAATGATTCCAGCCACAGCTTCATCCCGTACCAGGCCAGGGGCCAGGCGATCACGGTCGCGATCCCGACCAGCATGGCGAACTCACGGTTGAGCATGACGATGATCTGGCCCGCACTCGCGCCGAGGGTTTTACGGATGCCGATTTCTTTGGTCCGGCGTTCGGCGGTGTAGGCTGCCAGCCCGAGCAGACCGAGGCAGGCGATGAACACGGCCAGTCCGGCGAACCACGTAAACAGCGTCATTACCTGTTGTTCGCCACGGTACAGGCTTTCCAGCCGATCATCCAGAAAGTCATACTGGAACGGCCAGTTTGGCCAGTACTCTCCCCAGACATCCTCGAGTAGAGTCATTACCGCCATAGTCTGGCCGGGCGCGGCGCGCAACGAGATGTTGCCGCTCCACTGCGGACGGATGTAGAAAAAGACCGGCGTGATCTCCTGGTGCAGCGACTCGAAGTGGAAATCCTTGACGATCCCGACAATGGTCATGTCCTGATCGTTGTAAATGATCCGTTTACCGATTGCGTCATCGACGTTGCTGTAGCCGGCGACTCGCGCGGCGGTTTCGTTGATGATGCACGCGCTGGCGGAATCGGTCGCAAGGGCGGGATCGAAGTCCCGTCCGGCGACCATCGGGATGTCGTAAACGCGGAAGAAGTCAGCGTCCACCTTGACATCCGGGAGTCGGATCGGGTACTCGATGATTTCGTCACCGGCCTCGATCTGTGCTCCGCCGGAATCGAGCAACCGGCTCGAGGGAATCCGGCTCGAGATGGTCGCCGCCATCACTCCCGGATGCGACTGCAGCCGTTGCTTGATCAATCGCCAATCGTTCCGCATTTCGTCATCACCCACCGAGATGCGGATGATGTTCTCCGTTTCGAAGCCGAGCGTCTTGTGGTGGATGTATTGCATCTGTTTCAGCACCACACCGACCGCGACGATCAGGCCGACGGAGACAACAAACTGGCTGACCACCAGCGCCTTGCGTACAATCGCGCCCTGTTTGCCGTGCGTCAGTTCCCCGCGCAGGATACGGTTCGGTGTGAATCCGCTGAGGTACATCGCCGGGTAGAAACCGGCGAGCAGAGAGACCAGCAGCCACACGCCGATCAGTGCGGGAATTGTCCACAGACTGCTGAACGGTGAGAAGTCGAGCGGCCGTCCGATCAAATTGTCGAAGTACGGCAGCGCGAGCTCAACGAGAATCACGGCCAGCAGCAGCGCCATCGCGGTGATCAGCATCGACTCGCCGAGGAATTGCGCCAGCAGCATCTTGCGGTTCGCACCGATGACTTTGCGCAGTCCAACCTCACGCGCGCGTCCAGCGGAACGAGCGGTCGCGAGGTTCATGAAGTTGACGCAGGCAAGAATCAGGATCGAGATTCCGATCGTGGAAAACAGCCATATGTGACGAATGTCGCCGCGTTGTGTGCGTTCATCATCCAGCTGCGAATGCAGATGAATTGAGGTGAGCGGTTGCAAGTGGAGTCGGGTCCAGGAAGACGCGTAGCCGATGCCGCCGTCCTCTCGCTCGAACGTGGGCATTCGTTTGTCTAGGAAAGCGGGCAATTTCGCCTCGAAGGCGTCCGGGTCGAATCCGTCCGGCGCGAGGATGTACGTGCCGAAATTGTTGCTGCCCCAATTGTCGCTCTGGAAAATGTCCCACTCCCGTTCGATGGTCGCGAAGGACGCGATCGCATGCGCGGGCAGATGGGTGTTGTGGGGCATCGTTTCGAAGACGCCGGTGATTTTGACGTCGTACGTGTTATCCAGCTTGACCGTTTCGCCGACGACATCCGTACGCCCGAAGATGCGGTATGCGAGATCCTCGGAGAGGAGAACGCAATTCGGGTCCGCCAGCGCGGTCGCCGGATCACCGTGCAGCAACGGCAGGGTGAACACGTCGAAAAAGTCCTGCTCGGCGAACATGTACTGGTCTTCCTGCACATGGCGGGCGCCCTCACCCTCACCGGTACTGAACAGCCACATGCCGCCATACCAGATCCGGGTCACCTCATCCAACTCCGGAAAATCTTCCTGCAGGTACGGGCCGAACGGCGGCGCGATGTGACTCAACGCGAGGCTGACTTCGCCGTTCGGATTGAGAAAATCACGCACAACACGGTAAACCCGATCCGCGTGTTCGTGGTGCCGGTCGTAGGAGAGTTCGTCCTGGACATACAGCCCGATCAGCAGGCAGACAGCGATGCCGACCGCGAGGCCGAGCACGTTAATCAGGGAGTAAACTCGATGTTTGCGCAGGTTGCGCCAGGCGATCTTGAGGTAGCTGGCTATCATGGGCGGGGGCTCCCCGTAAAGAATTTAGCTTGCTTAACTCTCCCGGGAAAAAAAACAGCGGGGAGACGACGTGTGTAACTCGTCATCTCCCCGCGCTGCATATGGGGAGAGCGGGAGGGGGCTGGCACCACAAACGGGGGTGTGGGGGTGCACTGCGCAACGGAACTGTCGGAACGCTTGCGGACCAACTCCCCTCCCGCACTAAACTCTTTAGCAAGTTGCGTTCCAATTGTCAGACGACGCCGTAACCGGTGCGGTTACAGGACTCGTCTCCGGAGGAGTCCCGGGGCCTATGGGGAAATGTGTACGCCAGCGTACACTCGCGTACAGGAACCGGACACTTTCAGGATAGAGGTACCGCGAAAACCCTTGTCACACGTGAAAAACGCTTCGGCACGGAGTTGGCGAGAGGTGGAATCAGAATGCCGTGCGCGATTGCATGAAGAGAACAGGAGAACGATGGATCGCCCAATCAAGAAGAAGAAGTGGACCGTGAAGCGCATCATCACCTGGGGTGGTGGCGCGGTGCTCGCGGTTGTCGTGATCTACAACCTCTTCTTTGTCGAACACCTGAGCACGCTCGCAGTCGCGCAGGAGCGGCTGACACTGTCCGAGGTCGAGGAGGGTGTGTACCTCGACTTTATCCTCGCGAACGGGACCGTGATGCCGTTGAACACGGTCTACCTCGACGCCGTCGAGGGCGGGCAGGTGGAAGAAATCTTCGTGATGGAAGGCGAAGTGTTGGATAAAGACCAACCGATCCTGCGTCTCGACAACACCAACCTTCGCATGGACATCATGTACCGTGAGGCGGAACAGTTCCAGCAGATCAACAATCTGCAGAACACGCGTCTGACGATGGAGCAGCGCAGCCTCGATTTACGCGGCCAGCTGCTTCAGCTCGACCTGCAGATTGGCGAGGCCCGGCGGCAGTATCAGCGCGACAGCACGCTGTACGCCAAGGGGTTGGTCAGTGAGTTCGATTACCAGGATACGCGCGACAACTTCACGTACCTCAGCAAACGCCGTCAGCTGACCCTTGAAAATCACCGTACCGATTCGCTCTTCCGTGCACAGCAGATCGAGCAGCTGGAAGCGGGCGTCTCGCGCATGCGTGCGAACCTTGAAGTGGTGAAGCAGCGGCTCGACCGGCTGACCCTTCGCGCACCGATCGCCGGCCAGTTGACGCAGCTGAACGCCGAGCTCGGGCAGTCGATGGGCCAGGGACAGCGTATCGGCCAGATCGACCGGTTGGACGGCTTCAAGATTCGCGGCTCCATTGACGAACACTACATCGCCCGCATCAATCGCGGACTGCGTGGCGTTTTTGACTTCGCGGGCCGGACGCATGAGTTGCGGATCACGCGCGTGTATCCGGAAGTGTCGGGTGGACGGTTCGAGGTGGACATGCAGTTTGCCGACGGCGTCCCGGAGGGACTGCGCCGTGGCCAGACCGTGCGCCTCAACATCGAACTCGGCCAGCCGAGCGAAGCGTTGCTCGTTTCACGCGGCGGGTTTTACCAGAGCACCGGCGGACAGTGGGTGTTCGTCGTCAACGCGGACACCAGCGAAGCGGTCCGGCGTCCGATTCAGATTGGGCGGCAGAACCGTGAACACTACGAGGTGTTGAGCGGGCTCGAGCCGGGTGAGGTGGTGATTACCAGCAGCTACGACACGTTCGGCGATGTCGAACGGTTGACGATACGGAACTAGAACGGTTGCCGGTATCTGAAACCGTGTCACCGTGGTCCTCTGAACAGGACCGAGAGACGAAAGACAAGAGACAAGTAACAAGCAACGACATAGAGAGGGACCAGCGATGCCAGTCGATACCAACGTTGAGGTTAAGGAAACGGTCGAGCAGGTTGACCTGCCTGATACCCGCGCGCTGATGCGCACCAGCGACCTGAAGAAAGTGTACACCACCGAAGAAGTTGAGACGACCGCACTGAACAGCGTCAGCATCCAGATCAACCAGGGCGAGTTTGTCGCGATCATGGGCCCGTCCGGGTGCGGCAAGTCGACGCTGCTGAACGTGCTTGGCCTGCTCGACAACCCGTCCGGCGGGGAATACCATTTCCTCGATCAGGATGTCAGCCGTCACGGCGAACGTCAGCTTGCCAACCTGCGGAAGCGCAACATCGGCTTCGTCTTCCAGAGCTTCAACCTGATCGATGAGCTGACGGTGTTCGAGAACGTCGAACTGCCGCTGCTGTATCTCGGTGTCAGCGCAGCCGACCGCAAGGCGCGGGTGACGGAGGCGCTGGAGAAGATGCAGATCATGCATCGCCAGAAGCACTTCCCGCAGCAGTTGTCCGGCGGTCAGCAGCAGCGTGTCGCGGTGGCGCGTGCGGTGGTTGCCCGTCCGAAGATCATCCTCGCGGATGAGCCGACCGGTAACCTCGACTCCGCGCACGGTGACGAAGTCATGGGCCTGCTGCAGCAGCTGCACAACGAAGGCACGACGATCGTGATGGTGACGCACTCCCCGGCCTACGCTGAATACGCCCAGCGCGTAATTCACCTGTTCGACGGCCAGGTGGTGACAGAGAACATCGCGGACCGGCCATTGCTGTAGGACTGTGGTCAGTTGTCCGTACACAGTGCTCAGTGGTCAGTAAAAACCAAGCCACCACTTACCACGGACTTAAGTCCGTGGTATTCAGACTGCTTACAAAGTGGCAACGTTCAGGATTCAAGGAAAATTCGGCTGTCGCGTCATTCTGAACGGAACGAAGAGAAGTGAAGAAGATCCAGATGATCAATGGGTTACAACTATTGGTTTTCAGAATAGCTGGACCTTCTTCGCTTCGCCAAGAATGACACCCCTGGCAATCCGGGGTTTGTCAACGATCTGCACCACTTACCACGGACTTAAGTCCGTGGTAAGTGGCCAGTCTGCTGACACATCCCGACGGACACATCCCAGCGGAGTACGACGATCCGAGCCGCCCATGAAAGGACGACTCCATGCCCCTCGCAATCAAGAGTTTCTGGCGCGCGTTGACGCGTCACAAGACCTTCAGCCTGATCAACGTCCTCGGCCTCGCGGTCGGGTTGGCGTCGTGTGTGCTGATTTACCTTTACGCCGTCAATGAGCTGACGTATGACCGGTTCCATCAGCACTCGGACCGCACGTACCTGATCATGAAGGAGCGTCACCTCCCAACCGGTGTCCAGGAGCTGTACGACACGTGGATTCCGGTGCGGGACGCTCTGCTCGACCGCTACCCGGAGATCGAATCGGCGGTGCGGGTTGTGGACAGGGACGAGCCGGTTTTTGTCGGCGATCAGGGGTTTCAACGGACGGTGTTGACCACCGATCCGGAATTCTTCGAGATGTTCGATTTCCGTCTGTCGGGGGGCCGGGACGGCAAGTCGGTGTTGCAGGATCACGACCAGGTGATCGTGTCGCAAGAAACGGCACTCGAGTTGTTTGGCACGACAACGCCCGCCGGTGAGAAGCTGATGTACAACGACCGCGAGTATGTTGTCGCCGGTGTGCTCGCACCCTTCCCGCGCAACAGCAGCTACAATCCGCAGCTGATTGTCCCGTTCGGATCGGTGTATGACATGAGCGATCCGGAGGTGGCGAACCTGTGGAACAGCTCGTTCCTCGAAACCTGGCTGCGCTTGCCTGCGGGCATGGACCCCGCGGCATTTGAGCAGACACTGGAAGAGTACATCGAGTTCCAGTTCGGTACCGACGGTCCGAACGCGCGCGGGAACATGTACTTCCGCCTCATCGCGTTGCAGGACCTGCACGAACAGCTGGCGGGCACACGCACCATCTCGCTGTCGTTGCTGGTGATTGCGATCATCATTCTCATCATCGCGGTGGTCAACTTCACGAATCTTTCGACCGCCAGTTCGTTCCGCCGTGCCGGTGAAATCGGCATGCGCAAGGTGATGGGGGCGGGACGGATGCGGTTGATCCGTCAATTCCTCTTCGAATCGTTCTTCATCACGTTGCTGGCACTGGTGCTGGCGATCGGGATGATCGAGATCGTGCGCCCGTGGATGAACAGCTACTTCAACATTGACCTGCGCTTTCCGTTGACGACGGACTGGCGTGTGGCCGGCTGGTTGCTGGCCTTCGCGGCGGGTGTAAGCCTGCTGGCTGGGATGTATCCGGCGTTCGTGCTGTCGTCCTTCCGGCCGACGCAGACCTTGAAGGGCAAGTCAACACGCGGACGTGGTGCCTCGCTGCTGCGCAACAGCCTGCTTGGGTTACAGTTCGTACTGGCGATTGCGCTGCTGTCGTTGACCGCGATTGTCTGGCAGCAGATCCACTACATGAAGAACGCGAACCTGAACCTCGACACGTCGAGCGTGGTCGCGATTGAGTATTCGCTGCGCGGAGCGGATGATCCGGAAGCTGCGGGTCAGAGCCTGCTCACGGCGAAAGCGGAGATGGAAAAGCTGCCGGGTGTGCAGGCGGTGGCGAACGGTAGCGGTGTGCCGGGCGATTACATCGGCGCGAACACGTTCGCCCGTCCGGTAGGCTATGAGGAAGATGTCCCGTTCCGCATCATGATGGCGGCGGCGGGCGCTGGGTATTTCGATCTGTACGAGATGCCGTTTGTGGACGGCGGTCCGTTCACGGCGGAGCAGATTGATACGAATCAGCCGGTGGTGGTGCTCAACGAAACCTGCGCCCGGATCATGGGTGTCGGCGTCGGTGATGAAATCATCACGGGTGAGCAGCAGACGGTGATCGGCATTCTCGCCGACCATCATTTCGCACCGCTGACGCAGGAAATCCGCCCGATTGTGTATTTGCCGGCGTCCCCGACCTTCCGTTTCAGCCGCTACCTGTCGGTGAAGCTGGCACCGGGTGATGTTTCGGCAACGCTTGAGCAGATGCGGGCGATCTGGTCGGAGTTTGATGCGTCCGGCACGTTCAACTTCCAGTTCGTGGACGAGCGTTTCCGCGCCCTCTACTCCGCCCAGGAGCGGATCATCACACTCGCCGGCATTTTCGCGTTGATCGGTGTGATGATCGCCAGCCTCGGCCTGTTTGGCTTGATCAGTTACGCAGTGGTGTTGCGTACCCGTGAGATCGGCATCCGCAAGGTGCTGGGCGCGGAGGTGCGGCATATCCTGAGCCTGGTTGGCAAGGACTATCTGCGTCCCGTGCTGCTCGCGAACCTGATCGCGTGGCCGGTCGCGTGGTGGCTGGGCAGCTTGTACCTGCAGGAATTCCCCTATCGCATGAACATGAACCTCGCCGCCTTCGCGCTCGCGACCCTGTTTGCCACGCTGCTTGCGGCGGGCACGATGACGGTCACTGCGTGGCGCGCAGCATCGAGCAAACCTTCGGAGACACTTCGCCATGAGTGAAACGATGACCATGGACAGCAAAGCCGGCGCGGTGGGCCTGAAACACGACCAACCGCTCATCGAAGTGATTGATCTGTTTAAGTATTACGCCAACAATTTCGTCAAGACATACGTGCTGCAGGATGTCACACTGGGCATCGCAGACGGCGAGTTCCTCTCGATCATGGGGCCGTCCGGCGCGGGCAAGTCGACGTTGCTGCACATCCTCGGCATGCTCGACGAAGCGAACCAGGGCCAGTACCTGTTCCTCAACGAGCCGGTGCACCGCTTCAATGAGAAGCGCCGCACCGCACTGCACCGGGAACACGTCGGCTTCATCTTCCAGGCGTATCACCTGATCGACGACCTCACGGTGTACGAAAACCTCGAGACGCCGCTGCTGTACAAGAAGGTGAAAAGCAGCGAACGCAAGGGCCTGGTCAACGACACCCTCGACCGGTTCAACATTGTCGCGAAGAAGGACCTGTTCCCGCACCAGTTGTCCGGCGGCCAGCAGCAGCTGGTGGCGGTGGCGCGGGCGTTGATCACCCGTCCCAAGGTGATATTCGCAGACGAACCGACCGGCAACCTGAACAGCAAGCAGGGCACGGAGATCATGGAAATGCTCGCGCAGCTGAATCGGGAGGAGGGCACGACCATCGTGCAGGTGACGCACGACGAGGTCAAAGCTCGTTACGGCCACCGCATCATCCACCTGCTCGACGGGCGGATTGAACGGGTAGAAGTGGTGGGTGACAAACTGGGATAGCAGGGTAAAAGTTGAGGCCGAAAGCATTACCACGGACTTACGTCCGTGGAAATGAAGGCTGTTGTTTTGATGGATCGCGCCGTATAACTGGGATATCCATGTTTCGTAACATCATCACCATCGCCCTGCGTGTTCTCTGGCGGCAGAAGCTGTACGCCGGGATCAACCTGCTCGGATTGTCAGTCGCGATCGCGTTGTCGCTGCTGGTCGCGTTGTTCGTCGTGGAAGAATACAGTTACGACCGATTCCACACGAATGCGGATCGTCTCTACCTGCTGAACCAGCATGAAAATCCGCCGGACCGTGACGAATTCGGGTCAACGTCAACGCCGTTCGTCCTCGGTCCATCGCTGGCAGAACAGAGCGCGGCGGTTGAGCACGTTGTGCGGTTGACGGACTGGAACACCCAGGCGCGGGTAGGCACGGAAGCGTTTGACGTCAAGCTGACCTATGTGGACGACTCGTTCTTCGATGTCTTCAGTTTCGAGCTGTTGGAATCGGCCTCGGCAAACCCGCTACAGAACTTGAGCGGTGTGGTTCTGTCCGAGTCAGTGGCGGAACGGCTGCTCGGGACCGGTCCATGGGTTGGCGATACAGTGCTGCTGGAGCTGGACGGTGAGGAGGCGGAATTCACCGTCACCGGTGTCACCGTTGATCCGCCGGCGACATCGAGTATCGACTATCAGATCCTCGTGCCGTTCGATGTGATTCATCGCATCGCTCAGGCCGACTGGATGACGATGTGGATGATCGTCTGGCCGAAGACGTACGTGCTGCTGCAGGAAGGCGCGTCGACGGCCCAGCTCGATCAGGCGCTACAGGCGATGTATGAGGCCAACGACTTCGCCGGGATGTTCGGTGAGGGCGGGTTGTGGTATGAATACCTGCCGATCACGGATATCCACCTGCATTCGCAGTTCGCCAGCCCGGAGCTTGGCACCAGCAGTCCAGTGTATAGCCGGATCCTGCTCGGGATCGCGTTGCTGATCCTGATAGTTGCCTCGGTGAATTACACCAGCCTCGCGCTCGGCCGCTCGGTCACGCGCTCGAAAGAAGTCGGGTTGCGCAAGGTGATGGGCGCGGCGGGCAGCCAGTTGCGACGTCAGTTTTTAAGCGAATCACTGCTGCTTGCGGCGCTGGCGGTACCGGTTGCGTGGGTGTTGGCGGAACTGGCGTTGCCGTGGTTCAACAACGTCGCCGGACGGGAGTTGATGCTAAGTCTCGACCCGCTCATCGGCGGCATTCTACTCGCTTTGGTGCTGTTGATCGGGATCAGTTCGGGACTGTATCCAGCGGTAGTGCTCGCACGCTACAACCCGCATCGGGTGCTGAAGGGACAGGCTTCCGTCGGTGGTGGCAGCCGGTTCATTCGCGGACTGGTGGTGCTACAGTACAGCCTCGCGGCGCTGTTGTTGATCGGCACGATCCTGATGGGCCAGCAGTTGCAGTTCCTGCTCAACCGTGACCTCGGCTACCAGGGCGAGCAGGTGGTGAACCTCAGCAGCAGCACTCGTTCGCGGGACGTGGCGGCGGATCTGCTCGAACGTTTCCGCGCAAGGGCGCTGCAGGAACCCGGCGTACTACAAGTCAGCGCGGTGTCCAACACGTTCGGCGGGGTCTGGGGCCAGGTCGGGTTCGATACCGATGATGGCCAGTTCATGCAGGTGTACGCGAACAGCATCGACCCGGACCTGTTCGAGACGATGGATCTGCAGCTCGTCGCGGGACGGGAATACTCGCAGGACCGCCCCGGCGACTTTGTCAGCGGAATTATCGTCAACGAGGCGATGGTTCGTTTCATGGGCTGGGATGACCCACTTGGTCAACGCCTGCCTTGTTCGGAGATGGACGCACACGAAGTCATCGGCGTGGTGCAGGATTTCAATTTCCAGAGTCTGCACAACGAGGTCGAGCCGTTGGTGCTGTTCGTCGAACACACCGCGCTCGCGCCCGGCATCAATGATGTGGTCAACTACAGCGGTGTGCGAAATGAACTGCTGGTAAGGCTGGACGGCAGCGACATCGCCGGCACAATGCGAACGCTGGAAGGTATCTGGCACCAGGTCGCGCCGGAGATGCCATTCGCGCCGGAATTCCTTGAGTCGCGACTGAATGCGTACTACCAGAACGAACGCACGTTGAGTGGCGTTGTCCGTGTAGCGTCCGGATTAACGGTGTTGATCGCGGCGATGGGTCTGTTCGGACTGGTGTCGCTGGCTGTCGCGCGGCGCACGAAGGAAATCGGTGTGCGTAAGGTGCTCGGCGCGACGGTGCCGCAGATCCTCACGTTGATGGCTCGTGAATTCTCGATTCTGATTCTGGTCGCGACGCTGCTGGCGTGGCCGCTGGGCTGGTTTGCGGCTCAGCGTTGGCTGGAAGGATTCGCGTATCGGATCGATCTGAATCCGCTGGTGTTTGTCGTAGTCACACTGTCGCTGCTGGTCATGAGCTGGCTCACGATTGTGCTGCTGTCTTTACGCACT
This sequence comes from bacterium, assembly GCA_020444425.1. Lineage (GTDB taxonomy): Bacteria > Electryoneota > Electryoneia > Electryoneales > Electryoneaceae > BMS3BBIN04. The sequence continues at coordinate 118,245 of JAHLLB010000004.1, read as the reverse complement.
GCGACGCGCAATCCCGCGCACGCGCTGCGATACGAGTAAAACCGTTTCCCGGGGGAGGAGCCGGACATGTTTCGCAACTACATGACGATTGCGTGGCGCAATTTGATGCGCCAGAAGGGTTATTCGCTGCTCAACGTTCTTGGGCTGGCGCTCGGGATGGCGGTGGCGCTGCTGATTTTCAGCTTCGTTCGCGTCGACCTGCGCTGGGATCGCTGGCACGACAACAGCGATTTAATCGTGCGGCCGGTCGAATTGCAGGACTTTGGCGGCGATGAACGTACCGATGTCGCTGTGACCATGGCACCGCTCGGCCCGATGCTGGTTGAAGAGTTGCCGGAATTTGAGACGATGACGCGCGTCATGCACGGTTGGCGCGCGCCGGTGCTGATGCGTGGCGAAAAGCGGTTGTACGAAAGTTCGACCGCGTATGTCGACTCCAGCTTCTTCCAGGTGTTTTCGTTCAAACTGCTGCAGGGTGATCCGGAAACTGCTCTGACGCGCCGGGATGCGGTCGTGTTGACCGAAGAGGCGCGTGACCGGTATTTCGAAGCGGACGAGAATCCGATCGGTCAGATTCTGCGGGTCAACAACCAGCGGGATGTGGTGGTCACCGCGATCTCAGAGGATCCTCCCCCGGATACCCATTTGAAGTATGCCATGTTGTTTCCGTTCGACGCTGGTCTCGATGACCAACGAGAGAATCTTGACGACTGGGGTTCGAACTTTCTCGCGACCTACCTGAAGCTCGTCGCTCCGGTAAATATGGACACGTTGGCGTCCAAGGTGACAGAAGCGTATCACCGCCATGGCGACTGGGCGGAACTCGAATTCTGGGTGCAGCCGTTGAATGATATGCACCTGAATTCGGAACACATCGAAATCGATATCAATCCCGGCAAAAGCAGTATGAACAACGTGTACGCGCTCGGCGCGGTCGGTGTCTTCATCCTGCTGCTGGCGTGCATCAACTTCATGAACCTGTCCACCGCACGCGCGATCACGCGCGCTCGTGAAGTGGGATTGCGCAAGGTGTCCGGTGCGCGGAAACGTGAACTGATCTTCCAGTTCCTCGGTGAATCGCTGCTGGTGTCTTTCTTCGCAATGCTGCTTGCGGCGTTGGTGGTGGAGTTGGCTGGACCGTGGTTCGCGGACGTGTCTGGCCGCGCGCTTGAATTCAACGTGTTCAGCGGCAGTTTCGCGACCTGGATGCTGCTCGGTCTTGGTGCGGCGGTGGGCATTCTGGCCGGATTGTACCCGGCGGTGGTGCTGTCGTCTTTCAAACCGGTGACGGTACTGAAATCTGCGGACAGCCGTTCGACGATGGGCGGTGGACGGCTGCGTCGTGTTCTGGTTGTCTTTCAGTTTGCCATCTCGATCGGGCTGATTATCGCGACTGGGGTGGTGTACGCCCAGTTGCAGTACGGTCTGACGAAGCCGTTGGGCTTCGATAAGGAAAACGTGCTGGTGATGCCGATTCCGGACCAGGGATTCTGGGACAACTACGAAGATCACCTGAACGCATTCAGCAAAGTACCCGGTGTTGTCGACTACGCGTTGAGTTCACGTGTCCCCAGCCGTGGCGGATCCTCCTCCGGTTTCGTACCGGAAGGAAGCGACCGTTCACGCGTGATCAACTGGAATTCGGTCAGCGCGGGTGGTGACAAGGTGTTCGGCTGGGAGGTGCTGGATGGGCGTTTCTTTGATCCGGAGCTGACCACCGATCGCTGGCGGGACGGCGACACCACCGGCGTGATGCTGATGAATGAGGCCGCTGTACGGCAGTTTGGCTGGGACGATCCGATCGGCAAGACGGTCAGGGGGTTTGGTAACATCACGTTCACCGTGATCGGCTTGATCCGCGACTATCACTTCTCCTCGTTGCACACTCAGATTGAGCCGATGCTGCTGGTGAATCTCGGTCCCGGCTTCAGCCTTGTCAGCATACGTTACAACCGTCCCGATGCACATGCTTTTGTGCAGGAACTTGAGGCGGTCTGGGACGAACGTTTCCCTGACCGGCCGCTTGACTACGTCTTCCTCGACGAAAACTTCGACAGCATGTTCCGCGCCGAAGAGCGTCAGGCTCACCTGTTCCAGGCGTTCAGCATCGTCGCGGTATTGATCGCCTGCCTCGGCATTCTTGGCCTGGCGGCGTTCTCGACGGGACGGCGGACCCGTGAGATTGCGGTGCGCAAGGTGCTGGGTGCCAGCGAAGGCCGGATCTTCGGATTGCTGACGCGCGAGTTTGCGATTCTGGTGTTGCTGGCGAACGTGATCGCGTGGCCGGCGACCTACTGGCTGATGTCGAAGTGGTTTGAGACGTTTGCTTACCGTGCGCCGTGGCCGTGGTGGGTATTTCCGGCGGCTGCGGTGGGGACGTTGCTGCTGGCACTGTTGACCGTTGGCTTGCAGGCCGTCAAGGCGGTGCGGTTGCGCCCGGCGATGGCGTTGCGCTACGAGTAAAACGATGGTGAGTGACGAGTGATGTGTGGTGAGCAATAGATGGACTGCGGGCTGCGGACAGCGGTTGGCGGGGATTGAAGTGGGTGTATTATCAACTTGCGGACGCTGACCCATATAAGGTGATAGAGATTGGGGGATGGATCAATGTGGATCAACTATCTCAAGCTCGCGATGCGCAGTCTGCTGCGTGGCCGGTTGTACAGCGTGATCAACGTGACCGGATTCGCGGTTGGGATCGCGGCGGCGATGCTGCTTGTGTTGTACATCCGTTTCGAGCTGAGCTACGATACCTTCCACACAAAAAGCGACCGCCTGTATGCCCTGGAGGAGCTGCAGGATTGGGGCGGAGGCAATTGGCAGGAGATTCCGTGGTCCTCGCTGCCAATGGGACCGTCCATTGTTGCGGATTTTCCGGCAGTTGTGAATCAGACCCGCATCATGCCGATCGGGTACTACACCTTGCAGGCGAATGAGACGAAACTGGTCGGCTATTTCAATTACGGTGAAGCATCCTTCTTCGAGATGTTCGATATCCCGCTGTTGCATGGAAAGGCTGGACAGGCCCTCTCCGAACCGAACACCATTGCGTTGTCACGGGATGCGGCTGGCAAATTCTTCGGAGATGAGAATCCGGTTGGCAAGTCGATGACCTTCAGTGACGACACGGAAGTACGAGTCGATGCGGTTTACGAAAACATCCCGGAGAATTCGCAATTTTACTTTGACTACATCATCAGTTTTGAGACGGTGCTGTCCAAATATCCTGAGTACGCCGCGGACTGGTTTCCCCATAACAACCAGACCTTCCTCGAGTTTAGTGACGCCGGTGAGGTGACGTCTTTCGAAGCGGGGCTGAACGCTTATCTACTGGACAAGGCAGGCGCGGAGAAACGGCAACAGTTTGAGGCCTTTCTCCGGCCGCTCGAGGACATGCACCTCAAGGGTGACTACAGTGGAATTCGCATGTTCGCCCTGATTGCGCTATTCACCCTGCTGGTCGCCTGCATCAACTACATGAACCTGGCCACTGCGCGCAGCCTGAAACGGTCGCGGGAAATTGGTGTCCGGAAGGTGCTGGGCAGCAGCCGGCGTGATCTCATCGGTCAGTTTCTTGGCGAATCGATGCTGGTGAGCCTGATTGCAGTCGCTCTCGCGTTGTTAATGCTTGAGCTTGCGCTGCCATGGTTTGAGGTCATGGTCGGCATCCCGTTTCGTGAGGCATTGCACCTGACTCCTACCGAACTCACGGCCACTGTACTCAGTGTCGGTCTGGTTGTCGGTTTACTTTCGGGTAGTTACCCGGCGTTGTTTCTCTCGTCGTTCAAACCGGTCCGGGTGCTTAAGGCCGGGATCAGCAGCCGTAACAGTGGAGCGTATGTCCGTCGCGGGCTGGTGGTGGTGCAGTTTGCGGTCACGATCGCGTTGATCCTGAGTACGATTACTGTACTGCGCCAGCACAATCACTTGCTGACGATGGATCCTGGCTTTGATCGTGACAAAATCCTCTATGTCCCGCTACAGGGAGAGGCCGTTACCGGAAAGGCGTTCGAAATCCGGGATGCGTTCCTCAAGGTTCCCGGAGTTGAGGCCGCCAGTCTCCATGGCCGTGTGCTGGGTCGACAAAACGGTGGCATCTGGAATATTCACACGCCAGCGATGGGAGAGGATGAGCAGGTGCCCATCTTCGCGTTACACGTGGACGAGGACTACCTGCCGACGATGGGACTGAATTTGGCGTGGGGCCGGAATTTCTCACACGATTTCTCGACGGATCAGGATCAGGCATTCCTCGTCAACGAAGCGGCACTTGAGAAGCTGGGTATAGATGTGCTCGAGGACCCGCGCGTCGATGTCAGCGGACAGGAAGGTGAGATTGTCGGAGTCGTGCGCAACTTCCATTTTCAGCCGTTGCGTCACGCGATTGAACCCGTTGTCTTTATCCTTGGCCGTGACGACGTCGGCTGGCACCACCGGTATGTTGCACTCAAGCTTTCCTCAGATTCGATGAGCTCCACCCTGGCGGCGCTGGAAACAGTGTGGAAGTCGTTTGATCCCTGGCTGGCGTTTGAGTATCACTTCCTCAACGAGTGGATGGAGCTGGACTACCGTCGCGAACAGAAACTGGCGAATTTGCTCGGGCTCTTTTCGGGTTTGGCGATTGTTGTCGCCGCCCTCGGATTGTTTGGTCTTGCAGCCTGGTCGACACAGCAGCGCACCCGTGAGATTGGAATCCGCAAAGTGCTTGGTGCAGATGCCGGACGAATTGTCTTACTGCTGACCGCAGATTTTGTCAGGCCGGTACTGTTGGCGAACCTGATTGCGTGGCCGGTAGCGTGGTTGTTCATGCACCGCTGGCTGTCTGGATTTGCCTATCGGGTGCCGGTCAACTGGGGGTTGAACCTGCTGGCAGCGTTGATCGTGCTGGCGATAGCGTGGCTGGTGATGGCCGCAACCACTCTCCGTGCCGCGCTGAGCAAGCCGGCGAAGGCGTTGCGGTATGAATGAATTCAGTGATGAGTTGTGAGTGATGAGCGATGAGCAAAAGATGGGCTGCGGGCTAAGGGCTGCGATCTCCGGGCTAAGGGCTACGGGCTGCGGGCTGCGGGTGAGATGTGCCCCTGATGGCTTTGCCAGCAGGGATTATCGGGCGATACAGGCTCGTGATCATCGTTTGGTTCGTTTACCACGGACGTAAGTCCGTGGTAATCGGGTGTTGCTGTTATCAGTAGCTCATCGCTCACAGCTCATCTCTGGTTTGAGGTGTTGTCCATTGCTTGTCTCATACCTCACACCTCATACCTCATACCTGCTTTCTCAGAGCTGTCCGATTCCGTACACTTGATGATTGACTGACCTGACGGGAGTTTGACCGTGCTCCGTGAAAAGAACGGCCGTGTGCTGATTGTCGACGACGACGCCGACATCCTCACCGCCATGCGTCTGCTGCTGAAGCCGCATGTCGAACTGGTCCATACCGAACCGAATCCTGAAAATCTGCCCGCCCGGTTGCGTGACCTCAGTTACGACGCAATCCTGCTCGATATGAATTTCAGCAAGGACGCCACCTCCGGCGAGGAAGGCTTTCACTGGCTGGAACGGATTCTCGAGATCGACCCGTCCGCGGTGGTCATCATGATCACGGCGTACGGTGACGTCGAAACGGCGGTCCGCGCGGTGAAACAGGGCGCGGTGGATTTTGTGCTCAAGCCGTGGCAGAATGAGAAGATTCTGGCGACGATAAACGCCGCGATGAAACTGAGCGCGACTCGTGGCCAGGTGCGCACGTTGCAGGACCGGCAACGAGCGTTGTCGGCTGAACTCGAGCAATCGTTCCAGGACATCATCGGCCGATCATCCGGGATGATGCGTGTCTTCGAAACGATCGAGAAGGTCGCCGGGACCGACGCCAATGTGCTGATTCTTGGTGAAAACGGCACCGGCAAGGAGTTGATCGCCCGCGCGATTCATCGTCAGAGCAAACGTTCGGACGAGATCTTCGTCACCGTTGACATGGGTGCGATCAGCGAGAATCTGTTTGAGTCGGAGATGTTCGGCCACAAGCGTGGTGCGTTCACCGACGCCAAGGCAGATCGTGCCGGACGGTTTGAAGTTGCGGCTGGGGGGACGCTTTTCCTCGACGAGATCGGCAATTTGTCGCCCGCGATGCAGGCGAAATTGTTGCGCGCGTTGGAATCGAGAACCATCACCCGTGTCGGCGACAACCGGGTGCAAAAGGTGGACATCCGGCTGATTTGCGCGACGAACCACGATGTCAGCGACATGGTCGCGTCGCGTCAGTTCCGGCAGGATCTGCTCTACCGGATCAACACCGTCGAAATTCACCTGCCGCCGTTGCGGGACCGGCGTGAGGACATCCCGCCGCTGATCGACCATTACCTCGACCATTTCTCGCAGAAATACAACCGTGGTTCATTGACCGTGAACCAGGCCGCACAACGCAAGCTTGAACGCTACGACTGGCCGGGGAATGTGCGTGAGCTGAAGCACGCGATCGAACGCGCTGTGATCATGGCCGAGGACAGGGTGCTGCAACCGGCGGATTTCTTTATCTCGGGTGGGGACGAACGTGGCGGCGAGGTCGAGCTGGACTCGTTCAACCTGGAAGATGTTGAACGCACGGTGGTGCTTAAGGCGATCCGAAAGCACGATGGCAATATTTCGCACGCCGCGAAGGAGCTGGGCCTGACACGGACCAGTCTCTATCGCAGGATCGAGAAGTATGGGTTGTAAACTTGGGTGGGGGACATCTGACGACCTGTCTGAGGTAACCCACGAGATCAGTGCGAGGGTGATTGAGATGGATGTTCGTTGAAACGTAAGCTGTGGTCGTCAGTTGTCCCCGGTATCGTTCAAATGGGGGACAAGTGACGGCCTTCATCTCTATCACGCCGAGTGAAGCTACGTTATCGTTCAACATCAGGTGCATGAATCGATAGGCTCAATGCCGTCACATGTCCCCGGCTTTGATACTCTAACAGTATCGAAAACATGGAGTAAATGTGCCCCGGTCAGCAAGAATGGTAGAACCAGGCATTCCATATCATATCACACATCGTGGATACAAAAAGAAAGAGATATTTATAGATCAAAAGGATGTGATGTTTTATAAAAAACTAATAGAACGCCATTTTATATCAGCGAAAACCGAGCTGCTTGCTTATTGCATAATGAACAATCATGTTCACCTCATCGTTGTGCCAGGATATCAGTGGAGCTTAGCGAAGAGTGTTGGCTTTGTTCACCGGGACTACGCTGTATACTGGAATCAACGCTACGTGGATCAAGCACCCGTGTGGCAGGGACGGTATTATTCAGAACCGTTGTCAGAAGTGCATTTACTACTAGCAATGAGGTATGTTGAACAGAATCCTTTGCGCGCTGGGCTAGTCGAATTCGCAGAACAGTGGCCTTGGAGTAGTGCGCGAGTCCATCTTGGTATAGCACCCGATCCCTTAGTAAACACTGATTTTCTGGGTAGCCTGGTTGATGATTGGGAATCTGCACTAAGAGAAAACGTACCTGAAGGTGGCTGGCGTTAAGGGGACATCTGGCGACCTGTCTGAGGTAACCCACGAGATCAGTGCGAGGGTGATTGAGATGGATGTTCGTTGAAACGTAAGCTGTGGTCGTCAGTTGTCCCCGGTATCGTTCAAATGGGGGACAAGTGACGGCCTTCATCTCTATCACGCCGAGTGAAGCTACGTTATCGTTCAACATCAGGTGCATGAATCGATAGGCTCAATGCCGTCACATGTCCCCCTCAGCTGGCTGCCGTCTCGACGACTGAGGACGTGGATTAAAAAGGGTTCAATCGAGAGTAGCTAGATGTCACTAAACCGCTTTCACGCCGGAGTGTTGATCCGGGTCAGTGCGTTGACGTTGACCCTGATTCTGATCGCATGGTTGGTGGTGGTCACGGATTACGTGATGACCATCGCCCTGCTCGGTGTGTTCGCGATCATCCAGGTGATCACGCTGGTGCGCTATGTTGAAAAGGTGCAACGTGACCTGACCCGCTTCCTCATCGCGGTCAAGTATGAGGATTTCTTCGAGACTTTCCAGAGCCCGACCACATCCACCGCCAGCCGCCTCAATGACGAGTTTACCCGCATCATGACCGAGTTCCGCCGTGTGCGTGCGGAACGTGAGGAGCAGGTTCAATACCTGCAGACGGTGTTGCAGCACATCGCATCCGCCGTGATCAGCTATGATTCATCCGGCGAGGTGGAGCTGGCCAACACCGCCGCGCGGAAGCTGTTCAAGTTGAATCGTTGCGAACACATCGACCGGCTGAACAAGGTGAGCGAAGAACTGGTGACGATGTTGAAGACCATCCGTGCCGGTGAACAGCGGGTGATCAAGGTGGTGGACGAGGGCGACGTGTTGCAGCTACTGGTCCGGGCGACGGAGTTTGTGCGTGGCGGCCGGCGCCTGACCCTGGTTGCGATCCAGAACATTCGCTCCGAGTTGGAAGAGCAGGAACTGGAGGCGTGGCAGAACCTGATCCGTGTGCTGACCCATGAGATCCGCAATTCGATCACGCCAATCGCGTCCCTGGCGACGACAACAAATTCGCTGCTCGCCGAGATCCCGGTGCCGGAGGGGGACGAGGGCGAGACGGTCGAGGACGCTCAGCTGGCAGTCCGCACGATCCAGAAGCGCAGTGAAGGGTTGCTCAAGTTCGTTGAAGCGTTCCGCAGTCTGTACAAGGTGCCGGAACCGGATCTGCAACGTGTGGAAGTTCGTGGACTGCTGGACCACCTCGCGAAATTCTTCGAGTCGAAGTTTGACGAGGTCGGTGTATCGGGCAGCTTTGACTGTTCACCTGGCAACTTGAGCCTGCTCGCCGACCGGGATTTGATCGAGCAGGTGTTGATCAATCTGCTGACGAATGCGTTGCAGGCGGTGCCGGGTGTCGCCGATCCGAGGATCGAAGTGAGTGCCTCGATTGACGCACAGGGCCGTGGCCGGATCCGTGTGCTGGACAACGGCAGCGGTATCGAGCCGGACCTGCTCGAACGTATATTCATTCCCTTCTTTACGACCAAGCCGGACGGCACCGGTGTTGGCCTCTCCCTCTCCCGCCAGATCATGCGCATGCATCGCGGCACCATCACTGCCCAGTCGAAACCGGGTGAAGAAACGGTGATTACGCTCGTTTTCTGATCCGTCTCCTGAGTGAATCTTCCCCATCTCCGAGTTCCATTAAACCCTCGTTCCGTTTGCGCGTCCATGAAGTGCACACCGATGAATTCGTTTTAGGAGTGATGGACACATGATTCGCCGCACGCTGATACTGGCCTCCCTGCTCATCCTGATGATCCTGCCACTGGCCGGGCAGGCGAAGACTTCTGCCTGGCTCAGCGAACCCTTGCAAATCGATGGCATGTTCAACGACTGGCTACAGTATCCGCGGGCCTATCTCGAGGATATCGGAACATCGTACGGTTTGGTCAATGACGGTGAATACCTGTACATCCTCGTGCAACAGCAGGCGGCGATGGGCCCCGGTGGCGGGCAGGTTCGCCTCTGGCTGAATGCGGACGGCAAGAAGAAGAAAACGTTCGGATTGTTGCTGCAGGGCCGGCATCAGCAGGCGCAACTGCGTGAACGGCAGCAGGGTGCGAATCGCCCGGAACTCACTCAGGGGCAACGTCCCGAAGGTGGCCGGGGTGGTGGACCCGGCGGCGGGATGGACCTGAGCGAAGGGTTGTACGGGCTACAGGGTGAAGAGTCGAGTCCGGTTCTGATCACCTGCACCGACGACAGCCGAATTCAGATTCAGACTTCGTCACTGGACAACAACGTCACGTTCTACGAACTGCGCATTCCGCTTCAAGGCGCACCAGAACAGGGTGTGATGTTCACCCTCGAACCGGGTGAAAAATTCCGCATCGGGTTCGAAGCGATGCCTCAGCAGTCAGGCAAGGATGAAGGTGGTCGGCGTGGCGGCGGTCCCGGTGGTGGTATGGGTGGAGCGCCCCCTGGCGGTGGTGGTGGCATGGGTGGCAGCCCTCCGGGTGGTGGCCGTGGTGGCGGACCCGGAATGGGTGGCGGTGGTGCGATGCAGATGAAGACCGTATGGATCAAGTACCAACTGGCTGAGCAGGACGACTGACAGCCAGGTGCCATAGACAGGCACGGTTGACGTGCATAGCTGCAAACCAACTCGGAGGTTGATGACCAGTACCCTTTCAGGACCCCATGAAAACGGGCGGTTCGCTGTCCCCTCCAAGTCCACACGTCCCCGTTATGGCGGACCGCCCGTCCCCACTTCGACAGCCGATACCATTGACAGATTCAACGATAAAACCGTCCGCAGACGGACACACGACTATCCGTCGTCGGACAATCTGGCTCCTGCACAAGAATGGAACTAGTTGTTTATTTGAAGATTACGTGCTGGTCCGGATTGGCATGCATCTGGCAGTTGCATGAGGTTGATGGGAGAGATGTGCTGGTTTTCGTCACAGGAGATGTGAACGATGAGTGGGTTTACCATTCAGTTGCCGATCCACGACGCCAATGATTCGGTCGAAATCGAGGTGCGGGTCAACGGGAAGCGCCGCAGTTACCAGTACCGAGTCGAGGTTATCAACCTCGAACAGTGCGACATGATGCACGAGATCCGGATCCAGTGCATCCGTGAGAAAATCGAAGAAGTCGGCGAAGACTGGCAGTTGATCAACATCGGCGCGGCGAGCAAGGAATCGATTCCGGTCATGTTCCGTCGCAAACAGATCCTGGATGCGGCGGAAGGGAAGACTTGATCGACGTTGAGCGGACACCAGGGACGGATTCGTCTCACTGGTGCTCGCATTAAACATAGTCAGGGGGACACGTACTCCGTTACGTGTCCCCCTGATGGAACAGATCCGGGGACACGTTGTGGACAACGTGTCCCGCTTGTTTTCAACTCGGAAGAATCCCGGACTGAAGTCCGAGGGCGTGACCACGGTGGTGACTTGACTGTCTGCGAATCCCGGGCTGAAGCCCGAGGGCAAGATTGGTTTCGGACACGTTGGGTGAGGGTGGTGATATGGATGTGCCCGTGTTCGCTTGCGAACGCGGAGGATCCGATAATGGAAATCACCTGAGTCCGTTGTTGTTCAAGCTCGGATCAGCCCAGACATGAATGTCTGGGGCATGCTAGCTTCCGCAGACCGCAGACCGCAGACCGCAGACCGCAGACTGCATTCCATCGCCTGCAGCCCCAAGCCTATGGCCCACATCCCACTTACTGCTTCGGCGCACCCTGCTCGATCCAGGTGCGGATGGCTTCGATTTCACTGTCGGCGAGCTGTCCGCCTTGCGGCATGCGGGCGAGACCGTTCGTGCCTTCGACACGCCAGACCAGTTCACTCTGATCCGGATCGCCGGGCACGACGAACGGGTTGCCGGACAGGCTGTTGGCGTCGATCCAACCCGCGAAATCGGTCAGGTCGAGGTTACCCTGCGGGAATGATGCGCCGTGACACGAAATGCAATAGGTGCTGATGATGTCCGGGTAGATGTCACCCGTCCAGCTCAACGTGTCGGCCGGAGTCGGATCACCGTTGCCGTTGTTGTTGTCATCAGGGCTGACGGGGTCGCCCATGTCGGAACAACCGGCGGCCAGCAGCAGGGTCAACAGAAGTATCGGAAGCAGCCGTGCGATCACGGCGTTGGTATGCGAAATCATCGTGCTGGTTCTCCTCACTGCGGCATCGCGGTGAATGTGGCGGACACTTCCTGGTCCTCCGCCAGTTTGACGATCAGGAACTGCGGGCGTTCGATGTCATAGTCGTTCAGGTTGACGGTCCACTCGGCGGTAACCGTCAGGCTGCTGTCCGGATTGCGGGTCACCTCGAGCATCGGCTCGATGTCGTTGGTCTCGCCGTGGCAGGTGAACTGCCCGTTCGCCTTCATCGTCGCCGTTTCGCCAGTCTTCAGCATCGCGGGATTTCCGGACAGGCCGGTCAGTTCAAATGTCATCTGCGGGAACTCGTCCGGATGCAGGTGGTTTTTGAACATGTGGTTGTTCCGCAGGCCGATGCCGGTGTCCAGCGTCTTTACGTCAATCGAGACCGAGCCGGAAACCGGCTTGCTGAGATCGTCCGGATCGCAGCTGAACGTGCCTTCGACGTGATTTGTGCGTCCATCAAAGGTTTCTCCGACCGCACGCGAAACAAACACGACTTCATTGGGTTCGCCGGGGGAGACGGTGTAGGTCATCGTCTCGGCGAACGAGGGCTGAGCCGCCAGCAGGCCGATCATGATCACAAGCGTCAACGTCTGAAGCGTCTTCATGGGGGGCTCCTCGGTTTATAGCCACAAATGCAGTTGCAGCAGGAATTGTCCGGACTCGTCCGAGCCGGGATAGTTCAGTTCTGAATGCGCCCACTGGTACATCGGGGAAATGCTGATGTAGCCGCGTGGGATGATGTCCATCCCCAGCCGTGCGCGCCAGATGTAGCCGGACTCGGTGTCCATGTCCGGATCGTAGTATTCGTACCAACCGTGCGCGTAAATGCCGCGCATGATCATGTAGCGCAGTTGCTGGGTCGCAACCAGGCCCTGGATGTCCTCAACTTCCTCACGCAAATTCGTTTCACCGAGGAAAGTGACCGGGCCGAGATTGAAGCCATAAAATGCGCCGTAGTGACGGGCGCTGTACCCTCCGCCGCCGAGGTCGTCGGATCGGCCGGACAGGCCGAGCGTGGCGGTAAAGGTGTTGCGTCCGAAACGGCGGGCGACTCGGGCCGAGACGGCGTTACCGTTACTGCCGGGGATGCCGTTGGTCAGGCCGACGGTCACATCCCAACGGTCGGTGTAGAGGCCACCTTCGACGCCGGTATCGTACGCGCGCCAGCCCGGGCCACGGTCGGAACCGTAGTCGAGATACTTGCGGGCGAAGACGGTGTGATCGACCCAACCCCAGCCGTACGTGGTGCGGAATTTACCGGCACGGACGCGGATCTTCCCGTTCTTCATCGAGAAATTGGCGAACGCTTCCTCGATGCCGTTGTTCGAGACATCGACAACCGCTGAGGTCGCATCGGTTAACGAATAGGCGAAATAGATGTCGCTCTGCATCATCACGAATTCGTTGCCGCGGGTCTGCATATTCTCGTCGTCATCGTAGCCGTGTCCGAGTGCGTACAGGCCGCGCAGGTCGAAGCCATACTGCAGGGCGTCGTCGGCTTGCGGCAGGATTTCCTGGATCTCGGCGAAGTCTTTTGCTTCCATCGCGAGATCGCTGTACGAGAAGAACTGGGCGCCATACAGTGTCCGCATTCCGCCACCGGTGGGGTTGTGGTGGCACAGGGCGCAGGTCTGATTGTACTTCACCTGGTACTCGGGCAACGCATGTGCAAATGACGCCAACAACAGGATGGCCAGCAGTGCCGGCACAACGCGTTTCATGACTCCCTCCCTCATCATGACGAGTGTGTCTGTTTGTGAACAGGCTGAGTGATCTGTCCTGATCCTGTTGATTAGTTCAAGAATCCTGGGATTCCAAGAACTTTTCGCAGCCGTCCAGCAGTTGAAGAGTTAGGTGACGGCTAAGTCCGATCAGGATCAGGTGTATCAGAGTTAGGCATTCTGAACTTTATTATCAGAGTGGAGCAGAAACTGTGCCGGAGTGAAGGAATCATCAGGTTGGACGGGCTTGTTGCCGTGCATCAGCGGGCTTCGCACGGGAGCCGGAGAGACGGTTGCGACCAGAATGACACATCGAGCGTCTTGTCATTATACTGGTACATCCACCACGACTAGGGAGTCGCCCTCGCAGCTTGCTCATGGTCAGCTAAGACGGTTCAACAACCCTGGGGGGACCCATGAGTCCACGTCACGTATCCATCCTGATTCTGTGCCTGGTTCTGTCTGGTTTTGCTGTATCCGGCTGTGATGAAGACGACGCAGTCATCCCACCGGAACCACCAGCGAATTTCGCGGCGGAAGACTTTTTCCCGCTATGGCGGGGAGTGGATCATCATTTTGCCAACCATGTCGATGGTGAATTAATCTCTACTGAAACGTGGTATGTCATCCGCAGCGAGCAGGACCAGGATCGGCGGACGTGTGAGGTATTGATCATGCTGTACGATCTGGATCAGGTCGTGCTTGGCCGTGACACGGTACGGTATGCGTTTGAGGCTGATTCGGTGTTTGTCTACAATGATGAAGCTGACGAATGGGAGAAAGATCCGTTTCTGAGTGGTTGGGGAGCGGTCGATCCACCGGCAACGCATGAGTTTACCCGTGTTAATGAGGAGCAGGGCGGATTAACGGTTGACTATGTCGCCGGGTACCTGGGGGATGGGTTTGACTACACGATTGAATCCTTCACGTACCCACAATGCAGGAAGATCACGGAAGACGCGACGGTGGTCGGGCAGGATCACACGGTATCCGGTGTCCGGTATTATGCCATGGAGGTTGGCCTGGTGTATTCGGACCTGACGGACACGTACCAGGTGGGCGAAACGGAAATCACGATCCACCGGGAAAAACTCCGGGTGGAGTGAACAACAGCAACGACGATTCTGCAACGCGGGGTGCTTTTGCCCCGCGTTTCGCGTTTACGAGATACCAGATCCGCGGTCCTGTAATTTTTGAACCAAACCGTCCGCTGGATCGCGCGTCATTCTGGAAGCCGCGTCAGTTTGCGGCTGAAGAAGGTCCAGCTGATCAACGGGTTCATTTCCGTACTCGAATCTGGATCTTCCTCACTTCTCTTCGTTCCGTTCGGAATGACGTGCTGTCGCCGAGGAATCGTAGTTACCTGGCGCGGGGTGATTTCACCTCGCGTTTTTTCTCGGCCGGGAGCGGGTTGATCGAGCGTTGCGGGCTGTGGGTATCCTCGTTACTTTCATCATCACCTTGGACGACGGGCTTGCCTCGTGGCAAGCCTTCTTTGCCTTTAACCTGAAGAAAGCGTTTTCAGCAATGAGTGGTGACAAGCACATAGCCTACCTTGACAACGGCGACAGCACGCAGGTGTTGCCGGAGGTTGTCGATGCGATGCTACCGTACCTGACCGAATCGTACGGCAATCCTGCCAGTCTGCACATGCTCGGCCTGGCGGCGGAAGAGGCGTTGGATGAGTCCCGCGCGAAGATTGCGGAGTTAATCAACGCGCGGCCAGCGGAAATCGTCTTTACCGCCAGCGCAACGGAGTCAAACAACATCGCGCTGGAGGGATTGCGCCGGCAGCACCCGGACAAGAAGCACGTGTTGATCAGCCCGGTCGAGCACGCCAGCGTGCGCAACGTCGTCAAGCGGATGGAGAAGCAGGGCCTCGTCGAACTGGACGAGCTCACCGTGGACGACAACGGCAGCGTGAGCGCGGACAGCCTGCGCGAGAAGTTGCGCGACGACACGTTGTTCGTTTCGATCATTCACGGCAACAACGAAATCGGCACGGTGCAGGACCTTCCCGCGCTGGCGGAACTGGTCCATGAGCAGGGCGCGTTCCTGCACGCCGACTGCGCGCAGACGCTTGGCAAGATGCCGGTTGATGTGCGTGCGCTCGGTGTCGACCTCGCCAGCTTCAACGCTCACAAGCTGCACGGCCCGAAGGGTGTCGGCGCATTGTTTGTGCGCAAACGGCTGAAGCTGCGACGGCTGCTCGAGGGCGGTCCGCAGGAACAGAACCTGCGACCCGGGACGGAGAACGTCCCCGCGATTGTCGGCTTCGCGAAGGCGGTGGAGATTGCGGTGCGTGACATGGACACTGTCATTCCGCAGGTCAACGAGCTGACGCAACAGCTGGCGGAACGGCTGCTGGAGATTCCGCACGTGCGTCTCAATGGCCCCGAGGTCGGGTCGAAAGACCGTCTGCCGGGCAACTTGAACGTCACCTTCAAGTACATTGAGGGCGAGGCGATCCTGATGAGCCTGAACTACGGCGGCGTGTATGTCAGCAGCGGCAGCGCGTGCTCGTCCCGCAGCCTGGTGCCGTCGCATGTGCTCACCGCCATCGGCCTGTTGCATGAAGAAGCGCACGGTTCGATACGCTACACGTTGTCGCGGTTGAACACACAGGCGGATGTCGATCTCGCGGTGGAACAGACGAAGGTCGCTGTGGATCGTCTCCGCGCGATGACGGCGTTCATCCCGGAAGAGCACAGCGAGCGGGAATCTGAACACGCGAAGACGTTCTACAAGCAGAAAAAAGAGAAGTTGGATTAGCTGGCGTGCCCGTGTTTGCTTGCAAACGCGGATGCACCGAACCTGAATACCGTTCCGGCTGACGGTCCTGAACACGTTCACAGGGGCGGATCATCCCAGACATGAATGTCTGGGGCATGTAGTTTGGGCTGCGGACAACGGGTTGCTTGATACAGGGGGACACTTTGTCCCCAAAGTGTCCCCGGTGTCACCCGACTTGCGCCACCGCTTAGCACCGTGGCAAAGCTACACATCACATTCGAACCAACCCCATGGGGGAGATATGAAGCGCCGTTGGATCAGTGTCAGTGCGATATGGGTCGTACTGGTTGTGACCATGGGATTTGTCGCCGGATGCAACGGCGGATCGTCGGATCAGGCCGAAAACGCTGAGGCCGGATTGCTCGGCGACGCGTCAATGTTCTTCATCGGCGACACCACGCACAACGAATTTCCCTCCAGTTCCGTTGCGCTGGATGGCAACGTGGCCGTTCTGCTTCGTGAACGTCCGGTAGACCGCAGTTCCGGCCAGCCCTCGATATTGAAGCTGCAGATGCGTGACCCGCAAAGCGAACTCATCTGGTCGCTGCCGTTGACCGATCCCCGTGAAAATGTGACAGACATGAAAGTCATTGACGGCCGTGGGTTGTTGCTGATTGGCAAGCTGGGCGAGAACGTGCTGGAGAGTACGCTGATCCGTGAGTTCAGCCCTGAGGATGGGTCGACGGTCAGCGATATGGACACTCACTGGGATCCGCACTTCAGTCCGTGGTCAATGAACCAGTTGGCGAATGGTAACCTGCTGGTGCTCGGTGGCCGGGTGGTCGAGGCCGGGCAGCCGTTTGAGGCGTACGGGGTGATCCTCGACGCGGACGGCAACAAAGTTGGCGAATGGGACAACCCAGCCACGCATCTTTTCCCGACGGACAATGGGTTCCTCGGTGTGCAGCGTGTGCCGGGCGGGCGCTATCCGGACCAGACCCTTTATGGCCTGTCCGAAACCGGTGAGCTGACTTGGACCATCGAACGGGCGGATACGTTGATCGGTGGCGTGGTCATGGGCGCGCTGACCGCGTCGGATGGGGACATTCTGGTCGTCGGCGACGATCGCACCACCCGTCAGCCGGTGTATGTTCGTATCGGCGCGGAGGACGGCGAGGTGCGCTGGATCAAGCGGAATCCGGAGACACTCGGCTACACCTGTTACAACCCGATGCGGCTGGCAGAGAACCGGATCTTCATCCCGTGCAGCAAAATGCAGATTGATGAAGCGAACCAGCAGCAGCCGTGGAGTTCAATTGGCGGGCTGATTATCGACGAGAACGCCCAGATGCTGGATTCCAGTCTACTGATGGATTTCTGGATGATTCCGACCATGCCGGCGGTTGAACTCGGGCCGGGGAAAGTGTTAATGATCGGCATCGCCAATGTCGATCCGGTAACGTTCCCGCGGATCACGGATGCCGGCTGGCTGTTGGCGGAGGTGAAGTAGCGAAACTGGACGAGGTTAATCCCGACCAGCAAGCTGGTCGGGGCAGACAGACTGGCCAGGGTCATGTGACGGATGCAGGGTCCGCGTTGGCCGAGCCAACACGGGCAAGATATTTTTGACGCTCATAGTTCATAGCCCAAAGCCCATAGCCTGTGGCCCGCTGGCCCCGTGGAGACTCCCCTCCCATCGGGGTACAGAATGCGTTACATTCTTCACAAGTACACAGTTTCCCATCTCCGCACGGCGATGGGTTATTTTTGTCGAACGACGCTTCCTGATTGAGGTTCACGCATGGCGATCAAATACACGCAGAAGGTGATTGACGAGTTCACGAATCCGGAAAACGTAGGTGAACTGGACGATGCGAACGCGGTCGCGACGGAAGGCTCTCCGGCGTGCGGCGACATGATCACGTACAACATGATCATCGACCCGGAAACGAAAGTCATCCAGGACATCAAGTTCCGTTCCTATGGCTGCGCGTCGAACATCGCGACGGCGTCGATGGCGTCCAAGATGGCCAAGGGCAAGACGGTCGACGAGATCAAGAAGCTGCGCGCGAAGTCGGTCACCGAGGAACTGGAAGGTTTGCCGGCGGTGAAGATTCACTGCAGCGTGCTGGCGATCAACGGCCTCAAGTCGGCGATCCGGAAATGGGAAGAGGACAACGGCTTCGTCGACCCGCAGGCACCGGTGGTCACCGAGGAGCTGGTGCACGAGTCGTTGCGGGACGTGATCAACCCGGAAACGGGGCTGTCGCTGGTGAAAATGAACATGGTGCGTCACATCGAGGTCGACGAGAACAAGGTGTTTGTCGAGATCCTCGTCGGCGAGACGGACGAAATGTTCTACGAAAATATCGCCGAAGAAACGCGTGAGCACCTCGAAGCCCTGCCGGGTGTGGTCGATGCGACGGTGAAGTTGACCGAAGTTCCGGTTGGGAAGTGAGGTAAACCAGATGTGATACGTGAGAACGGAGACATGAGATAAAGACAGCAAAGCCTGCTGTGGCGATTGACGTAGCTGGCTGCCGAACAGCCGTCATCTCATCTCTCAAATCTCGTATCTCAGACCCCTTTTTCGTCCCGATAGACAAAGACCAGTGACCAGAGACTTGCGACACGAGACGTCCCCATGAGTTTATCCCCCACCTATCTTGAGCATTTTCAGGCGCCGAAGAATATCGGCGACCTCGAAGAACCGCGCAAGCTGGCGGAAGTCGCTCACCAGGGCGGCGGCTGCCATGACCGTCTGCGGGTAACGTTGCGGATCGTGGACGGCATAGTCGAGGACGCGATGTGGCGCGCGCGGGCGTGTTCAGGCACCGTGGCGGCTGCGTCCGCCGCGACCGAATGGGCGAAGGGAAAGACGGTCGCCGAAGTGCAGACTGTCACCCCGGAAACACTGATCGACGCTCTCGATGGAATCCCCGAAAAGAAACGTCACTCGGTTGAACTCGCGGCCAAAGCTCTGCGTGAGGCAGTCGCCGGGTAGCTCTCCGGAGAGCCTCTATTTAACGCGAAAATCCTCGAATCTGTCCACAGTGATTCCTGTAAATGCAAGAATTAGCAACCCCGCCAGACGAGCTCCATTTTCATAATTCTTCTACTCCTGATCGCTAAATCCTGCCACTTTCATCATTTCCAGTGCTTATTTTTTCGTATCTTGTTCGCACGTGGAGAGGTTAAACTGAGGTAGTGGAGGATATATGCGCAGGCTGTTGAGTACGATCTTCATGTTGTTTGGTGTTTTGTTGTTGCTGGTTTCGGCGCAGGCACAGGATCCGCAGATGCTTTGGACCATGTCCCTGCCGCAGACGTTTAACAGCTATCCAGCCGATGTGGCCGCCACGCAGAATGGCGAGATGATTGTCGGCTTGAACTTCAAGAGTGGCCCACAGAACGGGTTCCTCGAAGCCCAGGCGGTTGCACGGTTGAACGGTGCCGGCGCGATTGAGTGGGTCCGGTACCCGGTGTTTGGTGACAATCAGAAGAATTTCATTCACGACGTCGCCGTTGATCAGCTGGGCGGTGTGTGGGTGGTTGGCCGGGAAGGGAATCCGAACGGTTGGGACTCCCCGTACATCCTGAAGTTGAACGGAAATGGCCTTGAAACCTGGCGCCGGCAGTTCCCGCCATATACGAACCCGTCCATCAACCGTGTGTTGCCGCTCGATGATGGCACCGCGATCATCCTCGGCAATTCGTTGAGCGAGAACGAGGACCAGGACGGCATCGCCGCGCGAGTCGGCAACAACGGAACCCTGCTCTGGATGCACCAGTTCGGTGGTTTGACGGACGATGTTCTGGTGGACGGAATTCCGTATGAAGACGGATTCCTGTTCGCGGGTGGCCGCAACCAGATTGGTCAGTACTACGACTTGTACTTCGTTCATACGACGCAGACCGGTGGCGTAATCTGGGAGCAGCAGCTCAGTGACGCCGACCTGTTTTCGCTCAATGGCATTGTGCCGCTTCCGAATGGCGGATTCGCCACGCTGGTGTCGGTACTGGACGTGTTGTGGCTGCAGTGGTTCTACTCGGATGGCAGCCCGCAGGGCGATTTGCAGCTGGACCTCTATTTTGCGGATTCCAAATTCACCTCGAGTCCGTTCCAGGTCATGCCCGATGGCGGATTCCTGATTGGTGGGAAGAACGATCAGGGTGATGCGGTTCTGCTGCGCACGGATGCGGTTGGCGCGACGGTGTGGGAAGAGGTGTATACGCATGATGATCCGGACGGAACCCAGGCGATCAGCGTGATAGAACTCCTGCCGGACGGCGAAATCCAGTTTGCCGGCGTCAAGCAACTTGAAACGGAATCCGCCTGGTTCACCCAGCTCGCGCCGGAAGGTTCACAGATTGCGTCTACGCCGCGTGTATTGGACCCGTTCATGACTGACAACAACGTACTGACCAGCGATGGCGGTTCGTTCACTTCGGTGAACGCTCAGCCGTCCGAATTCTCGCTTGATCGCGCGTATCCGAACCCGTTCAACGCAACGACGACGGTAAGCGTCAACCTGCCGGAAGCGGCAGAGCTGAACGTGGCGGTGTTCAACGTTGCCGGGCAGCGAGTCGCGGAGCTGGCGAACGGATCGTACAGTGCCGGCACGCAACGGTTGGTGTTTGATGCGTCCGGGCTATCGTCGGGTGTGTATTTCATCCACGCGGTTGTGCCGGGCGAATTTGACCAGGTGCAAAAAGTGATGCTGGTGCGATAAACTGGCTGAATACGGTGAAACGAACGTTAAGCCGGTCCGTATGGGCCGGCTTTTTTGCTCTCGAGCTGGATTACAGGAATATCTCTTCTTTAGGACATGCAGAGTATTTCGACTGAAAGTAAGCTACATTACGGCAATTGGCACTAAAAAGGATCAAGTCTGATCTAGGGAGGGATTATGAATACAGCAAGACGTACAACCATAGTCGTCTTCATTTTGATGCTACTGACACCCTGCATGTTTGCACAACCGCCACAAGTCCTGTGGCAACGCACTTTTTCTCAACTTCCCGGGGTGAACTATCCTGCATCCATCGTTCAGGCTCCAGACGGGAATCTGATTTTCGGAAGAACATATCACATTGGGACGAATGACAAGGCTGCTGAGGTGATCAAGGCGACAGCTGATGGTGAATTGATCTGGAGGAATGGCGTCGATTTTGTGGAAGGGATCTATACTTTTGCTCACGATGTGGGAGTAGATACGTCTGGGAACGCCTGGTTGTTTGGCCTCTACAATATCCCGTGGAATGGGCAGTATCCTCTGCTCGCGAATTACGACAACAGTGGCGACCGGCAGTGGCAGCGGGTTGCAAGAAGTATGCGTGAAATTCCTGTCCGAATCACCCCTCTCAATGATGGTGGAGCTGCATTGGTAGCGAAGGGTGGTGTGATCGCAAGAGTGGACGATCTGGGCCATCTCATATGGCAGGTAGATTTGGATTCGACGGAAGCCTTTGTTCGAATGGCCGATGTGATTGAATACCAGGGCGGCCTTTTGTTCGCTGGAAGCTGGGAGAATTATGGTCTTGACGAAGTTTTGTATTTCGTTCACACGAATCTGGATGGTGACATTATATGGGAGGCTCACAGTACACATGCTGGACCAAATATGAAAGGTTTACTAGAACTGGAGGATGGTGCCTTTGTTGCATTGTCCTACTCACCGGCAGATCAGCTCAGCCTGAACTGGTTTGAAGCGAATGGCATCTATGTTACACATGTGAATTTCAACCTTTACCGGAAAAGCGACTGGGGACCGGAGGACAATTACTCACTTGCGCTGGATCGAATGCCGGATGGAGGGTTCCTGATTGGAGGAGAGTCGGATCAGCATCAGGCCAAGCTGATTCGCACCGACAGTGACGGGAACATTCTCTGGCAAATGGTGAATGATGGGGAGATTTATCACACGGTGATCACCGATGTGATCCGGCTCGAGGATGGTCGAATCCAGTGCATCGGCATGAAACGTTACGGTGGTTGGACCACCTGGTTGATTCAATTGGCGGCCGAAGGAGAAGTGATTGATGCCGCGCCTGTAGAGCTTCCACCTGTCGAATGGTAGGTAATTCGTTGTCTGGTGATACTCAGTCCAGATCTGCATACTCGGGACAACGGGGCAATGACCGTTGTCCCTTCGTATCTTCCGGCGGTTTGGGACGAACGACAGGCAGGGTGAACGTGCAGCAGATCATTACGATAGACGGCCCGGCGGGATCGGGCAAATCGACCACCGCGCGGCTCGTGGCGCAGGCGTTGAACTGGCAGTACCTCGACACCGGCGCGATGTATCGGGCGATTGGGTTGGCGATGGTGCGAAGTGGGATCGATCCAACGGACGAGGCTGCGGTGTGTGCAAACCTTGACCGGCATACGGTTGACCTTGGCCCCGGCGATCCGCCGGTGACGTTGCTGAACGGCGAGGATGTGTCCGGTTTCATCCGTACGCCGGATGCGGCGCAGGCGTCGAGCCAGGTCGCGGCGATCGGCTGTGTCCGTGAGAAGTTGGTCGCGGCTCAGCGGCGGATTGGTGCGGAACGGCCGTGCGTGCTGGAGGGGCGTGATACCGGGACGGTTGTCTTCCCTGATGCCGGCCTGAAGATTTACCTTGATGCGCCGGTGCGTATGCGTGCGGAACGGCGGCTGAAGGATCTCGGCGACAACCCCGGCATGTCGCTGGACGAGATGGTGCGTGAGGTGGAAATTCGCGACGAACGTGACCGCAACCGGTCCGTCAGTCCGCTGGGCAGGGCGGAGGACGCGGTGATTGTCGATACGGGCGGATTAACCATCGAGCAGCAGGTGGAGCGGGTACTCGAGCTGGCACGATCACGGTTTGGACTGGACTCATGAGCGAAGACGGATTCAAGACAAAGCTGGTACGTGCGGTCAGCCGTGCCGATCACTGGATCGGGCCGAATCTTTGCCGTCGTCCGATGCGGTTCGGCTATTGGTTCGTTGGCTCGTTTGTACGCATGCTCTTTCGCATCGTTTTCGGCATGCGGATTCTGGAGATCGGCAACGTGCCACGCACCGGCCGGCTGCTGATTGTCGCGAATCACACCTCGAACCTTGACCCGCCGATCATCGGCTGCACCGTTCCCCGCGAGATCCATTTTGCGGCGAAGATCCAGCTATTTAAAGGTGTACTCGGGAAGCTGATCTCATATCTAAACGCGATGCCGATTCGCCGCACTGGCTCGGACAAGGACGCGATCAAACGGCTGGTCGGTGTGCTCAGGGACGAGGGCGCGTTGCTGATGTTTCCCGAGGGGACGCGTCAGAAAGACGGCAGCGGTGGCGAGGCGAAGGCCGGGCCGGGAATGGTCGCGACACTGGGCAAGGCGGACGTGCTCCCGATCAAACTCAGCGGCACCAGCAAGCCGAAGTACGCGTTTTTCCATCGTGGCACGATGGCAATCCGGTACGGTGAGGTGATTCCGTTCGCCGAAATTTCCGCTGCCGCGAAAGAGTTGGCCGGGCCTGACGCCGGGAAAAAAGAGATTTACCAAGCGCTTTCGGACGTCGCAATGGAGCATGTCCGGGCGTTGTGATCGGTGTACTTCGTCACCGGACCAACAGCACCTTCCTGGTCTGATCGACATCCTCACCCGCCTGCACCCTCACGAAATACAAGCCGCTTCCCCAACCAGATCCATCGATTGCTAAAGAATAGATCCCGGGCGAAAATGGACGATGTTCCAGCACTTGCACCAATTGGCCGGAAACATTGAAAACACGAACAGTTAGAAACTCCGGTTCTGGTAACGCCAAGTCAATGCAGGCACTGGAATTGAATGGATTCGGGTACACGGTACCTACTCGAAACTCCGTGGGTAGCTGGTTTGAAGGTACTTCAGTCAGGGATGATTCCAACGATTTTTCAACGACAAAGTATGTGCTTGCCTGCGGCTGCTGCGGATAGGTTCCGAAGAAGATATCGAACCTGTAATATCCGGCCGGCATGTCACCGGTGAGGTAGTATCCGTAGGGTTGCGGAGAAGTGAAACTGCTTCCAACAGGTAGCGTTAGTCCTTCGGTGAGTAAAGCTGTTTCCTCCTCACCATCTGGATCGCTAATACTCACCCAAAGCGCACCAGTGACTGGCGCGAGTGTGGAATTCTCAAGTGTGACCCAATACCACAATCCACCACCTTCGGCTGGGATCACAACCGGTGCGTTCTCTGGCGTGGCTGTCAACAGGGGTGGCTGGTCGATAGCGAATGGTGCATCGCTGGTGTCAATGTGGGTACCGGTATAGTCACGGATACGAATCGTGTAACTGTCACTCTGTTCCAGATTGTCTGGAATGGGCCAGGCAA
Organism: bacterium; assembly: GCA_020444425.1. GTDB lineage: Bacteria > Electryoneota > Electryoneia > Electryoneales > Electryoneaceae > BMS3BBIN04. Next base: position 93,786 of record JAHLLB010000004.1, on the reverse strand, counting down.
AAACCCCGTCGTTCGTAGTGTCTTCCACCACGTTCTGATCAAAGATGCCGTCGCGCAGCAGATCAATGGATACGAGTTCTTGCAGCGTCGACCGCCAGCGGATGAGCTTGCTGGTCCCCGCCCGCCATACTTCGCCGCCATTAGGTTCCATGATCTCAAGCTGCAGGTTCCCTGACCATGGCTGCTCAAACCAGACCAGCTCTTCACTGGCTGCTGCAACAATATCTGGGTCCGAATCGCCGTCCATGTCCGCAATCTTCATGTCGCTGAAAGTTTCAGGTGCAGAAGTCAGACCATGCGAGTTCCAATCGGTCCCGGAGCCATTCTCGTTTTCCCAGAAAGTCAGAACGGTTGGATCGTCGTTGTCGATGGCCCAGATTACCAGATCCGTATCACCGTCGAGGTCCATGTCGGCACCGGCAGCCAGTCGTGGGTCATCATATATGCTCGTTATGCTGTGGTAATCCCAGTCCGAGTTCATGAGATCGACATTTTCCGCCCAGCCGAATTCCGCCCAATCCTCCGTGATGAAGTCCAAGTCATCATCGTTGTCAACATCAAATGCCGTCAGCAAATAGTTGCTTAACGTGTTTGGATATGGGAATTCAGACCAATAGGAACCATCACTAAAATGGTTGATCCAGATTCTGATAGATATCCCTGCAACGATAACGTCCACATCATTATCAGAATCAAGATCATCAAGATATATGGACTGGGTAGTGCCTGGCATACCGATGAAGTGCTCTTCAAATGTGAGATTGGACCCATCATTTTCATACCAGTACACGTTTTCATCAATGTATCCGCCTGCGACGACATCGAGATCGCCGTCACCATCGATATCCGCAGCTGCAGCGCGATACGGGTAAATCAAGGAATCAGTAACTAGATGATGGTTCCAGTCTGTACCATCTCCGGTAAGATTTTCATGCCAGGTGACATCATCCACGTTGCAGGAAAGCAAGTCTATATCACCGTCACCGTCGAAATCGGTGGGAAAGATATGTTCAACGTTATAAGCTTGGATTAAAACCGTGTGTTGTGTCCATTCAGTCGGACTTTCCCCATTCTTTTCATACCAAACCAGATCGGCCATACCGGCTGCTACGTCCTGGATACCATCGTTGTTGATATCGGCAATCGCAATACAGGTGGGTGATGCATCGCCGTGAATCACGTTTCGTTCCCACTCTTGAGCTGAGGCGATAGAGATCAAAGAAAAAAACAGGAAAAACTGCAGGATCTGGCGCATAATCATTTCCCCCTCAACGAAGACCGTGCGTGTGATGTAATTGTACCCTGATTGTATTAACATAGAAGCTCTGGCTGGTGAAAGCAAACGACCTGTACAACGCCAAGAATTAAGCCCGGTTTCCCCGAGCCAGCAGTCCTCTCCGGAGTTGCATTCTGACCCCTTCTCGAGGCTATTTTTCGGCTCTTGAATTCCGCCGGAAGTCGCGGCGGTTTTTCATGCGGTCCCTTCGTCGGGATCGTGCGGATTTCCCGCGAACGAGCGCGTGCCGTGAGACGATGGAGCTCCGGGTTTTCAGCGGTGCGAGAGTTTGCCGAGAAGGCGATGGCTAGAGGGCTGGAAAGGCTGTCCCCGTGGATCCCGGTTCTGCGGTGGGCGTGTTTCGGCCGCGGGTGGTTAAACCAGATTTGTTGTGCGAGCGTTGGCACACTCGTTACGACCCCGCCTGTTGGAAGGTGATATCCCCTGAACAGTGGTGATTGCTTCCCCTCCATTGCCCCCATTAACCATGTCCGAAGGATCGGACTCCGGTGCCAGGAAGGAAAGTCGTTGGGATGAGCGAAGAAACCAAAAAAGACGTCAAGGCCGAGGCCACGGAAGAAACCAAGGCTGAAGAGACCAAGGCTGAGACCAAGCCCGCCGCCGAAGAAAAGCCGGCCAAGGAAGAGAAGCAGGCCGAGCCGAAGGCTGAAGCCAAGCCGGAAGCAAAGAAGGCTGAGCCGAAGGCGGAAGCCGTGACCGATCCGGAACTCGCGGAGAAGGAGCTGGACAGCCAGATCCCGTCGCGTACCCCGGATGACAACACGATCGAAACCCTGATGCCCGCGTTCAAGAAGATGAAGGCGGAAGATCGTGGCGGCGAAACGTTCGTCAAGCTCGAGGATCTGAAACAGGCGGAGCAGGAAGCCCGTGGCGACCTCGCCGACCTCGAAGCGTTGTACGAAGAGTCGCTGGTTGACATCAAAGAGCAGCAGATTGTCGCCGGTAAGATCATCGCCATCAGTGAGAAGGAAGTGGCGGTGGACATCGGCTTCAAGTCGGAAGGTGTTGTTTCGATTGAAGAATTTGACGACCCGTCATCGCTGACCGTTGGCGATCAGATCGAGGTCTATCTGGATAGCGTGGAAGACAGCGACGGTCAGTTGTCGCTTTCGAAGCGCAAAGCGGACTTCATGCGTGTCTGGGACCGTGTCAAGGGTGTGTACGCGGCCGACGGCATCATCCGCGGACGTTGCACCCGCCGGATCAAGGGCGGCATGGTGGTCGATCTGGGCGGCGTGGACGCGTTCCTGCCGGGTTCGCAGATTGACGTTCGTCCGGTGCGCGACTTTGACGCGATCATCGGCACCGAGATGGAATTCAAGATTCTCAAGATCAACGATCTGCGCAAGAACATCGTGGTTTCGCACAAGGTGCTGAAGGAAGAAAGCCTGCGCGAAGTCCGCGAGAAGCTGCTGGAGAATCTGGAAGTCGGGCAGATGCTCGAGGGTACGGTCAAGAACATCACCGACTTCGGCGTGTTCGTCGACCTCGGCGGTGTGGACGGCCTGTTGCACATCACCGACCTCAGCTGGGGCCGTGTCGGCCACCCGAGCGAAGTGGTGCAGCTCGATCAGAAGATCAAGGTCATGGTGCTGAACTATGATCCGGATCGCCGTCGCATCAGCCTCGGCCTGAAGCAGCTGTACGCTCACCTCTGGGATGAGATCGATCTCAAGTACCGTGTCGGCCAGAAGGTTCAGGGCCGTGTGGTCAGCCTTGCCAAGTACGGCGCGTTCGTTGAAGTCGAGCCGGGCATCGAGGGTCTGGTCCACATCAGTGAAATGAGCTGGACGCAGCACATCAAGCACCCGAACCAGGTTGTTCGTGAGGGTGAGTATGTCCAGGTCGTGATCCTGAACATCGACAAGGAAAACAAGAAGATCAGCCTTGGCCTGAAGCAGGTTGAGGAAGATCCGTGGGAAGCCTTCGAGGCGAAGTACCGTGAAGGCACGAAGCACAAGGGCGTGGTTCGTGACCTGGTTCCGTTCGGCGCGTTCGTCGAGCTGGAAGACGGAATCGACGGCCTCGTGCACATCTCCGACCTCAGCTGGACCCGCAAGGTCCGTCACCCGGGCGAAATCCTCAAGAAGGGCGAGGAGATCGAGGTGGTGGTGCTGAGCTTCGACCGTGACGAACGCCGCATCGCGTTGGGTCACAAGCAGGTCGAGGAGAATCCGTGGGATACGTTCTCGCGTGATTTCCCGGTCAACACGAAGACGACGGGCACGGTTGTCCGTCTCATCGACAAGGGCCTCATCGTTGAGTTGCCGCACAAGATCGAAGGCTTCATGCCGAACAGCCAGATTTCACGCAAGTACTTCGACGGCAAGAAGCGGAACGTGCAGGTTGGCGACGTGCTGAATCTCGTCATCACCGAGTTTGACAAGGAAGAGCGCAAGGTCATCCTGTCGAACGCGGCGGCGGAGAAAGATCAGCCGAAGGTTTCGTCGTCCACCCGTGACGACAGCGAGAAGTCCGGCGGCGCCCGCTATTCGGGTGGTGTCGGCACCACAATCGGCGACACGCTCGGCGCGGACCTGAAGGCTGCGTTGGAACGTGCCAAGGCGGCGGAAGGTGACGCTGAGGAAGATGCACCGAAGGAGAAGCCGAAGAAGTCGGCGGCCTCCGCGCGTGCAGAAGCCAAGCCGGATGCGGAAGAGGCAAAGCCGGAAGCTGAAGAGGCAAAGCCGGAAGCTGAAGAAGCCAAGCCGGAAGCGGAAGAAAAGCCCGCGGAAGATGAGGCGAAGGCGGACGAGGTGAAGAAGGACGAAGCCGAGGAAGCCAAACCGGAAGCAGAGGCGAAGGAAGAAGCCCCGGCGGAAGAAGAAGCCAAGGCAGAAGAAGAAGCCAAGGCTGATGATGACGCCAAAGCTGATGACGACGCCAAGCCGGCTGACGACGAGGAAGATTCCGAAGACGAGAAGAAGTCGAAGGAATAATGACCCGTCGCAACAATACAGCTACTCAACAGCCCACGGTTGCATTGACAACCGTGGGCTGTCGTCTTAACCAAGCCGAGACCGACGCGGTTCAGGACGCGTTCGCCTCAGCCGGATATCGGATTGTAGCGTTTGACGAGAATCCGGACGTGCACTATCTCAACACGTGCACGGTAACCGGTCGGGCGGATCGTTCGTCTAGACAGTACATCCATCGTGCCCGGCGGGAGCATCCGGACTCGGTTGTGATTGTCGCGGGTTGTTTCGCCAACCGCGCGGCGCAGGAACTGGTCGAGGGTGGTGAGGTGGACCTGGTGCTGGGACAGCGCGAGAAGATGCGTCCGTTGCATCACCTGGTCGATCCGTTTGCACGTCCCGAACAGCCGTTGATCGTGCTGGACGCGGCGGGTGACTCGATCCCGGCATCGGTGGGTGTGCGTGTAACCGGCCGGTCACGGGCGTTCCTTAAGGTGCAGGACGGTTGCGATCACAGCTGTACGTATTGTGCTGTCGCCCCAGCCCGGGGACCGTCGGTCAGTGCCTCTCGGATCGAGGTGCTGGAAGCGTTACGCCGGATCAAAGATGCTGGTTACGAAGAGGTTGTCTTCACCGGTGTCGATATCTCCGATTGGAGTGAAAACGATAAGCTTGTAGGTAAGAATGGTTCAGATTTTATTACATTGGTCGAACTTGCATCAGAGATAGGACTTCCGCGTGTTCGTATCTCCAGCTTAGAGCCGTGGTCATTGACACCGGATCGGATTCAGCGGCTTGCAGCCGTGGACGCCTGGTGCGAGCACATTCACCTGGCGTTGCAGAGTGGCGATGCGGGAGTGTTGCGCCGGATGAACCGGAAGATGGATCTCGGGCAGGTGCGGGAAACCATGCAGGAACTGATTCGGCTGCGTCCGCAGGCGACACTCGGCGCGGACATGATCGCGGGGTTTCCCGGCGAAACGGAAGCTGCGTTTGAGAACACGGTTTCCTTGCTGCACGAAGGCTGGATTCACTACCTGCACGTGTTCCCGTATTCACCACGTCCGGGCACTCCGGCGGCGAAAATGCGGAACCAAGTCCCGATGGAGACGTTACTCGATCGAGCAAGTAGACTGCGGAAATTGTCTGATAAACTCAAGAACGCCAAAATGCTTGCCATGATGGGTCACAACTGCGAGCTATTGGTGGAGCAGGACAAGCGAACAGGGTACTCAAAGAACTATCTTCGAGCCGAACTGTTGGCTGATTCTTCGCGTGGGGCGGGAAAAAGGGTACCGGTAAAGGTTACCGGGTTCGACGAACGTAAAAAGTTACTGGAAGTTGAGGAATTGCGATGAGTGACGGGTACAAGATCCTCGAGAAGGATCTGCTCGATGATTTTCTGGCGATGGTTCAGATCGACAGCCCCTCCCGTGATGAGCGGGGAATGGCGGATTGGTTGACGGAAAAACTCCGCTCGCTGGGTTGCGAGGTGGAGGAGGATAACGCGGGCGCGACAGTCGACGGCAACGCCGGCAACCTGCGTGTGTTCCTTAAGGGCAACACGGATGCGGATCCGTTGCTGTTCAGCGCGCACATGGACACCGTTGAGCCGTCGCGTGGCGTTGACCCGGTTGTCGAGGACGGCATCGTCCGTTCCAAGGGTGAGACGATTCTCGCGGCGGATGACAAGGCCGGCCTTGCTTGTATTGTGCAGCTCGCCCGTCTCGCGCAGGCGCAGCCGGATGTGCCGCGTCCAGACCTTGAGTTCTCGATTCACATTTGCGAAGAAGTCGGCCTGCTCGGCGCGAAAACCGTTGACACCAGCAAGTTCCGGTCGAAGGTCGGATTTGTGCTGGACGACGAAGACGTGAAAAAGGTGAACGTTGGCAGCCCGGGCGCGGTGCGGTTGAATTATACCGTGTTTGGTAAGGCCTCGCACGCCGGTGTTGCTCCGGAAAAAGGCATCAGCGCGTTGAAGGTTGCCGCTGAGGTGCTGGCGAAGATGAACTTCGGCCGGATCGACGATGAAACGACGGCGAATGTCGGCCGGATTGAAGGCGGCACGGCGTCCAATGTTGTCACCGAGAAGGTGACGATGAAGGCCGAAGCCCGCAGCCACAACCCGGACAAGCTGAAGGCGCAGGTGGACCACATGAACGCCTGCTTCGAAGAAGTCTGCAAGGAGTGGCAGCAGAAGACGAAGCACCTGTGGGAAGGCACGGACGAAGGCCCGTTGCCGAGTTGGAAGCTGGACCAGGCGGATGACTATGCGCCGGTGAAGTTCAGCGAAGACGATTACGCGGTGAAGTTGCCGATGGCGGCCGGGAAGACGCTGGGTTGGGACATGGCGACCAAGATCAGCGGCGGCGGCACGGACGGCAGCATCCTGACCCACGAGGGCATTCCGTGTGTCGTGCTCGGCGTCGGCATGCGTGACATCCACTCGACCAAGGAAAACATCGCGGTCAGCGATCTGAACGATGCGGCGAGGTTAATGTCTGCCATCGTGACGATGCACGCGAACAGTGGGGTTGCGTAAAAGCGGTCCCGTGTGCAACCGGTCCCGTTGGATGGATTGGTTCCCGTTTAGGACACTCAAGCCCGGATCACTGATCCGGGCTTTTCTGTGCGCGGGTATCATCTTGTGTGCGCTGGTGTCATCCTGAATCCGGCCTTATCGGATGAAGGATCTGCTCGAAGGAACGATAGTGATTCAACGATGATCCGTTCCCGTATCTTCAAGTAGATATTTCACTTCTCTTCGCTGCGTTCAAAATGACATATGAGAACCAGGGACACTTTGGGGACAAAGTGTCCCTGGTTCTTGCCCCGGTTCTTGCTCCGGTTCCTGCCATTACCACGGACTTAAGTCCGTGGTAATAGATTCTACTCACATCTCACATCTCACATCTCACACCTCTAGCCTGAAGCCTGAAGCCAGAGCACTGAACACTGACACCTGAGCACTGAATACTGTCTTCCTACTTCATCAGCACCAGCTTGCGCATTTCCGTGTCGGATCCGGCGGTCGCACGGAGGAAGTACACTCCGGACGCCAGGTTCGAACCATCGATAGTGAACGCATGCTGGCCAGCCGTGTGTGGACCGTGTGCCAGTTCACGCACCTGCCGGCCGAGCAGGTCGTACACTCGCACGGTCAGATCGCTGGCGGACAGCAACTGCACTGTGATCGTGGTCGCGGCGTTGAACGGGTTCGGGTAGGCCGAAAGCAGCAGCGGCGATTCGGGCTGTGAGGCGTCCGCGATGACTGTGTCGACCACGCGCGCCTCCCAGTTCGTTACAGCTGGAGCGTCCGCCAGTGTGGCGTTCTTCGTGAACATGAACTCGTCACGGGCGACGGCAGCGTTCGGATAGGTGCCGAAGTTGACGACATAGCTGTACGATCCCGCTGGAGCGCTGGCCGGGACAAACTGCTGCATCGTCTGCTGCAGCGTGCCGCTTGCGGGCAGGGTGATGTCTTCGTCGAGGAACGCCGGGCCGTAGGTTGACCCGTTCGGCAGGATCGCCATCGCCCACAGGTCGCCGGTAATCTCGCTGCCGGTCAACGATTCCGCGTCAATGTCGAACGTGAACATGCCGCCGTTCGCCGGGATTTCCACGGGCGCATTCAGCGGTGTCGCGGTCAGCAGCACCGGATGCGTGTCAATGGCGAAGAAGTACGTGTTGCCCCTGGCGCGGATCGCTTCCGCGCTGACAGTGACCCGGTAGTCTTCGCCCGCGATCAGCGGCAGGGTAACGTCGTCCTGGCCCGGGTTGTTCTGCGCGGTGATGGTCGGGACAACCGGCTGACCGGTGCCGATGTTGATCACGTCAATCGCCCACGTGTCACTCCACTCCCAGCCGCTGAGACGAAGGGTGGCGTCGGTGGTACGCTCGGCGTGGAACCAGTACTGATCCAGATCCGGCGTCACCGGAAGGTTCGGGTCATAATTCGGCGCCCAGGTGATGCGTCCCGACAGCCAGCGATCCATGCCCATGTCGAGCTGGATTTCGTAGGCGAACTCTGCTTCGTCCGGTTCATCCATGCCACGGTAGACTGCGCGCAGGTCGTCATGCACCGGCATGTGCGGTACGTCCGCGCGGACCGTGTCAGCGGTCGACGGAACCGCGACGCCGTTCTGGTGCAGCCACTGGCTGTACAGCAACACGACGCCGTCTCCCGGCGGGTTGGTCTCTGACACCGAGGTCAGCCAACGGTAGGGGATGTCGGTTGGCAGCGGCATCGCCGGGTTGTCGGTGTAGGCGTCCGCGCCGGAATTCGCGTACGACACACCGACGGCTGAGCCGGACTCGTTGCCGTCGCAATTGACGTCCTGGTTCCAGTAGTTGAGGAACCCGTATCCGTCCGCGTACTCTTCCGGTCCGCCGTACAGGTACACGCCGTCATGTTCGGTGTTGAACAGGCCGGTGTAGTGCCAGGTGCGCAGGTCACGGGTGGCTTCGCTGGAACGTACATCAAACCAGTTTTCGTCGATGTCGTTTGGTTCGAAACCGACATAGGCGAGCAGCATCGACCCGTGATGTGGGGTGACCAGCGTCGCGACACTGGCGACCCGGTGGCCGACATTGTCGTCCCACCAGCGGTGGTTGCCGTTGCCGTCGGTGCGTTGCAGGTACTCACGGATGGTCAGGCCGCCCATGGAGTGTCCGACGAGGATCACTTTGTCCGGCATGCCCGGGATGGCGAGGATGCGGTCGATGATCGCACCCAGCGCCGCGCCGGTTTTCATGATCGAGGCGGTGTTGGAGTATTCGTCGTTGGCGTGTGCGGGTCCGCCACCATGATCCGGGAATCCTCGGCGGTCGAAGTTGACCGTAAACAGCCGGTCGCTTCCGTTCGGGGTGATCGGCAGCAGCGAACGGGTTGACCACGCAACGAACGCTGTGTCATTGGCGACGTTTGAGCTGCCAATGTTCTGATCGGCGTTGGCAGAATAGTGAACGATGATTTCTCGCGAGACCACGCCTTCGTCGATCATGTCCAGGCGCGGGACGGTCCATGATGCCTGGTTGCCGAACAGGCCGTGCACAAAGACCACAGGATACGGCGGTTCAGCCTGCGCGGGCAGCGCCGGGATCAGCACCATCGCGATCATGAACACGAACGCGACCACCATCCAGCCATTTCCGCAACAATCATTCTTCTTCATCGAGTGTACCCCTTGGGAATTCGTGATTTTCAGATTCCAGAAGGTACGGGTTCGAACCCATGAGATGTTAGTCGAACCTATCGACTGGGTGATGCCCTCTCGAGCCGGGGAGGGTGATGCGATGTGCCCGTGTCCGCTTGCGGACGCGGACCCGGAACCGTCGGATGATCCCTGCTGGCGGAGCCATCAGGGGCACATGGAAAGTGGCCTTGTCAGCTCGCGGACGCGGACCCGGAACCGTCGGGTCATCCCAGACATGAATGTCTGGGGCATGGTAGCGAAGCACAAGCAAGCAGGATTCAGCTACCGGAAAGAACTGAGCTTGGTGAAGGTGAACGTGTCCTGATGATCAATCAGATCCGGGAAGTGCCCAATGCGTCCATACACGGTATAGGTTCCGGGGGCAGCAGTTCCCGGCACTTGGAAACTCAGCCATTCACGTGTAAACACCTCGTTCGGATCAAGGGACAGGGTGCGAACGGGCAAATCAATCCGGTTGCCGTTCGGAAGGTTGATCCATCCCCACACGTCCCGTTCCTGTGGTACATCGAGGTAGTTGCGCAGGGTGACGTCAAAATAGACGAGTCCGCCGGGTGGTGGGACGGTGGTGTAAGGGTCAAACGGATCGAGATGGATCGAGCTTGCCGCCTCGTAGTCTATGACAACCGGTCCGGCAGGATCGGATTCGCCGGAATTGAAAACAGCGGTAACTGTGAATTCAAAGGTTCCGTTGTGGGTCATGATTGCGGTGAACGTGGTGTCTGCAGGGTTACCGATCAGGTCGTTGTCCTCGTAAACATGGTAGCCAAGCAGATGCATCGGTTCGGTGTACTCCGGCGGCTGCCATGTCAGGGTGACGGCTGCACTGATCTGGTCAAAGCTCAGGTTTCGCGGTGCTGGTGGCAGACCGGTCTGGAACCGCCACAGGTTCGATCCGGCGAGCAGGTAAACCTCGCCGTCATGCGCCAGCGCCCGTCGGGACTCAATCACTCCATGTACGGAACCCCTCTCCGTCGGATTGTTGAGGTTGTGGATGCCGTACACGATCATCCCATCCGGATCAGACGTTGTGAACAGGAAGTCCGAACTGATGTGGGCACCATAATAATATTCCACATCCGGATCGTCGATCGCTGCGGTCTGCACCATGTTCGCGGGGTCGGACACATCAACCAGGTTGACGTTGCCCCATCCCCCGATCGCGACGCGGTTGTTGTCGATATCAAACTCTTGCATGGTACTCGACCCATTCTGGAGGTTCAGGTAGATCTGGCCGAGAGTAACCGGGTCAGCGGGATTGGTGATTGAGTAGCTGTAGAGAGATTGAGATCCGTACATGCGATACAGGAAGTTGCCTTCGATGACGATTCGTGTCGCGTAATCCCATGAATGAGTCAGTGACAAATTGCCCAGAAATACCGGATTCGCAGGGTCTGAAACGTCGTAGACAAGCTTGCCGTCATTGGTCGTCACATAGAGGGCGTCATTTCCGTAGCTGAGACCGGGGTAGGCGTCCAGAACGATGTTGTGCAGGTATTGTGGATTCAACGGGTCGCTCATGTCGTAGATGTAGACACCGTCAAAACCAGGGCCGTCCGGATGGTCGTACACTGTGACGAACAGCAGTTCACCCGTGAATTCGATGTCATGGATCTTGCGGCCCGACATCAGCTTTGTGGAAAGGGCTTGCGCAGGATTCGACCAGTCCACGATCCATGCACCGGAGTACTGGTCGCGCAACACAAAGATGTCACCCACCTGCTTCATGTCCGCGAAGTCCACATTCCAGCCGAGCTCGTAACTGATCACCGGTTGCAGCGGGACTGACACATCGATCATACTCAAGAAGCGGCCGCCCTCGGCACTGGAGGTGTACAGTGTCGCCGGTTCGTTGCGATTCAGAAACAGCTGGAAGAAAGGACCGTCCAGCGAAGCAAGAAACTGAGGATTGGCGGCTTGACTGATGTCGTAGATGACGAGCTGATCCGGTTGTCCCTGTGCGATGTAAAGGATGTTTCCGGCCAGGTCAAAGTCGAAGCTGATTGCATCGAAACCGAACTCGTGGATCATATCCAGGTCGGACGGATCGGACGCGTCAAAGATGAGAAACCGGCCACGTCCGCAGACGTAGACGTAGTCATCTGGCCACGCAACTTTGACGTCACTGCTGGTCATACCCTGGAATCCAACCGAGTCCAGCAGGATCGGGTTTGCGGGATCGCTGACATCCAATGCCTTGAGGTAACCCTGATGGACAACCATCACCGTATCCCCCTGGCTCGCGATATCGCTGCATGCATATTGGGAACTGCTGAAGAGCATGGTTGGTTGTGTGGGGGAACTGAGGTCATAGATCTGGATTTCATCGTACCAGTCGGAGGCAAACAGCAGGCCGTTCACCACGTCCAGCGTATACGTTTGGTCGATGTACGCCAACTTGTGCAAGTAGTGCGGCTGCATTGGATCACTGATGTCAACCACCGCAACCACACGGTCGAGCACGGGATCGTTGACCGTGACATACAAATATTGCTGGTAGCGAGCGAGCTTAGCTGTGGACCCATAATCGAGGAGTCGGTTGATTTCGACCGGCTGGCCGGGAGTGGATACGTCGAAAATGACCACACCGCTGGTTCCAGTCGCGAGGAACAGGTAGTCACCGACCTGTTCGCTGTCGTTGATTGAGCCGTAGGTGTCATTGAGTGCGACACCGTTAAGCAGCAGACTTTCCTGATCCAGGCCGAGGGCGAGAACGGGGCTGGAACAGACGGTGATCAGTGCCAGCACACCGGCCAGGAATTGGACCATCGTACGATTGCTCGTTTTCATTGTTTTACCTCGTGTCAGTGCAGAACCAGATCAAGAAAGAGTGCCCATGTCGATAAACTTGCAGACGCGGACCCGGAACCGTCGGATGACCCCTGCTGGCGCAGCCATCAGGGGCACACGTTACCACCTGATCAATTCGTCTACCTCACCAGCGCCAGCTTGCGGATGACAGTTTCGTATCCGTCTGTCTGAACCCGCAGGAAGTAGACCCCCGACGCCAGCCCGTCCGCGTCCCACGCGAGTTGATGGGTTCCGGCGGTGACCGATCCGGATAGCAGCGTCGCGACACGCCGGCCCGTGATGTCGTACATCTGAGCCGTCACCTCGCCGGATTCGGGCAGGGAGATGGTGATCGTGGCGCGTTCGTTGAACGGGTTCGGATACGCGGATACGGCGAATTCGGTGGGTAGGGATGCGGATTCCGTCTGATCGTCACCTGCTGAGAATGCGTCAGTTGCGAGTGCACAACTGGACTCATCGGGCGGAGTTGCTGGTGACAACCAGCCTTTCAGCACCCACGGATCTTCAAATGGCTCGTCAGGCAACGCGGGGATCGTCGTGGCTGCTACCGCGGCGTTGCTGCTGATCGCAATCTTGGTAAACGGGAACGAATCATCACTGACGATCATATCTGGCCGGACGCCGAGTTTCGCGGTGAAAGTGTAATCCCCAGCCGGTGCGCGGGCCGGCACTCGGAAGGACAGCCAGTTGCGAACGAACGGCACATTGGGATGGAAGTCGAAGACGTACTGGGCCAGTTGCATCGTCGCACCGCCGGGGAAGGTGACCTCAGTCCACGCGTCCAGGGTGATGGATTCGGGTAACGTGTTTGTGATCCCGGCATTGAAGTAGACCCGGTTTCCATAGGGTGGAACGGTCTGGGACGGTTCGAAGGGGATCAGATCCAGGGTGATCGCTGCGTCCCAGTTAACATAGGCCGGATTGGAAGCCTCCGTTTCGCCGAGGTTATAAACTGCGGTGACTTTGTAGGTAAAGAAGCCAAAGCCCGGCATGGTGTCGGTATAAACAGCAACGCCAGATGTGCCAACCTGTGCACCATTACGGTAAATCCGGTATTCCAGTACATCCCCGCCACCTTGTGGAGGATTCCACTCCAGCAGCACCTGATCGTCTCCACTATGTTGCGCTGTCAGATTCGAGGGCGGGACCAGCGTTGAGACGAACGATGACAGATCCAGCTGATACAGTCGTGTTCCGATGATAGCCCAGCCGGTGGAATCCGTTGCGACAACTCGGTTTGACCAGTCTGGACCTTCCAGGCTGGCGACGAGCACAGGATGGGTCATGTCTGCAATATTGTAGACGTAAATCCCGCCCTCACTTGGCGATGCATAGAGGTAGTGTCCGTAAATCGAACTCCCGTAATAGCGGAGGCTGTTGGGATCAAACAGCTCGGCGGCGACCGTAAGTTCCGGTCCGCTGGCGTCAACGAGAGTGAGACGATGATCGTTCTGCGCGATCGCGATTCGACCGTCAGACACCATGAATTGCTGCTCGATCCTGTCGGTAGATGGGTCATAGTCAATGTCAACAGTACTTTGCAGGACTGGATTTGCTGGATCATCAATGGAATAGGCCCGCAAGGTATTCCAATAAACAGCGTAGATCCGGTCACCCTCCACAATCACGCGATCTGATTCGCTGAATCCGTTCACATCCGCTACATACTGTGGGTCGCCAGGATCAGAAATATCCCAGTATTCAATCTCCGACCCCGTGTTTCTGTAGAGCACATCGCCGCTGACCGAGAATTCGTTGGTTCTTCCCTGGAACAATCGAATCTGCATGGGATTTGCCGGATCACTGATGTCGAAGACATACAGGCCCAGCGGTTCGCTGTATCCGCCGCGAACCGCGACATAGAGGTAATCGCCGACGAATTGTGCGTCCGCAACGCGAGCCTCAAGGAAGAAGTGGTAATCCTGCGGATTGTCCGGATCTCGCCAGTCGCTGATCCAGAATCCGTTATACGCACAGGCGAGAGCCAGCAGTCCGTCCCGATAGTCAAGAGTTTTCAAACTGCTTCGGTAGCCAATGGTTCCAAGGAATGAGGGGTTGTGCGGATCGGAAATATCAAACCCGGAGAGCGCCTCCATGTCTCCGGTTGTGTAGATGATTGACGGGTTCGAAGTGTGGGAGACAAGCAGCTCGGACTGATGCTGCGTGAGTGTGGCAGTACGGGTTGGATTGAGCGGGGTTGAAATATCGTACACGAGGAAATCGTCGTGCGTGTCCTGGCCACCGACAACCAGAGTGTTGTTCGTTACGAGAAGCTCAGCAGCAAATCTATCCAGGTCTTGATAGACGGGAGTTCCAAGATTTGTTGGATCGGTGGCGTCAATCAGTCCGATTTCAGAACCGGCTGTCAGGTACACCACACCGGGTACGCTCGTTAAATGATAGGTGCTGTACGCGAGTTGGTGATCCAGTTCGTGAATCTGGGAGAGATTGCTGATATCCAGCGCCGCAATACTGCTCCCGTTGTCCTGGATACCATAGAGAATATCGCCCGAGACCGAAAGCTCTTGGAAGTAAAAGCTTCCGTTTTGATAGACAACCTGTGGAGCCGTCGGGTTGGCCAGGTCATACACCCACAAGCCTTGATTGTACTCGATCATAAACAGATGTCCATTGATTACTTCCAGCACGTCTGGTGCCCAGGGCATGTAGTTCAGTTCAGCTAGCAGAACGGGTTGCGTGATGTCACTGAGGTCATACACCACCAGCGGCCTGAATCCACTGAAAACGAGGTACAGATAATGCTCATGCACCGCGAATTGCTGTACCGTGCGTCCACCCTCGATTTCCGTCACCAGCACAGGGTTCAGCGGATTGCTGACATCGAGAACAGACACGCCGGAATACGCACCGGCATGCAGCAGATAGTCCCCGTACGCCATCATCTTGGAAGGATTGCCGAAAGAATAATCGAGACTGCGGTTCATGATTTCCATGTTCCACAGGTCGAATGGCTGTGCGTGGAGTTGAACACACGGAAGAATGCTTAGCAAGGCGGAAATCATGCTGATCTGAAATGCGTGTTTCATACTCCCCTCCTGATGCGATGCTGATGATACAGACTCTGCGGCATACGGCCCCACGTGTTATGGGCAACGGAACGATCGCAGCTTGGGCGGGGGCTCACTAGGCTGTAATCTAGGCATGCACCGCGCCGATGTCCATGCGAACCCTTATATTCCGCGAACTGGTTGACGTGAAACGCTCCTCTCCCTGACGCTGGAACACCTGTCGATGAAACGTGATCGCCGTCTGATTCCATCCATTCCGAACGTCCAGACCGTCCGGTTGATGCTGGCCGGTCATGGCCGGAAGCTGCTGGCTGGATTCCTCCCGTTACTGCTGCTCGTGTGCGTACTGCTGACCAACGCCACGTTGGCGGACGGACGCTTCAACCCTACCGCGCTGAACGCCGGTGCGGACGATCCGTTGTTCACGACCTACGCCGCCGACCTGCCGCGCGCCAGGTTTGTCCCGGACCAGGGGTATCATTTCCGCTATTACCGGGACGAGTTGCCGGTCGCGTTCACGTCGGCGCAGGACGGCGAGTGGGGGGTGGTGTTCGACCGGAACGGCGACCGGGTGCTGAACCTGGCGGACTGGGCCGAAGCGCCGGTGGTGCAGGAATCGTGGCCGGACTACGTCCGTTACACCGCGAAGCCGTACGCGGATCTCGCGCTTGACGGCCGGTTCTTCGTCTACAACTCGTCGCTGGCGGTGTGGGAGCTGACGTTGACCAACGAGTCGGCGTCAGAGCAAACGATTACCGTCGCGCCGTACCTCGGCAACGAACTGCTGCTGCTGCCGGAGTCGGATGCGTCAGGCTGGAGTTTCCGTCACGAGCACCCCGCCGACGGTTGGACCGTGGCGAAAAAGATTCCGCACGCGTTCGAGCGGCGGAACCGGTTCACGATGCTGCCCGTGCCGGACACGTCTGCCGTGTTCTCGTCGGTGGACGGGGCGTCGTCGGAACTGCCGGAATGGGTGAAGCCGGACGAGGCGCAGGTGCTGCCGGTGTATGGACGGTTGCAACGCGAGGATGGGTCACGGATCGAACCGTCCGAGAGCAGAGTGCAGGCGTACGCGTTCCTCACGCATGATCCGCGTTTCCTGGTCTCGTTGGCGTCGCCGGTGCACGCGAGTTCGTGGGACTGGTGGAAGCAGCGTGGTTATTTCGCGCTGGAGACGGGCGGGCTGGAATGGTCAAGCCGTGTCTACAGCGCCGAAACCGGCTGGAGGGATCTCGATTCGAACACGGTGCGGATTGTCGCGTCGGTGCCGTCCGAGAAGCTGAGCGCGCGGTGGGAGATGACACGGGCTGTTCCGTTGAACCCGGACGCCGAGCGTCACGACCTGACCCTGACCCGGGGCAAGATCACTGCGGCCCGGAACCTGCGGGCGACGATTGACTCCTTCGGCGTACATCTCGAGTGGGACGGCGATCCGAAGCAGATCTACCGGATTTACATGAACCCGCTGAAGTGCCGGCTGAAGGCGCAGGAAAAGAGCATGCGCGACAATTACCGGGACGAATTCCTGCTCGCCGGTGCGCGTGACATTCCCTACTTCCGCTATCATAACCAAGTGCAGGGAACATCGTACAACTATGATCTCAGCCCACGGGTTCCGGTGGAAGAACGCGAGGCGGGGGTCTCGTACGGCTTCAATCCCGATGAGGACATTTTCCTGCGCCGGTTCATGGTTGTCAGCACCAGTGAGGACAAGTATCCGGGCCCGGCGAGCGAAACGGTGAGCTGCTGGCCAATGCCGACGCTGACCGATATGCTGGCGGACAGTGCCGAGTTCCGCGAGCCGGACGCGTTGATGTCAAATGGTGCGGCGATGTTCAAGAGTGTCACCCTGGCACCCGGTGAGAGTAAACGGATCCGCGTGTTCCGTCAGACTGCGGCCGACCTGTTTGAATTTGAACGGAACCAGTGGCTGATCGATGACCTGGCGCACCGCGAGCTGGGCGATTTCGCGAACGCACACCGCGAACGGTTTGCGTCAGTGCCGGAGGTGACGCTGCCGTCCCGTCAGCAGCAGCTGTTGCAGCTGTCGTCGTACAACCTGTTGCGCCAGAGCATGCTGCCACCAGAAGGCCGGTTGACGCACAACTACTACGTGTTCTCGCGCGAACCAATGTGGGGCTGGGGACACGGCGGACAGGTGTTCCACGAGTCGCTGGCGATGTTGGCCTATGGCCATCTCGACCCACGTTCGGCGCTAGCCTCGATGAAGGTGTTCGCCGAAGCGCAGCACGCACCTGAAACCGATTCGATGACTGAGTGGGCGTACATTCCGTACCGGGTCGGGCCGTACCTCGAGGAAACGATCGAGACCAACGGCGACATGACCCAGTCCGGCCCGTTTTACAGCTGGATCACGCACGAGTTGTACCAGATGACCGGCGACCGTGATTTTCTCGCGAAGATGGCGCCGTCCTGTGAGCGGTTTGTCCGCTACTGGAAACGGAACCGTGACACGGACTCAGACGGCCTTTACGAATGGGGCGGGCAGGCGGTGCTGGAATCATTGCGGGATGCGTCCGTGGTGATCTGGGACGACGTCGCGCCGCCGGATTCGCTGGAAGCGCTAGGTTTGAACTGCATGCTGGCCAACGAATTCAACAGCCTCGCGGCGATGCAGGATTCGTTGGGGAACGGCGACGCAGCGACGTGGCTCGGCAAGCGGGGTGCGGAGCTGGCGTACAGTGTCCAGCGGGCGATGTGGGATGAGGAAACCGGCTTTTTCTACCACAACGTGAAGCGCGGTTGGGCCGGCGAGGACGGCAATCCGAACGGGTACACCGGTCCCTTCGACAATGCTGGCAACCTCAATCCGGATCGTTTCTCGTTTAACGAACCCGGCGACTTGAAGCGCAAGGAAATTATCGGTTTCCTGCCGTTGTGGGCCGGGATCGCGACGGAGGAACAGGCCGAGCGGCTGGTCCGCGAACACCTGACCAACCCGGACGAGTTCTGGCGTGAGTACGGGGTGCCGTCATTGAGTGCGGACGACCCGTACTACAAGCCGCAGGGCTACTGGAACGGGCCGGTTTGGGTGCAATGGAACTACCTGATTGTACGTGGTCTGCTGCGGTATGGCTACGTGGACGAAGCGCGTGAGCTGGCCGAACGTGTCAGCGCGGGCATGAGCGAGGTGCTGGCGGAGACGCACACGATGTGGGAGTTCTACAGCCCGGACGAAGCGTGGGGCGGCTGGCATCAAACGTACATCTGGGCGGGGATTGTCACGCGGATGATGGAGGATGTGTACGGCGGAACCGAGTGAGTTTGCTGCTTACGGACGCTGAGTGGGCTGGGATGTCGTGTTTCCCGTTCTTGCGGAAAACTGATTGCGGGCGGGTTATCCAATTTGTTTTATTGTTAGCATTGCCTCATCATTATTTATGCTACTGCTCCCGCTCTCCTTGCGGGTTGACGCAATGATTCCACATTTTGCAGTGCTAACGTTGCCAAACCTGACACAGGACGTACATGCAGATCCAGGGCATTGACTCACTGCAACCCGGTGATATCCTCGGCAAGTCCCTGTTCAACTCCCGCGGCGACCTGTTGCTCGCGTCCGGATATGAGCTCGATGACGATACCATCGCTTTGATGCGAAGCCGTGGCATCATGTATGTCCATGTCATGAACGAGCTTACGAAGGACATTCAACCGCAGGAATTGATCAGCGACACCGTTCGTCACATGGCGAGCAAGGAAGTCGGGGATGTGTTCAAGGCGGTTGCGGCGGTTGAGCCGGTCAAGGGTGACAATGTTGGCGACATCAAGCAGGAAATCGAGAAGGGAAACAAATACAAGAACATGGTCAAGATGCCGTCGATGCGGCGTGTCGTCTCGACCATCCTCGAGGAAGTACTCTCCAACGCGTCAGTAATGTTCAGTTCCATGCGTATGCGCGCGGAGGATGACGGCGCGGATTATGAGCACGCCGTTGATACGACGGTGCTCTGCATCATGATGGGCCGGTCCTTTCACTACAGCCAGAGTGAACTTCGGCAGCTCGGTGTCGCGGCGATGTTGCATGACATCGGCAAGGTGATTCTCGGTGATTTGCGGAACAAGAAACCGTACGAAATGAACGCCGATGAACGGATGCTGCTGCGTGAACACCCGATTTATTCCAGTGTGATTCTGCGCGAAAATGATGACGCCGCCTTTGTTGAGCAGACGGTCGTGATGCAGCATCACGAGCAGCTGGATGGCAATGGCTTTCCCCGTGAACTGAAGGCCAGCGGGTTGCCGCCGACCAAGTCGAACCAGCGTGAGGGTGAGATCCACCGTTTCGCGCAGGTGCTTGCGGTCGCGAATATTTACGACAACCTGGTTACCGGTGTGATGGATGAACGGGTCTACACACCGGAAGAAGCGGTGACGGCGATTCTGACCGGTCGTGTCGGATCGTGGAACTCGCATGTGGTTAAGGCGCTGGTTCGTTCGGTACAGTGTTATCCGGTCGGCATCCAGGTTCGGATCAAGAACAACCGGGCCAAAAAGTTTATCGGTTACCGTGGTGTCATCGCGAAAGAAAACCCGGAGCTGCAGACCAATCCCGCGATCATCCTCACGCACAACGGCAGCGACGGCGAATTGAAACCGCCGAAGCTGATGGATTTCAAGGACGAGGAAGCGATGGAGCTCGAAATTGTGATGTAGCCGCAGTTGCCGCAGCTTTCGCTCCCCGAGTCATTTCTTCTTTACCATATCTACGCCCCAAGCTATTTGTTTTCAAGTGTTTCCGTAGAATGTTTCATACTTTCCCGCCTGGAACAAAGTTTGTGTCTTTCTTCTCAAAAATTCTCCGTTTCGCTTTCCCGCACGGGCCGTTTCGCTATATTTCGGGACTATTGTCCCCGGCAAAGGCTGCGGGAGAACGGGTAAAACGTGAGGGGATCTGAGATGAGGCGAACAGTTGTTTTAGGCGTCGCTCTACTGTTGGTCGTGTTCTGGCTGACTGGCGGGTTGACAACGGTGCAAGCCGCTCCGAAAACGTATCGGATCGACTTGCCAGTGCGCACGTTTACACCGGATGCCAACCAACTCCAATTTTTCCAGCAACGCGAAACCGGCCAGCCGCAGGCTGTGCTGATTCAGTTTACTTCCCACCCGGATGCAGCTGTCAAGCGCACGCTGAGTAGCAACGGCGTCCACCTGCAGCAGTACATCGGCGGTGGCGCGTGGGTCGCATGGCTGGAAGCGAATGTTGAGTCCAACGCTCTGTCCAGCGCCGATGTTCGCTGGGCTGGTGAATACATGCCGGAAGATCGCGTCGCTCCACGTGTGACGTCGCAGGAGATGCCGCAATGGGCGATCGCCGGGGATGAAATCCTGCTCGCCGTACAGTTCGCGAAGCAGCTGGATGAAAGCTACGGCGAAGCGTTGCTGGCGCAGCTCGGTGCTGTGGTCGGTGACTATGTCTCGCCGCTGAACACGTGGTACACGCAGATTTCTCCGGATCTGGTTGATGAGTTGACGCAGGACCCGGGCGTGATGGCGGTTGATTACATCGCCCCGCCGATGGGTATGGTCAACGCGGGCGTACGCGCCGCGATGAATGTGGACGAAGTCAACAATCCGCCGTATGATCTGCGTGGAAACGGGGTCACGGTGTGTGTGTATGATGGCGGCCTGGTCGACATCAGCCATCCGGACTTCGAAAATCGTGGTACGCAGGGTGAAACCGGCGGCATCTCGTCACACCCGACCCACGTCGCGGGCACCGTGCTCGGCAACGGCGCGGATCCGTACCGCGGCATGGCCCCTGAAGCTACGCTGATCAGCTACGAATACGAATCCTGCAACCCGTACTGCCTGTACGACAGCCCGCAGGACATTTTTGAAAACTACCAGGAAGCGCTGCAGGTTCATGGCGCGCACATCTTCACCAACTCGATCGGTTCGAACACGGCCGCGAACGGGTACGACTGCGACTGGGAAGGCGATTACGAACTGACCAGCGCGCTGCTCGACAGCATCGTGCGCGGTGCGGTTGGTGAGCCGGTGATCGTTGGTTTCGCCGCTGGTAACGAACGCGGCGCCGGTCGTTGCGGCACGACGTACAACACACTCGGCGTGCCCGCCGGTGCGAAAAATATCATTTCGGTCGGCGCGAGTGATGACAACGACAACATGTCGTCCTTCTCGTCCTGGGGTCCGCCGGATGACGGCCGCATCAAGCCGGATATTTCGGCTCCGGGTGTGAGCGTCGTTTCGTGCAACACCGGTGGTGGCTACACCACGATGAGCGGTACGAGCATGGCCACGCCGGCTGTCGCGGGTGTGAACGCGCTGCTCGTCGAGCAGTGGGGCCTCTCCGCGATGACGGACTTCCCGAATCCGCCGACGGTCAAGGCGATTCTCTGCAACTCGGCGGAAGACCTGTTTAACCACGGTCCGGACTACCAGTTCGGGTATGGTCGTGTCGACGCGGTTCGTGCCATCGAAACGATTCAGAATTTTGGTTACCTCGAATCGTCTGTTGGCGACAACGGACTGGTCACCCAGACCTTCACCGTCCCGGCCGGTCTCGATATGTTGAAGGTAACAACGGCGTGGGCGGACCCGCCGGCTTCGTACCTGGCGCCGGTCACGTTGATCAACGACCTCGACCTGGTGCTGGTCGATCCGAGCGGCACCGAATACGACCCGTGGATTCTGGATTGGAACAACCCGTCCGCTCCGGCGACGACCGGCACCAACGTGCGCGACAACGTCGAGCAGGTTGAGGTGATGAACCCGGTAGCGGGTCAGTGGACGTTGCGTGTTTCGGGTACCGACGTTCCCGTCGGCCCGCAGGACTTCTCCGTCGCCGCGAACGTTCCGCTGGCGGAAGGCGTGATGACGATTACCGGTACGGTGACTCGTCAGAACGGCGGCCAGGCGATTGCCGGCGCGACGGTGACGGTTGTTGGTTCCGGCGGTGGTACGGTCACCGACGCGAACGGCGACTACTTCATGTACCTGCCGGTTTCGGAAACGCTACAGCTGAAGGCAGAAGCCCCGGGCTTCTACTACCAGCATGCCTACATCATTCCCGCCGGCCAGGACTCGGAAGAAATCGACTTCCAGCTGATTACTCGCCCGCTCGGCCAGGTCGCGGGTATCGTGCGTGACAGCAACGGCGATCCGGTTGTTGGTGCGACGGTGACGGTGGAAGAGATTCCGCTGCTGAACACGACCACGAACGTGCAGGGCCGGTTCCAGATGCTGTTCCCGACTGGGGATGTGTTCACGGTGACCGCGACTGACGGTTCGGTGACCGGTCAGGTGGAAGCCTACACGAATCAGGGCCAGTCCGTGAATGTCGCAATCTTCCTGCTGGAAGACGGCGACAAGATCACCGGTCCGTCCGAACAGGTGAATTATGTCGCGGTGCAGTCCAGCGACAACCATGCTTTCTCGCCGACGTTCAACTGGCGTGCGATTGATCCGCTCGAGGGCGGCCAGGGTACGCGCGTGACGTTGGCTGGTGAAGAGGACGCGGTGGTCATCGACCTGCCGTTCACCGTTGGCTACTACGGCAACGACTACACGCAGCTGACCGTCAACGAAAACGGGTTCTTCTGCTTCGGCGATGTGACCGGTGATGACGAACCGGCTGACTATTCCAACACGGCAATACCGGGCTCGGATGGTCCGCCCGCGATGGTTGCCCCGTTCTGGGAAGACTTCCGCGCGGCTGAAACCAACCTGTCGTATTACCATGACGCCACGACCGGCATCTTCATCGTGGAATGGTATGACAGCCGCCAGTGGCCGGACGATGGCACCCGGGAAACGTTCCAGGTCATCTTCAACGATCGCGACTTCCCGAATCCGCCGCCGTATCTGCCGCACGATGAAAACACCCGCATCCTGTTCCAGTATGCGGATGTGAACGATCTCGGCAACGCGACGGTCGGTATCGAGTCGCCGGACGAAGAGGCCGGCCTCGGCCTGCTGTACTTCGACGCCGATGGCGACGGATCGTACGCGGAGACGGTATCGACGATTACGGATGGTACCGCGATCCTGTTCTACGTGCCGCGTGCGACGGTTCAGGGTATGGTCGCGCTCGATGTGCCGGACCCGGACGTCGACATTACGGTAAGCTCGCCGTACGGTGAGATTCCGGTCAACCAGGACGGAACGTACAGCATCACGGTGATGCCGGCGACATTTGAACTGGTTTATTCCGCACCGGGCTATGAAACGGTTGACCGCCGCTTCAAGCTGAACGAATACCAGACGGTCACTCAGCCGCAGGTCACGCTGGCGAAGCTGTATCCGCCGCAGAACGTGGTCTACCAGGACAATGGTGGCACGATTGGTCTCAGCTGGGATGCGCCGGTCGGTGGAGCGATCGAAGACTTCATCGGTTACTACCGTGTCTATGAGGATGGTATCGAGCAGGCACTGGTGCAGAACCAGACAGTATGGACGGACGATTCTCCGGGTGCGGAGCCGAACTACTGGGTGACCGCGATTTACGCCGGTGGTGAATCTGACAGCTCCGCTCATGCGATTCCGGGCATGCTCGCCGGAGTCGATGAGATGAGCCTGTTGCCGGATGAATTCGCGATCAGTGAAGCCTATCCGAACCCGTTCAACCCGTCCACCAGTATCGAGATCGCGCTTCCGGAGGCGAGCCTGGTGCAGGTCGCGGTGTACGACATCCTCGGCCGTGAGGTTGTGCGTCTGGCTTCGGGTGAACGGTACAACGCCGGTTACCATCGTCTTACGTGGGACGCCGCCAAGCATGCATCCGGTGTCTACTTCCTGCAGGTGCAGGCTGGACCGGAAAAAGCCGTGCGCAAGCTGGTGTTGCTCAAGTAGTTACGCTGACGTTTGCGTCAGATTGTCACAAAACGGGACGCCACGGTTCATCGAACCGTGGCGTCTTTGCTTTTCACAGAGCCCGCTCGTTCTCCCCATCAAATCGAAACTTTTGGCAGATTTGGCAACTTTGGGGAGTCGAACAAAATGAAAAGTTGACCAATCCGGAAAGGCGGGTAACGATTGGTATAATCTGCTTTTGCTGTTCATCGCGAAATCATTGCCTCGTTTCGTTCTGGCCTGCCTTTTGCCCCACTACCTGCAGATGCGTTGTTGTTCTGCCCTGATACGGTTGCCTGCGAGGTTTTTAGCAGGGGTGTTTCTGATGGATGTTTCACCACCCACCACACACACCACCGAGGCGCGGAGGGATTTCGCGCCGGAGTCACGGCTACATGAAGTCTTCCCGGCCTGGATTGCCGGGATGATCCGGCTCGCTAGCTCGGCGGCGGCGAGCTTCACAACCGATGGGTTGCACTTCATGTCCGGCGTCTTCGGCAACAGCCCGGAAGCGCGGTTGGTCCGGATTCCGGTCACTTCCGAGCGGGATCGGTACGACCGGTATAGGTAAGCGTTACAACGACACGTGAAAACACCCTAAGAAGGAATTGAGTGAGGTTATGACTGGACCCGGTGGACGCAAACGTCGCGTGATCGTGGTAGGAGCCGGCATCTCCGGCTTGATGGCCGCGCGTCACCTTGCGGAAGGGGGGATTGATGTCATCGTGCTGGACAAGGCGTCCGGTGTCGGCGGCCGTATGGCCACACGCCGCATTGGAAACCTAAGCTTCGACCACGGTGCGCAGTTTTTCTTCACCACCCATCCCGTGTTCCACCGTTACGTTCAGGACTGGGTCGAGCAGGGCGCGTTGCAGCCGATTGCTGTCGACGAGTTAATGCCCGGCACCAATGGCCACATCAAGCTAGCTCCGGAAGCGTGGCACGGTGTCAACGGGATGACCGATGTGCCGAAACTGCTGGCGCAACATGTGGATGTCCGTCTCAAGGAACGCGTGATGCGTGTGGATGTCCGGCCCGGCGGTTGGCGGCTGTGGACCGAGTCCGCCAATGCGTACGAAGCGGATGGCCTCATCCTCACCCTGCCCGCGCCGCAGAGTGTTCAACTGTTGCAACATGTCACCAACGTGCCGGAAGACCTGCATGCACGCCTGCGCGACATCCGCTACCAGCCGATCTACACGTTATTGCTGCAACTGTCCGGCCCGAGCGGATTGAATGGGACAGGCATGCTGCGTCTCGAGAATGAGAACGTCAGCTGGATCCTGGACAACACCCGGAAACTGGGCCAGGCCGCCGAATCGGCGGTGACAGTTCAGGCGACACCGAAGTTTTCGCTGCAACAAGTGGAAAACGCCTCAGACGCCGTGCTGCAACAGGTGATCAAGTCCATCCAACCGCATTTGCAGTCTGAGCCTGTGTCGACGACCCTGCACCGTTGGCGGTACGCGTGGCCGTTGAATCCGCTCGACGAACCGGTGACCTCAAACTTGCCCGCACCGCTGGCATTGGCTGGGGACGCCTTCAGCGGCGAGAAGATGGCTGGTTTCATGGTCGAAGCAGCTGCCCTGTCTGGCCTGTCTGCAGCAGCCAACGTGTACGAGATGCTCGCCAGCTTGTAGCAACTGACCTCGTGGAAGCGCTGGATCGAAGGTGAAGAAATGCGGTCGATGCGTCATTTTGAAGCCGCGTCGGTTTGCGGCTGAAAAAGGTCCAGCCGAGCATCGGATTTCGTAACAGGATGTACCACCAGTTCTATCCCCTTACAGCGGGTTCTTCCTCACTACTCTTCGTTCCGTTCGGAATGACGTACGACCAGACCCGTTGTTTGCCGTCAGACATTGCCCGCAGACGCGGGCTTTTCTTTTTGTCGTCTCCGAACAACTCGGATCGAAACACATAATTTCCGAAGTTGAGTCCCCTCTCCTTAATAGATAGAAAATCCCAAACCATCCTCGTCAGAGAAGTGTAGGTCAAACACCCGTCGTACACCACTCAGGTTTCGCCGTTTCGGATATTCGTTTTCTTCGACTCTTTTCGGACTCTTGGGGGAGAATGGCTGAAAAAGAGGCTCTTGTCTCCGGGAGAACTCCGCCGTTTGGGGTTATTGGTGTTTTGAAACGTTGAATTATCAAGTAGTTGCGGGTCAATTCCCAAACATCCGCGATACACCGAAAACCCCAAAGAAAATTTGCTTTTGATAAAACTGATCCGTATGTTTTATCAGAATTGCTGACGTACCAGCCCGGACGGTTGACCAAAAGGCACCGGGAACCTTGACAAGCACTTCGGATTTGTTGGAATCGAGTCGACCGAATCATCGACGGAAGTTAGAAACCAACGGTTCGAAGTCTTGGAGTTTTGAGGAAACGAGAGAGGGCACCATGAAGACGAACCTGCGCACCCTGATCCTGATCATCACCCTGATCACCCTGTTTGTTTCGGCGGCGAGCGCCGACGATGCGATCCTGAACAATTTTGTCGGTGGCCGGATGGAGATGAATCTGTCCGCGGCCAGCCAGTTGCTTTCCGGCCCGGGCATCAGCTCGGCGACCACCGCTTCGGTGACGGCGACCCGTTCTGACCCCTTCGCCGTGTTCAGCAACCCGTCTTCATGGATGATCGTGCGTGATGGCGCGGCGGTTGGTGTGTCGATCCAGCCGCGTCTGGCGATCAACAGTGTCCCGGGCGGGATTCAGAATTCCGTAAATGAAAGCGTCGACCAGGCGATTTCAGGCTATGCCCAGTCGAACAGCGTAGACTATCCGAAACTGGCAGGTTCGCTAGGCCGGACGACGAATCCGCTGGCGTCCTTCGCGGTGATCGTACCGGTGCAGGACTGGCGTTTCGGCGCGGGCTATTCGAAGCCCTTCTCGCTGGACATGAGCGCGATGCACGATGGTTTCACGCAGAGTGTGACCCAGGCAGGTGACAACCCGGCCGAATCGATTTCGCTGGATCTGGCGAGCGAGATGGACATGAACTTGAACGCGGAAAGCCACCGGTTCCTGTTGGGCGCGGCGCGTGAGTACGGCCGTTGGAGCTTCGGGCTGAGCGCTTCCCGCACCTCGCTTGAACTGAATGTCAATGGCGGCTACACGGTTGACGGCGACGTTTCGGTGGGTGGCGACAGCTATTCCTTTAACAACGGTGCCGATTCCTGGCACAACGACTTTGGCGGCGCGATCGACGGCAGCTACAAGGGCGCATTCTACAACAGCCAGCTTGGCGCGACGCTGCAGCTTGGCAGCAACCCGGAAACGGCGTGGACGCTTGCGGCGAGCGCCTCGATCAACATCGGCGGCAACCTGAAGGGTTCGATGGAAGCGACGATTGACGAATACCTGCCGCTGAGCCTGAATGACAACGAAGCGTCGTTCGACATTGACCGTGTTGACGACATCAACCAGGTGACCCGCACCTACGAAAACACCTACTACATGGGTGACCAGCTGACGGTTGAACTGCCGAGTTCGTTCAGCATCGGCATCGGCAAGCCGAACGGCTTGCGTCCGAACCTGACCCTGACGGCGTACACCGGCAACCTCGCGTACAGCCTTGATGTCACCGAGAAGCGCGTGCAGGACAACGACTACAGCACGAACACGTACGTGCGTGGCATCACCCCGAAGGCGTCGGCGTACCTCGGCTTCAGCCCGGGCGTGTTCTTCCTGGGTGGCGGCATGACCTACGCCGAAGACCTGGTGGCGGGTTACACCGATGATGGCGGCGCGGAGCTGAGTGGTGGCACGGAAGTTTACATCCCGCGCTTCGACCTCGGCATGATCCTGCCGCTGAGCAACAACCTGCGCTGCGAGATGATGTTTGTCGGTTTGCCGGAAGACGCGCTGCGCCTCGGCTTCATCTGGGAGTTCTAGGGAACGTTACGAAAACACCATGCACAAAGCATGTTCCAAGTTCAGGGGAACCGCACTGGTAGTTGGCATGCAAACCGGTTCCGCAGTACCAATAACAAGCGAGATGCAATGTAGCAGACATACTTCATTACCCCCTCTCCTCGGCAGCAGCCTCCGGCATGATTCACCGGAGGCTGTTGTGTTTTGGTTGGGTTGCGGACGACGTGGCCCTACTTGGTGTTGTCGTTACGTTGGGTCTCATTGCTGCGAAAATGGATGATCCCTGCTGGCGGAGCCATCAGGGGCACATGAATGAACGCATGAACGGGTGCGTGAACGGATGGATAAGCCACGACATAAATGTCGTGGGCATGAAGAAGGTGTCTGAGTCAGCTTGCTGAGGTGGATAATCCTCAATCACTGGCTACTGACGACTGAGCACTGACGACTGAGCACTGGGCACTGAGTACTGAGGACTGAGCACTGACGACTGTCAACTGTCTACTGTTTTTTCACCGGCATCAGGTAACGGATTTCTTCGGCGGTGGCGTCATGAATCTCAAGTACTGGAGCGGGCAGCAGTCCACGCGCACGGGCTTCATTGCCCAGGCCCTTGTAGACTTTCCATTTGCCGAGTCGTGGCGACCAGTTGCCGCGGTAGGGGAACTTGGCGACGAGGAATTCGCCGCGCGGCCAGATCTCGCTGTCTTGTCCGGCCAGGTGCGGAAATTCGGTCATGGTGGTGTCGAGGGTGGTGAAGCGGACGAGGTTGACGGTCGCGTCCCCGTCTACGATACGGTCATTGTAGACCGCGAGCGACTCGGCGTCAATCACCGCGCCGTCGTCCTGGATGCGACGGTAGGCGAGCCCTTCGTCCAGAGTTTCGAGGGTCTGCATCAGGATCGGGCCGGCGACCGTTTCCTCGAGAATGGGTTTGGTCAGCAGCCCCTGCGGTGCGAGATACAGCAGTGCGAGGGTGATGATCAGGATGATGGTCGCGACGATACGTCCAAACATGGTCGGGTTCTCACGTGGTGCACGAATGCGGGGCCGTGTGCCCCGTTGCCTGTTGCGAACGCCTATATTCCGCACCATCATACGGATGCGGCGAATCTGCAAGATGAGCCGGAACGGAACGTGGAACCAACCCACCCGCGAGCTCCATGGGTCTGAACCGAGAATTAATTGAACGTCAGGTATTGCTGGCGAAAGAGCGTTTGACCGATGTCGAACGCGAAATGTCGGATGCGTCCGTCGTCACCGATCCACGCGCGATGAGCAAGTTGGGACGGGAACATCGCCGTCTCAAGGATGTCATCGACGCCTCTGCCGAACTGAACAAGATCGAGCAGGATCTTGAGGGCGCGCGGCAGCTTGTTTCTGGCACGCCGGAAGAGGACGAGATGCACTCCCTCGCGGCGGCGGAGGTCGCGGAACTCGAACCGCAGTTCGAGGCGGCGGAAACGAAGCTGCAACTGGCGTTGATCCCACCGGACGAATCCGACGAGAAGACGGCGATCCTCGAGGTTCGCGCCGGCACGGGTGGCGAGGAAGCCGGTCTGTTCGCCGGGGATCTGTTGCGCATGTACCAGCGTTTTTGCGAACGCATGGGCTGGAAGATGGAGTCGATCTCCGTCAGCGGCAGCGACATGGGCGGGTTCAAGGAAGTGGTAGTCTCGATCAAGGGCGAGGGATCGTACGGCTTGCTCAAGTTCGAGTCCGGCGTGCATCGTGTCCAGCGTGTCCCGGCTACAGAATCTCAGGGCCGGATCCACACTTCGGCGGCCTCGGTTGCCGTGTTGCCGGAAGCGGAAGAGGTGGACGTCGAAATCAACGATGGCGATCTGCGCATCGACACCTTCCGGGCGTCCGGCGCGGGCGGGCAGCATGTGAACAAAACCGAATCGGCGATACGTATCACTCACCTGCCGACCAATGTCGTGGTGTCGTGCCAGGACGAAAAGAGCCAGCACAAGAACAAGGCGAAGGCGATGCATGTGCTGCGTTCCCGTTTGTATGAGAAAGCGCTCGAGGAAGAACGATCGAAGCGATCCGAAAGCCGCAAGCTGCTGGTGGGTTCCGGCGATCGCAGCGCAAAAATCCGCACGTACAATTTCCCCCAGGGCCGGGTCACCGATCATCGGATCAACCTCACCCTGTACCGTCTCAATGAAGTCCTTGACGGAGATTTGACCGACCTGATCGACGCTCTGCGTCTGCGTGATTCCGAAGACCGGCTGCGGGAAGGAGTGTCGTGACCCGGGAGGCTGGCCAGTGACGCGCGCGGAAATCATCAGGGACAGCACTGCCCGTCTTCACGATGCGGGGTGGGAGGATGCGCGTAACCTCGCCGAGCTGTTGCTGATTCACGCGATGGGCGTGGAACGGTATCACATCTACCTCAATCCACACCAACCTGTCGGCGGCAGGCAGAAGCAGACGTTTGACCGCATGCTCGCACGATCGCTGAAGCACGAACCCCTGGAATACATCACTGGCCAGGCCGAATTCTTCGGTCTCGAGCTCGAGATCCAGCCGGGTGTGCTCATTCCCCGTCCGGAAACCGAGCTTCTGATTGACCATGCGAAGCGAATCTCCGGGGACGGTGTCCGCCGGGCAATGGAGATCGGCTGCGGGTCCGGCGCGATGACGCTGGCCCTGTTCGAACAGCGGATCGCGCAGGAAGTGGTCGCGGTCGATATTTCGCTGCAGGCGATCAAGACCACGGCAGCGAACGCCACCCGCTACGGCTTTTTCAAAGTCGACCCGAAGAAAGACGAACATGCCGCTGACCTGCCGGACAACGCGGTCTTGTACCAGCGCCGTTCCCTTGATCCGGTGACAAAACGGGAGCACATCGACCGGCTGTGGTTGATCCTCGAAGACGCGTTCAGCGTGACCTTCCGCCCGCCGATTCATCCGGTGCCGTTGATCGTCTCCAATCCGCCGTACGTGACGCTTCAGGACTGGGAGAACCTGCCGCCGCACATCAAGGATCATGAGCCGAAGGAAGCGTTGATTGCCGGCGAGGACGGGTTCGACATACACCGCAAGCTGACCCGGCGGCTGAAGAACTGGCTGTCTACCGGCGGCGCGTTTGTTGGCGAGATCGGAGCGGGGCAGGGCGAAACGGTGGTTAAGCTACACCAGAGCTGGGCGAAACGCGTCGAACTGCACCAGGATTATGCCGACCTCGACCGGATCGTGATCGCGTATAAGTGATGGGAAGACGCGAAGAAAAAGTATAAGATAGGAAAAGACAGGAAAAGACAGGAAAAGATAGGAAAAGAAAGGAAAAGCGAGTACAAAAAATTACCACGGACTTGAGTCCGTGGTAAGTGTGCGATTCCGATGTATATTGTCCTCAAGCCTCAAGCCTCAAGCCTCAAGCCTCAAGCCTCAAGCTATTCGCTCATCCAGACCACGTAACGGGTGTCGCCGACATCCTCATACAGCGTTGTGGTCACGCCGGCCAGATCGGTCTTGACGACATTGTACATGCCATCGCCGGTGCGCACGGTGAAGGCCAACTCGTTGCCGTTCGGGTTCCATGCTGGAGCCGCCCAGAGCTTGTCACTGCCGATCGGGAAGATGTAAGTATCGTCGTGGAAGACCTGCTGGAAGGCGTCGTCGCCGAGGTCGTACACGACCAGCTTGCCGGTGGTACCCGCCGCGCCGGTGAAGAACGCAATCTTTTCGCCGTCCGGACTCCAGGACAGGGCGGAAACGCCGGTGCCAAATTCACTGAAATCAGCGCGCCACTGCTCGTTCTCCAGATCATCGTCGTAGAAGATAATTTCGTTCTGTTCTTCCGCGTCGATGAATGCAATGTAGTCGCCATCCGGATCCATGGACACCGCCTGCACCGGAATGGATAATGTGCCGAGGACATCGCCTTCATTGCTGTAGCAAACCAGCTTCGTATCCTGCGTGTCCGTGTTTTCAATCATCATCACGATGCGGTTCTTGCTGCCGGAGATGTAGATCGCCGGGCGCCCGTAGTAGCGTTCGCCCGTGCCAAGTGCGGCCAGTTGCACAACCGTACTGGTGGTCACACCGGCGAGGATCAGCTCGTGGTCCGAACCCAGCTCGCGAACGTACACAAGGCGTGAACCTCCGCTGGAAAGCGCGTACAGGTTTTCAACGGCTTCCTCACCATCGAAGTAGCTGCTGGTTTCCTCGCCATCTTCATCAATCACATACAGCATACTCGATTCGATGTCGTAGGCCACCACATCCGCATTGGTATCATTCGAATTCTGGCTGAGGATGAATCCAAACCCAAGATCGGACACCGCGCCATTCAGTCCGATGCCGGGGAAATACAGCGGATCCGCGTTGCTCTCGACCGAGGCTACGGTCGCGAGATTGCCGCTGC
The DNA here is from genome assembly GCA_020444425.1 of bacterium. Classification (GTDB taxonomy): domain Bacteria; phylum Electryoneota; class Electryoneia; order Electryoneales; family Electryoneaceae; genus BMS3BBIN04. The sequence goes on along the minus strand of JAHLLB010000004.1, from coordinate 61,436 downwards.
CGTCATTAAAAAAGATCTCGCCGAAAGGTGGGCCGTAATCCAGTCCCCCTCCACCGCCACCTACCCCAGAACTACCGCCGCAACCCGCGAACATCACGGAAATCACTGCCAACCATGCGATGGTGAAGATTGCGTCCTTGCGTCCCATGCTATCCACTCCTCGCTGTCGTCTCATCTCGAATGGACGTCGTCCGATCATGACCAAAACAAGCCCGGACCACTAGATCCGGGCTCACAATATAGCGTGTTGTATCGTAAATACCTATTTCAGCAACACGGCTTTTCGTACCTGGCGAACATCACCCGCTCTCCAGTCGAGGAAGTACAGGCCGCTGGCCCAGGTGGTCGCATCCAGCACGATTTCGTGCCGTCCCGCCGGAGAAGCCGGCAGCATGTGACGCGCGACTTCCTGGCCAAGCAGGTTGTAGACCACGAGTTGCACATTCGACGACCGCGGCAACGCATAGCGCAACACCACGGACGCGTTAAATGGATTCGGGTAGACCGCTTCCAGCGAACTGGTTTCCGGCAGCGGGGCGTCCGAGGAATCGAACACGCCCACATCCGAGACATTGCCCGTCCAGCGGATCTCACTTGCAGCGCCGTTAGCGTCCTGCGCGATGACCAGAATCGTGGTCGTGCCTTCGGTGTCGAAGGTGACATCGACCGAAGTGCCGCTGCCGATGAAACCGCCGTCATGATACCATTCGAGTTCGAAGGTATCCTCTTCCGGATCTTCAACGGTGACGCTGAAGTTGACCGTCATATCCAACCCGGTTTCGCCGAGGGCGTCCGGGGTGGCGGTCAGGAAGCGTGGCGGATCGTTGGCGTCGCCAGTGTCAAAGACCAGCGGCTGCGTCTGGTAATTAAGCATCGGGTCGGTGCTGCGGAAGAAGACTGTCGTCGGACCACTCCAGCCAGCCACAGGCGTAACCGTCACGATGTGGTTGTCGTCAATCGACACGTCCAGCGAGTCTGAACCGTACCAGACCCAGTCGAGGTCGGCGTCCGCATCGTCCCAGTCTTCAACGTACGGATCGAGCGCAATCGGCATGAACGTTCCGCCCGGAGCGATCGACTCGCCGGCCAGATCACCAATCTGCGGCGCATAACCGAGGGACTCATCGGTGACGAGGAAGTCGACCGGAATTGCGTACGCTTCATCGGTCAATTGGCTCAGCAGCAACAGGCGGCCCTGGTGCAGGCCTGCCAGCATGTCATCCGAATCGGCGGAGAGCTGAACGGTGATCGATTCGCCCTTGCCGATGCTGTGCGTCGCGGGCGTGGTTGTCAACCACGGCAGACCCGGCGAGAAGCGAACCACCAGTTCGTCCTCGAGGAACGCCGGCACCGCAGTATTCATCGCGGTCAACAATCCTATGTCACCGGTTTCGTCGTTGATACCGATGGTGGCGCTGTCCAGGTCGCCGATCATTTCCTGGTATTGGGTGTGAATCGCGCCGTCCGACGTCAACACAACCTGGAAGGTGTACGGACCATCGTCCGTATCCCAGTCGAGCTGGTGCATCCCCGACCAGGTCACCACTACGGCTGCATTCATGGTGCGGACATAAACTGTGCCGCCTTCATCCGTGCCGATGTTATCCCAGTAGGGGAAGATCGAAGCCAGCGGGGCATAGGGTCGCGGCAACGACGTGTTCGCGCTTTCGCCGTACCCGTCCACCGGCTCGCTGAAGGTGATGTAGCCGGATTCGCAGATCCAGAAGCTGGAATAGGTTTCGCCGTAGAAGTCGAAGTCCCACGGAAGGTCGATTTCATCGGAGATGGACCCGAATCCATCCGGATCACCGGTGTTCATCGTGACTTCATTCCCAGCCTGTTCGATGTCGACCCACTGGTATTCCGGTCCGAAGGTTTCCCGGCTGTCGTACCAGCGGTAGCCGAGATCATCCGGCTCGCCGAAGTTGTCGATTTCGCCTGGCAGCCCCCATGAATAGTCAATGCCTTCCGGCCAGATGTCGAAGGTGGTCGCCCGGCCACCGACGTTGCGGATCGTAAATTCCGCGCTGCCGTTTCCACCGGCTTCAGCATTCATCTGCACCAGCGGCGGCGAATACTCGAGCCGCGCGGGTTCGGCGACGTTGGTCGCGGCGATCATCAGCTGGCGGCCATCCTCGACTCCAACTGCCGTCGAAGCCGGTTCATCGGCGAACTCATACTGCAGGCCTTCGCGGCCGTCGGGACTTGTCAGGCCGATGGTGAGGTAGTTTTCCGACCCATCCCCGTTTCGGATATCGTCGTACAGGATGGCGATCTTGCCGAGGTCACCAGCGGTTCCATGCATTGCCGGATCCAGAATCAAGATCTGGAAATGCATCGGATCGTTAAGCAGGTTGCCATTCCACTGCAGGTCGCGTTCATGCCAGACGCGGTACCATTCGATCACGAAATAGCCGTTCATCTGGTCATGGTAGGCGAACACGCCTGAGTTGTTGGTGTCGAAGAGAAGGTTGTCCCAGAGGGCACAGACCGCACCAACCGGGGTCAACGCGCCAGGCAACGGCCGGTTGCGGAAGAAGTAGAAGTCGGTATCGCCGAAGGTGATCCAGCCATTCGAGCAGATGGACACCTCATCGTAGAACTGATCCCAGTAGGGGAAGGTGAACGGCAGGTCGACGGTGACGACATCGTCTTCGTTTTCGTCCTCATCGTCGAGACCAACATCCCAGCCTCCGTTCCCGACGATGGACTCGTAGGTGAAGTTGGGTGTGTAATCGTAGCCGGGATCGGTGTCTTCGAAGATGTAGTAACCCGGGCCGGCGGGTCCGGTCGGGACATCCGGTCCGGAACCCATCGCCTCAAACTCGACGCCGAGCTCGATATCGAATCCGCGGTCTGTGGTGAGCATCAGCGTGCCCTCGACCACATGGCCGGGGTACGCCTGATCCGAGATTTCCAACGCAAACAGATCGTTCATTCCGACATTGGTTGCGCCGCCGGAGATGGCTGCCCAGGCTCCATCGCCGTCCAGAACGGTGACGAACGGATCATCGACCATCAACTGCGCGGTTACCGACATGGCACCGACAAGCGTTTCCAGGTTATCGAGGCGCACATCCACCATCGACTGATCGCCCGGATACCAATCGGACTGGAAGACCACGTCAGAAACTACCAGCTGCGGAGTCTTGATCTGCTGCAGCTCGGCCAGATGTGACTGGTTGCCGTCGTTGGACAACACCTGGAAGGTGACAGGCACGCGTGTGTTGTTCGCCACGGTGGATTTCAGCCGGATACGAAGCTCGTCCGTCGTCACCTGGTTTCCCTGCCCCTGTGTGCCGAAGAACTGGTAGGAATTCTCGACGGAACCGTATTCGGACGGAATGCTGATCGAAACCAGCATCTGGTCAAGTCCGCCATCCTTGACGACCTCCAGCAACGCTTCCGGTGTAATCAGTTCGCCCGGGTTGAGATAGCCATCGTTGTTGGTGTCGGGGTCGGACGCGTCTTCAACGCCGTTTGTACTGACCATGCTGACCACGCCGGCACCACCGTCGCCGAAGGTATACGAGTAGGGTTCCACATCCGCGCGAGTAACGGTCAGGGTGTACTGGCCGCCCGGGATCAACGCTTCGTCCAGCAGCACGTTGGCAACGCCGGACGCGTTCGTCCGCGCCTGCCCGACAATGCTGGTAAGATCTGTGGTGATTACTACCATTGCGTTGCCGACCGGTACGCCGTACTGGTCAAGCACCAGTGTTTCGACGTAGGAATCGTTTTCGCGCAGATCGACCGGATGGTCAACTTCAAGCACTTTCGGAACCTCGGCACGCAGCTGCAGCGCCGGATCGCCGAGGATATTGTAGGTGTGGAAGTAGAACCAGACGCTGTTTTCGTTGGTGCCGCCAGGATTCCACAGGTACGGATAGTTGTTGTGCAGCTGAATCTTCGCCGACAGCATGCATTGGCCGAGGGTACGCAGCCCCTGGTCAAACAGCGCGGTGTACCACCCGCCCAGCATCATGTTGTTCCAGCGGGTATGAGTGTCGATTTCCGAAGGTGCGACAAAGGCAACCGCCCCCTTGAGGTCGTTGGGGGAGCCGTGCCGGATCCAGGTTTCACCGAAGCAGGGATCGTCGTCCAGCTCATCGTACGCTCCGCCGCCGCACACCATGGAAGTGATGACAACGAGCTCATCCGTGTTATTGATGTCGTCTTCGACGTCGTCGTCGTAGAAATACGGTCCCGCCCAGTAGGTGTGTGACCCGAATCCGCGGTACGACACCCAGCTGGTATGGTTGTTGATCGCATTGGAGATCATCTGCGCGTTGCCCGGATTGCTCCAGGTACGCACGATCTGGTGAACGTCGGTGAAGCCGTTATTCTCGAACTGCCACTTCACCCAGTCCTGGGTCAACGCGGTGCTGATCGCGTACGTCGCGTCCGCAATGGTAACCGCACGGGTCCAGCGTTCCGGATGGGTGCCGATCAGTGGCTGCGATTCATACTGGATGATCTTGTTGACCATGGTCAGACACTGGGTTTCAGTATCCACCGAGACGCGCCCGATCATGTATTGCGGAAGCACATCCTCGTAGGAATTGCCGGCATAAATGTCGTAGGTGTATTTCTGGTCGGTCCCAATTTGCGGGTCAATCGGCCAGGGTGTGCCCGGTTCGACGTACTCGGTCGCGATTTGCGGCAAATCGTCGATGTCGCCCATGAGCACAACGTATTCCAGCGGCGGGTTGGCGTTTTCGTACACGTTGCGGATGTAGTCGTAGATATCGTCGAAAGAGTTGCCAGTTTCGGCGGTGGTTGCCATCTGAACGGTGAAGCCGGTTTGCGCGCGCCACGCAGCCAGGGTTCGCACCGGATCTTCCCACTGTTGCGGGTAGATCATCAGGTAGGTACCGCGAATGACCTCACTGTAGTCGATGAAGTCGACCGCGTTGACGACGTACATCTCATACAGGGGCAGCAACGCTTCGCTGATCCCCGGCGGGTCGAGACCGTCGTCGGACCAGTCGGTGTCCGGTTCGTACGCAAATTCGATGTCCAGATCGTCCGCGACATACACGTGCCCGGTGGCTTCGTCAACGCGCATCGGGCGGATCGCGACCGAAGCGACACGCAGGTCGCGCCAGCGTCCTGTTTTGCCGACGCTCACCGTTTCCTCGGATTCACGTGCGGCTTTCTTGAACAGCTGAATGTCGAGCGGTGTCTCGAACTCCTGGCCTGAATCGTGTGCGAGCTGCCGCACGCCCAGGTCCCGCCAGGTGACGTTGACATTCGCCACCACCAGGTTGAGTCCGTCAGGCACAGCGATCAGCTCGCTGTACACCGGAAGACGTGGCCCCCCAGCCTCTCCCAGTTCACCTGCACCCGGAAGTTCGGGTACGACGGCATCTCCCTCAGCAGTCCAGCTCACGGTCAAGTTGTCAAAACTCAACGTGACGCCGGTTGCGTTGCTGGTAACAGCATAGGGCCTGACCATTGGGTCGGCCATCGTGTTGTCCACCGCGAACGCGGAAGCTGTGAGGAACAACAGGGCGAGGAATATCGGAATCAAGCGTGCCATGGAATCAGTCTCCTCGGATCTGGATTCTTCATACTGGTTTTTCCCGGTTCATCAGAAATGCCGTACTGGCCTGTAAGATAAGAACGTAGACAGGTCGGCGTGCGCGCGAAGATAGGTTGGACCCGTATCATGAACCGTGCCTAAAGCTACCGTATGAAAATGGTCAACGAAAGAAAGGAGGTTAGGCTCGGTTAAAAAAATCGGAGACGTTTCAATAGGAGAGAGGGCGGGCTCGAGGTTCGGCGTTTGGCTGCCGATAATTCGAGTAGAAGCCGTGCGTACGTCCGCGAACCGGATCGATTATGTATAAGTTTTACAAACATTTACTTCTGATGCTGTGCGTTGTCACGTTGGGTATATCTGCCGTTTCAGCGCAGACGTTGCCGATTCTGGACACCGGTCGAGCCAACCAGTACTTCGCGGATGGCCGGAGCTTCGAAGAGCAGGGAGAGCTCGAACAGGCGTACGCTGCCTACCGGGAGGCATACGAGCTCGATGGCGAACATTACCGCGCGTTGTACCGTGCGGGCCGGTTGCTACAGCAGTTTGGCCGGCAGGCGAACGCCATCTCCGCGATGCACCAGGTGGTCGCGATTGCGCCGGACTTTTACCCGGCGTGGAATCTGCTTGGCATACTGTTTACCGACACGGGTTATGCGGAAGGTGCGGTCAACGCCTACAAGCACGGCACCGACGTCGCGCCGGACATGGCGTCGGCGTGGCGCAATTACGCCCGAGCGTTAGCGGAGACCGGCAACCTGCAGCAGGCCGTCACTGCGTACCAGCGGGCGGTTGATCTGGAGCCGACGCATGGCGCGTCGCTGGTCGCCCTCGGTGTCCTCTATGGACGTCTCGGTCAGCGCGGCGCGGCGGCGGAAGCGCTCGAGGCCGCGCTCGAGTTGGATGCGGTCAATGCAGACGCGAAGAAAGCGCTCGCCTGGGTAAACGGTGAGCTCACGGGGACGGTCGCCGACAGTGCCGAGAATGCGGCTGGGAGTGAAACGGGTGCAGCCGGCACCTCCCCGAAAATCTTCTTCCAGGAAGGTGGCTCGTTTACTAAATCTGGATTGTACAAACCGCCGTCGTTGACGCTGGAGAGTCCGGTCAAGCTGCGCGACCGCGGCATCCGGTTGATTCATGAAGGCCATTACCGGCTGGGCGTGGAAGCGCTTGAACAGGCCCGCCGTTATGGGGAGCAGGACCCGGTTCTGTTCACGGAGCTCGGCTACGCGAACTACCAGCTGGAAGACTACGAGAAGGCGGCGTGGGCGTACGGCATGGCGGCGGAGCAGGCGGTCGAACCCGAGGGCTGGTATCGGTTGAACCAGGCGCTCGCGTTGCGTGAAGCAGGGGACCTTCCCGGCGCGGAAAAAGCGGTCAAACGCGCCATCGATCTCGATTCCGGACTGGCCCACGCGCACTATCTCCTCGGCATGCTGCGGCTCGAACAGAACGACCTCACCAAAGCGATCCGTTCCTTCCGCAGTGCGGTGAAACTCGATCCGCAGAATATATCGGTTCACCTGGCCCTCGGCGCGGCTCAAATCACGCGGCACGAGGAGAAGGATGCCATCCGCACCTACCGTCAGGCGCTACGTGTCCACCCCGGCCAGCCGGAAGCGCTGTTCAAGCTGGCGCCGTTGCTGGAAAAACAAGGGGAATCGACGGAAGCTTACGACGCCTACGAAGCCCTCGCCCTCGCCACCGCAAACCAGCCGGAGTATGCCGCGTGGCATGAACTGGCGACGGAAAAGGTGAAGGAGCTGGCGTGGGCAGCTTCGGCAGAAGATCCCGAGGTGTCCGGATCGGACACGCCCCGCAAGTTGCCCTACTGGCTGAATAACTAAGGCGAGGTGGGGAGGGGAGGCGGACCTGTTCGTGTGGCTGAAGCCACACGCTAACCACCCTTCACCGCTACGCGGTGTCACACAGCATCTCACAGCCTGCGATCACGCATCACTGGCGACCGAATTACGGTACACTGTCCGCATCCCGCAGTCCGCATCCCGCAGTCCGCATCCCGCAGCCCACTGACCACTGAGTACTGAGTACTGAGTACTGAGCACTGAGCACTGAGCACCGATGACTGTCTTCTGCCCGTCTCCCTCGAGTTTCGTTCGGGGTTCAGAGTTCGTACTTTTCATCACAAATTCACGGGTAACCAAGAGACTGAACCCGGTTTTGCACCTGTCCCCCCCGTGGCGACAACTGAAGGACATATCTCATGCTGAACGCCGACGATCTCCAGAACCGAACGATACATCCCGCCGAGCTGTTTGAGCAGCTGGCCGACAAGTCCCGCGAAATCTTCAACCGTGGCAAGACGTTGCCGCTGGTCGTGGTCGATGTGGACGATTGCCTGTTGGACAAACGTCCGCGGGTGATGAAAGTCCTCGCCGATCTGATCATGGATCAGAATCCGGAAATCCCGCTGACGGATGAACACCGCACCGCGATCGCGTCAATCAAACCGCGCACGATGAAGTTTGATCTTAAGGACACGCTGCGCGACGTCGGCATTGTGGAAGAGGGCATCCTCGGCTGGATTCAGGAGCAGTACGACAAGAAGGCGACCAGCGACCAGTACATCATGTTTGATTTGCCGACGCCGGGCATTGTCGACTTCATTAAGGAATTATCAAAAGCCGGGTCAACGACGCTGTATCTCGCCGGCAAGCGGAATCGGAACAAGTCGACATTCGGCACCGAACGCTCGTTGAGTATGTACGAGCTGCCCGCTCCGCGTGGCGAGGTGGGCGCGTTGTTCATGAGCGATGTGGACGGTGCGGACGAGTTCAAATTCAAGCAAGACCTGATCAAGCCGATTACCGAGGCGGGTGAGGTGATCGCGGTGTTCGATAATGAGCCGAACGCGTGCAATCTGTTCCGTAAGCAATTCCCGGACGCGAGCGTGGTGCTGGTGGATACATTCCGTGAGAACGAGGATGAGCTGGCGGATGGGATTCATGTGGTGAAGAACTTCCTGCGTACCTGAGTAAACGCAGTGGCTGGATGATACAAATGAACGGGCGGGGCCATTTGGCTCCGCCCGTTCCGCGCTTCCCACACATCACATCTGTTGCCTGGATTTATTCTGACTCCTCGGGTGGTGTCGATGGCAGCATCATGGTGCCGCGGTGTTGTTCCGCGGGGGAATCACCGACGCGATAGCTGGATCCGGATTCACGAACCTGCGGTTCAGTCACGTCGTCGCCCTGCTGCCGGAACGGGAAGAAGGTGACGGCAACTGTCTCATCTTCGTGCACCAGCGATCGTTCGAGCTCGTCCACAACCTGAGAAACTCGAACTTGCAGGCTCTTGCATGCGTCAACCAGCTCATGACGGTTGCCATTTCCTGTGTTCAACGCCTGCATCTTTGCACACAAATCATGGGCGATTTTCCGAGCCTGGATCGCCAGGTCTGTGGCGCTCAATAAACTCATCGATAACTCGCGATATCTTGACTATGACTTGTTTTTTGTTCCAAAAACGAACTCTAAAAAACCAAAGGTGAGTTTTGCAATACGCATGCCAGTTTAGTTTGCGTTAAAATTCGATAAGTTTTGTATTCGCTGACTTTAACTGGGTTCGAGTCTTGTGGTTGTGCTTGCGCGGGAAGGTTGCGCGGTGCTACATACGACTGCATTCCATAACGATTTCGGAACGGGAAACGATGACGACGAAGAAAGCCAGCGAACGGTTCCGTTTGACCCAGTTTACTCGGTGCGCCGGTTGAGCGAGCAAGCTTGATCCGGCGGTGCTGGATCGCATCTTGCCGCTGCTGCCGAAACAGCAGCACCCGAATTTGTTGGTCGGACCCTCGACTCTGGACGATGCAGGCGTGTATCGGCTGACGGATGAGCTCGCCCTTGTTCTGACGCTCGACTTTTTCACGCCGATCGTGGACGACGCTTACGATTATGGCCGGATCGCCGCGGCGAACAGCCTGTCGGACGTGTATGCGATGGGTGGGACGCCGGTGACGGCGCTGAACATCGTCGCCTTCCCCGATGGCAAATTGCCGGAGGAGGTGCTGGCGGACATTCTGCGTGGCGCGGCGGCGGTTTGCGCTGAGGCGAACGTGGCAGTGGCCGGCGGGCACTCGGTGTCGGACCAGGAGATCAAGTTTGGTCTGTCGGTGACCGGAGTGCTCGATCCAAGCAAGGGGATGCTGGCCAATTCCGGCGCGCAGCCCGGGGACGCGTTGATTCTGACCAAGCCGCTTGGCACGGGGCTGATTTCGAACGCAATGATGAATGACGCGTCGGACGAGAACGCTGTCCGTGCGATGACGGAGGTGATGGTCCGGCTCAACCGTGCGGCGGCGGAGGTCGCACGTGAATGCGACGCCCACGCCGCGACCGATGTTACTGGGTTCGGGTTGATTGGACATGCGCGTGAGTTGGCCGTGGCTTCGGGAGTGACGGTGACGCTCAATGCGGGCAACTTACCGGCAATCGACGGCGCGATGAAGGTCGCCACCTCGGGCTCGTTCTTCAGCGGTGGGGAGCGGCGGAATCTCGCATTCGTGGAGAAGGATGCGCGCATTCAAGACTCGGTTCCGGATGAGATGCGACGACTGGCCTCTGACCCGCAAACATCGGGTGGGCTCCTGATTTCGTTACCGGAGAGCCGTGTGGAGGACTTCTTGAAGGGGATGCGTGAGCGCGGGGAGACCGCTTGGCATGTCGGTTCCGTAGGTGAGAAGGAAGACGTTTCTCTGGTGCTCGCTTCGTAATCGCTCGAGAGAAACCAAATCTGGAATTTTGTGACAATTCTTGAATTAGAGTGCGTATCTTTCAAGGTAGTACAGGATCCAATCGATGAACTCAATCCCCCGGATTCTCGTTGCTGAGGATGAACTTGATACCCGCGAGGTTCTCGGGCAGATGCTCGAGGCGTTGGGGTATGAGGCTCAGCTCGCCGAGAACGGAAAAGACGCATTTGAAGCGGTGACCAGCCGCCCACCTGACCTGGTGCTCAGCGATGTGATGATGCCGGTGATGGACGGGTTTGAGCTGTGCCAGCGCATAAAGGCCAACCCGGATACGCGCCTCGTGCCGGTTGTTCTGCTGACCGGGCTCGGTGGTGTGGAAGACCGCGTGCGCGGTATCGATTCCGGGGCGGACGATTTTATCTCCAAACCGTTCCAGCTGTCTGAACTCGCCGCACGGATCCGTTCGCTCCTGCGTTTGAAGCAGTTTACCGACGACCTTGAACGTGCTGAGTCGATCATCTTCTCGCTCGCGATGACGGTGGAAGCGAAGGACTCCTACACCGAAGGGCATTGCAAGCGGTTGTCATCGTATTCGGTGTCAATCGGCAAGCGCCTGGGTGTGAGCGAGGATGACTTGCAGGCGTTGCAGCGTGGCGGAATTCTGCATGACATCGGCAAGATTTCGATTCCGGACGCGATCCTGTTGAAGCCGGGACCGTTGTCCCCGGAAGAACGTGAGATCATGCGCACGCACCCGATCCGTGGCGAGGAAATCTGCAAGCCGTTGCGCAGCCTGCAGCCGAGCCTGCCGATCATTCGTCATCACCACGAACGGATGGATGGCACTGGCTATCCGGATCAGTTGGTGGGTGAGGACATTCCGCTGAACGCGCGCATCATCGCCGCTGTCGATTTTGTTGATGCGCTGGTGACTGAACGTCCCTACCGAGGCCCGTTACCGATGAAGGAGGCGTTGCGAATGGCGCACGCCGCCGTGGAAAACGGGCATCTCGATACCAACGTGGTTGAAACCGTGGAGGAATTCGTACGCAGCCTCGGCCAGGACTGGACCGCAGGCGACCCGAAAATGAATGGCTTCTGAGTCCTACCACCGCGGCATTCCACCGGCGAGTGCCCATCAGTTTGGGAGGAATCCCCATGCAGCCTGTCGCACAAGATCGTCCTGCTCGCACCACCCCCGTCGTAACACCACTCCATGCCATGCTCGATATTGGCAGCAATGCTATGAAACTCGCGATTTGCAGCTATCCCGAAGCAGATTCTTTCCGCACCGTTCACCTCGATGAGCGAATAACTCGACTTAATCGGGGGATCGATGAAGAGGGCAACATCGACGAAGCGACCATCGAACGCGTTCTCGATGCTGCCGCATACCTGATCCAGGAAGCGAAGGAACATGGCGCGGTTGTGCAGGGCGCGGTCGGAACCGCTGCTTTGCGCAAGGCGAACAACGCTGTCGAGTTGATCAACCGGCTCAAGGAGGATCACGGTGTCAGCACTCGCATCCTGACGCCGAAGGAAGAAGCCGCCGCTGGGTTTTTCGCCGTGCGTGAGTTTCAGCTCACGCAGAAGGGCCGTGTCAACGGGCACGGGTTCAAGCCGCTGGTGACGTTTGATCTCGGCGGCCGGTCGGTGGAGATGACGGTGGGTTCCGGGGCGATTCCGGAATCGTACATCAGCCTCGAGCTGGGCGCCAGCCACCTGTGGAAAGCCGCACCGACCAGTGATCCGCCGGTTCCGGCGGAGCTGGAGCACATCAAGAACGTTGTCCGGGAACAGCTGAAGCATGTCGAACGTCCGCCACGTGACGCCGAAGTCACGTTGATTGGCGCGACCGCGACGACGCTCACCGGCTACGTGCCGATGCTGCTCGCGAAAGAACATGGGCCGGACGCGATCAACTACCTCGATCGTGATATCGTGCGTGCGTTGGTCGAGAAGCTGTCGCAGATGACAGTCAGCCAGCGTCGCCAGCTGCCGGGCAATCCGTTGCGTGCCGATATCATCCTGCACGGCGCGATTGCGATCGAACAGGCGTTCAAGTATCTCGGATTCCGTCACGCGGACGTGTCGCCGGATGGTGTCGCGGCCGGGACGATGATCTCCGAGCTGAAAGGGAAGCCGCTCGATTTTGAACCGGTGCATGTGCGGCTGCCGGGCGTGAACTTCAGGCCGTTTACCCGGTCAGACCGTTCCGGCGAGGTGGTGTTCGCGTTACGCCGCAGCGATGGACGAATTTGTCTGCAACGCAAGATTGACTACCCGTCCGGGATCTATCGCATTCCGGGTGGCGGGGTGGATCGTGGCGAGGACATTCAGGCGGCATACCACCGGGAACTGTACGAGGAAACCGGGCTGGAAGGCATTCGCTCGATCCCGCTGGCGACACTGACGTACAGTGGGCCGGACGAATACATGCTCCCGTTTGAAAGCCGGTTGTACCTGGCTGAAATTGGGGACGCCGATCCGATGCCGATTGACACGGACGAAGGCATTGAGGATTACGCCCCAGTTGCGCTGGAAAACCTGCCGCTGTGGGTGGACCGGTTGGAAATGCTGAGTGGCAGCATGCAGGCGTGGGGGATCTTCCGCGCTGCGGCGGTGCGCACGCTGATTGACAAGTTGCAGAACATGCCGGTGTGAAGTTCGGTGGTTCTGAAATTCGAAGCAGACACAACCATGTCCCGGTACACGCCGGGACATTTTTTTGCTCGCAGCCAGGTGAAGCGTGTTCGTGAGGGAAGTAGTGTATCCATGACCGTGTGTATGACGTGCCCGTGTCCGCTTGCTGACGCAGCCCTGATACCGATCATTCAACGTTTTGGATCAGCCGCGGTAGCGAGAAATAGCTCCCGCGGGCATCGACAGTGAGCTCGTCAGGTAATCCCGGACTGAAGTCCGAGGTCGTTAGTACGGTGGTTCCTTTGACTTCTGTGTATCCCGGGCTGAAGCCCGAGGGCATGTCCGTTGAGGTACGGTGTCGGTGTTGTATCACGAGCGGAGGATCCACGACATGAATGTCGTGGGCATGAATCACACGCCGGTTACGTTCGTCCGTTCCTGGAGCAACATACCCGCGTTTGCAAGCAAACACGGGCACTTAATTTCCTCAAGTCTCAAGTCTCAAGTCTCACGTCTCCGGTCTCAGGTCTCAGCTCTCAGATCTCAGATCTCAGATCTCAGATCTTAAGACTAACGTCTCAGGACTCACTTCAGCAGCAAAACCTTCTGCATCGTGGACTGTCCGCCGGGTTGCTGCAGTTGGATGAAATACACGCCGCTGGCCAGATCGCCGGCGTTGAAGGAAACGGCGTGCGAACCAGCGGTCCATTTGTCGTCGTTCAACCGCATCACTTCGCGTCCCTGCACGTTGTACAGCCGCAGGGACACCCGTCCGTCCACCGGCAAGGTGAAGCGGACCGACGCAGCTTCGTTGAACGGATTCGGATGCACACTCAGCGCATGTGTCTCCTCGCCGGGACCTGCGCCGGGAGGTGGCGGTGGGGCGGGAATGTCGCCCTGCGAGTCGAGTTCCTTGCTGAAGTTGAAGTACGCGGATTCGTCGATCATGCCCGGATACTCGCCGGTGAAGGCGTCCAGACGGTACCGTCCACCCGGGGCGTTGACGGGAACATTCATTGTCTGTTCCGCAATGGTTGTGAATCCGGGTTCAACGGTGAGCAGCTGCTGATCCGGATCGCCGTAATCGTTTCCGCTTGGCATCCGGACCTGCGACCACAGATCGGTGGTGACAGGGTCAAGTGACTCATTGTAGATGATGTAGAAGTATTCCAGCGTGCCGCCGTTTTCCCCGATCAACGAGGTCGTTGTTTCGGCGTACAGTTCAATCGGGAATCCGCGTTCCTCGACGTACACCTGCAAGTCGTCAATGGTTACTCCCGGCCGCTGGATGAACGCGTCCGAAGCGAAATAGAACCCGAACCAAACCTGTTGCCCCTGATAGTCGCTGAGGTCGAATTCGACAGGTTCCCAGACACTGTTGTTCGCGCCGAGGTTGTTGAAGCACGGTTGCCATCCGTTCACCCAGACACCGTCGGTATCGGGATAGCCGCCGATGGGTTCGAGCAGTGTCCAGGTGTCGCCGGCGTCGGTGGAAATCTGGACATTGTAGCCGTCATAGTCCTCGATGCTGTACCAGTGCCAGTAGCTTAGCCGGGCGTTTTCACTGATTATGCGGAATGATTGCAGCGTCACCAGCCAGTCCTGTGCCAGCGGGAGATAGTTGCCGTCGTGTCGCGTACCCCAGGCGCGTTCGCCCGAGTGAGCCTGGTCAGGCTGATTCTCGGGGATACCGTAGAACCAGTTCAAGTTGTCATCCTCAGCCGTCAACCGTCCCCGGTTCACTTCCATCGTGCTGAGGTAGTTCTGGGCCATGGGTTGCGGGAATTTGTACAGCCCGATTGCGGTCGTGGTTGTCGGTGCCACGATCTGCACGTCAACTGTTTCTGAGTAGAATCCATCCGCACGGGTGTACACCTCGATCGTCTGCCCCTCAACAAACGGTCCGATGCTGAACGAGCCGTCCGTCGCACTGATCACGGAAAAGCCGTTCGCCTGCACGGTCGCGTCGGGAATGGGTTTGGCAGAGATGGCATTGCGGACGATGCCGTGGATGAACACGGTGGGTTCGAGCAGGTCAAACTGAACCGACAGGCTGTCGCGCAGGAGGTCGGCAGGCATGGCGTTGAGCAGGTATTGGACCCCGATGGTCCCATCATCGTTCTGGATGCCGACGGTGCAGCTTTCGGTGTGCATCTCCTCGTCGACATGCAGGTACTGAATGCGGATTTTGCCATCGTCACGCAGCAGCAGTTGCGCGGTGACATTGTCCTGGTCCGGTCCGTCGGGGTATTCATCAATTTCGATGAAGGAGATGATGAGCACCTGGTGCCCGCCGATTTCGCGAGTCTCGTAATAAATGTTGCCGCCGTCGTCGCCGTTGTCTGGATCAAGGTCATCCCAGAACCAGGCGATCATCGGCCCGTAAAACCAACTCGGGAGCGGGTAGTTCAGCGAGAAAACAAAGGTTGGGAAAAAGCTGATAACACCGTTCGATTGCACCCAGAAGTGTGTCTTGTTCTCGCCGTAAAACGGGAAATCGAAGCCGATCTCGAAGGGCCCGACAACGTCCTCATCGTCCAGCATGTACTGCGCGGCGATCTCCTCGCCGGTCTGAGTGATGTCGTACCAGGTGAAGCCGGGACCGTCCTCTTCATCACTGTCGATGGCGCGGTAGCCGAAAGCGTCGGGTCCGGTCTGGAGGTCGATCTGATTCATGTCGAAATTGATGAACGGACGAAGCAGATTGATCTGTGCGGGAGTCAGAGGTTCACCAGCACTCCACGCTTCAGCGATGTGCTTAAGGAACGGAGAGCGAAGATCGTCGGCGTTTCCGCCAGCCGGATCCGGGCTGACCTCTGCGACCGCCAGACCTGCGAGGAACAGGAGGGCGACCAGTGCAAGTGTGGTGGTTCGGTGGAGCATTCCGTTTTTCCTTCTGGCAATGGCGTGCATTGGGTACGCCGGATATGATTGTGGGTTACAGGAACCTTATTTCCTGGTACAGAAGCTGCTGTCCGTACCTGCAAAGATCAAGTGCGGTGTGGCAGAATCTACCGGTAATGTACGAAGATCGAGCCCCACTTGGCTGGCTTGAAAGTGTAGAACAGTAGATTCGTCCGGGCCAATCGATCCGAATTCCGGGACGGTAAAACAGGGACACTCGCCACGGCAAGTGTCCCTGTTGGTTTGTTCACCTGTCTGAGCCGGTTGACTCAGATCTCTCAGCACGCACGTGCTGAATTACTTCATCAGGGTAACCTTCTGCATCGCGTTCAGCTGACCCGGAACGGTCGCACGGACGAAGTACAGACCGCTGGCGAGGTTGCTGCCGTCGAGCACGAAGTTGTGCGTACCCGCCTGGAACTGACCGCTGGCGAGCGTGGCAACTTCCTGACCCATGATGTTGAAGACCGACACGGTCAGCTCAGCCGTTTCCGGCAAGGCGATGTTAACGTTTGCGGTCGGGTTGAACGGGTTCGGGTAGACGTTGGACATCTGATACGTCGTCGGCAGACCCGCAGCTGCGGTTTCACCAGCAACACCGAAGCCACGGAAGACGAGATCCGGCGTACCGACGGAAGCAATGTTCTGGCCTTCCTTGGTGAACATGGCGGAGCCCATCGCAGCGATGTAACCCTGCTGGATCGCACCAACCATCACGTTGAACTGGTAGTCACCAGCGCTCGCACCAGCCGGCACCCAGACGCAGACGTTGTCAAAGTAGGTGGTTCCCGGGGGGAACTCCATGCACATGAAGCCGAACGGACCGGCAACACAATCACCCGGGCAGTAGACGTTCGCCCAGATCAGCGCGCTGTGGCTCATCTGCGTGTTATTGTTGACGGTGATGTTGAAGCAGGCGTAGCCACCATCCATCGGGATGATCGGCGTGGTGCACTCAACGATCACTTCGTACATCGGCGGCGCGGCGCAGAGGTAATCCATGATCAACGAAACGATATCCTCACGCGTCCAGTCGAGGTTATCCTCGAGCATACCAAGCTCAAAGCTGAACAGCGCGAAGTCGTTATTGAGGATACCGCAGCCTGCATCGTCAGCCGGGTTGTACAGGATCCGGGACGCGTCAGCCGTCGGCTCGATGTGGTCGATCCAGTTGTTTTCGCCGAGGTAGTTCATGTCGAGACCGGCGAGATCGTTTTCACCCATGACGTTGACAAGGTCGCCACCACCGTCGTTGGTCGAGGCAATCGGCAACAGCGCCATCAGGTTAGCCGGCGGGGTGAAACCAAAGTTGTCGCCACCTTCCAGGTACAGCTTGCCACCACCATTGATGAAGTCAATGATCGCGGTTTCTTCCGGAGAATCGGTTGCGATGTCGAAATCGTTCGGATAGATGCCGGTGAACAGGAAAACCTTGTCGTAGTTCATCCAGTCATACGCGAAGAAATCGTTCGTGTACAGCGTGTTGTAACCCAGACCCTGCAGGACGGCGTCAATCGCCGGACCGGAGTCGAGCGTTTCATCCACATCCACAATGAGAACATCCGCGTCCAGGTTCACTGGAGCAAGGTAGAAGTCCACGGCGTTCGCACCCGGCAGAATGTCCACGTCGCCGGACTGGCCGGTGTAACCCGTAGCGCTCACGGACCAGGAGAACATACCAGAATACAGGTCGAGGAATTCGTAGAAGCCGGAACCATCGGTCATCGTGCTGTTGCCGCCGAGGGTGACCGTCGCACCGACGATCGGATCGTTGGTGTCGGCATCGTAGACATAACCACTGAGGCTCGCATCGGGGCCGCCAGCCGGCGGATAGAACTCGATGGCGAGGTTGTCATACGGATAGTTCGCCGGAACATCGTAGAAGTCAGCCTGCAGGAAGTTGACACCGCCGCCATCTTCAATACCGATGGACTGGACATCAACCGGCCAGTTGGCATCAAAGTAGTTGTACTGGAGTTTGATGGTTCCGTCTTCGAACAGAATCATCTGGCCACTCATCAGGCCGGAGGCCGGGCCGGAGTAGTGAGCACAATCGACATACGACATGACCAGCGCATTCTGGCTGTCAACCATGCGGGTTTCATAGAAGACGTCGCCATCAACACCACTATTGATGTCAAAGTCATCCCAGCACCATGCGATTACCGGACCGGGGAATGCGGGCAATGAGTTGTTCGACCAGCTTGCGGTACCACCGAGATCAACGAGGCTTACGCAACCATTCGAATGGACGTAGAACTCTGTGTAGTCAACGCCGTAGTAGGTAAATGTGAACCCAATCGGGAGCGGACCTTCGACATCGTCATCGCCGAGAAGGTCACCGATCTCGGTACCAGTCCCCGTGATGTCTTCCCACACGTACGCCGGACCATCCGCTTCTTCGCTGTCCTTGTACGTGTAGCCGAAAGCATCCGGGCCACCAACGAAATCAATCGACGGACCATCCGGACGGATGATCTTCATTTCGCGCAGCATGATGTACTGATCAGCAGTCAGTTCCTGCCCACTGAAGTACGTCTGCTTTGCAATCTGCACTGCCTCTTTGTCGTAATCGACCGCAAAAACAGCACCTGCGGCAATCATCAGACTGAGACACACCAACAAGAGCTTTTTCATCCTTCTCCCTCTCTGTGTTTGATCCAACGAGCATCTTTTTTAACTCGTTACCAAAGCTCAACCACGTGAATCGGCTGCAATCAAGACAGAGGGGGCCGTGCAACTGCCGATTTATCCTTCCTTCCCGGAGGATATAATGATTGCCAAAGGGTACTCAACCCGGTTTGAAAAAAATTCAAAATTCATTACTTATCCATAAATTCCAAATACATCATTCACACGAGTTAGTCTCGTCGCGGATCTCGTTGATATTACGCTTTTTAGGGATTTACTTTATTTATAATTATTCCGAGAATAACAGAAAGCGCCACCGGCCTCCTGGAGCCGATGGCGCTCTCTTGTCTCCATTTCTGGCTCGATTACTTCATGAGCGTGACCTTCTGCATCCGGCTCATGTGGCCTGGCACGTCTGCCTGAATGAAATACAGGCCGCTTGAGAGGAGCCTGCCATCCAGGGTGAACTGGTGGACGCCAGCGGGGTAATGGCCATGCGCCAGCTGCGCGACTTTCTGCCCCATCAGATTGTACACGTTCACCGTCAGCTGCGACGATTCCGGTAAACTGACGGAAACGCTCGTCGTTGGATTGAATGGATTCGGGTAGGGCGTACCGAGGGCAAACTCGGACGGCAGCCAGGTTGTCTTCGCTTCGGTGTCTGCAACATCCCAGGCAAACTCACTGCTTCGCCAGTGGAGTGGATTCCACGGATCGGCGGGCTGGGGTACCGTTGCGGTGCCCGTTTTGAAGAATGTGAAGCTATCCTGCAAGCGGATGACGTCGGGGAAGTTCCCAACCGCACCGGAGAACGTGTATTCGCCACCCGGTGCATACGCCGGCACATCCAGCGTGCGGCCGGTGACGGTCACATTCATGAACGGCTGATGGGTGAACGTGATCTGTGACAGCGGCCCGACGAGTTCGTTGCTTGGTGTCCGTACCCAGGTCCAGAAGTCGAGGTTCGGTACGGTGACACCATACCCGCTGACCAGGCTGGCGTCATACACCACAGTTCCGCCGGACGGCGGAATATCTCCGGACTGGCTGATCAGATCCAGCGTGGCGTTTGGACCGCCCGCGCCGACGTGAATCTCGAGATCATCCAGGCACACGCCTGCGTACCGAATGCTGGGATCAGACACCGCCCGCCAACCGAACCAGACCGGTTGCCCGACATATTGCGCGAGGCTGTAAGAAACGTATTCCCACTGTTCGTCCCGGTCACCGTTGTTGTTGAAACAGGATTGGTAATCGTTGGCGTAGACGCCGTCGTCGTCCGTGTATCCCTGATCGGGATAAAGCACATCCCAAGTCTCGCCGCCGTCAGTGGAGATTTGCAAATTGTACCCGTCGCAACAGGCTTCGAAGCTGAACCAGTGCCAGTAGCTGATGTAGGCTTCGGCGTCGGACACCAGCCAGGACGTTGCGGTGAACAACCACTCGTCGATGTTGTTTTCATAGGTCGAGTTCAGCGCGAGATCCCATGCGTATGTGCCGGAGTACGCCTGGTCAGGGTCAAGCGTTGGCTCACCCCAGACCCATGTGTTGGTGGTGGTGCCTTCAGTGAACAGGAAGCCCGGGTCGTCCTCGAAATCGGTGAAGTAGTCGGTCGTTTGCGGCGGCGGCAACGGGTCCATCTCGAAATCGACCTGATTCGGTCCCTCGGACAGGTTCACCTGCTGTTCCAGCTGGAAGTATCCCGTCGCGGTCAGGGTGACAAAGCCCGGTCCAGCGTACAGGCCGGTCATTGTGTATTCACCGTTGGTGCCGCTGAGGGTGGACACCGAGCCGAAGACGAGTTCCGCACCTACGATCGGATCACCCGTATTGGCGTCGGTGACGGTCCCATTCATGGACGCATTGGAATCCAGCTGGTAAAAGTCCAGCGCCAAGCCGGCGGATGGATAGTCGAGCGGAACGTTATACAGACTGGCTTCGAGGTAAATCGTCAGGTCGTCGTTGACAATACCGATGGTTTCGGCGTCGTCATTCAACTCAAATCCGGCGTCAAAGCTGTTGTACTGCATCCGGATGGCCCCATCCTCGAACAGGATCACCTGGCAGGTCATGGTTGGTGACGTTGACGCGCCGGGATAGTGCATCACGTCATGGAACGAGACGACGAACACGTCCTGGTTCTGATAGGTCATCGTTTCGTAGTAGATCTGCCCGCCGTCAAATTCACCTCCGAGTTCCGGGTCGAGATCGTCCCAGAAGAAGCAGATGCAGGCGCCTTCGAGGTCGGTGCTGCTTCCCGGCAGCTCCTCGTTGGTAAAGTTCGCGTCATCACCCCAGTCGTCGAAGCTGATCACGCCGTTGGAATGAATCCAGACCTGCGAGCGGTCGCCGCCGTAGAATGGGAAATTGAACCCGATATCGAATGGACCGATGTAGTCGTCATCGCCAATGTCATAGGAGTCGCTGACTTCGGTACCGGAAGCTGTGATGTCGAGCCAGTCGTAGGTCGGTCCGTCCGGTTCATCGCTGTCGATGAAGATGTAGCCACGTTGATCTGGTCCGCCGAGGTGGTCAATAACCGCCGCGGACTGTCCGCCGTACCCGGCTTGTTTCAACAGTTGGATCTGGTCCGGAGTCAATTCCAAACCGGCCTGAAGGTCGGACACGGCCTGGTAATACGCTTCTTTCCCAGCTTGATACGTCTGGTCTTCCGTTGCGAGCGCAAGGGCAGCCAGCCCGAACAGGCTGATTGCCAGTATCGCCATGCCAACGCGTCTCATCTCACACGCTCCTTGGTGTCTGGCCCGGAATTTCGGGCCGTATTCCCCCCGGACGGGTGCAATGTTTCGGGCACCCGGCTTCCCTGAAGGTGCACCCCCGGTTCGGGTGGTCGCGGCTTCAGGGAAATTTCGTTTTTCAGCCGTCATTGAGTATACATGTCCCGCGGGCGAACTACCAGCGATCCGGCGCAGGTGCTGGCTGAAAACCCGGTTGATCATCTCTCCTGCTCTCCTCTGGAGTGAGGGCACGTTGAGGGGCTGCAAGGTTGATGACGGCAACCGGTTCGTCAGCACGTCATTCCGAACGGAACGAAGAGAAGTGAGGAAGGTCCGGCTTAGAAAATGGAGGGGCCTGGATCTGCCTTGACCTGTTGATAATCTGGATCTCCTTCAACCGCAAACGGACTCGGTTTCAGGATGACTCGGTGGCCGTCGTCTGTAACGATACCCCGCAGGCGTCACGCAAACAGCCGCTCGGTGGTCTCCGTTGGGTGACGCTGGTTGACACGATCCACGCCGCCTGGTTACCATCCAATTCACCAGTCGATTTTGCCTTTCATACGTTGCCGGCGTCGGCGACGGTTGCGCGGGAGTAGTGCGATGGAAACGAAGATCAAGGGACGTGTCTGGAAGTACGGCGACGATGTCAACACCGACGTCATTTTTCCCGGCAAGTACACGTACACGGTGAACGATCCGCAGGAGATGGGCGAACACGCGATGGAAGACCTTGATGCCGAGTTCGCGTCGAAGGTGCAGCCGGGTGACGTGATCATCGCGGGCAAGAACTTCGGTTGCGGTTCGAGCCGTGAACAGGCGGCGGTGTGTCTCAAGGTCAAGGGTGTCGGCGCGATCATCGCCCCGACCTTCAGCCGGATTTACTTCCGCAACGGTGTCAACACCGGCCTGCCGCTGATCACCTCCAAGGACGCGCAGGACATGTTCGAGCACGGTGACGAAATCGAAGTCGATTTCGAAGCGGGTGTGATCCGTGGCGCGAAAGGCGAGCTCAAGTTTCCGCCGTTCAGCGACTTCGTCTTCGGCATCATGGACGCCGGCGGGTTGATTCCGTACACGCGTGAACGCCTGATCAAGGAAGGGAAAGTGAAGGCGTAGTCCTGCGAGTGTTCGTGCTTGCAATTCGCAATTTGACGGGACACTTTCAGCGAAAGTGTCCCGTCATGTCTCTGATCCAACGGATGTTTGCATGAAAAGATCACACCTCACTGAACTGTCGCTGACACTAGGCAACTGGGGGCGTGCGCCGCTGTCCGTTGACGCCCAACAGCAGGTTTTACGCACGTTGGCCAACTGGTCGGCGAAAACAGGTATGCCGGTCAGTGCCGAGGTTTACGCGCGTCCCGAACCGCAACTTGCCGTGATCGAAGAATGGTGTGGCGGGGATAATGAACTGACGATCATCGTTCGCGAAGACCCGCGCTCGGACAGGCTCGCGCGTGTGGCGAAGACTAGTGCTGAAAACGTGGTGATTGAGGTGCCGGTGTCGCCGCAAACGGGGATCATGCGGTTCCGTCCCAAGGGGCTGGAGATGGCGCCGGGTTACGCGGCACAAGCCGCCCGGACGGCGGTTCTGCAGGGATTGGTCCCGGAAATCGCATTGATCGACATCGCCCGGGCGAAGAAGTATGACGTGCTGCTGGTCGTGGATGCTGTGCTGGAAGCGTTGCGGCCCCATGACGGGCAGGTACGTTGGCGGCTGGTGGATTCCACCGGCTGGGCTGATCCGCTTGCCGGCTCACGGCTGCCGCGTTCGCTGGCGGCGTGGGTGCGGCTGCTGGTCAACGAATACGCGATTCCGGTGGACACGATCAGCGTGCAGTGTGCGGACACGCTCGGCTTCGCGAATGCGAACACCGTCGCCGGTGCGAAAACAGGCGCGGGCGTGGTGACCTCGTTGCTCGGCTTGGGCATGGGCTGCGGCTGGGGCGCGACGGAGGTCGTGCTGACGCACCTGCTCGGCGATACGGCGAACACGAAGCGTCTGCTCGGTTTGCAGCCGGTTTTGTTTGCAACGGACTCGGAAGCGATCAGTGTGCCCCGACTTGCTGGCAAGTCGGGATTAGCAGCAGGTCACGACTACCGTGACGAGTCCCGTCCGGTGTCGTGCGCGCGTGCGTGGCAGTTCCCGGGGGGTGCGGCACCGGAGAAACCGTCGGACGAACTGCTCGCGGCGCACTTCCCGGTTTCGCCGAAGACGCTCAGCCGTCACGCGCCGGAACCGTTGCTGACGGCGTTGTCCGGGCATGCCGGGCTGCTGCACCTGATGCACCGCCAGTGGCCGGAGCGTCACTTCGAGACCGAGGATGATCGTGCTTTTGCCTTGAGCCAGGCGTTTGAAGAAGAATTCGCGAGCGGGCGTCAGATTCCGGTTTCATGGCGTGAGCTGCTGCCGAAGGTGGAGGCGTCCGGGATTGTCGAGGACACGCCGCCGGACGGAACGGACTGATAGAACCGCGGAATTCACGGAAGAAACGGAAAAAGACCTCCCGAAACGCAAGACAAGTACCTGAAGCCTTCACCTGAACATGCCCTTTATGAGATAGTTGACAAACCCTGGATCGCCAGGGATAATCCTTGATGCCTGCTCCGGATGTGTCTTGCCCCGTCTCTCCCGGCGCGGAGCGGTTCCTCTCTGGTGGCGGAAAATGTTTACCCGCCCTATATTTCGAGCCATTCCAGAGATGAGAGATTTTTCATCAGAAACGACACGGAGGGAGCATGAACATCGCGGTGCTCGTGAAACTCGTGCCCGACACCGCCGCCATGATCCGGCTGAATGGAGACAAAAGCGGGATCGAGACGCGCGACCTGAACTGGGTGCTGAACCCGTACGACGAATACGCCGCAGAAGAGGCGCTGGCGCTCGTCGAGAAGCACGGTGGCGAAGTGACTGCCGTGGCCTGTGGTGGAGATGACCAGGTGGAAGCTCTGCGTAAAGTCGTCGCCATGGGCGCGAACAATGCGGTGCTTGTAAAACGTGAAGGCGAGTACGATCAGCTGGCCAGCGCCAAGGCGATTGCAAACGCGATCAAGGATCGTGGTTTCGACCTGATCTTCACCGGTTATCGCACGACGGACGACGATTCGACGGCGATCGGCCCGATGGTCGCGTCGCTGCTCGAACTGCCGTGTGTCACCGAGGTGAACAAGCTGGAGGTTGGTGACGGCACGTTGACCGCCGAACGCAACATCGAGGGCGGCAGCGAGGTGCTCGAGGCGTCGATGCCGTGCGTTATCACCGCGCAGAAGGGCTTGAATGAGCCCCGCTATCCGAAGCTCAAGGGCATCATGATGGCGAAGAAGAAGCAGATCGAGACGGTGGACGCCGAAGCTGGCGACATCCGCACGGCGACCACGACGATGGACTATCCGCCGGAGCGTCCGGCCGGGAAGATCGTCGGCGAGGGTGTCGAGGCGGTGCCCGAGCTCGTTCGTTTGCTGCGTGAAGAAGCCAAGGTCATCGAATAAAATCGGGGAGCAACGCCATGAGTGTACTCGTTTACTGTGAAGTGTCCGGCGGCAGCCTGAAGAAGGCCTCCCTTGAAGCCCTGAGCGAAGGGAAGAAGCTCGCCGGTGCGTTGGGCGGCAGCCTGAACGCCGTTGTCGTCGGCTCGGGCCTGGACGCCCACATCGACGCGATCAAGAACCACGGCGCGGAGACGATTTACGTCGCCGACAGCGCCGATCATGAAAACTACGTGCCGGAAGCGCACCTCACCGCCGTTGCGGACGCCGCGGCGCAGGCGAGCGCGACGGTGTGCCTGATTCCGGCGACGACCCGTGGCCGTGAACTAGCCCCGCGCGTTGCGGTGAAGCTGGACGCCGGCCTGATCGAGGATGTCACCGGCTTGACCGGCGAGGGCGGAACTGTTGCGGCGATCCGTCCGGAATACGCCGGCAAGGTGTACCGTTCGGTGAAGGCGAATACGTTGCCGATGGTCGTCTCGACCCGTCCGAACACGTTCGACGCTGTCGCCGACGCCGGCGCGGGCGCACGTGTCGACCTCAGTCTCGACTATTCCGCGAAGGCGAAAGTGGTTGAGACGCGCAAGGCCGGTGGCGAGAAGATCGATGTCGCCGAAGCCGACCGCATCGTCGGTGGCGGACGTGGCCTGAAGGAGCCGGAAAACTTCAAGCTGGTTGAGGATCTGGCGGAGACGTTGGGCGCGGCGGTCGCGGCCAGCCGTGCGGTGGTCGACTCCGGTTGGCGTCCGCACGCCGAACAGGTTGGCCAGACAGGTAAGGTCGTCTCGCCGACGCTGTACATCGCTGTCGGAATTTCCGGCGCGATTCAGCACCTCGCGGGCATGACGACCTCCAAGACCATCGTCGCGATCAACAAGGACAAGGACGCCCCGATCTTCAAGGTCGCGGACTACGGCCTCGTCGGCGATGCGATGGAAGTTCTGCCGGCCCTGAACGCCGAGCTGAAGAAGTAGGGAAAGATAGTTCTGAGTTCTGAGTTGTGAGTTGTGAGTCAAAAGCAACAGACACCAGACTCGAGATGTGGGATAAGCGGGGAGCCCTCGGCTCCCCGTTTTTGTATGACTATCAGCGGACTACGGCAGCACGGTCACCTGCGACACAATGTCCTGCAGTTTGGTCAGCATCTGCAGGTAGCGGTGGTAGTAGATGCGTGAGACGGCGCTGACGATGTCGAAGCCGACGGTTTTGTTTTCCTCGAGCAGTTGCAGCAGCGGTTTCGCCTCGATCGCCATCACCCGGCAGCCGGAGATACAGCGCGCCTCCGCCGTGTATTGGGAATGGTTCATCAACGCCGACAGACCGAAGATCTCGTTCCGGATCACCCGTGCGAAGGCGAGGTTGAGTTCCTGGCCACGGTCGGGCAGCATCAGGTGAACCGTGCCTTCCATCAGCATGTAAATGTGCGAGCACTTGTCCTGCAGTTTGAAGACGGAATCGCCTTTGGCGTAGTCGACGATGTGGCTGAATTTGTCGAGTTGCTTGATTTCATCCACGTTGAGTCGGGCAAACAGGTCATGCCGGTGCAGTCCGTTTGTCGTCGCATCCATGAGTTACTCCTTTCCATGTGGGGGGAATGAAGGTCTCCTGTATATGCACGAGCCGGATCCGGGTACGCGTGGCTGGTGTCCGGTTCGATGGCGGACGCGTCGTGGGGGGCGTGGATATCTGCGCGGTGGCTGGGGGAAAGTTAGTTTAAACGAATATACGGCGAAATCTGCGTAACGACGAACTTTTCCGGCCTGCTGATTTCCGACTCTGACTCCGGGAGTGGTGTGGAACGACGGTAAACGGTAGCCGGTACTCGGTGATCGGTAACAGCCCGGCATGGACTGGAGTCTGTGGAAACGAATCCCGGGTCACGAGTTGACAGGGCCAGCTCTCACAACGCCGACGTCACAAACCACGTCGCTTTAAGGCGGATGGTACGGTCGCCGGGGCGGGCGTTGAACACGTCGGACTCGTCCCGGTTCTCGCCATAGACCACGTAGAACCAGCTTCCCGGGTGCCAGTTCCAGGCAAAGACGACGTTCGCCAGCAGTTGCTGGTCGTCATCGTCGGAATTGTCAACGTACTGCAGCGTGCCGCGGATGGAGGTGTTCAGCACCGGTGACCAGTCGACGCCGAAGCGCCAGACGCGGAAGTCGGTTTCGGACCCGTCCGCGATGTCGTACACCTGCCACACGTGCGACCAGCGCATCGCGACGCTGAAGGTGAGGTTGTTGCGCGGGGTGAGGTAGAGGTCCGGGTTGACGTAAACGCGTTGCCCGTCACGCAGGCTCTGGTGCGCGGTTTCGATGTAGCCGCGCAACGGTTTACGGTAATCGGATTCGATCCAGGCGTTGTAGGACCAGGAGTCGTAGCGTTCGGTGACATAGTCGCCGAAGTTGTCGGTCAGGATCATGCGGTCGGTGGTTTCGTCCTCGTCGAGATAGTTGCGCCGGACCGTGCCGCCGTAGTAGCCGAACACACCCCAGCCCCACGTGTTGCGCAGGTGGGTGGCGTAGCCGAGGGTTGCGTTGCCGAAGCCGTAACGCGTGTCCTGGTGCGATTCCTGGTACAGGTTGAGGTAGAAGCGGTAGCTCTCGATCGCGCTATCCTTTGGGAACCAACGCCGCTGCAGGCGTGCCCAGTTCCAGATCTGGTCGGAATAGCGTCCCCAGCCGAGGTGGTTGATCATGAAATCGCGCCCGCGGAAACCGGCCTCGTAGTTCATCTCCAGCCGCCACGGCCCCTCGATGAACGTTTCACTCTCCACGCTGACCGGCTGCTCGTTCCAGCCTGGCACATCCGACACCGCGCCGATCAGGACCGTCTCGTTACGTTTCCCCCAACGCAGGGTGGCGTCGAACGAGGCCGCCGACACGTTCTCGCCGTCCATATGCTGATGGGTGATCGTGCCGCCGAGCGTGTTGCGGCCGGAGATGCTCCACAACGCCCGCGCGGCGAAATCATCTTCGCGCTGTCCGTCCTCGTTGAGGTTGCTGGCGTACAAGCCGCTGGCGCGAACAGTCGGTTCCTGGCCCGTGACACGGACACCGTACACCGGGTCGGCGATGCGGCGGGTGTACACCAGTTGAATCGGCTGTTGCTGGAACAGGTCGAGCCCTTCGAGAAAGAACGGGCGTTTCTCTGACAGGAAGACCGGGTAGTCGGAGAGGTTGATCACGATATCGTCAACGTCCACCTGCGCGAAATCGGGCTGGTAGGTGGCGTCCATCGACCACGACGGGTTGAGCACGACTTTACCCGTGATCCCGACGTTGTCCCAGTCGTTTTCCGACCGCCACTCGTCGCCGGGGGAATCATCCCAGCGTGCGACGGCGTGCGGGATTAGCTCGATGTGCGAAGAGCCGGGAATACCGCTCAGGCCGGTGACCGGCAGAAATCCGTCAATGCGGATTTGCGCACGCCGGTCGAACGCCGGCCAGGTGGACCATTCCTGTGTCCGGTAGACAAACCGTTCGAAGACAGCGGTCCATGGCTTCCGCTCCGGATCACTGTGCCGGAACGTGGCAAACGGAATCTCCAGCAATGCCTGCCAGCCGGTATCGGTTCTTACGACGGATGAGGTCCAGACACCGTCCCAGTTGCTGTCACTGCTGTTCACGTTGGTCATGGTCGCGTCGGTCTGCACGTTGCCCGCCGTAACCCGGAACCAGTACCCGCTCTTGGCATCGCCGAACGGACTGACGCCGAAGGTGACGAAGTCGCTGCGGGAGGATCGGTCACGCCGCTGCACGAGGTGCGCGATACTGTCTGGATCGGGATCGTCGCAAACGAAGAGCACGTACAGGTTGTCACTGTCGTACCGCAGCCAGACGCGGGTCGGGAAGCGCGAGGGTTGACCATCGAACGGTTCGATCTGAATGAAATTGGCTGCTGTGGGCGGCGCGTCCAACAATGGGGATTCGTCATCGACCGGCAAGGTCAAGCCGGAATCGTCCGCGACACGTTGCGCGGTAAGGGGGACGGGAGCCGGTTGCGCTGCGACGGGGGCCGACAACACAACGACCAAAGCCAGCAGGGTGAGCAGGAATGTCAAGCGATACATGGGAATCCGAAAGTGGCTGCGACTCGAGTATCTCGGAATATAGCGCACAGCCCAAGCCGGTTCAGGGCCTCCCGGGGCGGTGGATTTTGCCAACTGAGGAGTGTTGAACGTGTGTGAATCGGATCCATAGTCCTCGTTTAAAAAATCCGGCAGTGCGGCACTCGATGGACACGGACCTTGGCGGGATACGTGTCCTTTTTACATGGTTGCTGCAAGTCGAGAGCCTTCCCATTGATCAGCCGAAACCCGGTGCCACTCAGAGCTACAGACTTGCGTTTTCGCTAGTTATCGTTATTTTAGAGTATTAACAGTTTCAGACCACTCGGTCTAGAATTATCAGAGAGTTACCTGTCGGATATTATTCTAACTCTTGTATCAATTTTAGCAGAAACGTCTGTTTTCTTGTTTTTTACCCCTACTTGTGATAAACATAACATAAATTGGCATTCAGGGGATCCTTGTCTGCAGAACATGGGTCCACCCACGGATTTCTTGATCAGGAGAGACGTCATGACGCGGTTCAGGAGCAGTTTGTCAGCAGTGGTGTTCCTTCTATTTGTGGTGAGTATGGCTTTTGGCCAGACTCCCGCACCCTTCGGGTTGCAGGCCGATGTGGATCGTGCGACAGGCGCGACGACATTGAACTGGTACGAGTACGACCAGGAGTTCCTCGGCTACCACGACGGTTCGTTGGAAACTGCCTGGACTTCGCTTGCAGCTCCGGGCAATGCGTGGGCGGTTCACATGATGGTGGACAACGAGGTAACTCTTGACGCGGTCAGTGTCTACACTCACGCGGCGATGGGGAATAGCGGTTGGGTCCCGATGGAAGATGTCCAATTGATGGTGTTGGACAGCAGCGGCGGGAGCGAACCGGGAGCGGTGCTGTACACCTCAGATCCGCTTTCCGGCGATCCGGACGGTTGGGTGACGGTTGATGTGAGTGCGGAAAACTTCACGTTCACCGATGACTTCTGGGTCGCTGTTGTGTTCACGGCGAGTGGTGCGCCGTTCATCGGGTGTGACAGCACGAATCCTGTGACGGGTGTGCAGTATCAGGCGATGCCGCCGTACACCGCATGGGCTGAAATGCTTGGGTTCGGGTGCAATCTTGCGATCCAGGCGCTGGTCAGTTCCAATGACCAGGTTTCGTTGCTGGCTCCGGAAAGTGGCGCGAACACGGACCCGGTGCAGGCTGTGGAAAACGTGATGCAGTGGGACGCGCCGGAAGGCATGAGCGCGCCGATGGGCATCCCGGCCGCGTGGGATTCGCAGTCCAACGAGTTGGACGAGTTCATCACGTACAAAGTCTACCGGGACGGCAACGAGATCGCCCAGACGACCGACGACACCTACACGGATTACCTGAGTGCGGAAGGCACGTACCAGTACGAAGTGACGGCGTTGCATGACAACGACGAATCCGATCCGACGGTTGCGGATGCGTACTGGACGGGTAACATCGCGCCGGCGATCAACCCGGCGGTTGTGGTTAACCAGGGGACGGGCGAAGCAACGGTTTCCTGGGAAGCGCCCGAATGGGGTAACCCGGCAGTGGTGATGGGTGAGTTTGAGGAACCGGCGGCCAGCCAGTGGTACTGGCAGGGTGGGACGTTCTGCATGAAGTTTACGCCGACGGAGTTGTGCCGTCTGATTGCGGTGCGCATGCATCTCGTCGGTGCAGCCGAATTCGGCGTGCGGTTGTTCGATGTCGAGAACGGCTGGCCGAACGATATGATCCTCGATATGGTGCACGGTGAGCATGAACCGGGCTGGGTGGAGATCAACCTCGAAGATCAGTTCCTCTTTTTTGATGAACCGTTCGTGGCCGGCTTCCTTGACATGAACAGCATGAACCGGATCACCTACAACGACGCCGTTGGCGCAAACAGCTTCCTGCTGAATCCGAGCGGCAACTGGGGTAACTTCAACGGTGGCGAACTCGCGCTCTTCATCGAAGCAGTCGTTGAGTATCCGAACGGTACCCAGGCGACGCTTGGCGGCGGCAATGAGATCGACGACCTCGCCGGTTTCGAGATCTTCCGGGACGGCAGCCTGGCCGGCCAGGTGGGACCGAACGCACGCGAATTCACCGATGCACTTCCGGCGTCCGGTGATTATGAATACACCATCGTCGCGCATTACGACGAAGGCGTTGCGCCGGCCAGCGAACCGGCAGTTGGCAGCTGGGAGCAGCCGGACCAGATTGCCGATGTCCAGACCGATCCGGATTCCTATCTCGGGACGGAAGTCACGTTTGTCGCGGTGGTCACGCAGGGCCACAACACCGTTCACACGCAATACGTGGACGTCTACATCCAGGACAATTCCGGCTACGGCATCGCGGTGTACTCCTGGGATCCTGCCCAGGGTGTAGGCCTCGACCGTGGAGACTTGATTGAGATTACGGGCACGATTGACCAGTACTTCGATACGACAGAGCTGATCAACTTTACGTTCACCGAGCTGTCCAGCGGCAATCCATTGCCGGAACCGATGGTTTTTGCAACTGGCGATATCGACGACTCAGTGCCTTATGAAGGCGTATGGGCGGAGATTACCGGTACGCTCCAGTGGGATCCAAGTGAACCGGGAACCAGTTTCAATATCTGGGTTGACGACGGATCCGGTCCGGCCGATGTGCGCGTCTGGGGAGACGCCAACTTGGACTTCAGTGGGTTCCTGGGCGGTGACGAGATTACGTTGCGCGGTACGATCGATTCCTACAACGGCATTGGGCAGCTCCAGCCGAGCGCGCAGGAAGACATTGAAGCCCCGCAGAACAACGATCCGGCCGTGTTGACCTTGACGCCGGTTCAGGCCACGGTCCCGCCGAATGGTGGCAACGTGGTGTACAACTTGCACCTGCAGAGCTTCCTGCCGGGTTCGTACCCCAATCTGTACTACAAGGTGTACGCGCATCTGCCGAACGGCACGCTGTATGGTCCGGTGAGCACGCAGACGTTCACGATGACGCCGTTCATGAACGTGACGTTGTACAACCAGACGTTGTCCGTGCCCGCGATGGCACCGGCCGGTGTGTACACGTTCGAGGGCCGTGTCGGAATGAACGCCAACCTGTACATCGCGGATACGTTCGAGTTCACCAAGAGCGCTGGTGGTGTTGAGTCCGGTGACATGGTGGACGTGTGGGCGGCCAGCGAGGTGGCGTTCAACGGCGCAGCCGCGGCGACGGTGGAATTGCCCGTCAAGTACGAGATGGGTCAGGCGTGGCCGAACCCGTTCAACCCGACGTGTGCCGTGGATGTGAGCCTGCCGGAAGCGTCCGAGCTGACCGTCAGCGTGTTCAACGTGATGGGGCAGCGGGTGGCGACATTGGCCAGTGGCATCACGCCGGCGGGAGCACACAGCTTCAGCTTTGACGGTTCGCAGTTGAGCAGCGGGATTTACTTCATCCGCGCTGAGGTGCCGGGTAAGCTGAACGGGCTGCGCAAGGTGACTCTGATGAAGTAGGGGTGACACAAACAAGCTGATTTCCGACCCCCATGTCGTTCAGGCATGGGGGTTTTCTGTGCAGTGAAATGGCAGGCTTGAGTGTTCGGATGGGATTGCATACTCCTCCCTTATGGGTTCCGCCCTTGCGCGGCGCGATTTGGCGCGGTAGCTTTGCTTTTCCATGATGCGCATCGGGGAACCGGCAAAGAACCGGCTTCCCCGATGCCTTTTTCTGTAGTTATTTACGAGCGAGAAACGCCAGGAAGTGCACGCATGAACGAACGGATTGAAGCCGTCCGCAAAACCCTCGAAAAAGAAATCGCTGAAGTGACGCACGAGCTGGAAGTCGATCTTCCGATTCGCATTGACGAAGCCCGCCAGAAGGGTGACCTGTCTGAGAACGCCGAATACGAGTCGGCGAAGGAACGTCAGAACTACTGCGCGGTGCGGTTGCAGCAGCTTCGTCACCGTCACCAGCGTCTCGCCAGCATCGACCTGAACGATGTGGACAAGAAGTCGGTTGGCCTGTACTCCGTCGTCGACCTCGAGGAAGTTGCCAACGGCAAGCGTTACTCGTACGAGCTCGTGCTCGCGGAAGAGATGGATGTGAAGAAGGGAATGATCTCGATTCTGTCACCGATCGGTCAGCAGCTTCGTGGCGCGAAAGCCGGTAAAACGGTTGAGATCACCACTCCCGCGCGTACCTTCAAGCTTAAAGTACACGCATTTACTAATATCCTCGGAGAGCGTTTCGACGCCTGACCGAATGAGCCGTACCTTCCCCGCGCTTTGACGTGTGACCTGACTGTCCACAAGCCGGAGATGTGGACCTCTGGCTTGGCGGAGTGAAGACCGATGATGGAACCCGAAGACAGCGCTCAATCGCGGAGTCCGTTTAAGCGGATTCTGCGTGAAATCCGCCTGATTCCGACCCATGAGTACATTTTCAACTTGCTCATGGGCGTGATTATCGGCGTGATCGGTGGTTATGGCGCGGTCGGATTCCGCCTCGCAATTGGTGCCGTCGAATTAGGCACTTGGGGCGTTCTCGAACCCACCTACGAATTCCTGCTTGGTGTTCCCTGGTACCTGCGTTTGCTGATCCCTGTCGCCGGCGGTTTGATCGTCGGACCGATCGTCACCTTCTTCGCCGCCGAGGCAAAGGGGCACGGTGTTCCGGAGGTGATGGCCTCGGTTGCGACCCGTGGCGGGATCATCCGCAGCCGTGTTGCCGCTGCGAAAGTGGTCGCGTCGGCGGTGACCATCGGCTCCGGTGGTTCGGCTGGATCGGAAGGGCCGATTGTGCAGATCGGGTCCGGCGTGGCTTCCGCGCTCGGGCAGCTGTTCAAGGTCAGCGCGCGGAAGATGAAGACCTATGTCGGCTGCGGCGCTGCGGCGGGTATCGCGGCGACCTTCAACGCGCCGGTCGCCGGGATGCTGTTCAGTCTCGAAATCATCATGGGAAACTTCGCGGTTTCCAACATCAGCCCGATCATCGTCGCATCGGTAACCGCGACCGCGATATCCCGTTCGATCCTCGGTGAAGCGCCGGCGTTTGCCGTACCGGAATATCACCTTGCCAGCCCGATGGAGCTGATTCATTACGCGATCCTCGGTCTGGCCGCCGGATTGGTTGCGGTGGTGTTTGCGAAAGTCCTTACCGGAACCGAAACGTTTTTCGAAAACCTTCGCGTGCCCGATTGGATCAAGCCGGCAATTGGTGGGTTGTTGATCGGAACGCTTGGCGCGGTTGGCTTGCCGCATGTGTATGGTGTCGGCTACGAGTTCATCGAAACCGCATTGCACGGCGAACTGGCGTTCGGGTTGTTGCTGATGCTGATCGCGGCGAAAATTGTTGCAACCTCGGCGACGCTCGGGTCCGGTGGCTCCGGCGGTATTCTCGCACCGTCCCTGTTCCTCGGGGCGATGACCGGTGGTGTTGTCTGGTACGCCGCGCACGCGGTGTCACCCGAATTTGTCGCGCCGAATTTCGGCCCGTACGCGCTGGTCGGCATGGCGGCGGTGGTGGCGTCTGCGACCCGAGCTCCGTTGCAGGCGATCCTGATTCTGTTCGAACTGACTGGCGGCTATGCGATTATCCTGCCGTTGATGCTGTCCTCGATCATCGCCACGATTTTCGGCGGACGGCTGATGAAGGAAAGCATCTATACGGTCAAGCTGGTCCAGAAGGGGATCAAGCTGGGGCAGGTTGGCGAAGTGGACGTGCTCAAGGGCATCCAGGTCAGCGAAATCATGCGTGAGGAATACCTCGCCGTGCCGGACAACATGCGCCTGCGTCCGTTACTCGACACGATCAGCGAGTCACAGGAACACTCGACGGTGTTTGTTGTCGACCGGGACAAGAACCTGCTGGGGCATGTCTCGTTCCACGAACTGCGTCAAATCCTGTTCGACGTCGAAGCGCTTGAGCCGGTCCTGGTCGCGGCGGATATCGCCGACCTGACACCGACCTCGGTGCGTCCGGACGACACGCTCGATGTGGTGATGCGTCTTTTCGCTCAGCGCAATTTGGACGAACTTCCGGTTGTCGATCCGAAGGATCCGCGCCAGATCATCGGCAGCATACACCGGGACGATGTCGCGATCACGTATTCCGACGAGATCATCAAGCGTGACCTCGCGGGCTCGCTGGCGTCACAGGTACACACCGTGCGGCGGATGCACAAATCGCCGTTGGCACCGGGTTACGCGATGGCGGAAATCGAACTGCCGGTACAGTTTGCGGGCAAGACGCTGAAGGAGTTGGACCTGCGCAACACACACCGGATTGATGTGCTGGTGGTGCGCCGCCGTGCAGCGGACAAGACGGGTGTAGTGGAAAGCGTGGTCCCGGCGGCGGATCTGGTGCTGCAGCATGGGGACGTGTTGCTGATCTCAGGTCCGGAGGAAGTCGTCGAGAAGCTTTCGACGGAATGATGAACCAGCAGAAGTAGATCTTCAAAGCCCGGTGATCCATGGATCACCGGGCTTTTTCTCCCCGATCCCGGCATTGCTGCAGGGATCTCCCCATCAGGGATACGACACATCTATTTCAGCAGCACGAGTTTTTGTGTCAGGCCGGACACGCCGTCCACCTCGGCGTGGAGAAAGTACAGCCCGCCCGCGATGTTCCTGCCGCTGACGGCGAACGTATGCCGTCCCGGAGCGAGAAAACCGTCGTGGACACGGCGAACCTGGCGGCCGAGCGTATCGTACAGCGCCAGCTCGACGTGCGCGGGTTGCGGCAGGTCGAGCACGCAACGGGTGGTCGCGTTGAACGGATTTGGGTGCGCCGGATGCAACTCGAACTGGTCGGGCAGGGTGCGCTGCAGGCCGTGTTCCGGTGCGGAGGTGATGTTGTAGAACACCGAATCGAAGAACGCGAGGGTGTACGGGAACCGGTCCGCGAGGGCGTTGTTGTGGTCGCCCGGGTGGATGTCGAAGCGGCATTCGAGCCCCTGCGCGAGCACGCTGTCAACGAAAGCAGCCGCGACTTCATCCCACAGTTCGTCATCTTCGCCGACCTGGATGTACATCGCCGGTTGGGTCGCGGCGGTGTGGTCCAGCGCGAGGTGCGGCGGGTCGTCGTTGACCCATTCGGGCCAGATGTCCGGATCGATGTCACCGTTGTTGTCAATCGGCAGATCGACCGGATCGGGTTGGTTGTCCAGGTTCGGCGAGAACGCCGCCGCCATGCTGAACAGCACTTCCGACCACACACCCGCGGCTGGGGAATACGGGCCGGAGCCGCCATTTTCGTCCAGCACCCACGGCGTGATCCCGTTGATGGTGGTGGTAAAGTCGATCACGCCACCGTGTGTACCGACCGCACGGAAAACGTCGGTGTGGCGGAGCGCGTTGGACAGCGCGCCGTACCCGCCCATCGAGTGGCCCATGATCGCGCGTTTGCTCGGATCGGCGCAGGTGTTGTAGGTGTCGTCGGCCCAAGTGACGAGATCGTTCCAGACATAGTCCGAATACGCGCCGTTGACCTCGCTGTTGTTCCACCACGTCATCCCACCGTAATCGCCGAAGTTACCGTCCGGCATCACGCAGATCACGGGGTGGATATAGCCCTCCGGCGGTTCGCCGTCCCCGGTCCAGATGATGTCGTCGAGCACGTCGATCAGCATCGGGTAGCTGGCAGGAGTTGTGTAGCCGCCGTGAAGGAAAAATACGGTCGGGTAGAGGGTTTCGGTATCGCTTGGATCGTACCCCTCCGGCAGGTAGGTAGTGACTTGCTTCAGCGAGGTCAGGGACGAAATCCAGATCAGATCGGACTGCACAGTCCCCTCAGCCAGCAGACCGCCGGCAAACGTGAATAGCATGGTCAGGCACAACAAGGCAACCGTCAACGCGCGCATCATTTCCCCCATGATCGTGGTCGCGTCGCGGCGGAGTTCACATGTCCGCCGCTGTGATCATGGGACGGTGTCAGGCTTTTCCCGGTTACTCCGAAGAGTCAGGTTCCCGCAGTGTTCAGGTTCCCGAAACGTAAGATCTCCCAGGATAGATCATGCCCTCGGACTTTAGTCCGGGATTGTCGAATGTTGAAGTACCATCGCAACACCGTCCTCGGGCTTTAGCCCGGGTAGGATCAGAGACGGATGTCAGACGCGGGTTAATGCTTGACAACAGGCCAGAGAATCCCGGGCTGAAGCCCGAGGGCAGGTCTCACTTCAACCAAATTGGGGTTGAATCGTTTCTTTCAACAATTCAGGGTAGTAACGCCACCAGTTACAGCACCGCCTGACGGATCCGTGCGACCTGCTTCAGGTGCAACTCGTCGTGCGAAGAGAGGATGTGAAAGCCCAGCGCCACCGATTGCGGCCCCATCTCGGAGTGGACGAATTCACGGCGGCGCAGTTTTTCCCGCAAAGAAGCATACCACGCTGCTGTGTCCTCCGCCTGGGCGTGGTAGGCGGAAATGGCACGGTGCGGATCGAGATTCCAGTAGTCGAGTGCTTTCGCCCAGTCATCGGCGCTGACGGGGGGCACCTCGGGACGATCAACCACACACGCCAGCTTCATCCGGTAGACGAAGGTCAGCTCGGTGTCGGCGAGGTGACGGAAGACGCCCGCAATCGACCACTTGTCCGGCTTTTCCGGCGTGATCAACTGCTGCTCGTTAAGGCCGCTGACCAGGTCACGGTACCGCGCCCACGCCTGCTGCCGAACCGTGAGCGGATCGCGTCCGGCGAGATTGTCGATATGAAACTGGACGTACTCGACGAACGGTCCGGAACCAATGGCTTCGGTGAGGTTGTAGGTGCTCATGGATGTGTCCTCAAGTTGCGGATCACTGGAATGGGAACCAGACGAACACGGCGGCGTCCCACAGGGCATGGCTGACCAATCCCGGGCCGATGTGGCCGATGCGCATGTACATCAGACCCCAGAAAATGCCTGCGACCAGCGCCGCGGCGATCAGGGTCAGGTTCATGCTGGGGATGTGAATCGCAGTGTAGAAAAAGGTGGCGATCAGGAAGCCCTTCTGCGGGCCGTATTTGTTCATCAGTGCACGTTGCACCCACGCCCGCCAGAACAGTTCCTCCCCAGGCCCGATGGGGAACAGCAGCAACGTCCCGATCAGGTTCGGTGCGGCCTGTGCCTTGGTGGAATAAACGTTCTCGACTTGTTGTTCGCCCATGAACGGCAGCACGGCGACCAGCTCATTCCCGATCCAGAAGATGGCGTACAACACAGCGGACCCGACGAGGCCGACGATCACATAATTCAGCCACAGCTTTCCGCTCGCACGGTAGGTGTCCGGGTAGACGATAGATGCGCCAATGACGCCGAGGGTCAGCGTCGCCGGGGCGATCAGGGCCCAGAAGTTGACACCGGGCACGGCGAACAGGAAGTACCAGATCACCGCTGCGACAGCCACGGCGATCCAGGTGAGCACCAAGCCGCCACGTGGCGGAGTGAGGGGGGTAACGGGATTCATGGGTCGTCTCGAGTCTCTTGTCTTTCGTCTCTCGTGCTACGTCCGGCGTTCTTTGTCTCTCGTCACTTGTAAGTGACGTAGGAATATGTCATAAGTGACGTAGGAATGTGTCATAAGTGACGCAGGAATGTGTCATAAGTGACCTAGGAATGTGTCATCCTGAACGCAGTGAAGGATCTCCAGATTATCTACAATTGGAAAGCACGTCATTCTGAACGAAGTGAAGAAGATCCGGCTTATTTTATCGTTAGTCAATCTGGAGATTCTTCATTCCACTTCGTTCCATTCAGCATGACACACCTTGGTATCCCAATTGCTCGCGTCCGCGTCAGCAAGCTGACACGGGCACGTATCTTTACCCACAGCCCATAGCCCAAGCCTATTGCCGGCAGTCCGAGATTTCAATTACCCGCCGGTCGAGGTCATTCGCGTCCGGCGTGATGGTGATCCGCCACGTCGCGGCGTCATCCAGCTCCGGAATCCGATCGGCCCATTCGATGAGCAGCACGCCGCCCTCCTCGCGAATATCGTCCAACCCCAGCGCGACGAGCTCGTCCGGATCGCTGAGGCGGTACACGTCGGCGTGATGCACTGGCGGTGTGGTCGGGTACGGGTTGATCAGGGTGAAGGTCGGGCTGCGCACCCGTCCCGCGTACCCCATCGCGCGCATGACGCCACGCACGAACGTAGTCTTGCCGGCACCGAGCGGACCGAGCAGCGAAACCAGGTCGCCGGGCCGCAGGGCGTCGGCGAATTCCGCCGCGAGCTGATGCGTCGCCGCTTCCGAATCAACGTGGTGAGTCTTTCCGAGCATGGATGAATCCTTTTTCACGTTCGCAAGTATACAACAGGAAAACGCGCTCCGGGATAAGCAGTCCTAACTCCTCAAGCCATTGGATCGCCGGACG
Organism: bacterium; assembly: GCA_020444425.1. GTDB lineage: Bacteria > Electryoneota > Electryoneia > Electryoneales > Electryoneaceae > BMS3BBIN04. The sequence continues at coordinate 22,386 of JAHLLB010000004.1, read as the reverse complement.
AATTAATGTACTTTTGACCGTTTCACGACAACGGAACCCCCTGCATGGCTCAGACAGACACCCGTTCTTCAGGCAAGAAGTCCACGTCACGCGACCCGATCAGCCGGATCTGGGATACGCTGAAATCCATGAAGTTCGCGATCATTCTGTTGCTGGTGATCACAGCGTTGACAGTGGTCAACCTGTTCGCGAACGAATTCATCGTGCCGGTGCGTGGCGGCGAACCCGGACTCGCATACTCCGTGTACAATCAGGAGTATGGCGAACCGCGCGCGACCATTCTGACGATGCTGCAGATGTACTCGCCGTATCGATCGTGGTGGTACAGCGGCTTGCTCGGATTGCTCACGCTGTCGTTACTGGTCTGTGTCATCGACCGGACGGGACTGGTGTGGAAACTTGTGACGGGGTCACGGTTCATCGCGGCGGAGAGCCAATATGATGGGCACGACCACTTCGCTGAGTTGAGGGGCGACGCCGGAATGAAGGAGCGTGCGCTCGAGGCGATTCGCAAAGCCGGATTCTCGGTCAACACGAAGGATACGGCAAAGGCGACGCTGGTCCATGGCCGGCGGGCCTCCATCGCACACTCCGGCGCGTGGATTGTGCATATCGGATTCATTCTGCTGGTGATCGGCGGCGCGTTGATCGCACGCGGGCAATATCGCGAGCATGTCTCCGGGTTGCCCGGTGATCTGCTGGCGGCGGACGAAAGCGCGTGGGGATTCAACGTTCGCGTCAACGATTTCATCATCGAGTATTATCCGTTGCGTGATGGACAGTATGTCTCGGTGGATGGCGGCCAGCGTGTCGGCCGGATCGACGACATGTTGCCGGACAGCACGGCGAATGTGGAAATCCTCTGGCCGTCGCGCGGCTTTGAGGAAGGGGTGACCCTGGATCGGCTGACCAACCGCATCGAACGCCGGTTCGGCGGGGGACGGCTGGACCAGTCAAACATCGCCGATTACATCGCCGACCTGACCGTGATCGAGAACGGGCAGGAAGTGATGACCAAGACCATCGAGGTGAACGCTCCCTTGCGCCACAACGGGTATCGTTTCTACCAGTCCTCGTTTAACGACCAGCGCACCGATGCGAACGGTACGTGGACCACAGTCATCGAAGTCCGCAAGGATAGTGGGTCACCGTTCGTCTGGGCAGGGATCATTGTTGTCAGCATCGGCCTGATGCTCGGCTTGTATCTCGCCCCGCGTGACATCTTCGCCCGGATTGAAGAAGCTGAGGGCGAGACACGTGTCCTGCTGGCGGGCGTATCCAAGGGCAGAGCCGCCGAGTTCGAGCAACAGTTCCAAACCATGGTGCAGCGCATCCAACCGTAAACGGTGGAGACAGGTGATGAATGGCAAGGCGATCGCGTTTATCGTAATCGTGGTGGTGGTCGGTCTGGCGATCTGGTTGCTGCCGGGGAACAACGAACCGGACGGGCCTGCGTCGGTCCCGCAGAACCGGATGATGACGCAGACATCGGAAACACCGGCACATCAGCATGCTGACCTGCCCGAGATTGACTCGTTGAGGGTTTCGGTTCAGGACAGCACAGGCACCGACCTGGCGACGCTGGTTTTGTCGCCGGATGAGGCCGTCTCGGTTCCGGGCACTGAGTATTCGCTGAAACTGACGGATTTCTATACGCATTTCATGATGGAAGATGCCGGGCCGGTGAACGTTTCTCCGCATCCGGAGAACCAGGCCGCCCGCATCGAGATCTACAGTGGCGATGAACTCGTCGACTACACGTGGACCTTTGAGAAAGTGCCGTTTTTCCGCATGAGTGGCATGGGAGGTCCGCATGACCGTGCCTCGACCGGGCTGGCGTTTGCCGTGGTCGACGTTTACGGTCTCGATGCACCACACGCAGAGTCCCCCAACCCGTAAGGTTATCGATGGAACGTCTGGACGCAATTTTGTACGGGGTATCGTTCTACGCGTATCTCGTATCGTTTGTTCTCTACATCCTGCACATCGCGCTGAAGAAGGATGTGCTCGGCAAGGTGGCGACTGGTCTCGGCGCGATCGGGCTTTTGCCGCACACGGCGGCGATTATCGCGCGCGGCATTCAGCAGGGCCATGTGCCGTTAGCCAACATGTACGAGTACATGGGGCTGATGGCGTGGATGGTCGTGCTCGGCCTGATCATCTTCGTCATCCGCTACCGCAACACGCGAATTGGTGTGTTCATGATGCCGATCGCGGTGATGCTGTTGGTGACCGCGAGCCTGCTACCGTCGGATGTGAACCGCCAGTTGATGCCGGCGTTGCAGTCGACGTGGCTTGCGATTCACGTGTCGCTGGCAGCGTTGGGATCGGGATCGTTCCTGATCGCATTCGCGGCAGCGGCGCTGGTGCTGTTAACCTCCGGATCGGACAGCGACAAGCTGCACAGCGCGAAGGTGAAGGAGTTGAAGGCGTTCTCGTGGCTGGAGTTCGGCCTGTTCTGGATCGGCGCACCGCTGGCCGTGTGGTTGCTGCTCAGCATTGCCGGGTTGCTTCCGCCGCAGGTGAACATCGCCATGGCGGGCAACCAGCAGGGCGCGTTCACGTCCTTTGCGGTCGGGAAGGGCATGGACGCCAGCCTGCTCGGCGGACTGGCGATCGGGCTTGGAATCGGACTGGTGGTGACCTCTGCCGTCTGGCCGTTTATCCACTACCGCTTGCCGCTGAAGATGCGCGGCAACGGGATGCACGAGTTCATGACGATTGTACTGGCGCTGTTGCTGTCAGCGATCCTGGCCGGATTCCTGGTTAAGAACGGAACAATTACGCTGACACCGCGCAGTTACCTCAAGATCTTTGAATTCTTCGCGCCGGTGCTGGTGTTGAGCTGGGTGCTGACGCCGATCGTGCACGTGGTGATCGGATCCAGCGCGGCGGGGTGGTTGCCGAAGATGGGGGTTGCACGTCCAATTCTCCAGGAAATCAGTTTTGCCGCCGTGGCAATCGGCTATCCGCTGTATACCGTCGGCGCGTTGTTCGCCGGCGCGATCTGGGCGGAACAGGCGTGGGGTACCTGGTGGAGCTGGGACCCGAAGGAAGTTGGCGCGTTGATCATCTGGCTGTTCTACACCGTTTTCCTGCACGCCCGTTATCAGCGTCGCTGGTCGGGTGACCGCGCGGCGGTGTTGCTGGTGCTCGGGATGCTGTTTGTTTTCATCAGCTTCTTCGGGAACTACTTCTTCGGCGGGTTGCACTCGTTCGAGGTGACTTGATCCGAAGGGTGCCGGAAATTGATTTCCAGGGGACAGTCGAGATCGGCTGTCCCTTTCGTCTGCGCGGGATTGCCGGTCTCTCAGAGTTTTGTTCGGAGACGGTGAGGGTAACATTCTGATTCTGTCGGCACTTGCGGGAAAAATTGTGTACCTTGGCTGAGATTTGTGGAGTGGCCGAGGAGGTTGGACGGTCGCCTGCGTCCCGTCGACGTGGTCTTGAAAACCGCATTTGAGACAGGACAGGGGAGGAAAGTCCGAACTCCGCAGGACAGGATGCCGGCTAACCGCCGGGCGCCGCGAGGCGACGGACAGTGCAGCAGAGAACAGACCGCCGATGGCTGGGAAACCGGCACAGGCAAGGGTGAAACGGTGGGGTAAGAGCCCACCGCGCGGCTGGTAACAGGCGTGGCACGGTAAACCCCATCCGGAGCAAGGCCAAATAGGCGGGGAGTCGGCGTTAACAAGTGACCGTGATTGTACGCATTCGCGGAACTTGGTCGACACGTGACTGTCCGTCACGGTTGCACCCGCGGGTAGGCTGCGATGAGCGCGTTGGAAACAGGGCGCCAAGATCGATGACCGTCACTCTCCTCCGGGAGAGTACAGAATTCGGCTTACAGACCCCCTCACCGCTCCCCGTTCTTTGAGATGTATCGTCGCGCACCTGCCGGATAATTTATCCGGAGAATGAGTGCCGACGACTGACGCCGCAAGTCATGCCCACGACATTCATGTCGTGGATCATCTGCACTGGCATGTGCCCCTGATGGCTCTGCCAGCAGGGCTGATCACGCGACGGATGGTCCGCGTCCGCATCTTTTGCGACGCGGATACGTGACGTCCGGATCGTCCGCGTCTGCAAGCAGACACGGGCACGACGACCGACGCGGGTACATGACGTCCGGATCGTCCGCGTCTGCAAGCAGACACGGGCACGACGACCGACACGGGCACACAACATGGCCCGGCGTCTCCAGGCTTTGAAACACGTGAACAACCGATAGATTCTAACATGCTGAAACACTGGGAGTTGGCTGCAGAAGCCGACTCCGCGTCTGTGCTCGCCCTGTCTCGTGAGATGGGAGTGAAACCAGTCGTGGCCCGCTTGCTTCTGCAACGGGGCATTGAAACCCCCGAACAGGCGGAGGCGTTCTTTCATCCGGAACGTTCCGCTCTGCACGATCCTTTCCTCTTCAAGCACATGGAAGTCGCGGTCGAACGCGTCATCCGTGCTCTGCAGGACAAAGAGCTGATTTACATCTTCGGCGACTACGACGTGGACGGCATCACGTCGTGCAGTCTGCTGTATCTCTTTTTCCGTGACCTTGGCGGCAATGTTCGCTACTACATCCCGAACCGTGAGGACGAGGGATATGGTGTCTCGGTGGAAGGGGTTGAGCTGGCGAAGAGAGCCGGCGCGGAGTTGTTGATCACGGTGGACTGCGGGATCACGGCGGTCGAGGAAGTGCATCGCGCCCGTGAGCTGGATATGGACATCATCGTCTCCGACCACCACCAGGCCGGAGAAGAGATTCCGGAAGCGCTGGCGGTGATCAACCCGAAGCTGCCGGGATCGACGTACCCGTTCAAGGAGCTGGCAGGCTGCGGGGTCGCGTTCAAGCTGGCGCAGGCGGTCGCGCAACAGCTCGAGCTTGGCGAAAGCTATCTCGACCGGTACCTCGACCTGGTTGCAGTGGGTACCGCAGCCGATATAGTCCCCCTCGTCGATGAAAACCGTATTCTGGTCAACCTGGGCCTGAAAAAGGTGAACCGGGATCCGTTGATCGGGCTGGCGGCATTGATCGAAACCGCGCATCTGCGTGGCGGCCAGATCGATGTCGGCCAGATCATCTACGGTATCGCACCGCGCATTAACGCCGTCGGGCGTCTCGGCTCCGCCGACCGCGCGGTGGACTTGATGATCACGCAAAATGCCGAGCGGGCGCGCCATTTGAGCATGGAGCTGGAGCAGGAAAACCGCAACCGGCGCCGGATTGACACCCATACCCTCGACGAAGCCCTCGCGGAAGCCGAAGAAACGCACGATCCGGAAGAGGATTACGGCCTCGTGCTCGCTCGCGACGAGTGGCACGGCGGGGTGATCGGGATCGTCGCCAGCCGTTTGATCGAGAAGTATTACCGTCCGACGGTGATGATCACGATCAAGGACGGTATCGGCAAAGGGTCCGCGCGCTCGATTCCCGGCTTCGACATCTACGATGCACTCAATCAGTGCAACGACCTGCTTGAGCAGTTTGGCGGGCACACGTACGCTGCCGGTCTGTCAATCCGGTCGGAGAACATCGAAGAATTCCGCCAGCGGTTCAACGCCGTCGCCAAGGATTCGTTGACCGAAGATGATCTGATTCCGAAGCTGCACATTGACGCCGAACTGCCGCTGGAACACGTGAATGACGAGCTGCTGGAATACCTGAAGAAGTTTGCCCCGTTCGGGCCGAACAATCCGATGCCGGCGTTTGTCAGCTATGATGTTGCCTTGTCCGGCTACCCGCGGATTGTCGGCACCAACCATCTCAAGTTCAAGGTGCGATCATCCCGCTCGGTGATCGACTGCATCGGCTTCAACCTGGGTGACCGGTTGCAACGGATGGATCCGAACCGTGCGACGAACCACATCGTGTACACGGTGCAGGAAAATGAGTGGATGGGGCGTGTCTACCTGCAGCTGCACATTCTCGATGTGAAGTCCGGTCCACATCCCGAGGTACGAAATGGATGATGTCCCCGACTCTGGTACCGGTTTAGCGTTACATCAGGATTTCGTGCTGCTGGCATTGAATCCGGAAACCGGTCAGTTTCGCGGGAACTTCCAGTCGTACGCCTGCGCTGGAGCGGTGGTCATGGAGTTGGCCATGCACGGGCGCATTGCGGCCGAGGGCAAGAAGGTGATGGTCGCCGGCACTGCCGCGTTCGGTGATCCGATTGTCGACAGGATGCTCGAGCAGATGAACTCCGCAAAACGGCCCAAGTCGTTGCGGAATTGGGTGTCCACTCTCGGCAGGCGGAGCAAGCTGACGCATGAGATCGCGCAGACGTTGGAAACGCGCGGGATTGTGCGTTCCGAGCGGAAGCGTTTCCTCGGTATCATTCCTTACACCACGTACCCGTTGGTCGATCCGGGCATTCGTGAACGTCTGGTGACGGACCTTCGTCACGCGGCACTGGAAGCGGACATTCCACCCGTACGCCTTTCCACCCTCGCCGCGTTCGGCGAATCTACCGGCATTCTGCGCCATTTCTTCAATCGGCAGGAAAGGTCGTTGGTGAAGAAACGGCTGAAGAAGTGGAAGAAGGACGACGTCTACGCCCGGGCCGTCGGTGAGACCATCGCCGGTGTGCAGGCGGCAGTAGCATCTGCAGTAGCGGTCAGCGCGGCTGCGGCGAGCACTTCCGGCGGGTCCTGATCAGCTCGCCGCGTTCAGAATTGCCGATCTCTTCTCCATCCATTGAAAGACTCCCCATTTCACACTGCCCAGGAATTTTGGCAGGTAAGAAGAACGTTCCCCTGTTCTTGTCTCTCCTCCAGATCGATTCCATTTCCAAGTCGTTCGTAATCCTGAAGATCGCACCCTGTACCATACACGGAGCGGAGAGAGAAAAAAATTACGTCTGGACAAATATCTCTGGCGTGAAATGTTAGGTTCGCCTATCTTGCGCTTACCGTTGCGTCAGGGGGGATGAGACGGTACGACGGATTAACTAAGTACAGCTTACTTTGTAAAAGGGAGAGAGATGATGAAGAAGACACTTCTGACGCTTTGTGCGGTCGTAGGAATTGCATCCATGGCAATGGCGTTTTCTGGTGGCCCACCGGCGGGTTATGCTGGCAACAATGGGTCGTATTGCACGCAGTGCCACTCGAGTTTCGGATTGAATTCCGGCGATGGGATGCTGGATCTGTCGGCAATGACAGAGTACATGCCGGGTGAGACCTACTCGATGATGGTTTCGCTCAGTGATGATGGCCAGCAGCGTTGGGGTTTCCAGATCGCGGCGGAAGATGGTGGCGGCAGTTTCGCCGGCGCCTTCACGATTACCGATCCGACGAACACGCAGCTGAACAGCGGCAACTATGTCAACCACACGTCGGCCGGCACCAATGCTGGTGATCCGGGTGGCAACATGTGGTCGTTTGACTGGACGGCTCCGGCAGCCGGAACCGGTCCGGTGACGTTCTACGTTGCGGGTAACGCGGCCAACAACAACTTCAACAACCAGGGTGACTACATCTACGCGATCGAAATGACGGTGGATGAAGCGGCTCCGGCGTTGTACGGCCTGACCACGACCGGCATCAACACCATGATTCCGGCGTCCGGTGGCAACGTGACCTACAGCATTGATTTCTTCACCAATGTGCCGCAGTCGTTCTCCAACGTGAACTACTGGACGACGGTGACTCTGCCGGACGGCAGTGAATCCAACCGTCTTGCGTTCATCACGACGAATGTTCCGGCGAACGCCGACATTTTCATTCCGATGATGGCGCAGGAAATTCCGTCGTTCGCGCCAGCAGGCATGTACACTCACAACTCGTACCTGGGCTACTTCCCGAATGCGGTGTTGATGGATTCGTTCGGCTTCGAGAAGTCGGCGAACGGTTCGAATTCGGCTCCGGTGCACGGTTGGGACGCGTCCGGTGAGTGGCCGGAACTGACCGCTGACGGCGAGTCGGTTGTCGATCTGCCCACCGAGTACGCGCTCGATGCGGCGTACCCGAACCCGTTCAACGCGATGACGAACGTTTCGGTGACGTTGCCGGAAACCGCGAACCTGAAGCTTCGTGTGACCAACCTTCTTGGGGAAGAGGTTGCGATCCTGAGCGAGGGTACGATGACCGCGGGTCAGCACACCTTCAGTTTTGACGCCGGCGACTTGAGCTCTGGCATGTACTTCATCCACGCGAATGTGCCGGGCAAGATGAGCCAGGTGCAGCGTGTGACTTTGGTGAAGTAAACACAAGCAGTTTGGCAGTTTGAAAAACGCGGCCCTGCGGAGGTGGCCGCGTTTTTCTTGTCTCGAAGCGTTGCTGCAGACCATCAGAAAATGTCTTTGTGCACGTGAGCTCCGGGAGTTCTGCCCGGTGCGGATGTAGTACAACTTTCGAGCTCGATTGCCGATATTAGGCATTCCTAACATTGAAAACGAGAAAAACACGAGATTGTTCAACCTGCGAAATATCGCAGGGCATGATAGCGAGGGAGGATTGATGAAGCGGAATATCCTGATGCTGGCGGCGGCAGTTTTGTTTGCCGGCAGCGCATGGGCCACGGTGATCAACGTGCCTGCGGATTACAATACGATCAATCAGGCGATTGACAACGCGGTGGCTGGCGATACGGTGCAGGTCGCGCCGGGAACGTACACGGAATCCGTCGATTTCGACGGCAAGGAACTGGTCGTGCAGGGCGACATCAACAATCCGGCGGCGGTGGTGATCGATGCGTCCGGATTCAGCGTCGGCGTACGTCTGGACGGTGAGATCAGCAGTGCGGCGGTGCTGGAAGGGTTCACGGTTGATGGTGCGACGAACAACATCTATGTAAACAGCAATTCGAATCCGACAGTGCGTCACTGCGTCATCAGCAACGCAACCGACTATGCAATCTATGTGCTCGGCGGTTCCGGCGTCAATCTCGACAGCAACAGCTACAGTGGAAACGCAATCGACGCGATCCGTGTCAACAACAACTGGGTCAGCACCAGCGTTAACCTCACCAATGATGGTATCCCTTACCATTTCCTCAACAATTGCAACGTGTGGGCGTATCCCGGTGATCCGCTGGCGCGTTTGACCATCGATCCTGGTACGCAGTTGTTGTTCCAGGCGGATGTCGGTTTGCAGGTGGGAACGTTCGGTGACCGTGCCGGCGAACTGCACGCCGCCGGTACGATGGCCGAGCCGATTGTGTTCGATGCGCTCAGTGGCGTGTCCGGCGCATGGGCAGGCCTGGTGTTTGGCAACGGCAGCGATTACGCGCTCAGCGAATCGACCTTGGAGTGGTGCGAGATCAACAATGCAGGCGGTTCGGGTCTTGGTGGATTGGCCGGGATCGCTTTGGACGAAACCCAGCAGCCGACGATCAGCAATTGCTCAATCACCAACAGCGCGGCGCACGCGATGTTGCTCAGCGACGGTGCCCACCCGGCGTCGATCGCGAATCTGACCGTTTCCGGCAACTCGCCGGACGCGATTGGCATTAACGGCACCACCTACTTCGACGATTGCTACTTCGATTCGGAAGGTGTCCCGTACGAAGTGCTCGGCAACCTGTTTGTCTGGGATTACAGCAGCAACCCGATTCCACGGATGACGATTGCCCCGGGAAACACATTCCAGTTCACCGACGGTACCGGCATCCAGTTCGGGACGTTCGGGGATCGTCCGGGTGAGTTGTACGCCGTGGGTACGCTGAGCGAGCCGATCAAGTTCACCTCTTCGTCCGGAGTGACCGGCGGCTGGAACGGCCTGTTGTTCGGCAACGGCAGCGACCACAACGAAGCGCAGTCGACGATGGAATACTGTGTCGTCGAATACGCCGGCCAGGAAGGCTGGGGCTTCCCGGCGGGCATCATCAGCGATGACACCTTCCAGCCGACGATCAGCAACAGTGCGATCCGGAACAACGATGGCTACGCTGTGTTCTTTGATGGCAAGGCATTCGCCACGATGACGGATAACATCATCACGGGCAACACGATCAACGCGATCGGCGTTTCCGGTCACACAATCGACTACGACCTGACGTGGCTGGTCAATGATGCGCCGTACCACGTCCTCGGCGACATTTACGTCTGGGACTACTCCAGCGCAACGGCGGCGCCGCGGGTCACGGTCGAGCCGGGCACGACGATTCTGTTCGCGGAAACGTTCGGTCTCGACATCGGCAACATTTCAGACCGCTGGGGCGAACTGTACGCGATCGGTACCGAGTCCAATCCGATCACCTTCGGCGCAATCAACGGCATGCCGGGTGGCTGGGGCGGCATTCAGTTCAACTCTGGCAGCGACCACAGCAACGCGAATTCGGTGCTGGACTATTGTGAATTGATGCATGGCGGCCATCCGCGCTGGAATGGTGCGGAGGCGACGGTCAGCTCATTCTCGACAGATGAACCGAGCATCAGCCGCAGCACCTTCAGCGAGTCCAGTGTGTATCCGGTGTACATCCATTCGGATGCCGGCCTGACGTTGATCAACAACGAGTACGTGGACAATGCGATCGAAGCGATCGCGTTCGAGGGACGGACCTTCACGGAAGACTACACCATCCAGAATGACGGCGAACCGTACCACGTGCTGTCCTACCTGTACGTGCAGAAGACCTCGGTTCCATACCCGACGCTGACGATTGAGCCGGGCACGACGTTGCAATTTGCTCAGGCGGCCGGTCTGCGGATCGGCGCTGGTTCATCCTATGCCGGCATGCTGAACGCTGTCGGAACCGAAAGCTCGCCGATTACGTTCACCTCGTTCACCGGCACCAGCGGCGGCTGGGGCGGCATCCTGTTCGACAACGGGTCGGACACCGGCGATGCGGTCTCGACGATGGACTGGTGCAACGTCAACCGTGCCGGCTATCTCAGCACGCTCGGTTTCGAAGCGAACATGCGCTGCTACCTGACGTCCCAGCCGACGATCAGCAACAGCAGCTTCAACGGTTCGTTGGTGGATGGACTTGTCCTGGACGGTTACCTCGGCGAGATCAGCGACAGCCGTGCGAGCCTGAACCAGGCCGACGGGATCGTCGTGCAGAACTCGACGGTGACGCAGCTGACACGTGTCGAAGTCTCCGGCAACACGGATGATGGTCTCACCGTCGCCGATTCGCCGGACCTGATCGTCGGCGGTAACGCGGTCTCGACCTGCCAGCTGTACGGTAACGATGGCTACAACCTGCGTGTCGTCGCGGGCACGGATACTGTCGATGCAGGCTACAACTACTGGGGCACGCTGGTTCCGGCGGAAATCGAAGCGTCGATCTACGATTTCTTCGATGATCCGGCGCTGAGCGTGGTCGACTGGGAACCAGCGGTCAATGTCGGCACCGGCCAGAACGTGGTCATCGAGATGACGCCGTACCACACGCCGACTGTGATCGGCCCGGGCGGCGGCTACTTCCGGTTCAGCGCCAGCATTGAGAACCAGGAAACGTTCACCACGCAGATCGACGCGTGGTCGGAATTCATCCTGCCGAACAACACGGTGTACGGCCCGGTTGTGCTGTACGAAAACCTGAACCTGCCGGCGGGGTACACGCTGAGTGTGGCGCCGTTCCAGGAGGTGCCGGGGTATGCGCCGACGGGTACGTACCAGTTCGTGGCCAAGATCGGTGACTATCCGGCCGCGATTGATTCGGCCAGCTTCGAAATCCTGAAGATCGAGTTGAACGCGGCGGATCGCTGGTTCCAAGGCTGGAACAATTACGGTTGGTTTGGCGCGGACGACGCAGACAAGATTGCCGAATTGGAAGCGGCCGAAACCACAACCGACCTCTTGCCGACCGAGTTCGAGGTGGGCGCTGTCTACCCGAACCCGTTCAACGCGATGGCGAATCTGCGGCTTGCGTTGCCGGAAGCCGCGCCGGTGAGTGTGGTGGTGTACAACGTGACCGGCCAGCGGGTGATGACTGTGGCCAGCGGTGACTTGGCGGCGGGGTATCACACGTTGACCGTGGATGGTTCCCGTCTCGCAAGCGGGCTTTATTTCGTCAGTACCGAGATCGCCGGCCACATGAACAGTGTGCAGCGGATGGTATTGATGAAGTAGGGAAGTGCGAAGTCGAAAAGAAGTACAGAGTACAATAAAGCAACGGGGACACTTAGCGGAGTAAGTGTCCCCGTTTTGCTGTCTTGCCTGGAGCAGCACGGCCGCGTTTGCATCTTCTGCAACACGGCCACACCTTTTCTCGACTTCCGACTTCCGACTTCCGACTTCCGACTTCCGACTTCCGACTTCCGACTTCCGACTCACATCTGCCCGAAGATCAGCTGATGCAGGCGACGGTCGGCGGTGCGTTCCGGGTGGAACGTGGCGAGCCAGATGTTGCGTTGCCGGACGAGCACCGGATCGCCGTTGTATTCGGCGAGGACTTCGACGTCCGGGCCGATGCGGGTAAACTTCGGTGCCCGGATGAAGACGGCTTCGAACGGGCTGTCGAGTCCGTTGATCTCGATCGGCGCGATGAAGGAATCCACCTGGCGGCCATAGGCGTTGCGTTCGACGTCCACATCCACCAACCCCAGCGGCGTCACCTTGTGGTGTTGGCCCTTGCCGAGCCAGATCGCTCCAGCGCAGGTGCCGAACAGGGTTTTGCCGGATGCGGCGAACGCGCCCATCAGGAAATCGAGTCCATAACGGCGGCCGAGCAGGTCGATGGTGGACGATTCCCCGCCGGGCAGAATGAGGCCGTCCGGGGCGGGTTTCAGTGCGATCTTGTGGTCCCGTTGCTTCATCAACGACGAACCCGGCGTCGAGCCTTCTTTTCGGGCGTAACGTGGCGCCTTCGGGTTCATGAAGCCGGCGTCCTCAGGACGGCGCACCTCAACCGCTTCGATACCGATGTCGCGCAACGCCTGCGCGTGGGTTCCGTAATCGCCCTGCAGGGCAAGCACTCCGACCAGCACCGTACACTCCCAGGCAGTTAAAACGGGGACACTTTGTCCTCAAAGTGTCCCCCGTAACGTATGTCAGCAGTTGCGAATCGCAGATCGTTGACAAACCCCGGATTGCCAGGGGTGTCATTCTGAGCGAAGCGAAGAAGGTCCAGCTTTTCTGAAAACCAATAGTTGTAACCCATTGATCATCTGGATCTTCTTCACTTCTCTTCGTTCCGTTCAGAATGACGCAACAGCCGAATTTTCCTTGAATCCCGAACGTTGCCACTTTGTCAGCAGTCTGTCGGGGACACTTACGGAGTAAGTGTCCCCGGGGTTTACTCACAACTCATCACTCACAACTCGGGACTGGAGTATTCTACCACCCGCGCGAGGCGAGCTTCTCTTCTTCGGCCATCGAGCGCACGTCCAACCCGGCCATCACTGCTGCCTGGTCACGCTGGGCGGCGAGAACTTCGTCCGGGTCGTTGAAGTGCGTCACCGCACGCACGATCGCGGCGGCGAGTGCGCCCTGCACCTTGTGGCGTTCGGCCATGACTTTGATGTCCGAGCCGGCCTTGAAGATGCCGGAGCCGACGAAGACCGTTTCCGCGCCGAGCTGCATCATCATCGCAGCGTCGGCCGGGGTCGCGACCCCACCGGCGGCGAAGTTCGGGACCGGCAGCTTGCCGTGTTCGTGCACATAGAGCACGAGGTCGTACGGCGCGCCCATGTCCTTGGCGGTCTTCATCAGTTCGGTGCGGTCCATCGACTGGATCCGGCGCATTTCGCCCTGCACCGAGCGCATGTGCCGGACAGCTTCGACCACATTGCCGGTGCCGGCTTCGCCCTTGGTGCGCATCATCGCGGCGCCTTCGCCGATCCGTCGCAGCGCTTCGCCGAGGTTACGGCAGCCGCAGACGAACGGCACTTTGAACGGGTGCTTGTCGATGTGGTTCTCTTCGTCGGCGGGCGTGAGCACTTCGGATTCGTCGATGAAGTCGACGCCGAGTGCTTCGAGGATCTGTGCTTCCACGAAATGGCCGATGCGGACTTTTGCCATCACCGGGATTTCGACCGATTTCATGATCTCTTCCAGCACCTGGATGCGGCTCATCCGGGCGACGCCGCCTTCTTTGCGGATGTCAGCGGGGACACGTTCCAGCGCCATCACCGATGCCGCGCCGGCATCTTCGGCGATCTTGGCCTGGTCAGCGTTGGTTACGTCCATGATCACACCACCGCGAAGCATGTCCGCGAGGCCGACCTTGACTTCGAACGTCTTTTCGTGCCCGTTGCTGTTCTGGGTGGTCATACTGCCCTCAAACTGTATGGGTTATGTGTTGAAAACTGGGGGTGGGGGATGGAAATCCAACCTCCGCGCAATCCTGAATATAACACAATCAACCGGAATCGTTCGGACACGCGAGATCGTTCAGAGCCGGTACGTCGTGCCCGCAAGGAACTCTGCTCAATCATGGATAGTCTGGTGGAGCGGCTTCCAGATAGCTGGAAACGGGCGAAACAACGTAGAAGACAGGCCCGGTGGTGTTGCGACCACCGGGCCATCCCAGGAGAAAGGCGTCAACGTTGCCCGGTCATAGTACTGGTTCAGGGGGTCTCAGGCCGCGTTGGCGTCGGAGAGGGTATGTAATGCGCGTGGAAAGAGAACGTTGTTTTCCAGGTGCACATGCTGCTTGGTCTCACGTTCGAGGGTCTCCAGACTGCGCCAAAACGTTCGCCAGGTGACGCAGGCGTCTTCAGGCAGTCTGTATTCATCTGTCAACACACGAATACGGGCAAGCATTTCACCGACTTCTTCGTGATCGGCCACGAGTTGATCGAGGGTTTCCGGGATTGACGCGCCGTCGCCGTTCAAAATCATGCGGAATAAGCGCTCTTCCTCATCCTTCAGGTGCTTCAGCATGTCGGTTTCAAGCTTCTCGCTGATTTTGCGCAGCTCGGTCAGACGTTGGCCCTGAGTGGGTCCGTGGGCACGCTCAACGCGTTCCGCAAGCAGGATCAGTGTCGGCAGTGTGTTGCGCAGAGGTTCATGGTACTGAGTCACGATGTGGTCGATCAGTTCGTTCAGAGGGCGTTCCGCCCAGCTGAGTGTGTCCCTCCGGAAGGGTTCGACGAGAGCGTTGAGCTGTTTAATCAGTTCAGGTTCATTAATGCCGGCGTTTTTGCAGGCTTCTGCAAGGGTTTGCTTGCCACCGCAGCAGAAGTCAAGGTCGTTTTTGAGGAAAACACTCACCGTGTCCGGGTATTCGGTAACGATATCCGCGAGGGATGTCTGGGGGTCGATCAATGTATCGGTCATGGGGTATGCACCTCGTTCGGGTTGCTGATCCAGTTCCTGGCACGGCTCAAGATGGCGAGTTCGGGAGCTCGAACTTTTTGCATGGAGCAAAAACTCCAACTTCGTTCGTCCCCCGGTCTCTTGCGGGTTCAAAAAATTCTCCCGATACTCAGCGGACGTGAAAACCTGAAAGCTGACCGTTCGTATGGGGAGTACGAGTGATGAAAGACCGTTTGCTGGAGTTGATTCCCGAGTTCGCCGAGATCAAGGACGACACGTTGCGTGAGAATACCATCGGTGCGTGGCTGGACGCGATGGACCGTGGCGGCTGGACTCCGGATGACCTGGAGAAATTCCCGTTCAGCCTGTTGATTGAAGGCCTGGACATCAGTTTCCTCGAACACATCCGCGCCTGCGCCAAGATGAGCGCGGCGGTGCATGACCTGTTGATCGACCATTACGGCGGCAAGCTGACGCTGAACCGGGACTTCCTGATGGCGGGGTCGTTGATCGCGGACGTCGGCAAACTGCTCGAGTACAGTCCGGACGCTGACAAGGGCGCGAAGAAGGCGGAGCACGGGAACTACCTGCGGCATCCGTTCAGCAGCGTCGGCCTCGGCTGGGCGCGGAAGCTGCCGGACGAAGTGTTGCACATCGCGGCAGTGCACAGCAAGGAAGGCGCGGGGTTCCGTCGCAGCCCGGAAGCGATCATTTTCCATCACGCCGACTTCATCGACTTCCAGATCTTCGGCGGTGGGTATTAAAACGGCAGTCGTGAGTGATGAGTGGTGAGTAAAAGAAGTCGAAAAGAAGTACAAGACAAGTACAGAGTACAAAAGAAGTACTGAGTACAAAAGAAGTATAGAGTATAGATGAAGTAGCGAGTAGAAAGAAGTACAGGGTAGATGAAAACAACGGGGACACTTACTCCGCTAAGTGTCCCCGTGTTATTTACCTCAACAGCACCAAAGCCACCTGCTATCTTGACCACCGACCACCGACTTGTTTTCCGAAAGACGAGAGACCAGAAACGCGAGCCTGTGGCCTGTAGCCTACCGCCCATTGCCTGTCGTCTGACCTACCACGGCAGTTTGCTCTTTTTCTTCAGCCGAGCGCCGGAGCTGGTTTTACGCTTGGAATCCAGCATCGGATTGTAACCCTGGTCGGGTACGCCGGCTTGCTTGCCCGGTTCCGGTGCGGCGGCGGATTGCTGTTTCTTGCCATACAGGCCGCGTCCGGTTGGTTGGCTGCCCTTCTGCCCGAACATCCCCTGCCCCTGCGTTTGCTTGCCGGCTGGGTCCGTCTTCTGCCCGCCCTTTTGCCCAAACAGGCCTTGCCCGGGCGCAGCAGCGGGTTTCTGTTTCTTCGCCGATTCTTTGCGCTGTTTCTGCAGCTCTTTCTCGAGATCCTTCTTCATGTCCTTCGGCATCTCAGGCGGTGCATAGGTGTTCGGGAACCGTCGGCTGAGGATACTGAGCAGATCATACACGCCTTTGGAATCGTAGAGGTTGGGCCAGAGACGCACGCTTCCGGTGTGAAAATTGAGCGTCAGGCGGCTGCTGGGCCGATACAGGCGTCCGTGTCTCGTCATCGGTCCGGACCGTTTCCGCATGTGAAACTGCCCGCCCTTGAGTTCGTCGAAGGAGTACCACGTTCTCGACCCGCCCCACGCCTTCGCGATCCCGATTCCGCGTTCGTTGTACCAGACCTGTTTAAGATAGAGGTCGAGCACGAAGAACAGCAGGGTTGCGGTGAGTAGCCCGACGATAATGATTCCGGTGGTTGTGCCGAACCACTCGCCAACCCGTTCCCACCACTCTTCCTGCGCGAACAGAATGGACAAGCCGGCAACGATCGGCCCGAGCCTGGCGAGGCTCGGCTTGAGCCGCCGCAGGTTGGCTTCCAGCGGAAACGGTCCCATCGACGGTTCGGGCGGCTTCGGCAAATCCTTCATCGAAACTCCATCAGCGAACACGGGGTAAGGTACGAACTGAACGCTGGCCTGTGAAGGGGAAATGATCAATACGAACAGACACTGTGTACGTCGATCCGGAGAAGATAAAAGGCCGGCGGTATGAACCGCCGGCCTTGAACGATGTCTGTTCACCTGGTGGAGTTTACTTCAGCAACAGCACCTTGACGGTTTGCTGCTGGCTACCGGCGATGGCGTTAACGAAGTACACGCCCGCCGCCCAATTGCTGGCGTCAAGTTGAAGCTGGTGCGCACCAGCCGACACGTTGCCGAGATTCTGCTGCATGACGACACGGCCGAGAACGTCGTACACCTGCACCTGCAGGTTCGACGCCTGGTTCATCGTCACCGTCAGCATCGTCGTTGGGTTGAACGGGTTCGGATACGTGCTCAGGACCATGTGGTCCGCCGGCACAGAAACCGAGGTTTCGCTCAGGCCCGTGGTGATCGTGTCGAGCCCGTCAATGTCACCGGGTTCACGCCAGAAATCACTGTTCTGCGCGTACACGACGATCGTGGGCAAGCCCGGGCAGTGGTCGATCAGACCACCGACGATTTCCACCCAGTCGCCTTCGACCGGACGGTCGGAACCGTTCCCCGGCGAATACGACATCACGCCGTAGGTCAAACGGAAATCCGCCACGTTGTCGGCATTGGTGTCGAGGCCGTACTTGTTGTGGCCGTTCGCGTTTTCGTCAACAACGACATAGCCTTCGGCTTCAATCGCGGTCGGACCGGCGTAGTTGCAGCCGTTGTGGTCTTGATGCCACTGGCCGCCGTGGCTGTTGTGCTGGCCGCCGAGAGAATCCGGCACGAACCAGACGAGGCCGTTGATCTCGAATACGATGACCATCGGCACGTCACCGGGATGGCCACGGAACAGCTCGCCGCCGACGATGTCGATCTCGTCACCATCCAACGGGAGTTCGGCGCCTGACGGCGGTTCGTAGTCCGGAGGACCAAAACCGAGGCGGTAATCCGCTTCGCCGTCGTTCTCTTCGTCAATGTAGTACGCGTCGCGGCAGGGATCGGGATTGTCAACGACAATTGCCCAGCCACTCAACGTGACTTCTTCCCAACCATGCGGTTCGTGTCCACCGTGATGACCGCCGCCATGCGGGCCGCTGCCATCGAGTACGAAGTCGACGGTTGTCGTAGCGTCTTCTGCGACGGTGATGTCAGCTTCATCCATGCCGTAGCCGGAAAGCATCGCACGCGCGGAATAGTCGCCAACAGCGACCGAGTCGATCGTGAACATGCCATCCGCGTCGGTCCAGGTCTCATACACCTGAATCATGCCGCCGCCACCGTGGCCACCGCCGTGAAAACCATGACGCAGCACGACACGCGCGCTGTCAAGCGGGGTCGCCAGGGTATCCGTGACCGTGCCGGTGACTGTACCGACCGCACCCGCCGGGGGCGGATCCGTAAAGCAATCCAGCACGAAGTCGAGCGTGACAGTTGCGCCGTCCTCGACCGTGATATCGGCTTCGTCCATGCCGTAACCGAACAGTGACGCGCGAGCGTTGTAATCACCCGCGTCGACCTCTTCGATGGTGAACAGGCCATCCGCGTCGGTCCACGTTTCATACGCCTGCATCATGCCACCACCGCCGCCACCGTGGCCACCGCCGCCGTGATGCGAGGTATGCAGCACGACATGCGCGCCTTCGATGGGAACCAGCAGGGAGTCCGTAACTGTGCCTGTGACCGTGCCTGTCTGAGCAGAGCAAACGCCGGCCAGGAGCAGAATCAAAACTACCCAGACTAAACGAGTTTTCATGAGAACTCCATCGTTACGCCGATAAGAAAGCGGCACCCGTCCCCACGGGCAGACGCAATACACCGGCAGTGTGTTAACTCGAAACGTCCCAATCGAGAAGCCACACTCCAAGTCGGAAGCAATATACGTTCAAAAAGAAATAAGGTTGCAATGATCAAAGTGTTAGACACTCCTAAACTATGCAGGAAGCAGCATAAACGGTCATAAACAGGAATGAAAAGCATTTTTTACTTGTGTCAATCTCAAGGTTCATGTGAAAACTCTACCATAAGGTTTTGTATTTCTTGTAATGGACATAACAAGGTGGCTGAAGGGGGCTAGCGTGCAGACGCATGCATGATCAGGTCTAGTGCGAAGTTTGTGTGCACTAAAAAACGCCCGATCTGGTGGATCGGGCGTTGGTTCTGGCGGGGAGACAGGGATTCGAACCCTGGGTACGGTTTTACGCCGTACACTCGCTTAGCAGGCGAGCACCTTCAGCCACTCGGTCATCTCCCCGTGGCAAAGTCTGTTGTATACCTGTGCCGCGATGCAACGGGAAAACCATGTGCTTTGCGGCGCGGAGCAAGATAAACGGGCGAGTCGCCGAGCGCAAACATCCGGAGGGAGGTTCGGCGCTCTCGTGTGAGACCAGTTGGAGCCGTGACCACGCTCGCCGTCGCTGGCGTATGATGGGCTTGACCGGGTGACGAGGTCTCGGTAAGTTAGCCGCGCGGCGGGAGCTGTCTGCGTCGCGCACGGGGGGCGATACCTTTGACGCTGGATCCGGGTTGATGCTTGCCGGTTCGGCGTTTCCGACTCTCCCCAGAATTCAGCCGGGAGCTGCAGATGAATTGGGAAATCCGTCGTATACCGTTGATGCCGCTGGTCAAGATCAGCTTCATCGTCTACCTGTTGCTCTCGCTGGTTGTGATGTTGTTGTACGGATTGTTCCTCGGCAGCATGGCGGGGATGATCTCGGGCCTGCTGGAAGAGGATTTCGGCGCAGCCTTGCCGTTGACCGGCGGCGCACTGCTCTTTGGCGGGTTGATCGTGTCGGTGATCGCGTCGGTGATTTATACCTTCATCACGTTCATTGGCGGCGTGGTCTACAACGCTGTCGCGGGTATGGTCGGCGGGCTCGAGGTGGAGCTGGAGCCTGCGAATGGACCGTCCGAGCTCGCGAACTACGTGCATCCTCATCTGCCGCAGCCGCCGGTTGCGCAGCAGCCTGTTGTGGTGCAACAACCGGTCGCGGCGCCACTGGTGGAACCCGCACCACAGGCACCGCCGCAGCCCCAATCGCCGCCACCGGCACAGGAGCCGCAACCGTCGTCATCGGGCGACAAGGACCACGAACGGTACATGCCGCCGGGCAGCCAGGAATCCGGTGAGGCCGGATGGGGTTGGGGCGGCGAAGAGCAGGAAAAGAAGGACTAGATTCGGTACTCAAAACGTTGACGTGAAGGATAGACCATGACACCTGTCCGTGTGCGTTTCGCACCCAGCCCGACCGGATTTCTCCATATCGGCGGCGTGCGTACGGCCATTTTCAATTACCTGTTCGCCCGTCACCACGACGGCCAGTTCCTGATTCGTATTGAGGATACCGACACCCAGCGTTCGAAGCAGGAATACGAGGACGACATCCTTGACGCGTTGAAGTGGCTCGGATTGAAGTGGGACGAGGAACCGTTGCGCCAGTCGACCCGGGTGACGCGTCACCGTGAGATGGTGGAGGAGCTGATCGAGAGGGGGGCGGCGTTCCGCTGCTTTGTGCCGATGGAGAAGGCGCAGGCGATGAAAGAAGCGGAGATGGCGCGTGGCGGTATCAACGCTTTCCGCAGCCCTGACCGTGAGCTGACCCCGAAAGAGTCGAAGGCGCGGGCGGATGCCGGCGAGCCGTACGCGATCCGCTTCAAGGTGCCGACGCTGGATGTGGCGTTCAAGGATCATGTGCGTGGCACGGTCACGACTCCAGCGCATACGATTGACGATTTCATCATCCTGCGCAAGGATGGCACGCCGACGTACATGATGGCGGTGGTGGTTGACGATTCCGAGATGGAAATTACCATGGTCATTCGTGGTGCCGACCACATCACGAACACGCCGAAGCAGGTGCTGTTGTACCAGGCGCTCGGGTTGCCGGTGCCGGAGTTTGCGCATGTGCCGTTGATTCTCGGCCCGGACAAGAAACGGTTGAGCAAGCGTCACGGCGCGGCGGCAGTCACCGAGTATCGCGGCAAGGGCTATTTGCCGGAAGCGATCATGTCGTACATGGCGACGCTCGGCTGGTCGGCCGGCGAGGACAAGGACGTGTACACCCGCGAGGAGCTGATCGAACAGTTTGATCTCAAGGGGATCAACAAGGCCAGCGCAGTGTTTGACGAGCAGAAGCTCGAATGGATGAACGCGCAGTTCATGTCGCAGGTGCGGGATTGCGATTTGCAGCAGATGTTGCGTCCGGAATTTGCCAGGCGCATTGAAGCGGGGCAGTATCCGCACGGCACCGGCCCGATGCTGGCCGAAGCGGTCCGTTTGCTGAAAACACGCGCGCATTTCCCGGTTGACATCCTCGACAAAGGCGGCTATTTCTTTGAGGATCCGACCGAACTCGAGGATCGCAAGGCGGCGAAGAAACGGCTGAAGCACGAGGATCTGCCGGCGCGTTTGGATGAGATGGCCGGCCGGTTTGAGGCGTTGCAGACGTTCGATGAAGAGCAGGCGGAAGAGGCGCTGCGTGTGTACACTGAAGAGCTGGAGGAGAATGCCGGCGCGTTGATCCACCCGGTCCGGTTGGCGGTAAGTGGGATGGGCAGTGGCCCGAGCCTGTTTGAGTTGCTGGTATCGCTGGGGCAGGAAACAGTTGTCCGTCGCATTCGGACACTGGCCGCGCATCTGCGCAAACACGGTACGCCGCCGGTTCCGGATGATCCGGAACAACCATTGCCGAAGATTGAACCGTTGGGGTAGGAATGTGCCCGTGTTTGCTTGCAAACGCGGACGGTCTTGTGCAAGCACGCCGTGAGGTGTGCCCCGACGAGCTTGCTCGTCGGGATGATCTGCGATAGCTGTCAGAATCGACCGTGACGGACGATCACAGTCTCCAACGCTGGATCATCCCGGACTGAAGTCCGAGGGCGTGGTTCCTGTGGTTCCTTGAACGATGATGAATCCCGGGCTGAAGCCCGAGGGCATGTTTGGTAAACGATGTGGCTGTGTTTGCTTGGACAACGCGGGTTTTTCAGAGGTGGATGATCCCTGCTGGCGGAGCCATCAGGGGCACATTGAGACGTGCCCGTGTTTGCTTGCAAACGCGGACGAACCGAATCTGAATACAGATGACGGTTGGAGAGTTACTGGGGCGGATGATCCACGACATAAATGTCGTGGGCATGTCAGTTATTTACCTTCAGGACTCAGGACTCAGGACTCAGGACTCAGGACTCAGGACTCAGGACTCAGGACTCAGGACTCAGGACTCAGGACTCAGGACTCA
>JAHLLB010000058.1 GCA_020444425.1 bacterium | reverse complement strand
TACCGACTACCGACTACCGACTACCGACTACCGACTACCGACTACCGACTACCGATTACCCCGCCTTCTCCACTGGTGTACGCAGGAGGGTTTTCAGTTTTTCCGGAGCAACGCGTCGCGGATCACCCAGGTAGATCTCGTGGTGGCCATGCGTGTGCTTGTACCCTTGTTCGGCGGCGTATGCGTGCATGCGTTCGAGCGTCGGCGTTTCTTCCGCATACGGTCCGATGTGCATCGCCTGCACCACGGTCCCTTCTGAAATCACTTCGAGGTGGACCTTTTCGAACGGGCCTTCTTTTTTCTTCTTCGCCAGCTGTTCCCGTGCTGCCGCGAGGTTAGCGTCGGTGATGAACTCCGGCACCCGAACCAGCAGCTTGTACTGCCAGGTCATCTCGGACGGATTCTCAATCGGCTGGTCAAAGCCGCCGACCGGGTACCACATCCCTTCCAGCTTCGCGACGACATAATCCCGGCCTTGTTCCCTGGCCATGAACTTGAGCGTGTACGCCATCCCGTACAACGCACCCATGATTTCGGCAAAGAGATCGTCCCCTGGTTTGCCCTCGCCGTCCACCGCGAGATACGGAATCGGCGGCAGGGTGAGAATCTGCGGCTGTTGGGTCGCCTTGTACTGGTCCTTGTGCTGCTTATAGAGGTCGAGTTTGTCCGTGGTCGGCATGATGGGGCTCCGTGATTGCGGGGAAGGGTTGCCGGTTGTTCGCTGCAAGGTACGGCGCTGCTCAGGCGTCGACTTGTCCGATCTTGCGCCGGGCGCGAGTGAGTCCTGTGGGTGTCACTCGGGAGCATGTCGTGGGATCGCGGCTACAAGGACACCGATGAACAGGTCTGGGGCGCAGTTTAGATTCAGCAGGTCGAAAGCTTGTTTGTTCTGCGAATGGTGGCCAGTACGTCATTCCTCAGCCGAGTCGGTTAGCGGCTGAGGAAGGTCCGGCTTTGCCGCTACCTCACCTTCAGTTTGGCTTGGGTGCAGCTGGCTCTTCCTCACTTCTCTTCGTTCCGTTCGGAATGACGCACTTGCCCGATCCGGTTTGCAAGCTTGAGCCTTTTCATGGTCATAAGTCTTTGATAAGAAGAATACTGTAGCTAGTGAGAGCGTGGTTACTTCGCCGTCGGCACCAGGTTGACAACCGGATACTCTTCCTGTAGCAGGAGTTGCTGGAAGGCGTCCCGGGTGGACGGCGCGAGGGTATAGGTTTTCTCCGGCGCGGCGGTGGAGTCGTCACCCACGATGAGACGTTCAAGCAGCGTGAAACGGTACAGATCCCCCGCGCTGAAACGGTACATCATCTCGGCGTTGTCGTCCCGTTGCGGCAGCCGTGGCAGGCTCATCGTGTACCACCCCTCCGGCAGGTAGACTCGGTTGATTGTTTTGGCGCGCAGGACGATGCTGAGGCTGTCGTTGAACACGACTTCCATCTGGCCGAGGTTGAGGTTGTCGAGGGTGACCGCGAAGAACAGCGCGGCGTGTTCCGGCGGCAGGTCGTTGATTTCCATCGCGGCCTTGTCCGGCTGGACAGTAACACATCCTGCCAGCATGAACAGCGAAGCCAGAGTCAGCGAAACTGCGAGCAGCAGGCTGTGACGAAGGTGTAAATGCGACCGCATGACGAATCCCCACACCGGTGTGAACGTGTTTCTGTCGTTGCTGGATAATACGGAAAACGAGGCGGGTCAGGAGGCGGCATTCACCGCGAGGTAGAACCGACCGATACCGATCTCGAACAGCTCGCCCTCATCGTTTTGCATCTCGTACGACCCTTCCATGGTGCCGAAGTCGGTGTCCAGCGGGCAATAGCTGGAGTAGGAGAACTCCTCGCCCGGTGCGAGGGAGGGGGTAAATCCGACCACGCCCGGCCCGTGCACTTCCTGCTTGTCTCCGTCCCCGTTGATGATGATCCAGTGACGCCGCAGCAGTTGCACTCGGCGTGCACTCTCGTTCCGGATGGTGACGTGGTAGGAGAACACGTACCGCTGATCATTCGGATCCGAATGATCAGCTTCGTACTGGGGTTTGACGACGACACGGATGCCGTGCGTCACCTTTTCCGATTCTGTGCGTGTGGCCATGGACAAACCCTGTTGTGTTTTCATTAAGCTACGCAGGCGGTCATGGTAACAAAAGGCCCGAGCCTGCGAAATGCGGGCTCGAGCAAAACAAAACGATTGAGGCTCCCGGGGGAGCCTCAACCGCTGCGGTGTCATACCGTCCTGCGATGACATAGGAAGCGCGGGTAGGGTTTAATACAACTGCTCATGATAGCTGTGGCGCGGATTGTTGGGTCCGTCCCTGTGGACGGCGACGGTACGACACCAAATGCACGGGTTCAGGCGTGACACCGTGGTACTACGGGTACGGGTTAATAGCGTTCCGGGGATGGCGGACACGAGGGTCGGCTCTAATGCTGCACAGAATGCATAGTCTGTGGTTGGATACAGGTGCATCGTCCCCTCCCCGGGGTGAAATAGATCTCCCTTTGTAACTTGCAGCCCTTATCATTGCTGACGTTGTGGCTGCTTCCTGATTCGACGAACACAAGGGCAAAGGGTGGGCCAGTTTTGGTATGGGGGGCTCAGAGTACGCTGCAAAATCTGCGAGATGCCAAAGCTCGAGAACTCGTCTGGCATCGTAAATATCAAAGTAACAACAGGTAAGCTCAGAGGCGATTTGACTCCTGGAGAGATGGGAACTCAGCCGGATATGCGCTCGTTAGATTCCGGATATGGTATAGGGTTTCGGGAAAATCGCGCAAACGGTGCAGACTTGACCTGATTAGATGCGTTGTCCTTAGGTTGGCATGCAAGGGTCTGCAAATCTTGCGCGTGCTGTGCATGATGGCTCGGGCATCGAGCGCTTGAATTGGTCAAACGGTCGCCGGGACTTGCCTGTGAGCCGCGTGTTCGCTACCCTTGTTGCGAACTTGCAGGTTGTCTCGAACAAGCCGCAGGCAGGGAGCTCGCCGCATGGATGCGATTGCGCTGATCGTCTTCTCCACGGTTCCGTGGATCATCTGGGTGCTGATCTATTATTTCCGTGAAATGAGAAAGGGGCGGCCATGAGCATCACGATCGTGATCGTCGTCCTCTATTTCCTCATCCTGTTGGGCATCGGCCTGGTTGCCAGCCGTCAAACCTCAAGTGTGTCGGATTTCTTCGTTGCGGGCAAGAAACTTGGCTACTGGGTCAGTGCGCTCAGTTCGCGTGCGACCGGCGAGTCTGGCTGGTTGTTGCTCGGCTTGACCGGGATGGGTTGGGCGGTCGGGGTGAACGCGTTCTGGGTGTTGCTCGGGCAGGTGATGGGTGAGACGATGAGCTGGGTGTACATCGCGCGCCCGTTCAAACGGATGACTGACCGCTACAACTCGATCACCGTGCCGGACTATCTCGAATCACGGTTCAACGACACGCGGCATATCCTGCGTTGGATCAGCACGGTGGTGATCATCACGATGGTGACCTCGTACCTCGCGGCGCAATTGACCGCGACCGGGAAGGCGTTCGGCGAATTTCTCGGTCTCGATTTCAAGACCGGCGCGATTCTCGGGCTGGCGATTGTACTCTTTTATACGATGATCGGTGGCTTTCGCGCGGTGGCGTGGTCGGACCTGTTCCAGGGAACGATGATGCTGCTCGGGTTGATCCTGGTGCCGATCGTGGCGGTGATTGCGACCGGGGGGATTGGTGGTCTCGTTGGTAGCCTCGGTGAAACCAACCCGGAAATGCTCAAGGCGATGGGCGGACAGGGCTGGACGATGGCCGGAATCCTGACAGTGATCGGGTTTGTCGGGCCGGGGTTCGGCTACCTCGGCAGCCCGCAGCTGTATTCCCGGTTCATCGCGGTGAGCCACGAACGCAAGCTGATCCCCGGCGCGGTGGTGGCGGTGTTGTTCACGATCATCACCTCTGGTGGGGCGATCATTGCCGGGATGGCGGGGCGGGTGTTGTACCCGGTACTTGAAGACCAGGAAGCAATCTTTCCACTGCTGTCGCATGAGCTGTTCGGTCCGATCGTGTCCGGCATCCTGATCGCGGTTGTGTTGGCGGCGGTGATGAGCACGGCAGACTCGCTGTTGATCCTGGCGGTGTCGAGCGTGGTAAGGGATGTGTACCAGCGCATCTTCCATCCGGATGCTGACCAGAAGCGGGTGGTGATGTTGAGCAGGGTGCTGACGTTGGTCCTTGCGTTGATCGCGTTGGGCTTTGCGTTGCTCGAGGTGCGGCTGATCTTCTGGTTCGTGTTGTTTGCGTGGGCGGGAATCAGCAGCGCGTTCTGTCCGGTGATTGTGTTGTCGGTGTTCTGGAAGCGGCTGACGTTGAAGGGTGCGGCGGCGGCGATGATCACGGGATTTGTCACTGCGATTGTGTGGAAACTGACGCTCGGCCACATCGTCTATGAGATGGTTCCAGCGATGATTCTGGCGACGTTGACGGCGATTTTTGTATCTCTGCTGGACAAGGCGCCCGTGGTGGAGTCTGATCTAAATGTACAGGATGAAGGGCAGCCCGTGTAAACACAATGCAGTAGGGCGGGATTCTGCATACTCTGGCTTGTCTCATGGGAAGCGCGGTTTATCGCAAAGCTTCCCTTTTTTTGTGTTTCCGGGAGCTAGATTCGCTTGACTTTCAGCCAAGTTAACCTGTGGCGGGCATTGTGGGGCATAGTCCGCAGTAGCAATGGGGAGATGAATAGATGGATACGGAAGCGTTGACCGGATTCATGCAGCATATCTGGGAAGGGGCGGCGGTGTATTTGCCCAAGGTGGTGTTGGCCCTCGTTACACTGATCGTAGGTTTCTGGATCATCGGTGCGATTCTGCGGGGTATGCGCAAGGGTCTTAATGCACGTCAGATGGACCCGTCGTTGGGCAAGTTCCTGTCGAGCCTGATTGGCGTGTTGTTGAAATTGACCCTGTTGATCATGGTTGCGACGATGGTCGGGGTTCAGACGACGTCGCTGGTCGCATTGGTTGGTGCAGCCGGTTTGGCCGTGGGTCTCGCGTTGCAGGGCAGCCTCGCGAACTTCGCCGGTGGTGTGTTGATCCTGATGTTCAAGCCGTTCAAGGTCGGTGACTACATTGAAGCAGGCGGTTTTGCCGGTTCTGTCAACGAGATCCAGATTTTCCAGACCATTCTGAAGACGCCGGACAACGTGACGATCATCATTCCGAATGGATCGTTATCAAACGGAAACATCAAGAATTATTCGACCGAGCCGAAGCGTCGTTGCGACTTTGAATTTGGCATCGGGTACGGGGATGATATTGCGAAGACGAAGGCTGTGTTGCAGAAGCTGGTGAGCGCGGATGAGCGTGCCCTCACGGATCCCGCAGAACCGTTTATCGCGGTCAAGGCGCATGGCGATAGCGCCGTGGTGATAGTGATGCGTGTCTGGGTCGAAGCGGCGAACTACTGGCCGTTCTTCTTTGATACGATGGAGAAGGTGAAGGTGACCTTCGACGCCGAGAACATTTCGATTCCGTTCCCGCAGCGCGACGTGCACATGATCCAGGACTAAAAAGTCCCGGACAGTCTCGCTGGAAGAACATCCAAAGCCTCCCCACACCGGGGAGGCTTTGTTGTTCGGGCAGAGCTGGGTGTCAGTCGGACAGCAGCGGCTGAATCAGCTCGTCGAGCTGTGCCTCGGTAACCGCGCCGAGCCGGTAGCGGATGATGCCGCGCCGGTCAATCAGAACGTTGGTCGGGGCGGCGGCGATGTTGTAGGTGGTGGTTGCAGCTCCGCCGGGTGTGTCCGCAAACAGCAGCGGCATGGTCAGGTGCAAGTCCTCACGGATGCGGGCGAAATCGTCCGGGCCGTCGTTGTACCAGCCGACATTGATCACCAGCACACGGAATCCGTCTTCGAAGCGTTGTTCGCAGACTCGTTGGATGTCTGGGAGTTCATCCCGGCACGGATCGCAATCGAACCCCGCGAAGTTGAGCAACAGGACCGCACCCCGGTATTGCGCGAGCGAGTACTCGTTGCCCAGATCACCGGTGAGGACAAGGTTTGGTGCCAGTTGACCGTTTCCGATGCCGGACGGTTCTTCCGTCAGTGTCAGGCGCACGGTGGTTGTGTCCGCGGCACGCACGGTCGCGACGACGAACCCCGGTTCCGGTACGGCGTGGTCGTCCAGCCAGGCGCTGACGAGATGTTCGCCGGGCAGGATCGGCAGGACGGAACCTGATGCATGGTCACCAGGCCGGAAATCAATGTGTACGGCTGCGTCGGCGGGCGTGGTGACAATGTGCAGATAGCCCGGCTCGGTTGACGCTCCCGCCAGCAGGGTCACGGTCTGCGTGTCCGGCGGAGTGATGTTGACTGTGGTGTCAATGGACGGATAATCCAGCGCAGGTGGTACGACGGTAACACTGTGCAGCCCCTCGGACAGGCCGCAGATGGTCGCGGGTGTGCACTCCTGACGCGCGGTGCCATCGACGAAAATCGCTGCGCCGGGTAAGGATTGGCCGGCGGTCGTATCCCACACGCTGACCGTAAGCGCCCCGGCCGCTGGTTCTTCAGATTCCGTGATCCCGCATCCGCAAAGCCAGGTGCAACTGATGAATGCGGCCAGTAACGCGGCGAGTGACGGGATGACACGCCAGTTCAAGGCGTTTCCCCCTGCGTTTCGTCGCTCAACAGGCTTTCCAGTTTGGCGGTCAGCTTGTCGTTGTAGGCCGGAATGTAGCCCATCGTGCGGTACACTTCGGCACCAGTGGAATCGAGCAATACAACCGTCGGTGGCGCAACCACACCCCAGCTTTGCGTGCTCACCTGGCCGGTCGCATCCCAGAGGACGGGGAAGGAAACGTTGCGGTTGTGCAGCCAGCCGGGGACCTTTTGGATGGTCCGGGTGCGGTCGACATTCAGCCCGACGATCCCGACCCTGTCGCCGTAGCGTTGTTCGGCGTCGACGACCCACCCAGCCGCTTGATCCGCAGGTGCGCAGCAGGCTTTGAAGATGAACACGATCCACGGGCGTCCGTCCGGCGGAAGCGACGTTGGTTTCACGCTGCCCGGCACCGGATCGAGGGACAGCATCTGCTTCATCGCGCCGGTGCGAACCTGTGCGAACAAGGTCGCAGCGCCAAAGAGAATGGCGATGCTGATCAGCAGGGCGCGTCTCATGTTACGGCCACACATTGGTATAGATGATGTACACCCCGGCGAAGCTGACCAGCGCGCCGAAGATGCGTTTCGTCCACAACGAGAAATTCGCCATGCCCCGGCTTTCGGCGAAGCGTTGCACGAATCCCGCCGAAATTCCGGCAGCGATGATCAGCGCGACATGGCCAATGGCGTACACGAACAACAGTAACGTGCCGTAAACGATCTGTCCCTGGCTTGCGACGAAGGTCAGGATGACGACCAGCACTGGCGTCGCGCAGGGTGTCGAAGCGATTCCGAACAGCAGGCCGAGCAGGAACGCGCCCAGCGCGCCGCGTGTTTTTGGCTGCAGGCGTTGCGGCATCGGGATACGAATCTCGAACAGGCCCATCATCGCGAGCCCCATCGCGAACACGAGGATGCCAACAACCCAGTACCACGCCGTCCCAACCTGCCCGAACAGTCGTCCAAACACAGCCGCAATCGCACCGAGGATGGTGAAGGTAATTGCCAGCCCGAGCGCGAAGAGCAGGGAATAGGCGATCGATTTGCGGCGGTCGCCGTCCGACGCTCCGCCGACATACCCGATCACCAGCGGCAGGATCACCAGCACGCATGGTGAGCTGGCCGACAACAGTCCACCGAGAAAGACCGCTCCAATCGCGAGGAACGGATTCCCCTGCACCGCTTCGAGCAGGCTTTCCATCAGAGTTCGACTCCCATGTCACGGAACACCTTTTCGATGTCCTCGCGTGGGAAGAATCCCTCGTGCCGGTAGAATTCGTTACCGTCGGCGTCGAGGAAAACCTGTGTCGGAATCAGCTTGATGCCGTATTCGTTGGCAATATCCGGATTCTTGCGCACGTCATGGAAGGTGACACGGATGATCCCGTTATAGTCTTGTTCGAGCCCGGCCATCACCGGCTTCATCTGCTCGCACGGCTTGCAGCCCTCGCTGCCCAGCTCGAGCATCGTCGGGAGGGGCGTGAGGCCGGTTTCAGCGGATGTGACCGCAGTGGTTTGGTCATCGGTTGATGTCGTTGCGTCGGAGTTTGTGTTATCCTTCACATTGCAGCCTGCAGCGAAGAAGACGAACACAAGCGCCGCCAGGGCCAGTACAGACAGGCGTTTCATCGATATCTCCCAGGATGAATCCGGCTGGAACCGTGAGACCTCCGAGTTCCAGCTTGCACCGTTGTGGTACAAACGATAGATTATTGCATATTGATGCATAAATGCAAGATGCTCAGGAGACGTGATGACAAAAGTGGATGAGAAGAAGCTGGAGCTGGAGTCGCGGTTGTTTGCGATTCTCGGCCAGCCGACCCGTCTCCGACTGCTGTACATGTTGCGGGACCGCGAACTGTGTGTCTGCAAGATCAACCCGGCGATGCGTGAGGATCAGTCGGTGATCAGCCGCCACCTCGGTAAGTTGCGCGACATGGGGCTGCTGGCGTCGCGGAAGGAAGGTGTGTCGGTCTATTACAGCATCGCTGAACCAGCGGTGTTTGAGCTGCTCGAGAATGCGAATGGTTTGCTGCGGACAATCGTCGAACGGCAGGCGCGCGAGGCGGTGGAGGCGTTGTAAACACTGGAATGGACGATAACCGGTGAAGTGCCCGTGTTTGCTTGCAAACGCGGATGATCCGCGATAGCCGTCACAAACAGCCGTGACGGTCTATCACGGGCACCAGGTCTTTTCAGGCTCGCAGCATAGTTTCAATTTCGAACCCTGATGGGCGAGAAGAAGAAGGTTCCATGTGGCTTGAACTGTTGACATCGGGTTGGACCGCGCTAACGGAGTATTTGTCCGCGCATGTGCTGACGTGTCTGGTCCCGGCGTTTTTCATCGCCGGAGCGATCGCCGTGTTTGTCAGCCAGCAGGCGGTGATCAAGTATTTCGGCCCGGACGCTTCGAAACCGCTCGCTTACGGGACGGCCTCGGTATCCGGCGCGATCCTCGCGGTTTGTTCGTGTACGATTCTTCCGTTGTTTGCGGGCATTCGACGCAACGGCGCGGGTCTCGGTCCGGCGATCGCGTTTCTGTACTCGGGTCCAGCGATTAACGTGCTCGCGATCATCTACTCGGCTCAACTGCTTGGGGTTGACCTGGGTGTCGCCCGGGCGGTCGGGGCGATTGTGTTCTCGATCGTGATCGGGCTGATCATGGCGCTGTTGTTCCAGTCGAAGGAACGTGCGTTGCAGGCGGAAAACCCGCAGTGGGCGTACGGTACCGGCGAAGAGGACCGGCACCCGTTGAAGCAGGTGATACCGTATTTTGCGGCGATGGTCGTGTTTCTTGTGGCGGCGTCCGCGATTGGCCTGGTTGCCGAGTTTGGCACGTCGGAGAGTGGCCATTGGGCGCTGGAATTTTCCGGGAAACCGATTCCGGCGCTTGTTGCGGCGGTGTTCCTCGGCGTGGTGATTGTGATGGTGGTCAAGTGGTACGATGGCGCGGAAGTGGCGCGCTGGATGGGTGAAACGTGGGACCTGTTCAAGAAGATCGTGCCGATTCTGCTCGCCGGTGTGTTTGTCGCCGGGATTGTCAAGGTGCTGCTGCCGGAAGCGGTGGTGCAGCGCTGGGTTGGCGGCAACAGTGTCTGGAACAACTTGCTCGCCAGTGTCTTCGGCGCGTTGATGTATTTCTCGACGTTGACCGAGGTACCGATTGTGCGCGCGTTAATGGATCTCGGCATGGGGCGCGGGCCGGCGTTGACGCTGTTGCTCGCGGGTCCGTCGCTGAGTCTGCCGAACATGATCGTGATCGGCCGGGTGATGGGTGTGCAACGCACGGCGGTGTACGTCGTGCTGGTGGTCGCGTTGTCGACAGCGGTCGGGTATACGTTCGGGATGGTGATGTAGCAGACCGAGATTTGGGATGTGACTGGCTGAGGTTTGGGATATGACCATAACTCACCGCGTAGCGGTGAAAGGTGGTTAGCGTGTGGCTTCAGCCACACGAATCGAGCACGGATAGCTTTGCGTCCTGTAGGGACGCAGCCAATTCCCGCAAACTTGCGAAACATAGAACCAAGGGTCGAACGATGAAGAAGATTGAAGTGCTGGGCGTGGGTTGCCCGAATTGCAAGAAAACGGAAGCATTGATCCGTCAGGTCACAGACAAGCTGGGCTGGCAGGATGGCGCGGACTTCGAGCTGACGAAGGTGACGTCCCCCAATGACATCGCGTCTTACGGTATCCTCGCGACACCCGGCGTGGTCATCGACGGCAAGGTCGTCCACAGTGGTAAAGTGCCGTCCAAGGGTATGATTGAGCGCTGGCTGGCGTAACACGGGCGGTTGGTCGTACGCAGGTTCCCACCAGAAAAAGGCAAGCCCGGATCTTTCGATCCGGGCATAGTCTCCAAGCTTGCGAATCTCTGACAACCGGTACGGGGGAAGGCGTATGAATCCGGCGAGATTGTTCCCTTAAGCTTGGAAGTCAAACAAATCCCAGGTGAACAGTCAGCGGCAATTATCTGGTCACGCCGCTTGTTGTCTGCTCACCATACAACATACTTTGGCTTCCGCAAGTTGTCAAGAGGTCGGCTGCAAATGCTCGAGAAGAATGGAGAAATGCGAGGCTCCGTGTTCAGGTTGGAGTCTGGCAATTACCAGACAGAGTAACTCCGCGGGTATGGCGGAGAAGCGTTTTATGTCGCTTATTTCCCATACACTTGTTTGCAGTTCAACGATCAACGCTCAGTTTGAGGCGGGCATGCGTGACGACGAGAAAGAGTTGGCGGAGGTTTTGACGCGGTACGGGTTTTTCCCCAGCGAATCGCGGTTGTATCTCGAGATGCTGCGCAAGCATGAGATCTCCGCAGGGGAATTGCATCGCATCACCGGGCAAAGCCGTCCCCGGACCTACGAGTTGATCAACCAGATGGTGCTCAAGGGGTTTTGCCAGCAACGTGTGGAAGGCCGCCGCAAATACTACAGCGCGATCAAGCCGAGCAAGTTGCGGGAGTTGATGCTGCAGAAGTGGAAGCAGGAAGAGAAGCGGGAAGCGCAGCTGTTTGAGAAGATGGACTCGATGTTCGAGGGCGGGCGTGACAACGAGCAGCCGTTCGACTTCATCGAGATCATTCGCACCAAGGACTTGATCAACCAGAGCTTCGTCAACCTGGTCAACGAAGCGCAGACCATCATCCATTCGTTTGTCCGGCGTCCGTTCTCAGGCCTGACCCAGGCGAACTGGGAGGCGCAACGGGACGCTCTGGCCAACGCCGATGCGCGCGGGGTGGAGGTGTTGTCGATTTATTCGTCCGAGGACATGAGCACCGAGCTGCTGCAGAAAGCGTTCGCCGCGACGGAGGAGCTGCCGCTTTCACAGGTGCGGATCATAGCCGGCCTGCCAGCGAAGATGTTTGTGTTTGACCATTCAAAGGTGCTGCTGGCGATCCCATCGATTCCGGGCGAAAAGGTCAGCGACTTCACAATGATGGTGCTCGAGGACGAGTCGAATGCACAGGTCTACTCCGAGCTGTTCGAGCTGTACTGGCAGAAGGCGTTGCCGTTTGTGGAGTGGAAGCAGCAGAACGGGGAGTAGCGCTGTCTGGGACACTCAGATCCCATCCACTTGGGTGATATACATGAGGGGACGCGTTTGGACAACGTGTCCCCTCGTTATGTTTACTGGCATTACATCAAGGCTATTTAGCTGTCGATCACGACCATGGTATAGGTCTGGCTGCCGAGGCCGAGTTGTTCGGCGTAGTCGAGGGTGTGCATACCGTGGCGTGATTCGATGCGTTCCCGCAGGGACGCGCTTTTCTCCGTGTCGGCGGCGTAGACCAAATCGACGCAGGCCTTGTCCAGCGCGACGGGATCGAGGGACGCGAGGATCCCGATATCTTCCAGTTCCGGCGGGGCCGGGTTGTTGTTGCAGTCGCAGTCGATGGACAAGTTGTTCATCAGGTTGATGTAGACCAGGTTTTCGCCGAGGCTGTTCATGATCGCCCCGGCGGCTTCGGCCATGGATTCGAGGAAATGGTCCTGCGGTGTGCTGAAGCAGACGGAAAAGTCGTCCCGGCTGGTGGTACCGCCGGCGGTGTGGATCCACATCTTGCCTTCACCGGAGGCGATGCCGATCGACATGTTTTTGATCGCGCCGCCGAACCCGCCCATCTGATGTCCTTTGAAATGGGAGAGGATCAGGAACGAATCGTAGTTGACGAAATTCGCGCCGACGTAATCCTCGGTGATGTGCTTCCCTTTCGGGAACGGCAGCCGGATCGAGCCTTTCTTGTCCATGATGTCCACCGGCGCGATGTCGGCGAAGCCGTGATCGACCATCACCTGCTGATGGTCGGCCGCGTCAAACCGTCCGCCGGGATACGCCGTGTTGCATTCGACGATGGTACCGTTCAACGATTGCACGAGATTCTTGATAATCGCCGGATCGGGGAAGTGGTGCCCGCCGGGTTCGCCGGAGTGCAATTTCACCGCGACCTTGCCGGGCAGGGTGCGATTCTCGCTGACGACCTCGTGAATCTTCAGCAGACCGGCGGAACTGATGTCGGTGGTGAAGTAGACGCGGGACTGGCCGGGTGTCTCCGCGAAGGCGCTGGCGACGTTGTCCAGATCGCTGAGCGCGATGGCACCGATGGCGAACGCGCTTTGCTTGAGAAAACTGCGGCGTGAGTCGTGCGTATCCATGCTTCCCCCAAAGTCAGGATCTTGAAATATACAATAGTTTCAGTCGTTAGACCCGCCACTCAGGCCATGCGTTTCACAAATCGTCCCTCCCCGGACCCGTGCCCGGAGAGGGATGCATGCAGTCGCTGCGAAGGCGTGCTTCCGAGTCTAAGTTGTCGCAGGGAAAACGGGAAAAACAGGGACGAAAACGGGGACAGACGGTAGTTAAATCGTGAAAAAGAACACATAAATTCTACCGTCTGTCCCCGTTTTAATGATTGTGGCTTTCAGGGGCCGGGGCGTTCAGTAAAGGGAAAACTTTCACCCGTTTACGCGTGCCGGAAGTGTCGCCGTCCGGTGAAGATCATCGCGAGACCGCGTTCGTTGGCGGCGTCGATGACTTCCTGGTCGCGGACCGATCCGCCAGGCTGAATGATGGTTGTCGTGCCGGCGTCCGCAGCGGCGAGCAGACCGTCCGGGAACGGGAAGAAGGCGTCGGACGCGAGCACGCTGTCGCTGAGATCAAGACCGGTCTGCTGCGCTTTCCAGTGGGCGAGGTGGACGGCGTCCACGCGGCTCATCTGGCCCGCGCCCATGCCGAGGGTCGCGCCGTGGCGGATGAAGCAGACGGCGTTCGACTTAACATATTTGCAGACGATCCAGCCGAATTTGAGGTCAGCGAATTCCTGTTCGCTGGGCTGACGTTCGGTAACCACTTTCCAGCCGTCCAATTCCGGGAAGCCGGCGTCCCGATCCTGCACCAGCAGTCCACCGGCGACGCGGCGGAAGTCATGTCCGAACGGCTGCGCGGCGGCGGCCGGGGCGACCAGCAGACGCAGGTTCTTCTTTTTCTTCAGTAACGCGAGGGCGTCGTCGTCGTAGCCAGGCGCGACGATCACCTCGGTGAACGCTTTGTTGATCTGCTGCGCGGTGGCGAGGTCGCAGGTACGGTTCATCCCGACGATTCCGCCAAACGCGCTGAGCGGATCGCAGGCCCGCGCTTTCGCTTCAGCTTCGGCCAACGATTCGCCGACACCGACTCCCGACGGCGTCGTGTGCTTGAGGATCGCGACGGCGGGTTGATCGAACTCGAACGGCATCGACAGCGCGATGTCGGCGTCAATCAGGTTGTTGAACGACAGCTCCTTGCCGTGCAACTGCTCGCACGCCGCGACGCCACGCTCCTCCTCGCCCTGCATCCGGTAGAATGCCGCGGCCTGGTGCGGGTTTTCGCCGTAGCGCATCGTTTGCTGCAGGTTGAGGTTGATCTGCATCGTCGCGGGCCACGTGGTTTCCGTGTCGGCGGGAGTGTCCAGGTTCTTTTCCGTTTCGCCGATATACTTCGTCGCGAACCAGTCGGAGATGTGCCGGTCGTAGCGGGCGGTCATTTCGAACGCGTCCGCCGCGAGCTGACGCCGGGTGGTATCGTTCAGCCCGCCGGTCTCGTGGATCTCGGCGATGACGGTGTCGTATTGATCGGTCGACGTGACCACGCCGACGAACTTGTGGTTCTTTGCCGCGGCGCGGATCATTCCCGGCCCGCCGATGTCG
Source organism: bacterium (assembly GCA_020444425.1). GTDB lineage: Bacteria > Electryoneota > Electryoneia > Electryoneales > Electryoneaceae > BMS3BBIN04. The sequence continues at coordinate 4,087 of JAHLLB010000058.1, read as the reverse complement.
ATCTGTTCGATGATCTGTTCGGGAGATTTGGAAGAATCGGCGGCGGTTTTCTCGAACTCGTAGAGGTTGATCACGACGAGGTCGATTGGATGTATCGCCTGCTGCTTTGCTTCGTCAATGTCTTCGGCGTTGTCGCGGCGCATCAGGATGCCACCGTGCACCTTCGGGTGCAGCGTCTTGAACCGTCCGCCGAACACTTCCGGGTAGCCGGTCAGCGCGGACACGTCCATGACCTCATAGCCGGCGTCACGGATTGCTTTCGCGGTCCCGCCGGTGGAGATCAGCTGGATGTTCTTTGCGGTCAAGGCCTTGGCGAGGTCGCCGAGCTTGCTTTTATCGGTGACGCTGATCAGCGCACGTTTGATCGGGATGACAGACATGGTCGGGTTCTCCGGATGCGATGCGGGTGAGGGTTTCCGTTGGCGGGAGGATACATGCGTGGAACCCCCCTCGCAAGCGTCGAACGAGGAGCCGGGGGCGTGGAGAGTGCGGGGGGCGATTCAAAGGAGTATCAGCGGCTCAGCACGTGCCAGCATTCGCTGTCGCCACGCGGGATGCAGCGTTCGATCTCGTAACGCAGGTTCGGGTTAAGGCCGTGTACCAGCGCCTCCTCCATCGTCGTGTGCGCGGCGCAGATTTGGGGACGGGTGAACGGGTACGGGCATCGTGGCACGGCGATGATGATGCGGTCGTCACTCCATTCGGAGACCTCGCCCTCGGCGCGCACGCCGTTGAACACGCGCACGAGGAACTTACCGGTCTCGTGCAGGCTGAGCTCGTCCTGCCGTTCACGGACCCGCGCGGCGATCTCGCCGCCGTACTCACGGCTGATCTCCTCGATCAACGCGAGGCCGTCCTCGCCGAACCGGTCCTCAATCGCTTCGTACAGCTTCTTGATGCGGGTCAGCAGCCCGCGCACGGTGGAGTGGTATTGCTTTTCGACGGGAATGGGTGTGAACTCAATGTCCGGCGGCAGCTTGATCATCACGTATTCCTGCGCAGAGGTGTCCGGGGGCTGCGTGAATATACAGCGCGGAGTTCACCTGTGCGCGGAAGCTCAGTTGCGAAAAATGGCTATCGTTACTTCACCAGTACCAGTTTGCGGTTTTGCGTCTGCTCAGCGGTCGAGAGTTGGAGATAGTAGGTACCGGACGCCAGCGTGGCGGCGTCAAATACGGCTTCGTGACTACCGGGCGCACGCAGGCCCTCCGCCAGCGTCGCGACGTGACGGCCGAGCACATCGAATACGTCCAACTTGACCGGCTGCGGCGTATTCAGCGAATAGCGGACCGTCGTCGACGCGTTGAACGGATTCGGGTAGGCGTCCAACGTGACAAATGTCGCGGGTTGCAGCACCCACGGATCGTGGACAGACTGTTCCGTGAAATCGAGGTACGCCAACCCGCCGAAGGTGTCGACCCACAGGCGGTCACGGTACTTGTCATAGACGATGCTGTAAGCGGATGATCCCTGGTTAGCCCACGGCATCTCCAGTGGATTGTCCTGCCAGGTTGTGCCCATGTCATAGGACACCCACAAGACACGTTCGCCTTGTACGCCCATCACCATGAACGTGTCGACTTCCGCAGAGGTGACAATATCCCAATTCGCGTCCGGCGCACCCCATTGGAACGGCATCTCGGAGCGTTCAATCCAATCTTCACCTTCCGGTTTTGCGTAGAGAATGTCGTTGAAGTGGGCGTAGAGTGTGTCGTTCAGGACGAGCGGCCTGATCCACGTGGTTTCCACGTTCGGTACCGGAAGCGGAATGGATTCCCATGTTACTCCAACATCGACGGAGCGAGTGACCGCATTCGTGTAGTACTCACGCGAATACAGCACATCGTCGATGACTTCGAGACGCTGGATGGGTGGATTGACCGTTCGCGTGGTCCATGTCGCGCCATAGTCGTCCGACACGATCATGGATTCACCGACATGTTTGCCAGCCACAAGGTAGTCTCGATCATTAACAGTGATCGCATGGGTAAATAGGTCACCCTCCATTTCATAGGTTTCGCCGGGAGTATGCCATGTCTGTCCCTGATCAAACGATGTGTAGACAGAGAACATTTTTTCATTGTCAAACTGATTGTAGCGTTCAACAGTGAATTGGAAGATGTTGTCCTTAAACTGAACGGGCAGGCAGAGGTAAGCGTCCATCACATCGATTGGGAACGGTAATTCGACGTCAAGGAATGTCGCGGATGCGCCAATTGTGTAGTGTAGCAAGGCATCGCTTCCAGAAAAAAGCATGCCAGCTTCACCAGGCCGCCAAGAACCAAAGCGCCAGTAGGAATTCAAACCATTGGGTGGACCTGGAACCAGTTCCCAAGAATCGCCGAAGTCGGGGGAACGGTATATCCCTTGGCCAGTTAGTGAAACGTAGAGGTGGCCGCTGTAGGGATTGCGGTACATTTCATAGCAGGATCGCGAATGCTGTGGAAGACCGTTTTGCAAGCGGTTCCAAGTCTGGCAATAGTCCTCTGAAATCCAGATTCCAGAAGGCGAGGTAAATCCGCATATCACTCGTCCCGGTCGTTCAGGGATTGCAATAAACTCGAGTGGGATTTCTGGTATCCACTCAGTTTCAATCCAGTGCCAGGACAAGCCGTCATCCTCAGACTTAAGAAATGGATCATGATCCTGTTGAGAAATACCTTCCCATGCAGTTAATGCAAACAAATCGCCATTTATAACTCTCTGTATATCTATAATATATCCCTCTATGTTCGTCAACTCTTCCATATGAGTGAGTTGCTGGAACGAATGGCCTGCGTCAACGCTTCGTAGCACCCCGCCTGTTGTCGCGCCACCGGCGTCTGGATCGGGGCCCCAGTAGCCATAAACATAGACGGTATCAGGTCGTCCCGGTTCGAGGTACATGCCTTGGGTGCCACTAGAAATCTCAGTGAGGTCAACAAAAGTCCATGCTGCACCACCAGATAGACTGTACAGGAATCCGTTGCTACGGGCGTCGTACATTCGGTAACCATCTCTTAGAATCTCAAGATAATTAGTATTTGGGAGAGTAATTGAGTACGGCCAAAAATCACGAACATCATATTGATTCCAATTGAGACCGCTGTTGGTGCTGTAATAGGCCTCCATGTGTCCTGTTAATGGTTGCGCATCCAAGTAAGTAATTAATGTATCCGCTGATGGATCTATAACTTGAACTTTTTTGCAATTGCTTATATAACTCTCTGTAATATTTTCGTTAATCGGACGCCAAGTTTGTCCCGAATTCTCAGTAATCCAGAATCCACCATTCGCGATTGATACGATCAACTTCGTTCCAGACGAATCTGATGCAATTCCTGTGGGTGACGCTTGACCCACAGTCACCAATCCCCAATCGGCCATGGCAAGACTAACGGAAACTATGATCAACGGTAAAATGATATGATAGCGGTACATAATCACCCCAGTCAGTTTCATGGGCGGTAGATAGCGACTACCGCCCATAATATATTCCCCTGGATTATTCATCTTCCCAGATGAGTACGCCATGCCAGCCAGTTAAGAAACCGGAATTAATGCCCTGCGTAAAGACGAGATCAAATGATGCATCTTGTGATGATACATCATAGTAAGTTTCAGTATCCTCAGTGTTAGGTAGGGCAGGGCTCCAAATGTGGGTGAAGGTATTAGTCATGTAAATATGACCGACCATTACAGGAGTACCCGTCCAGGTGTGGTAACTTACAGCGAGTCGTGACCGGATACCCAAATCACGACCGCCAAATCCGGGGATGGGCTTTTCCAGCAACGGACTGTTGTAGTTCCGTTGGATAGAATCTCCCCACGGCAGTTCATGGTCTTCGTAGACAGAGTTCGTCCCAAACTGCGCAAAACTTGCGATCGGACAGAGCGCGAAAACGAGCACGGCGACGAAGCCGAGCAGAAGTGCACGACGCATGGTTCTTCTCCTTCGTTGTTCAATTGATGTGACTGTCATACCAGGCCTGGCGCTCATAACATACCCCCCCCCCTGAATCTTAACACAAGGGGGCGCAATAATAAAATTCTTTCCGGTTACCCAGTTGCTTCAGCCGACTTGCGCGGCGTAGTGAACAGATGTATA
>JAHLLB010000057.1 GCA_020444425.1 bacterium | reverse complement strand
TAATCGGTAATCGGTAATCGGTAATCGGTAATCGGTAATCGGTAATCGGTAATCGAAAAATAAAAACAGGCCCGTGTTTGCTTGCAAGCGCGGGTCTTTCATATGTGGCCATGTTGCTCTTTTTACTGCGAATCGGGGACACTTACTCCGTTAAGTGTCCCCGATTTCGTTGCAACCATTTGCTTCTATTGCATCAGTTGCGTCTTTTGCGTCTGTGGCTATTTCATGTACACGAGCTTCCGCATCGCTTGCTCAGCACCCGCGTTCACCTGCAGGAAGTACACCCCGCTGGCGAGGCCGGTCGGCGCGACGGTCAACGTGTGCGTCCCGGCCGAATAGTTGGCATTGGCGATCTCCGCCACCTGACGGCCGAGCGTGTCAAACACGCGCACATGCACCCGCTGCGATTCCGGTAACGTAATGTCGAACCGGGCGGTAGCATTGAGCGGGTTCGGATACACCGCGCCCACCGCGAAAGCGGTCGGCAGGGTGGCATTCAATTCGTCCGGCTCACTCGCGGCAAACTGCTGCGCCGTCCAGTTGGCCGGCGTCCATTCCGTCGAACCGTCCGCAGCAGCTGCGGCGGTGACGGTGAAGCCGAAGCCGTCGCTGATCAGGGGGTTTTGCAACGTCTGCCCGATGTTGATCCGCCACTGGTAATCGCCCAATGGCGCCATCGCGGGAATCGCCTGCGTCAGGTTGGTCATGAGGATGTCGGTGGTCGGGGTGAACGCCAGGTAGTACTGGTCGATGGGACCGTAGGTGGACCCGTTCGGCAGCTCGGCCTCGCTCCAGACCCAGCCGTTGACGGTCGCTTGCAGGTTCGAGACGATGTGCACGTCATACGCGAACGATCCGCCCTGCGGCACAATAACTGGTGGATTGACTGGGTTCACGCTCAGCGTGACCGGGTTTTGCTGTCCGCCCGGCTGCTCCCACCACGAGATGTATCCGTCTTCGTTGACCGCGATGATATCGAGGTCGCCGTCGCTGTCCATGTCCGCCATCTGCACCGCCCGTCCGGTACCGAAGGTGTTGATCAGGCTGTGCTGGGTGAAGTTGCCGCCCTGGTTGATCCAGTACCGTACCCCGAGCCACATGGACACCGCAGCGATATCGTCGTCACCGTCGCCGTCCAGATCGCCGGTACATACCTGCCATGCGTCCGCGAAATTACTCGAGATAATCTCGGTTTCATACGTCCCGTCGCCGTTCGGCATGAACGCCAGAATCTGGCCGCCATACGAATCCGCTGCGATGATATCTTCGTACCCGTCCTGGTTGAGATCGGCAACATCCACCGCCGCGACAAACTGCTGGTTGTCGTCCACGACGTACTGCGGCCAGGTTCCACCGCCAACGTTCTCCCACCAGGTCACGTTATCCTCGCCCCCACCGGAACTGGCGGCGACATCGGGCAAGCCATCCCCGCTGATATCACCGATGGCGACACCGTGCGCGCCGGCGAAGTAATCGTGGAGGAGATGCTCAGTCCAGTCGGTGCCGGTGTTTTCCCACCACGTCACGTCCCCGGCGGATGCTGCCGCGCCTGCGATGTCGAGCAAACCGTCGTTGTTGATGTCGCCAACGTCAACCGCGTACCCACCGGTGAAACCCCACGTGATGATGTGCTGCGTGAAGCTGGCGTTGTCGTTTTCCCACCAGTTGACGTAGCCGGAGTAGGAAACGCCGACGATGTCCGTGTCGCCGTCTTCATCCAGATCGATCGCCACCAGCTCCTTGCCGTCGAATCCGGCGATGATCAGGTGGTCAACCCACCCGTCCGGCGTATTTTCGTACCAGCGCAGGTCGGTTGGCGAGACAATTCCGCTCGATGATCCGACGGCGTCCATGTCGCCATCATTGTCAAAGTCGCCCGCCGCCACTGCGAAACCACCCTCCAGCGAGGTTGTGATGTCATGACGTGTCCATTGCGCCTGCGCCGCCGCCGTGACCAGCAGCAACACGCTGAGTACGATCCAATGCTTCTGCACAATCCCCTCCACTTGTCCAGTTTGTCTAGCTAAATTTGGTATTAGTTCAGGATACCTAACTTTGGATGCGTGAACAAGCAGCTCGTTGCGCGGGAAGGTTGGCCTGGCTCGGGAGGGAAGCGAAAGAGGACTGAAAAAGCCACGGGTTTCGCGCCCGTGGCTCAAATGTCTCGTCAGTTACGTCTGTTACGTCTTTTGCATCAGTTGCATCTGTTGCGTCAGTTGCTTCAGTTGCGTCTGTGGCTATTTCATGTACACCAGCTTCCGCATCGCCTTTTCCGGTCCGGCGTTCACCTGCAGGAAGTACACTCCGCTGGCGAGGTCGTTGGGCTGCCAGGTCAAGCTGTGGTTGCCTTCGCTGTAGACACCATTCGCCAGCTGTGTAACCAGCCGTCCGATCGTGTCATACACCCGCACGGTTACCTGCCGCGTTTCGGGCAGGGTGAACGAGAACTGCGTGCGTGCGTTGAATGGGTTCGGCCATGCCTCGCCCACGGCAAACGAGGACGGCAACTGCACCGTTTCGGTCCCGGTATCACTCAGGAACGTAGCCTCGTCCCAGCCGGACCTGGTCCAGTCGTACGATCCGGATCCGTCTGTCGCCGCTGCGGTCACGGTGAAGGCAAACGAATCGGAAAAGAGCGGATTCTGCACATTTTGCCCAAGCATCACCCGCCACTCGTACAAACCTTCCGGCGCATAGGTTGGAATTTCCTGTGTCAGCGTTGTGTTGATATTGGTCGTCGGCGTGATCGGAATGACCACATGGTCGATCGGTCCGAACATTTGCCCGTTCGGCAATTCGACTTCGGTCCACACATGCGCGCTGACCGTCATTTGAATGTGTGAGATGATGGAGACGCTGTAGTCGAATGACCCGCCCTGCGGCACAATCACCGGCGGATTGATCGGGTCGGCGTGTACTTCAACCAGTGGCGGCTCACCCGTTCCCGGCTGTTCGAACCAGGAAACGATTCCCGGTGTTTCTGAGACAGCCAGAATGTCGTCGTCGCCATCATCATCCATGTCGCACATGAACACGGAACGGCTATTCCCTGACGTGTTACTGACAACTGTTTGCGTGAAATTTCCGCCTTCATATTCCCAATAGATGATCTGGTCATAGCGGGAACAGCCAACGATATCCATGTCGTCATCATTGCCGATCGCGCCGATGTCAACGTTCCAGACGCCATCGAACGCCTCGGAAAGTACCGTGCTGAACGTGGCATCCCCGTTATTCATCAGGCAGACCATCAAGTCGCCGGTGTAGACCGCGACGGCGATGTCGAGATACCCGTCACCGTCAATATCATCCACAGCAACCGCGGACGCATAATCCAACCCACCCGCGATTTCGGATTGCGTGAAGTTGCCACCACCATCGTTGCTGAACCAGACAACGTTATCGTCTCCGCCGGACGAGACAACGATATCAAGGGTGCCGTTGTTGTCCAGGTCGCCAAGGTCGACACCGTGTGGGTTCAGCGGCGAAGTACTGATGTCATGCCGGGTGTAGTCGGTGCCCGTGTTTTCGAACCAGGACACCTGGCTCGGTGACCACGCGACCGCGACGATATCTATGTCATTATCGCCGTCAATGTCGCCCGCCGCAATGGCATATCCGCCGCCGAAATCGGTGGTGATATCATGCCGGGTAAAGGTGGCGTTGTCGTTTTCCCACCATGTGACTTCGCCGGGTACATAGGACGTACCGGCGATGTCCATGTCGCCATCCCCGTCAAGATCCTCGACCACAATGTCCTTCCCGCCGAAATTGCCGTCGATGAGGGAACTTGTCCATGAGCCACCCCCCAGGTTTTCGAACCAACGGAGATCATCCGTCGTGCCGTCCGCGCAACCGACGATGTCAACGTCGCCATCGTTATCCATGTCTCCCGCCGCGATCCCATACCCGCCGGTGAAACCGCTGTAGACATCGTGCTGCACCCACTGTGCCAGCGCCGTCAACGGCAGCAGCAGAAACAGGCAGAACACAACCGTGATCTTGACCATAACTCCTCCCCTTGCTCGGTTTACCTCCAAACGGTATTGCAGAAAGAATCCAATAACGATTCCAACCTTGCCCCGTTTTTGCAAAGTGCAAGCGGCGGCAAGGCGTTACAAGCGCTGTCTGGTAGTTGAACAACATGAAGCCCGTCTCGCGGAGGAACATCCGCTCTCAGTTTCACTCTCTCCAACGCGGGCAGAGAAAAAGCCACGGGTTTCGCGCCCGTGGCTCAAAATGTTTCGTCAGTTACTTCTTTTGCATCAGTTGCGTCAGTTGCTTCTTTTGCGTCAGTTGCGTCAGTTGCGTCTGTGGCTATTTCATGTACACGAGCTTCCGCATCGCCTTTTCCGGTCCCGCGTTCACCTGCAGGAAGTACACCCCGCTGGCGAGGCCGGTCGGCGCGACGGTCAACGTGTGCGTCCCGGCCGAATAGTTGGCATTGGCGATCTCCGCCACCTGACGGCCGAGCGTGTCAAACACGCGCACACTCACCCGCTGTGCGTCCGGGAGTGTGATGTCGAACCGGGCCGTGGCGTTGAACGGGTTCGGATACACCGCGCCCACCGCGAAATCGGTCGGAATGGCGGATGCGGATGACACATCCTCAGCAATCGACGGCAGCTCCAGCTCGGTCACCGCCCAGGTGTCGGCGCCAGACTGATTCGCGCTGCCGGCATCTGGTTGCGTTCCCGCCTTGGTAAAGAAGTAAGCCTGGGATGAGAGCTTGACATTGTTGGCGGTAAGCAGGGTCAGGCGGTGAACATACTCACCAGCCGGAGCGCCCGCCGGGACCATCTGCTGATGGTTTGGCAGATCAATCATCTGCCCGGCGGCGAGGGTGTACTGGATGTTGTCGAGCACGTAGGACGTACCGTTCGGCAGAACCGCGTCATGACGGATGCGTACCTGCTGCGCCTGGTTCGTCGGATTCTCGATGTGGATGGCGCTGGTCAACGTGCCGCCGTTGGCCGGAATCTCCGTCGAACCGCCCGCGCTCAACTCAACCGTCGGACGTTCCATCGGCTCGACCTGGTCGAACACATGCTGCAGCGCGTCTTCGTCGCCGCTGTCCATGCCGAACAGGTGCAACGAGCCGTCATTTTCGGAGAAGGATGCGCCGAAATAGTAGAGCTGGGGGAAACCGCCGAGACTGGGACCGACATAGCGCCACTGTTCGTTGCCGTATTGATCGACGGCGAGCACGGCCGGCTGACTGGCGAGATCACCGGCGAGGTAAACGGTTCCATCCGCCCCTTCGACGCCCGTGACCAGTCGTTCGTCATCGGTATCGTCAATGTCTTCTTCAAACGACCCGACCCACACCGGATCACCACCGTCCGCGGGCAGCTTCGCCGCCAGCCCGGCCCAGTCGAAGAAATAGAGGCCGATCTGTTCGTAGCCGGAACCGTACCAGACGGCACCACCATCAGCCGTGGCAAACCCGCCCAGCGACTGCGCGACGGGACGGTCGAACCCCTCAATGGAGCGCCACCACATCAGATTGCCATTGCTGTTCAGCTTGTAGACCTGGGCGAGATCATAGGATACCGCGGTTTGCGCGGCGAAGATGTAGAAGTTGCCCATGTCGTCCGGCACGATGCCGCCAACATGCAGCGTTCCACCCGTCGGCGAGAAATCCTGCTCTTCTTCGACGTTACCAGCTTCGTCCAGCAACGACACCTTCACGCGTGACGGGCTGTTCGGAGTTGAGACGATGATGTAGCCGCCACCGTTCCGTTCCACCATGTGCAACCCGAGATCGGGCAGGTCAACGCGCCACTGTTCGCGGCCGAAGGCATCGGTGTGGACCAGATACTTGTAGTTGCCATCCTGGTAGCGGAAGCTGTAGCCGCCGTCCATGGTGCGAATCAGGGATCCGATCAGCGGGAAGTTCCAGCCGACTTCGGCGTACGCGTGACGCCATTCCACGTCACCATAGCGATCGAGTTTGATCATTTCGATTTCACCGTCCGTCATCGCGAGAACGGTATGGCCGCCGTCATTGTTCGCAACCATGGCACGGTAGCTGTCGTTGCCGCCAAGGTCGTACCCACGCATCCAGGTATCTGTGGGTTGAGCGTAGGCGGAAAGGGAAAGCGTCAGCGTCAGCAGTAACGCGCTCAGGGTAAATCCAGCAGTGTGTCTCATGCATGTCTCCTCGTGTCTTGAGCTGTGTGTTAGGATTTCCTAACCGTGTTGAAATACCGTTGCGCTATACGTGTGCATGTTTCGAAGTGGTACAGGGGATTGAACAGTCGAGAGGCGTGCAAGAACCTTGCCTTTCAGAAAAGTTAGGCCTTCCCAACAGAGGCCCTAAATTTGTTTGGTGACAAGGGATGGAGAGAATCGTCTGGAGCGATTATCGCCGTTTTACAAGATTCTGAACGAGAAAAACGGGACTGCCATGATGCCTGGCTGTCCCGCTATAGCTGACTGTTGTACCGATTGATTGAACCGGCGCGTAGTAACGTCTTACACCACGAAGAACGGCCTCATGGGCAGCGCGCGGTCGAGGGCTTCGTGCCCATCTTCGGTGATCAGCACCATATTTTCGGTGCGATACGCGCCCACGCCCTTTTCGTACATGCCCGGTTCGTTGGTGACGATCATGCCCGGCTCGAGAACAATCGCCTGGCCGAACGGGATGCCGTAATCGTCCAATCCGTCCGGCAATTCGCTGACCTTCGGGAGTTCGTGGACATACGCCCCGCCGGTGCCGTGGCCGGCGCCGTGGAAACGGGTATCGATCCCGGCGGCTTTCACACCGATCTGGTAGGCCGCGCCACCTTCGCTCGCCGGCAGTCCGGGTAACAATTGTGCGGCGACCATGTCAAACCATTTCTCCTGCAGCATGCGCATGCCCTGGAACACCGGCGGTAGCTCGGTGTAGCCGATGATGATCATCCGGGTCATGTCGGTGCAAACACCCTTGTAGATGAAGCCCCAGTCGACCAGCATCACGTGTTCGCCCTTGAGCGGCTTGCCGGGACGGTCCATCTCCGGATGCGGCGTGTCGGCGTCGGCGTCCATCGCCACCAGCGGATCGAAGGATGCGCCTTCCGAGCCACGGCGCGCGCCTTCGGCCAGAAGTTCATCCCGGAAGTCGATATCGGTCGCGGTGTCTTTGTGCTTCGGCAGCCAGTCGTTGACCATGTAGTTGAACGTGCCGATGGCGATGTCGACCGCTTCACGGATCAATTTCATCTCGAGGTCGCCCTTGATCATGCGCAGGCGGTCGAGCAGGCCGGACGGTGCCGAGATGGACTCGAGTTCGAGCATCGCGGGCAACGCGTGGTACATGTCGATGGCGATGCCGGTGGTGTCGCAGACGAGATGCTTCGCGCCGTCGGTGATGTTCTTCAGTTCCGGGTACAGGTGCACGTGTTCCTGGCCCCAGATGTACGCTTCCATGCCGGGAATCTCGGGGACACGGTTGGTGTAACGGCCATCGGTGACGAAATACGCCTTGTCGGGACGGATCAACAGGCACGCGTCTTTCTGGAAATCGGCGGGAATGCCGGTCAGCCAGCCAACGTTGGCGTTTCCGGTCACCAGCATCGGGTTACCGTTCTGATCGTTCTTCAACATCTCCTGGACACGGGAGATTCTCTCCTGCAGCAGTTCGGTCGGGGCGGGCATGTTCGTAAGCCTCCGTGGTTGTTTGCGATTCGATCGTGGAAGATGTAAACGGGGGTTCACGCTCGCAAGTGAGGGGAGATCAACCCACCGTTCGAGAGACCCTTTCCCCGCCTACTCCTGCCCCGCCAGCCAGCTGACTCAGCGGTACCACTCAAGCTCCCATACGTTCCCTGGCATTTGCACGCAAAAAATGCGATCTTCACCTACTGAACAAATGGTACCTGTAGCCGTTAAAATTGGAAGCCCAGCCATGGCAAGCGAGCAGCCCGAACAGCGCTCAAACATGCTGATCTACCAGACAGAAGATGGTCAAACCCGGATCGGAGTTCGGCTTGCGGATGAATCCGTGTGGTTGACGCAAGCAGCGATGGCCGACCTGTTTCAGACCACAAAGCAGAACATCAGCCTGCATCTGAAGAATATTTTCGAAGAGCAGGAACTCAGCGAAGATCGAGTTGTCAAGTCTTACTTGACAACTGCAGCCGATGGCAAGAACTACACAACGCTGCATTACAGTCTTGATGCAATCCTTGCGGTCGGCTACCGTGTCCGGTCCCACGTGGGCACGCAGTTCCGCCGATGGGCGACCGAGCGTCTGCGCGAATACATCGTTAAGGGGTTCTCCATGGACGACGAGCGGCTGAAGGAAGGCCGCAACCTGGGCGCGGATTACTTCGACGAACTGCTCGAGCGCATCCGATTTGCAGCAAGACCACGCGAACACACACCTTATTCCTGCCCCGCCAGCCAGCTCACCCAGCGGTACCACTCGAGCTCCCACGCATCCACCGCCGCCGCGCGATCCTGATCGTTGTAGCCGGAATACTCATACGAATCGAGGATCATCTGCTTGATGTCGGCGAGGCTCAGGTCCCACGCGCTGGTCGCCGCGACCCAGTCATACACCCAGCGGTAGCGCATCATGCCGGGATCGTCCGGGCTGAGCACAATCGGGATGCCACGCGCTAAATATTCCACCGCCGGATGGTTGCGCAGGTCGACAACATACCCCAGCGCCTGGTTCGAGATCGGGCAGATTTCGATCGCGATGTCCTGTTTCAACGCCCGGTCCATCAGTTCCGGGTGACGCCACATCCCGTAACCGTGCCCGATGCGTTTCGCGTTCAGCAGGATGGCGTCGTAGAGGTTTTCGTTGTCGAGCCGATTGGATTCGCCGGAGTGAATGCATGGCCGCAGCTCCACCCCGAGGCTGTCGGCGTAACGGTGCGCCGCGAGGATCGGCTCGATATAGTCATAGTTGGTCGCCGCTTTGTCTTCCTCGCTGACGAGGTCATAGCCCACAATCAGGTCCGGATACTGCTGCTTCAGGTCAACGACGAGGTGCAGGTAGTCGCGCACGGTATCCGCATCATTCCAGCGGGTGATCGCGCCGACAAGTTTGATGTCGAAGTCGGGATGGTCCACCCGGATCGAGTCGCGCACCTCGAGCCAGAACTGGACAACTTCCTTCGGCTTGCGCACGGACCCGTCCGCGTTGCGTCCCGCGCCGATCCAGGTGTGAAACTCGACCAGTTGCACGTGCTGTTCGGCGAGCTCACGGCAGGTGTTGATCATGTGCCGCCGCCAGATGGTTGGCTCGGACGCCAGGTTCCACATGCGCGAAAAGTTGTTCTCGAAATGGGTCCACACGTCGCCGTTGTCGTAATCCTCGAGGCCGAGCGTGATCGACTCCAGCACCTCACGGTCGAAGGCGTCAGCGTCATCTGCCGCCGCCCGCAGATCCACCGCACGCGCCCACTGTGGCCCGGGCGAGGTGTCCGCCCAGCGCATTGAACCGGTCGGTTGCCACAAGCTGTCCGGTCCCTGGTAGATGTAGACGTGCGGATCGTACGTCGCCTCCAGCAGCAGGTCAAACGAGCCGGTCGCGGAGGGGTGTACGTGCAGCATCGCACCCTTCGGCAATAACTCCATCACGTTCAGCAGCGGGCTGGCGTCGTACGCCTCCCGGACTTCGTGGAACCGGTGCGCGGGCGGGTATTGCCACGTCGGCAGGCTGAGCCACTCGGATTTCATCGCTTGCAGCACACGGTCCGCCGCACGCTCGGCTTCGTTGAACTCAAGATCGGCAGAGCGGCGGCGGGAACGGTCGAGGTCGATCAGGGCGTCACGGGCGGCGTCGTACTCGTCGCGTTCGAGCGGGATCGGATTGGACGCCATGGCCGATTCGGCCAGCAGTATCGCCAGAAGTGGCAGCAGCAAGCGTATCTTGCGCATGGTATTCTCCAGAATCAGGTGTCGTGAAAGAAAACCGGCTCCGAATCCCGGTCCAAGACGCCGATGACGCAAATCAGATAGGCCGGAGCCCTGTTGCGTCCGGGGGGCAAACGTTATCTTGCCGCAACCTCGCCGCAATTCAGGCGTGATCCTGAAGGATGGAAACGGTTTAGCACGACAGCACTCAGGATGATCATGGACAAGGTTACCGCCTCACCACCGGCCCTCTCGTCACCCACCGCCCGCTGGCTGCGGATCGTGGGGTATGCCGTGGCGGCGGTGGTGTTTGTGCTGCTGCGCTGGACCCACATCGAAGCGATGCTGGTCAGCCCTGTCGCGCAAATCCCGATCATCGACTCGAAGTATTATCTCGAGTGGGGCCAACGGATCGCGTCCGGGCTGGGTCTCGGCGTACACCCCTTCTTCATGAGTCCGCTGTACCCGCTGTTCATTTCGCTGGCGGGTTCCATCGGCGACGGCTTCACCGCCAGCACGTTGCACCTGCAGCTGCTGCTGTCGCTGGGCACAATGCTGCTGATCGGCCGGTTCACATCAAAACGGGTCAGCCATCCCCTCGCCGGACCGCTGGCGGCGGTGCTGTTCGCGCTGTACGCCCCGGCGATCTATTACGACGGCGCGCTGATCTCCGCCAGCCTGATCCTGTTCCTGACCATGGTCACGGTGACGTTGCTGGATGCGCCAGGCGACATGGCGGACGGGAGTACCGGGCTTCGTTGGTGGCGGATTGCTGGCGCGGGTGTTGCGATTGGGTTAAGTGCGTTGGCCCGGCCGAACGCGTTGATCCTCGTGCCGGCGTTCGGGCTGCTGTTTCTCTGGTGGGCGTGGCGCGGAAAACATGCCAACGACGATCAACGGGCAGATCGTCCGCGTCTGCAAGCAGACACGGGCACATCATCAGCAGACACGGGCACATCATCAAGTGTTCATAGTAAACATGCCCACGACATTCATGTCGTGGATAATCCACCCTCGAAAATAACCACCGAACTGGCTGATCAACCCCCGCCGGACCCGCGTCTGCAAGCAGACACGGGCACTTCTTCACCTGGCCACCCCTCAATCAAACGCGCGATTCTCCTCGCCGTGGTGCTGACCGTGGCGACGGTCGCCGTCATCTTTCCCGCGATGTTGCGTAATGTGCGGCTCGGCGGTGAGTTCAGCCTGACGACGTCCTCCGCCGGGATGAACTTCTTCGTCGGCAATCATGAGCAGTCGATCGGCCTCTACACCGAGGTGCCGTGGTTGCTGAGCGCGGAACCGGCGGACGAAGCCGAGGGCTACCGTCAGGAGGCGATGCGCCGCGTAGGCCAGCCGCTGACCGACCTCGCGGCGTCACGTTACTGGTTCGGCGAGGCGCTGGAATGGATCATGCACAACCCGCTCGACTGGGTCGCGTTTGAGGCGAAGAAGCTGACGTGGTTTTTCCACAATGAGGAGCCGCCGAACAACGTCAGTTTTTACGGTGTCACCGAATACTCGCCCGTGCTTCGCGCACTTGGTTGGTTCCGGTTCGGGGTGCTGTTCGCGCTGGCGCTGCCGGCACTGTTGTTCATCGGTGGCTGGCGCATGCACCTGCCGCGTGTGCTGATCCTGGCGTATCTGGTCGCAAACCTGCTGTTCTTCGTGGCTGGTGAATACCGCTACCCGATTGTCGGCGTGCTGATCCCGCTGGCAGTGATGACCCTTTTCCGTATCGCGAGCTGGATTCGTTCACGCGATCCGATCCCCGCGTTGCGTACCGGCATCCTCGTGCTGGTGCTGATCTTGTTGACGCACATCCCGTACACGACCATGCGCACCATCGCCTCAAGTGAAACCGATTACTTCAACTGGGGATCGGTGTCGTATGCGGACGGGGATTTGACCAACGCATCACTGCTTTTGTCTGCGGCGTTGGCTGAACGGCCAGGCTGGGAGGAAGCGCACCTGCAATTGGCGTTCGTGTTCCGCGACATGGGGCTGCACGACATGGCGGAGCAGGAGTTTACCGCCGCCGGAGTGACGGAATCCGATCTCGAACAGTTGGCGGCCGAAGAAGAGATGGCTCAACAGTGGTTCGGCGTCGCAACTCTCGACACGATGAGCGCGGACGCACTCGCCGCTCTTGCCGCACAGTTCAACATCCTCAACCGCTACCACGCAGCCTTCAGCGCCGCCACCCGTGCGCTCGAACAGGATTCGACTCATGCCCGCGCGGCGTTTGAACAGGCTTTCGCGCAGGAGAATCGGGGACGGGTCAATTCCGCGATTGCGATGTACGAACGGCTGGAAGTCAAGCGGCGGGACGATCCGATGATTCCGTACCGGATCGCGTGGTGCTACTACGTGCTCGGCCAGGGCACGAAAGCACAGCAGTCGCTGGCGCGCGCACGGTCGAAAACGCAGCAGCTTCCGCCGGGTGAGTACCGCGACCGGTGGTTGGCGAAATTGGACGAAGCCGTGTTGACGCTGGGGAACTACTAGCGCTCAGCCTGGTCGCCGTCCTCATCGTTCTTCGAATCGGCCGGGCGGTCGGTCTTCTCCATTCCGCCCAATTCCTCATGCAGATCCAGAATTTTCATCCCGGCCGCATAGTCGATTTCTTTCAACTCACGCAGTTGGTGCGTCTTGTCGACGAGTTCGCGGATACGCTTGATGTGGGTGAAGATCTTGTTGACATGCTGCCGCGCGTCCGGGTTCTCGGTCGTCTGCATCGCCAGCATTTCGGTGGCGACCCGGATCACCGCCAGCGGGGTGTTGAATTCGTGGGACAGTGTCGCGCCGAGCCGGTTGATGGTTTCCAGTTCTTCAATACGACGCTGGCGTTGTTCTTCCTCAATGCGCGCGCGCAGGTCGTGCATCACCACCATTAACCGCACCACGTTGCCGATGCTGATCGTGCTCAGGTTGATTTCGGCGGGGAATTCGGTGCCATCCGGCAGCTGGTGCGTCCATTCGAAGCGGTGGAAGCCGTTCTTGTAGGCGCTCTCTACCATTTCGTACGCTTTTTCCTCGGAGCGGCGGCCATCGGGCTGAAATTCCGGTGAGTACTCGCCGGGATGATGGCCGATCATCTCTTCCTTGCTCCGGGCGTACATCTTCTCCGTCGCCGGATTGCAATCAACAATCCCGTGTTCGTCGATGATCATGAACGGGTAGGGTGTCTGCTCGAACATCAGCCGGAAGGTCTCTTCCGTCGCCGCGCGCTCGGTGATATCGCTGACGACACCGATCCGCCGTACCACTTTGCCGGTGTTGTCCTTTTCCGGTTCGACACGATGCAGAATCAGCCGTTGGGCGCCGTCCGGACGGCGAATCCGCAGCTTCAGCTCATACGATTTGCCCTCTTCGATGGACATGCGCTCATGCTTGACGAACTCTTCCTGGTCGGCGGGATGTACCAGCCCGATCCGCACATCCTTGTCCGGCACGATCTCCACCGGCTCGAAGCCGAAGATGCGGTACAGTTGATCTGACCAGACGAAGTGATCCTGGCCCGGTTCATGTTCCCAGCTGCCGACATTGGCGACGCGTTCCGCCTTGGACAGCATCTGCCGGTAACGGTTCAGTTCGAGCGTGCGTTCGAGGACAACGTCTTTCAGTGGGCGGCGGGGCATGTTGCGCATCTTGCGTTTCAGCCGCACGAGCAGAAACGCGCTGGCACCAACCAGCATCAGAAACAGCAGGAAGAAGGCAATATCGCCGAACACACCGTCCATATCAGCAGTTAACAGTGCGGTCGAAGAGGGGTCGGGTGCGGCAGGATGCAACCAGGTAGCGAGTTTGCCCAAGACGCTCAGTTGAATCGGCAAGGTCGCCAGCGTCCAGAGTCCGGATCGGAAAAAACGGTACAGAGTGTTCCCGTCAGTGCATGGCCGCCTGATCATTGCCCCCGAAAATGCAGTCCACATAACGATCTCCCACGGTTGTCCGTAGTATACGCCATTGAACGGACATGGGGAAAGTAATGAGAATTGCTATCGCTGGGCACGCTGGTCTCTCGCAATTGTAACCCCAGATGGTTTATCACTGTCCTTGAGTTAGCCTGTCGCACTCGGTGTGGGTGCGCTCCGTTTATGCCTGGAACTGCTTATGCGCCATGTATCGACCAGTTTGTTATTGTTCGTCTTGTTGGTCACTGCGGCGGTTGCCGGAGCCCGCTCCACGGAATCACCCCTGCCGGATCCACACGAACTACCCTACCGTATTCCGCTCGTTCACGGCGAGGTATCCGCCGATGGTGTGCTGGACGAATCCGTCTGGTCGGACGCGCTGGTGATGAAGCTGGAATACGAAGTCCGCCCTGGCGAAAATGTTCCGCCGCCGGTAGAAACCGAAGTTTTACTCGCGTACGGCGAGTCGGACCTGTTGGTCGCCTTCAAGGCGTACGATCCCCATCCCGAAGAGATTCGAGCGCGGATGCGTGACCGTGACGAAATCGGCTCGGATGACTGGGTCGCGATCAACCTCGACACGTTCAACGATGCCCGTCAATCGTTTCTGTTGATGTGCAACCCGTTCGGCGTGCAGTCCGATTTCACCGAAGTGACAGGCGGCGGCGGTTCGGAATGGGACACGATCTGGGACAGCGGCGGCCGGATCCACGAGTGGGGCTATGCGATTGAGATGGTGATCCCGTTCAGCTCGCTCAGGTTCCAGCGCAGCGCGGAAGATCAGATTTGGGGGGTCGACGCGATTCGTTCGTACCCGCGGAATGTGCGCCACCACATCGGCCTGTTCCCGCGTGACCGTGACAACAACTGCTACCTCTGCCAGGCGACAAAGATCATCGGTTTTGCCGGTGCCGATCCGGGCCGGAGCATCGAGATCGACCCAACGATTTCCGGCATTATCGCGCAGGAACGTGAGGATGGCGACTACGGTCCCTTCGACGATGGCGACCGCGACATGAACGCTGGCTTCACCGCACGCTGGGGCATCACGCCGAACATTACGCTGGCATCGACCTACAACCCCGACTTTTCGCAGATCGAATCCGACGTGTTCCAGCTGGATGTCAACACGCGCTGGGCACTGTACTATCCGGAACGGCGGCCCTTCTTTCTCGAAGGCAACGATTTCTTCAACTCGCATGATCGGCTGGTGTACACGCGCACCGTCGCCGACCCCATCTGGGGTGCAAAGATCACCGGCAAGGAAGGGGCGAACGGGATCGGAATCTTCGTCGCGCAGGATGAGTACACGTCGATGCTGTTCCCGTCCGCGGAGGGGTCGGAAATCGAATCGCTGGAGCGCAACAGCATCACCGGCGTCGCGCGATACAAGCGGGATGTGGGTGAATCATCCTATATCGGGGCGACCTTGACAGATCGCGAGTCGATGAACGATCCGAACGGGGAACACTACGGCAACCGTGTCGGCAGCCTCGATGCCACGATCGACATCAACCAGAACAACCGGGTCAAGCTGCAGTTGATGAACAGCTGGACCGAATACCCGGCGATCATCCAGGAGAATTACGAGCAGGACGAATCCATCAGCGGCGAAGCCACACGTGCAGTGTACGTCCACGATAC
This sequence comes from bacterium, assembly GCA_020444425.1. Lineage (GTDB taxonomy): Bacteria > Electryoneota > Electryoneia > Electryoneales > Electryoneaceae > BMS3BBIN04. The sequence goes on along the minus strand of JAHLLB010000057.1, from coordinate 5,822 downwards.
CCGCAACTGGGATTCCTGGGCCTACTCCGTGCGCCGCCATTCTGATTTTCGTGCGGACGCCGGGTTCATCAACATGACGGATGCCGCCACCTACGGTTCCGGCACCGACTACACGTTCTACAGCGACGCGGACAACTGGTACAGTAACATCGGGATCGGTTCTGAAGCCGAGGTCACCAGTACCTACGATCACAGACGGCCACTGGAACGGCAGATCAATGGGTATCTCTGGGGCAACGGTCCGATGCAATCGTGGGTGAACTTCTGGGGTGAGTTCGAGCGCACCTGGTACGAAGGCGAAGAATACATCACCGACAGCATGTGGTTGAGCGGCGGCTTCTTCCCGCACCCGAACGTTTACGCCGACCTCGGCTTCGGTTTCGGCAAGGAAATCGACTACAGCAACAATCGGCCCGGTGTCTACTGGGAAATCGACTCTGAACTGCAATGGCTTGCGGGCCGGAACCTCCGGATTGACCTGTCCCATACGTACAACCAGCTGGAAACCCGGCCGGGCAGGCTCTACGCGGCGAACATCAGCCGCGTCCGCTGTGTCTACCAGTTCAACCGCCGCATGTTTGTCCGTGCGATTGTGCAGAACGTGCATTACGATTTCAACAAAGCCGTGTATGACGACCCGGATGACGTCGATGATGTCTACCAGCGTATCGCCTCGCAGCTATTGTTCAGCTACACCGTGAATCCGCAAACCGTTATCTATATTGGGTATTCAGACAATATCCGCGCCTACGACAACAACCCGTTGGCGCAAACGGATCGCGTGTTCTTCTTCAAACTCGGCTACGCCTGGGTTGTGTAATGGTATTCGCTTCGTTGTTACGTCCGGCAGCGAGGCCGCAACACCCCCTGTTGCAAAAAATGCACTCGTCTCGTCCGTGAGAATCGGCACGGATCGGCTGAAACCCACGGTTGACGGGGGTTGAACACCTGAAATCGTGCCAGCCTTGCAGACGACGCTGCATATTCTGCATGAACAGCCCTGCCGACGTTGAGAGAAATCGGGCCTTCTGCAAATTATCTGCAGAATGCTGCACTGCTTGCATGCACCCTGCTTGGATTTTCGGTGTTTTTTACTTTCCCCAGCTCATTGAGAGCGCTCTCCCGTAAAATCGCATGCCGCGAACTCCGCACCGTAAGCCGGGAACACGACGAACTCCCGAATATCCCAAACCAGAAATCCGGATCTGGCCTTGAAGTTGCTTTTGCATGGTACTGGATACAGGGCAGTACGGTGGAAAAGTCTGGGACACACGCCCGCGTGCAGCACGTTGTTGATGTCGTTGTGAGTTGCACGGAAACTGACGTCCTCGCTGGAGGTGGGAGACCGGCAGGTCAGTCACGGACGTGGCGTCACGGATCACTCGCCTGAAAGGAGGGTCGGTTCCATGACACTGCGACCTCAGGAGTACCGGCGTCGAATCCGTATGGTTCGTGGCCGGAGTGGCACGAATGGAGGAATGTGCGTCACCTGCGGCAAGCAGACGAGTTGGCGGTCGGTCAACAATCGTTGCCGCACCTGTGAAATGGACGACGTCAAGACTCGAACGCCGATGTGGGTTGAGCGTGAGATTCTTCTGGCGACGACCAACACGGATTAATGTTGAGCTGGTGACACACCAATGTGAGTAGTACCTTCCGAGTGTGTTGGATGTACCCCGTACGTTCCCGCGTGCGGGGCGTTTTTTATCCGATCCCGCCGAGGCCCGGAGAGGGCCATTCCAGTCGAGGCAGGCCTGCCTTGAATCCCTATTTTTGCGCCAGACTCTGATGTGTACATCTCAAGCCGGGAAACCCGTCACGCCAGCCGGCGTGCAACGGGCAGGAGGAACCTACTGATGAAACGTCGCCTGTCATTCATTTCGCCGCTTCTGGCCATGCTGCTGTTTATTGCGGCCTGTTCCCAGGTCGCGTTGACTGGACGCAACCAGTTCACGATGATCCCGGAATCGCAGCTCAACGCGATGAGCTTCAGCGAGTACGATAACCTGCTGAGCGAGTACGAAATTGAATCAGGTACCGCGGACGCGCAGCTGGTGAAAACCGTCGGGGTGCGCATCAAGAACTCGGTTGAGACGTATTTCGCCCAGGAAGGCATGAGCGACCAGCTGGAAGGCTACGAGTGGGAGGTGAACCTGCTGGTGGACGATGACATGGTTAATGCGTTCTGTATGCCCGGCGGGAAGGTCGGCGTCTTCACCGGAATGATGGACATCGCCGAAACCCCCGGCCAGTTGGCCACTGTGATGGGGCATGAGGTGGCGCACGCGATCGCGGATCACGGCAACGAACGGATGAGCCAGCAGTTGATCACGTCGCTCGGTGGAGTCGCGCTGGCGGTTGCGTTACGCGACAAGCCGCAGGAGACCCAGATGCTCGCGCTTGCGGCGTTCGGTCTCGGCACGCAGATCGGCATATTGCTCCCGTACAGCCGCACCCATGAATCCGAAGCGGACCACCTCGGTCTGATCTTCATGGCGATGGCTGGTTACGATCCGCATGAAGCCGTCGACTTCTGGGAGAACATGGCGGCAATGGGCGGAGCGGCGCCGCCGGAATGGCTGAGCACGCACCCGTCTCACGAAACCCGCATCGAGAATCTCACGGAGTGGATGCCGGAAGCGATGCAATATTACCAGAATAGCAACAAGTAACCCAACCGGGAAGGTGCCCGGCAGACGGTAACCACCTGATAAATCAGAAAAACGCCAAACAACTCTTGAGCTCAGCGACATTCGGCGTCAAGTTCGACGGGTGGCTCCAAGTGTAGCCGGGAAAATCTGGGCTCCACCGGAGCTTTCGGCCCTGGCGCTTGCTTGTGAAGCATGTGTCAAAGCCGGGTTATAATCAGCGATTATCAGCGTAATCCTCCAAGGGTCTTGATTGCGTTGGAGTTCCGTTAATCGCAGACGACCACTTTCAAACACTACACTCCATCTTTCCCCCGTTGTACCTTGCTTTACGGCCTGTTTTTGTACGACAATTGTCTGGTATCCAAGTGTGACTTGGAATTGGATTCCTTCCGGCGTTCCGGGTACGCGACGAATCCAAGGAGCCGCTACTGTTCGACTGCGATGGAGATGGACATGAAATCACTGAACCTCGTGATCTCGGGGACAGTGAATGACATCTTGCGCCCGGTGCTGGATGACCTGCACAAGCAGGGCTGTTCAATTCAATCCGTGGAAGCTGGCAAGGACGTCACGCTGGAATCCTCTACGGACGCCATTCTGATTCCTGTTTCTTCGGGAACGGTCGGCGAGTTGCACAAGCGCCAGTTGTTTGAACGTTCCCGATTTGCCCGCGTCCTGATGTTTACCGACAACGATGCGATCGACATGCTCGATCCGATCTCGGTCGGTGCTCAGGCGATGGTCTTTGCTCCGTTTCATCCTGCCGCAGTCTTGAACGCGATCGAGACCGCGATCCGAATCCAGGGCCAGCAGTCCACGCTGGAAGAATCCCTCGCCCACTATATGGAAAGCCACAAGCACCTTGGCGAAGCGATCCTGCTGACCGACAAGGCGGGGTTGGTGCTGTTTGCCAACGATTGGGCGAAAACGCTGCTGGGCGTGTCCGACGTTGACCTCAACGGTCAGCATGTCGCAGACGTCTTCCCGATTGATGATGAAGACCTTGAGAATCCGCTCGAGGATCTGGCCGACCAGGTTGGCGAAGGCAGCCAGCTTGTGCCGGCAACACGGGCGACGATCCGTGGCGCTGACGGCCAGGCCAAGGAAGTGCTGTTCCAGGTCAAGACGATCGGTGACGAAAAAGCGCCCGACGGCATGCTACTGGTATTCCACGAATACCGTCTGCGGAAAAAGCCGAAGCAGGTGGTAACGTTGAAGGAAGGCGACAAATCATCGCCGGTTCGCAACGGGGACGGTGGCGACGACGACATGCGAGTCGTACGCATCCAAACGTTCGGTGAGTTCCAGATCAGCATTGACGACGAAGTCATCGACGTTCACCGCTGGCGATCAAAAAAGGCTCTGGATGCGTTGTGCCTGCTGTTGCATTCATACGGCAAACCGGTGCAGAAAGACATCCTGATCGATTTTCTCTGGCCGGATGCGGATGGCGCGACAGGCAACCGTCGGTTGCTGAACGTGATCAGCGAACTGCGCAAGTATCTCGAACCCAACGCGAAACGATATTCCCGTAATAATTTCATCCGTCACGAATCCGGGATGTACCGTCTCAGCTTCGAGGACAACGTATACCTCGACGCCGCGCTCTTCCGTGATCTGATCCGTCAAGGTGATTATCATTGGGGTGTTGGTGAGTACCGGATGGCCCGCACCTATTACCAGGAAGCATTGCAACACAAGTTTGGTGTGTTCATGCCCCGCTATTTGAACTCTCCTTTATTTGACGAAGCTCGGGAGTACTTCGAGGAAACCGAGGAGCGAATCCGTCAACGGCTCGGGTTTGACGCGGAGCGTCAGGCCTAACTGGCGTGAAACATGGCTCTTACAAATCCCCAATACGGCATCCGAGACTGAGAATTTACCGTTGGGTGCAGGATTGAAGGAGTCGTGTAATACATCCGTCTAACCGCTTGTCGTACCATAGTCTTGCAGGAAGCGAAGAATTCAATGTTTGTCGAACATACTGCGATGATAAAAAACAGTATTTCGGATTTTTAAAGGTTTCTTGTTGAACGGGCACGTTGAGGGAGAGTGGCCGTGAGAAACCCGTGAAAAGCGTTGAGGGTAGTGAAAGGGGAGTTTCGGGATGGATTTTGGGGAATCGACATCCTGAAAACGTGAGAAACAAGTTCTCCGCAGCCGGAATGGGTATATGAGGCAGAAGAACATCGTTGAACCACAGGGCACCGCGACAGCACCGCCCGGCGTAAGCAGCGTGTTGAAACCTTCCCGCAAGGTTGACATCCTGTTGCGTCGTATCGACCACATGGCCGAAGCGTGCCTGATCGTCGACCCGGATGGTCGCATTGTGACGGCGAACAGCGAGGCCGGGCGAATCTTCCAGATCAATCCGGACAAGCTTCTCGATAAACGGGTCACGGATTATCTGTTGGTCAACGACGATCAGTTGTTGATGCCGGACGAGCAGTTGCTGATGGACGACTACGGGTACCCGTTAATCGTCGCCATGCGTTCCGATCATTCCTTCTTCCTCGCGCAGTTGCGTGGGGTGCGGATCATGATCAATGAGATCGAACGCGTGTTCCTGATGATCGGGGATGCCAGCCTCGCCGCCCAGCGGGATGAAGAACGTGTTCACAAGATCCAGCAGGAATCGGTCAACGTCATTCTGAACACCCTAGCGCATGAGATCAACAATCCGTTGATGATCATCCAGGCGATCGCTGATTCGATGCGGCTCGGGTTCATCAGCGAGAGCAGCCGCGATCGCAGCCTGCGTCAGATCATCGAACAGGTCCGGCGGATCAATTCGGCGCTGGAAGAGCTGCGGAAGAATCCGGAGCTGCAGGAAGTGACGTATCACGGCAAGGCGAACGTCTACAAGTTGGATCCGAAGAAGAAGCCGCCGTCACCGGACGACCAGGGGTAGCACAAGTAGATACAGGTTTACAGGATTTTGCAGTACCCGGGCAGACGGATCGCGAGCAGGTTGCGGTCCGTCGTTTTTTTATACCTGAACGGCTCGGCTTCGTCCCGCCTCGCTGGTCAATCCCGCAGCACAGATCAAACACGGCAGAGCAAAGAAACCACATTCTGTGAACGTGGTCAGATCGCTGACAAAATCTGGATCGCCAGGGATGTCATTCTGGGTGTAATACTCATTTCGTGTTGGTTTTGAGCTCACTTACG
>JAHLLB010000003.1 GCA_020444425.1 bacterium | reverse complement strand
ATCCAGCACTCTCACTCCGAATCCATGACCCCGATCCGTTCACATGTCCCCTTCATGACGGATAACCCGCGAAACTGACCGGCGGATCATCCCGACGAGCAAGCTCGTCGGGGCAGACGCCAGCAAAAAAACGGGATCGGCCAAATTGACCGATCCCGGAGAATCATCACCACAAACCATCACAAAACAACAACCACAAAACGACAATCACAAAACAACAACCACAAAACATCAACCACAGAACAACAATCAACCACAAATTCACAAGAAGTACACACAACTACCCGCACTCACTCCGCACCCAGTCGAGGTAGGCGGGCAGGCCGTCCGCGACGTTGAACAGCAGCACTTCCGGCACGTCGTACGGGTGCAGCTCGGCGATGCGTTCGATCAAACGCGACGACTTCTCCGCCGTCGTTTTGATCAGCAGCACCTCTTCCCCGTCTTCGTTCACCTCGCCGTCCCAGATGTAGGTGGAAACAGCGCCGACAAGACGGTTAACACAAGCCGCCAGCTTTTCTTCCACCAGCTGACGCGCCAGCGTTTGTCCCGTCGCACCGTCGGCGGGAACGGTTACTAATGCAAGTCGTACATCGGTCACAACCGGTCTTACCCCTACGCAGGCTCCTGAACGAGACGCAGTCGCTGAGTCCGGCCCGGGATGCGTTCGATGATTCCCTGGGCTTCGAGGTCAAGCTTGACTGTCACCAGGTACCATTCAATCGAACCGTCGAACGAGCCCGTCAGACTCTTCCGCACTTTATTGGTCAACTCGATGAACGTGAGTTCATCTTCGTTCGTCAGTGCCGCTTCTATCGCAGAACGCATCAGATCATATTTTGATTTGCTGATGCTTACGCCCTGCTTATCGGGGTCCGGGTGACGAGCATGAATCGTCTCTTCCATCCTCTCTCCGCGAACAAGGTTAAAGCAACGTCAACGTCGAATCATGCAACCGAATGCAGCACGGTTGCAAGCAATATCCTCCGAGAAGAAAAGGGAACCGCTCGGGCTCCCTGTAATGCCTTGTTTTTTCAACACCCATCAGGAGCGACTGACCCGTCCCTTGCTCATATCGAGAGGCTTCCAACCATCCTCCGTCATGATATGAATGTGGGTCGGCACACTGCCCTCGGCCTCGGCCACCTGCTCTTCAATGCGCGCAATCGTGGACGACAACGACATCGAAACCAGCGGCGTAGTCGGCTTACGCTTGCGAACCTGCTGCACCAACGATTTCTTCGGTGCCTCGCCACGCATGCGCGGAATGTGTAACGTCGGGCGGCGCTTCTCTTTCACCGCCGTGTACTTCTGATGAACCTGGCTGCGCGTGATGCCGAAATGCTCCGCCATCGCGTCCGGGCCAAGATCCTCATAATGCGCGAGCAGGAAGCTTTCGTCTTCTTCCGTCCACCTGCGCGGACCCACCTGCAACTGCTCGGCTTCACTGACACTCTGGTCCGGAACCAGCTCGGCGGCCTTGTGCTTGATCTTGCCGTACTTCACACGGACAGCCTTCTTGGTCACGCCAAAGTGACGCGCCAACTCGTCGAGGCTCATCGTGTTGTAGTTCGCGAGCAGGTACCGTTCGTCGTCCTCGCTCCACTTGCGCGGACCACGCGGCTGCGTCGTCGGAGTCGGCGGCGGCGGCTCATCCGGTGCTTTCTGGGCCAACTGCAGGAAATCGGAACGATTCCGCAACTTGCCGTACTTTACCCGCACAGCCTTCTTGCTGACGCCGAACTGCTTCGCCAGCTCCTGGATCGGAACCTTGTTGTAGTTGGCAACGAGATATGCTTCGTCTTCAGCCGTCCACTTCTTCGGCATTATTCCTCCTTAAGGCACAAGCGCCGGAAGGTTCTCCGACGCATTGGATACAATCCAGAATATCTTATGTGAAACCGTCCTGTGGGGATGTACAGAGGCCTCCGAGAGACAATTGCCCGATCCCCCCGGCCCCGACCATCATCTCGCACACGCTACTTCAACACCACCGCGCGCGCTTGAACCGACTGACCGTCAACGCCTTCTACCTTCACCACGTACATCCCGGACGGAACCGTCTGCGCGTCCCAGACAACTCGTCCACTCGCGGACATCAACGCCTGTTCCGCGACGACACGCCCCAGCAGATCGTACACATACATCCGCGCGGCGGCACGTCCCGGCAACTCATACCGAACCGTCACCGAGGCGTTGCTCGGAACCGGCCACAGCGTGATCGCCGGCAACGCCGGCTGAGCGCTGCTCCAGGTTTCGCCGACGAACGTCTCCGACGTCGGGAAATAGGACGCCACCGGCCGATGGTCGCTGACCGTGGTCAGGTAGTTGGCGAGTTCGTCATCGAGTCGAAGCGTTTCCGTCACCCCGTTGTCGCCGTACTCATCCAGCAGGTTGGATGTAATCAGGACGTGATCGATCAACGAGCTGTAGCCCGGGTACGACGCCTGCTGCGGATCACCGGCCATCGGCAACGTGAGAAACTCGTAGTTGTCATCGTCAAGGAAATCGAGGAAAATGTTCCACGACTCCGGATCGTCCAGCTCATCATTGAAGTCGCCGACCACGATCCAGTTCGGTTCGTCGCCCAGCTGCGGATCGATGAAATCCTTCAGCGCGCCGAGCTCGATCCTGCGCGTCTGAATGTCATCCGGTGTGTTGTACGCCTTCAGATGAACAACCACCAGGTTGAACGCGATCGTGGTCTCGTTTTCCGTAACCTCCATCGGCACGATGTATGGGTTGCGCGTGAACTGATTGCTGATGATGATGTACGGCGCACCGGTCAGATCCACTTTCGAGTTCTTGTACAGCACGCCGAGGCGGATATCTCCAGCATACGGCTGTGTCGTCAATGCGCTCCAGCCACCGGCCGTCTGTGCGGCCTGGTTCAACGCGTCGACGTCGATGATTTCCTGCAAACCAATCACATCTAACTCGAGATCGCCAACCATCAGCCCGACCAGCGTGGTGGTCGCTGAACCGGTCAACGGGAACTGTTTCAAGTTCCACGTGGCAATGTCGATCGTTGTATCTGAGCCGCGCTGCTGCACGAGCTGTGCATGCGCGAATGGGGCGCTGATCAGGCACAGTACCAGCACGATCCATCGTTTACGTGTAACCAAGTGCATCTACCTCTCCAAGGACTGTGGAGCCGTAAAGTAGACCCCGATCCGACCGGAGACAACCGCCAGTGAGATTTCGCGGGGACGCCGGATCGTGACCAAGTCCCCACATCGTTCCATGAAAAACGGCCCTCGTTGCCGAGGGCCGTGGTATCACCTCAGGAATGCAAGCTGGTTACTTGAGCAGCACCATCTTGCGGGTCTTCTCCGCTTCGCCAGCCTGCAGCTTGTAGAAGTACACGCCGCTCGGCAGGTCTTCCGCGAGGAACAGCACGTTGTGCGTTCCAGCGCTCATGCCACGGTTGATCAGCGTCGCCACTTCACGACCGAGCACGTCGTAGACGGCCAACGTCACGTTCGCCGGACGATCCAGCGAGAACGCAATCTTCGTTGACGGGTTGAACGGGTTCGGGTAGTTCTGCTTCAGCTCGATCTCATGCGGCTGCAAACTACTGCTGGCATCGCCGACGGAACCCGGACGGAAGAACCCCCCTTGCTCTTCCCATTCGTAGTTGTACGGATCCTGCCAGAAACCGGCGCTGTCAATGTGCATCGGGTAGTTCTGCACCCACTCGGCGTTGTCCTCAAACATATCGAGCAACGTCTGCTTCGAGATGCGCTGATACACCATCGGGTTTTGCGTCATTTCGCCTTCAGGTGTAGCGGAAATGGCAGTACCCGGATCCAGATCCTTGGTGTAGAACAGGTGCAGGTAATCACCTTCACTACGCAGAGCAAGGGTCGGATCCGTTTCGCTCTGGCTTTCACCCGGAGTCGGCTCATCAACACCAGTCCAGCGGGTGTTGGTCACGTTGACCGGCTTCGTCCACAGCAGACCGTTGTATTCTCCCGGAGGGCTGGCGGAAACGTAGACATCCGCGTTGGCATACCAGACATCCAGCGTACGCCCATCCAATCCGTCCGGACCCGAATTAACAACACGCATCGAGCACCAGAGAATACCCGTGTCCATGTCATAGGAAAGGCTGGGGCGGTCCGTTGTACGTCCCCAGACTTCCATACGACCATCGTATTCCTGCAGGTTGATCTGCGTCCACACGGAGGTATCAGCCCGTTCCATGTGATGGTAAATACGGCTGCTAAAACCGATCAGCGCCTCATACCAGTAAAACCACTCCGCTGTGAAGGCAACATGCAGGTTGTCTTCATCATCGTAAATCACCGAGCAATCGGTGTACGCACGCATCGTATCCTGGTCTGCGGAAACCGTGTCTGGAAGCATATCGGGGCGCGGCGGAAGGAATGCGGTGCAGTTGTAGGGATTGTCGAAGTCCCAGGTTTCACCACCGTCCGTGCTTTCAAAGATGTAGAGGTCGTTGTTGTGCTGCTCATCCTCACCAACATCACCCCAGTCTTCACCGAGTGTGGCAAGACGGTTGACGCAGAGTCCCATGGCAACCTTTTCACCATCCATGCTGGTCGTCATGTCGGTGGAAATGTTCATCAAAACGTCTGGGAACTCGAGTTGTTCACCATCCAGTGTTGCCGGGCTAAGGATCCCAATACCCGGATCTGGTTCCCAACGAAAATACGTTGGTTTTGAAATTTCTGACGCATTATCCGCACGGTTTAAATGCTGAACCATGTGGATGTGATTCGTCGTACCAAAAACCGAATGCGGCCAGATACGCTCGCCGTCACCAATTTCGGGGACCAGACCTTCGTTGAAGATGTTGGGCACGAACGGATTCGCGATCATGGCATATGCGCCAAAGTCATCGCCATTCCCCTGAGCCATGTGGTACGTCGGATACCCGATCTTGTTTTCCCAGTCGTAGGCGATCGTGGTGTACCCGCTACGATAGTTGCTTTCTGTCGAGACGGATGGGTTCGGGACCATCATCAAACCACCGTTACCATCGTCCATGATCTTTGTGTAGTGAACGTGTCGCTGGTTGCTGGGTGAATTACCATCCAGCTTGGAATACAGCACGTAGCATTCCCAGTCATCGCCCGGGTAGTAACCAATCATGCGACCAGCACTACCGTTGTGCTGCGCATCCCAAGCCGTTGTGCCGACAATCAAAGTGTCGCCGACCAGCTCATCCAATTCACCCGCACGTGGGATAAATCCGGGGATATTGGCTGGAACGTCAATATCTTCGCTACCGGTTAAAAGTGGTGTTGGTTCACCCAACGGATACTTGCTCTCACCATTGTCGGCCATCGCTGTACCCGACAGGACGAGTGCTGCAATCAACACCAGGTTCAAAATGCTCTTCATGATCCCTCCGGTTAAAACCCCAATCCTACGTTGGACCCTGTCTCTTCCTATCTGCAGTTGTTCCCTTCAACCAAAAGGTTGAACCGTACCTTGCGTTCGAAACCCGGACGAACGCAGTGTGCGGATTCAAACCTCTCGCTTCTACTAATGTATACCCAGATTCGGAATATGCAAGAACGGAACGAAACCTGACGGAATTTCCACCAGTCAGCGCTGTCACTGCTTTGATACCGGTGACCCGTCCGGGATCGCATAGATTGTCGATCCTGGACCCGATACCGCAATCCGGTGAAACGTGTGACGACCCCGCGCAGGCCGTAATCTGGATGCCCCATGCCGCCAGAATGATCCAGCTAATATACTCGCAAGCGACCCGTATCACCACTCAACCGGAAGATTGGAGCCACGAACAAGCCTTGAATGCGTTTGAAAAAGAGCCCGTTCAGAGCCCGAGTTAGCGCATACTCGCTTCTGGGCGCGGGAAATTTGGATCTACCCCCCTTTTGTTATAGGTTAAAGAGGAAGGGCGGGCGAGAACAGTAGAGCGAACAAGGCATTTCCGCGGAGTTTTCTCTTTCCTTTCCGTCCTCAATGTTATACTATTTGGTTCTTCAAGCGGAACTACCAATACCGTACGTAAAAACCGGCTGTATGGACGCAAACGAACTCTGTGCAGGCCGGGATTCTGTGTAGTTCGATGTGAACACCGAAAGGAAGAGAACATGAAGCGAGCGTGGTCAGTGATGTGTACGCTTGGACTCGTGATGCTGATGGCTACGACTGCAATGGCGGACGCAGTTATCAGTCAGGACGTCCTGGCGAAGAAGTTGAACGATGAACCGGCGGCCAAGTCCGGCTTCGTCGTCGATTGGAACGATGCGCACAACGAGTTGGACGAGATCATCGGCGACACCGTGATCGTGGGTATGAGCTGGCGCGACATGCAGCACAACTCGACGTTGAGCCGCATGATTGAAGTTGACGATTGGGTCGACGATGAGACGACCGTCCACATGACCTGGTGCTACCGCGAAACTGCCAGCGGAACCTCCCAGGCCTACTATATCAGTGCGAACCTTCTCGATGATGGTAGCATTGTGGTTGGTACCTCCAGCCAGGCGAACGTCGGTGGTGAATTCGGCGGATACCAGGTAATGACCCTGGCCTCCGACCACGACATGCCGGTGATGACGTATCACGGCGGACCGCCGGCTGGCGATGAGTACCATTCCTATCATGCCGTGCCGAACCCGTTCGTGCCGAACGTTTGGAACACTTGGACCATTCCGGAAGTCGATATTGTCACCATGTGGCCGCACGCCGTTGGCGCCTATGATGAAGATGACAACTACTACGTCCACTCGCTGCTCAACGAGTACGATCCGGACAACCTGTTGGAAGACGGTCTGTACTACAACCGCGCCCTGCTGAATCCAAGCGTTGCGACCTTCACCAACGCGACGCCGGGTGGCGACGACCAGGTGCTCGTGACCGACATTTCGATGAACCTGGCCAACGCACTGGCCGTTTCGGATGACGGTATGAACGTGGCCGTGGCCAACATGGTCAGCCGTTTCCACCTGTATGATGAAGGTGAAAACACACAGCACAACAACGAAATCCTGATTTGGGAAAGCAACGACGCCGGTGAAACCTGGAACTGGGGTGCCGAAAATGCGATGATCGTGACCAACTGGATTGCCCCAGATCCGAGCGCCCTGCCGGATACCACCGCGGCCAACGGCGACACCATGCGCTGCTACACCGAAATCGACATGGTGTATGATGATGACAACAACCTGCACGTCACCTTCAACACAGAGAATTACTACTTCTACGAAGGTACGATTTCGATCCTCGGTTCCCGTCAGTGGTACTGGAACAGCGTGGATCAGCTCTTCGTGCAGATCCAGGAAGCGGATTACTTCAACTCCTCCACCGCAATGGATGTCGCAGTGTGGGAGAAGCAGGTCGGTAACGGCAACCTGTATTACGACAGTGACACCGGCGTGATCTGGTGCTCCTTCGTGATGTACGGTGAAGACGGTCTCTACGAAATCCAGGGCGAGCAGGCTGTGCCGCTGGATTGCTCCGATGACGGCATTCAGGCGACGGATGTCTGGATCACCGCCTCCCCGGATATGGGTAAGCACTGGGCGAAGCCGATCAACGTGACCAAGACCCGAAACATGAGCACCAACCTCGGCCCGGGTGAAACCGAATCCGAGCGTGAAATGACCATGGCGTTGAACAGCGACGGCGATTGGCTGCACCTGTTCTACACCAAGGACTACGACGGTGGCATCGCGTCCCCGGGCGGCGACGCTCCGGTTGGCGATCCGACCAACAACCCGCTCGTCTACCACCGTGTAGCGAAGCAGGCCCTGATCGACTCCTTCGACGTTAACGCACAGTGGGTCCGTAACTACCCGCTGCACCGCGACTCGACTGACTTCTATCAGGATCCGGATGACTGGACCACCTATCCGGATGATGGTTTCTTCGGCCTGACCTCTGTCGGCGAAAAGAACCAGAGCCTGACCCCGGATCAGTTCGAGCTGCAGCAGAACTATCCGAACCCGTTCAACCCGAGCACGCAGATTGCGTTCAACCTGTCCAGCCCGGGTAAGGTCAAGCTGGCCGTCTACGACGTCCTCGGCCGTGAAGTTGCCACGCTGGTCAACCGCGGAATGAGCGCGGGCGCCCACAGCGTCAACTTCTACGCCGGCGATCTCGCCAGCGGCGTCTACTTCTACAAGCTGTCTTCGGGCGACCAGGCTGTCACCCGCAAGATGGTCCTGATGAAGTAACCTGCATGCCTGATTTCATGGTGTGAGCCATGATTCTCCGCATACAAGACGGGGACACTTCGTTGGAAGTGTCCCCGTTTCTTTTACGTTTCCTGATGCTGCATTCCTGGCCGGCCAGCCCAGCGAACCTCAGTTCAGTAGCGGCTGTACCAGACGCATCAGCCCGTCCATCAGCGGCAGCCCGGCCATGAACGTCACCCAGCCACCCAACGCCAGCCCCGGACCGAACGGGATTTCCACTTCCCGCAACGATACCTTGCGCGCCCACGCCCAGATCAGCGCCGCCACCAGCACCGACACGGACGCTATCAGCAGAAACACCGGCAGGAACAACGGGTGCAGATAGACACCGATACCCAGCGCCAGTGTTACATCTCCCATGCCCATCGCCTCCTCACCCATCCACAGGCTGGCGAGTTTACGTGTAAGCCAGAAAAAGCCGCCGAGGATCAGGGACGAAACCACCGCCAGCAGCAGTCCAGACCAGGAACCGGCGAGGAACTGCAGAATCAACCCCGGCACGCCGAGAGTCAGCACGAGAACGTCCGGCACCAGCTTCGTCTCGAAATCAATGAACCCGAGCGCGATCAGGTTCCACCCCATCACGATTCCGAGCAGTGCTTTCCACGTCAGCCCGAATTCCAGCAGGCACAGCAGCGGAACCAGGCCGCCGAGCAGTTCCACCAGCGGGTAGCGCGCTGAAATCTGCGCCCTGCAACCCTTGCACTTGCCGCCCAGCAGGATCCAGGACAGCAACGGCACGTTTTCATACCACCGGATGCGGCGGTCGCAGGATGGGCAATGCGACGGCGGATGCACAATCGACTCCCCCGCCGGGACGCGGTGGATTACCACGTTGAGAAAGCTGCCGATCGCCAGACCGATCAGCGTGGCAAACACGACAACTGGAAGAAACAGGGCCTGATCCATGATCAAGATCCGTTAGAGTTCAAGGGAACGGCGCAAAACGCCAGCAAAAAGCCCGGCGGGTATAATCCCACCGGGCTTGAAAGTACGACAAAAATGGTCTGGATCAACCAAGACCCGCCTGCATGACGCGACCAATCTGGAAGATCGGCAGGTAAATCGAGACGAGAATCGTCAAAACCACCGCACCGAGCAGAATGATCATCATCGGCTGAATCAAGCTGGTCAACCGTTCCGAAATCGCTTCCACCTGCTTCTCGTAGAAGTATGCGGCACGGTCAAGCAAACGGTCCATTTCACCGGTTTCTTCACCGGTGGCGACCAACTGCACCAGCGTCGACGGGAATTTGCCCGTCTTCTTCATCGCAACCGAAATCGCGAAACCGTCCTTGACCATTGTCTTCACGTCATTCAGCGCACGCCGAATCACGCGGTTGCCGACAACTTTGTGGCAGTGGTCAATCCCTTCCAGCACCGGAACACCAGCGCCCATCAGGATACCGAACGTTTTAGAAAAACGGTTCATCATGCTGTCAACGTGTAGCTGTCCGAGCACCGGGAATCGAATGCGGAACGTATCCCATGCGATCCCGCCACGTTCTGTCAACGTCAGGGTCCACCCAACGATGAAAACCACGAGGGTCATGCCAACCGCTGCAATGAAGTTTTCACTCAACGCCGTACTGATGGCAATCAGCATGCGCGTGTGAATCGGCAGGCTGGCACCGAAGTTCGCGTAAATATCGGTGAACATCGGAACGATGAAGATCAACAGCGCGGTCAAAATGATGATCATGAACAGCACGATGATCACCGGATACGTTAACGCCGATACAACCTTTCGACGCGTTTCCGCCACGGCTTCGAGGTAGTTACTCAGTTCCTCAAGCACCGTGTTCAACGAACCGGAAATCTCACCGGCCTTGACCAACGCGATGTACAAGCTGTCGAAAACACCCGGGTGCTCCGCCAACGCCTCGGACAACGCCTTGCCGCGTTTCAAATCCGTCGCGACAGCCGCCAGAGTCTTGCGGAATCGGCTGCTCTTCTCTTCCTCCATCAGGTTCGCCACCGACTTTTCGATGGTCAAACCCGCGGAGAACATGGTCGCCAGCTGACGGGTGAAGAAGACGAGTGTCTGCAGCGGTACCGAAGTTCGCATCCGGTACACTGCGGTGCTGATCTGGTCGACGATCGACGTCGACTGCGCCTGTTCAGCCATCCGGACTTCACGTAGCGAGACGATCTTCCAGCCACGCTTCGTAAGCTGCGACCAGGCAGCTTCGTAGCTGTTCGCCCGTAACCGGTCTTCACGCCGGGTTCCATCTGGCTCGGTAATGATAAATGCAAAATTGGGCATGTTCGTCCGTCCTGGTGGTTCGTGCGCTCAAAGCTGCAAACGCAACCCTGCCCTATTCTGTCGTCACACGCAGAATCTCAGCGAGTGTCGTCAATCCACGCTTTGTTTTGTCAATGCCGTGCTCACGCAGAGTCTGCATACCCTGCTCAATCGCCATGTCACGGACCTCGTCCTGACTCGCGTTTTCGAAAATCAGGCGGCGTACATCCGGCGTCACCTGAAGCAACTCGAAAACACCCGTACGACCGTGATAACCCGTGTTCCGGCAGTGCACGCAACCACGACCCTGGAACCATTCATTCGCCTTCTGATCCTCTTCCGGAATTCCAAGGTACTCGAATTCCGTGGCCTTCGGGGTATACGCCTGCTTGCAGTGCGGACAAATGGTACGCACAAGACGCTGCGCCATGACCAGCAACAGGGACGAACCGGCGAGGAACGGCGGGACACCAATGTCAACAAGACGGGTGATCGTGGACGGTGCATCGTTCGCGTGAACCGTCGAGAACACAAGGTGACCGGTCAGCGAGAACTTGACCGCGATATCAGCCGTTTCTTCGTCTCGAATCTCACCGATCAGCAGGCGGTCCGGGTCCTGACGCAGAATCGATCGCAGTGACGATGCAAACGTCAACCCGATGCGTGGCTTCACCTGCACCTGGTTGATCCCGTCGAGGTGATACTCGACCGGATCCTCTACCGTCGTGATATTGTCGCCTTCGCTCATGATCTCACGCAGCGAAGAATACAACGTCGTCGATTTACCGGATCCCGTCGGCCCGGAAATGATGATCATGCCGTACGGCTTGATGATGTTGCGCTTAAAGATCTTGTACTGGTGATCTTCGAAGCCCAACGTCGCCAGCGTAAAGCCGAACGTGCCCTTGTCGAGCAAACGCATCACGACTTTCTCGCCGTTCACCGTCGGCAGGATCGAAACACGAACGTCTACCTCGCGATCCTTCGCGCGAATGGTGAAACGACCGTCCTGCGGCAAACGCTTTTCCGCGATGTTCAGCTTCGAGATGATCTTGATGCGGGCGACAATACCGTTGTGAGCCGTACGCGGAGGTTCCATGACCGCATTCAACACGCCGTCAATACGGTAGCGAACGAGGACATTGTCTTCCTTCGGCTCGACGTGGATATCCGTTGCACGCTCTTTCATCGCTTCGCTGATGATCATGTTCACCAGCTTGATGATCGGAGCGTCTTCCTGCTTCGCGGTGTCGGTCATGTCGACCATGCCTTCATCGCCTTCTTCCGACTCGGCAAAGAAGTGCAGGTCGCCAATTACTTCCTTCGTCTCACGCTGCTTGCGAATTCGCACGTACAGCTGGTCGATCGCGTAACGGATGCCCTGCGGCGCTGCCATGCCGACTTCAACCTTCACATCGTCTGGCGCAATCTTCTGCAGGTTGTCGATCGCGATAATGTCATCCGGATCCTCCATCGCAACCCAGACAACATTTTCCTCACGACGAACCGCAATCAGGGTATTCTCAAGGGCGAATTCTTCTGGAATCATCCGGACAACTTCTTCCTTTGATTCCAGCAACTCCTCGTTGTCGAAGAAGCGGTAATCACCCTGCTTGGCTAACGCCGAATAAACATTCTCCTCAGTGGCGAAACCCAGTGCGACCAGCATTTCACCAACCCGGACGTTCTCTTCAGGTGCCTTTTCCAATGCTTCCGTTAACTGCGCATCGGTGACAAAACCAGCTTCGATGAGCAATTCACCGATCTGTTGGCTTACACGAAATCCTGCTTCCATCAACCCTTCCTTCGTCGGCGGTGAGAGAGTGGAAATCTCGAGGTTAAGATTCACCCCGGGCCTGACCGG
The DNA here is from genome assembly GCA_020444425.1 of bacterium. Lineage (GTDB taxonomy): Bacteria > Electryoneota > Electryoneia > Electryoneales > Electryoneaceae > BMS3BBIN04. The sequence continues at coordinate 156,815 of JAHLLB010000003.1, read as the reverse complement.
TCACCCGGGGTGAATTTGGGATGGCTATGACTCCATCATTCCGGTGAAATGTCGCGGATCAGGAAGACGGTTACCGGTTCCACCGAAGCATCCGACACACCGAGGATTTCCGCCGTAATCTGAACCTGCGTTTCACCCACGGACGGATCCGGGAACGCTTCACCTTCTGAGATCAGGAAATAGCGATTCGCGACACCAGTTTCATCGAAGTCCGTCAGGGGTAACGGGTAATCCCACCTTCCGGTGTATGCAAACGGTTGTGGTTGACCGTTGATGTCGTCGGTCTTGAAGATCCGTCCCTTCGCCGGGCTGAAACTGACCAACTGCCGGTCGATTGGATATCCATGACCATCGAAGACGTCCAATCGCAACTCGAATATCCCATAATCACCAGGATGGTCACCAAAGTCGTAGTTCGCCGGCTGTACGGTCAGAACACCAGTTGGTTCAGCTATCGGAAGATGAATGAACACTTCATCCGATACCGATTGTCCATCTTTGTCTAGGACCCACGCGGTTACTGTGACGTTTTGGTTTGTATCCTCACTGTTATATTCCAGCGTGGTATAGCAAACACCAGGAGTCACTTGAGTAGTGTGCTCCGATTCGTTACCAGTAACTCCGCGGTCGTTAATGTGAGCGTATTCGAGTGTATCCACCGCGAAATAGACCGTGTAGCCATCAAGGACATCGTTACCACGTGCATCAAACACACGCGCATTTACTTCAAGGTCCCAGACGGCAGCACCACCGTCGTATGGTGTTGGATTGTAGTCAGCATCGATCGAGGCTGGCGGGCCGGATACAATCTGTAAACCGTTAAACCTAGTGAAGATATCCTCTTCTCCGGCCTGATCCTTCGTCCAGATTCGGAGCCGGATATGGCCCTTGGTTCCGCCCGCAGTTATTGTCACGGTCGCTTCGCCGTTCTCAGAGAACACGGAATCAAAAGGTTGACCATTTACCGGATCGCGAGGATCCGGGAACGGGCTGCCCTGGCCGTAATTATCGTTGATGCGCAAACGATATTGTTCGCCAGTTGTGTAAGGGAATTCTTCCGTACGGAAGTAAATCCACTGATCCTCAAGTGTTGGAAGGTCGTTCTCCGTGTACAGCGTAGCCGTTACGTCGGTCTGTTCAAGACCGTTCGTTCCACGGACCGAAATGCTGTTCGTGTCCGGCACGGCGATGATATACTGCGGCGAGCCCGGCTTCACCTTGACGGTGTCGCGGAAGACCAGCGAATGACCCTGGTACGGGCGTGCTTCAACAATCCAGTCGCCATAACGGCCGTTGGTCAACAACTGAGCGATCACACCACCATCTTCACCGGTGGAATCCGGCTCACTGACTGACCCGGCAAGTTCACCGCTGATCATGTTCCGCACCGACAAGTGCAGCTCAGCATCCGGGACACCAGCACCATCCGCGTCATACGCAACCAGGCGAACCTGAGCGGTATCCGCCGCACCCGGAGCGGGCGTCAGAATGTTCGGCGAAACGGTCACCGAAATATCCGTAACTGCCGAACCTTCAATGATGTCGAGATCACGCTGGGCAAGCGCATTGTTCTGTGTCGGATAGGCACGGGCTTCAACACGCCATTCGCCCGTCTGGCCTTCCGTGTTGATCACCGTATGCGCGACACCGGATGTATCCGTGGTGTCGGAATAAGCGATGGTACCCGTCGAACTGCCGTCCAGGCTCACCAGCTTGAAGTACACCAGGCGGTTTTCCAACGCGGAACTGTTATCGTCACGCGCGGTCGCCCAGACATCGATCTCCTTGTTCGCATCCGGTTCCGCAAACACCTCGGTTTCGGACAGGATCATGTTGATCGAACTGATCGCGGAACCTTCCACCACGTTCAAGGACTTCGTGGCAAGCGGTTCTTCCTGGTCTTCGTAAGCACGAACCTCAACAACCCAGTCACCGTAGTCGCCGTTGGTCTGGATCGTGGTCAGCGCGGTACCCGTCGAGTCGGTGGAATCCGGCTGGGCAATCGAGGCGCCAATCGGGGTTCCGTTCGGATCGCGAAGCGTCATGTGCAGCTCGTAATCCGGCACACCGTTGTTGCGTTCGTTGTACGCAATCGCGCGAACGGTCGCTTTTGCGGACACACCCGGCTCAGCGAAGATCATGTTCGGATCAACACTCAAAAACGCGGCCACAACCTCGGAACCCGAGGTAACGGTCAACGTGTCCGTCCACGGATCTTCCTGCGTCGGCGTGGTGCGGGCTTCAACAATCCACGTACCGTACTCGCCGTTCGTGCTGACAATCGCGGTCGTCTTACCGGCAGAGTCGGTCACCGTCGGAACGGTGATTGTACCCGTCGGCTCGGTCGGGTCGAGGTTCCGCAACTTCAGGTACAGCTGCAGTCCGCGGATGCCGTTGTTGTTCTCGTCCGCAGCAACCGCAGTCACGGTCAGCTGCTTGCTCTCGTTCGGCATCGCCTTGACTTTGCTCGGGGAGATGCTGAGGTAGATTTCGGAAATCGACGAGCCCCACACGGTCCAGTGGACCATCACCGTGTCCGCGACAACGCTTTCCGCCAACGTGCGGCCACCCTTGTCGCCGGGGCCGTCCGCGGCCTTCCACGTGTTCAGCGCAACCCCACCCTTACCGAGGATCGGAGCAGCATCTGTCACTGGGGTCGTTTCGTTGGCTTCACCAGCTTCAATCGTGCCTGCCGCATCCACTTCCGGCGATTCCTTGCCCGGAACCGTCACCGGCAGTTCAGCACTGAGGCCGGCAATCGACGCGATCTGCGCGCCGGGGACGTTCACCGAAGCGCGAACCTGCACGTCGATCGTGCCCTGAACTTCTTCCACGGTCAACGTTGAGGTGTAGGACTTGCTCGGCGCATCATAGGTAGGAGCACTAAGGATAGCGTCGGCGCCGTTGATGATTTCAACGCGAATCGGCACACCCGCAACCGCCACACCTGTCACGCTGTCCAGCACCTTAGTGCGGATATCACTCGTGGCCATCTGACCGGCGAGTGCGACAGCATTGCTCGGGGTCGCGGTCACCTGTACGCGGATGTCGTTCGTTGCCGCCGAAACCTGGCGCGCGCTGGATTTGACCGTTGCACCTGCTGTGGCCAATACTTCGGTCGTGTTGTTTTCACCGAAATCGACAAAGGTCACGATCAGACGCGCAGTCACCTGCCCGTTTTCATCCGTGGTGTTGTCCGTCAGGTAGCTGACGGTGCCGAAGTTCGACGAGGTGATCGTCACCTTCGCGTTTTCAACCGCTTCACCCGCATTGTTCGTCGCGGTCGCGATCACGGTAACCGTGTCCTTGCTTCCGAAATACCCCTCCAGATTCGAATCGCTCAACGACAGCGACAAGTTCTGAACCTGAGCCGTAATCGGATCCTCGTTCCCACCACCACCTTCGATGGGATTGCTGTCATCGCATGATACGAGCGCGAAGGCAGCAAATAGCACCAGCAGTGCCAGCGTAATCGTCATGTGCTTACGTATCATCTATCCACCTCCTGCGTTCAGCGGCCCAGTCGCCGCTCTCAGCGAACCTCGTCATTTCAAGGTCATTGGTCCGCTTCGCCCAGCCCCGCCCCGAAGGACCAGAATTGGTGCAAAAGAACCAGTCGTTTGTTTGGCTGCCCTGTGCTACTGCGTGTTCGCGTAAATCAGAATCGCAAGAGTCGCAGCTTGCAGGAACACCGAGAAGTAGTCCCGGAACGTCGTCCAGAACGGTGGGATGTACTTCTCAGGCACATAAAGAACATCACCGGAATTTACATCGCTGTCGTTGCGGGCAAGCATGAACTGCGAACTTTCATAAGGAAGATGACGCGTGTTCCTCTCGTCTCCCTCCTTCAAATACCCGCCAGCACCTTCGATGTATTCCTTGTAATCCCATCCCGGCTTGTATTGGTAATATCCCGGTGCTTCAACCTGTCCCAGCACAAGCACATAATGCACTTGACGCGGAACGTTCACCACCAGGCTATCGTACAGTACGATGTTGTTCTGTTCACGATCCTTCTTGTCGCCTTCAAATAGCGCGACGAAATCCAGCGGCACGAAATCCCGGTTCAACAACCGCTTGAAATCCCGCAGAAGATACAGTTCGGACCGGCTTAACACCGACACATCCATCGTGTCCAACCGTTCCACCTCACGGGACAACGCGAAATCGTCGTTCTGCAAACGCCAGACGCGTGATCCACGTAACGACGCACGTTCCGTAAACCCACCCGCCTGGTCGATGATCTGAAGTAACGTCGTCTCACCGTCCACGATCGGATACCGGCCCGGCCGTTTTACCTCCCCCTTCACCAGCACAGTAGCACGTGAAGGTTGCCAGGTTGCAGCCAGTTGGACGTACACCAGATCGCCCGGGTTCAGCTCCGGACCGCCGCTTGCCTCTACCTGGCCGTACGTGTACGCCCGGGTGTTCGGCTGACCGTCCACGAAATGGGTGATCAGCACGGAATCGACATCCGCCGATTCACGAATTCCACCGCCCAACTCGATTGCGTGAATAGCACGGTCACCCCGCACCCATTCATAGGTACCGGGAATGCTGACCCCGCCGCCAACCTCGATGAATGCGGTCTCGTCGACCTTGACGACCGGCTCAACCACAAGATGGTCACCTGCGGTCAATAACGGGTTCGCATCTTTCGCGCCAAAACGCAGGAAGCGCAAGCGGTCAACGTTTTCACGGCTGCCATCCGAATGGATCAAGGTGGCACGCCGTTCACTGGCGTTGTCAGCAGCACCACCGGCCAGGCTGATCACGGTCAGCGCACGATCCGCCGGGGTTACCACATACTGCCCCGGCACATTCACCGCGCCACCAACCGAAACCCGCATCTGCCGCATCTGCAGCAGAGACACTTCCAGTGGAATGTTGTCCAGTTCGCCACTCCAACGAGTGGTGATCGTGTCCCGTGCCGCGGTCAAAGTCAATCCATTGATGTCGATCATCGGCAGCTGCGGCACGATCAACGTTCCCTCCGGCGTCACCGTCGCGGTATAGAACATGCCCACACCGCCGTACAGGTTGATGCCGAGAACATCACCGGGACCGAGCACATACGTGTCCGGATCGATCGGTGCGTCCTGCGCCATCGACGCCGACTGCGGCGTTGACGCGCGGGTGTTCTGATCGATCACCCCGAGAACGTTGTTCCTGGTTTTGCTGACCCGCTCTTCGAAGGTCAACGGCCGTTCGGACGTCGACTGCTGAGAACGTTGGGCCTGCGTTGTTCCAGCGTAACAAAGGATCGCTGTGCAAAGAACCAATAGCTGAATGAAACGCCTGCCGCCAGATACGGATTCCATCAGGGAGTCCCTTTTTCCATCTGTCAATCCGCTACCGGCAACGAGACTACTCTTCCACGTCCTCATACTTCTTGAGGTTCTCCTCAGCCGCCCGCTCGAATTCCGTCTGCTGCAGAGAATGACGTTCCGCCTCACGCACCAGCGGGCTCTTCTCGATCGCCGACATACCATCCTTGATGATGTGCGGCGTAATCTCGATGATCAGGTCCGTCTTCTTGACCTGCATCGACTTGTGACGGAACAGGCCACCGACGAAAGGAATGTCGCCGAGGAACGGAACCTTGTAGATCGTGTTCTTGCGGTTCACACCAAGCAGACCCGCGATCACGATCGACTGGCCGTCCTTCACACGGATCGTCGTCGTCGCGCGACGGCTGACAACCCACGGAATGTTCTGGTCCGGACCGATCAACTGGAAGACGTTGGACACTTCCGGCGTGATCTGGGTGGTGATGTACCCATCCGTGTTCACGGTCGGAACGATGTCCAGCTTGATCCCGACTTCCTCAATCTGCGTACGAACCTGGCCACCGAGGCCGCCAGACGACAGGATGAACGGAATGCGGTCGACGACGTTGATCTGCGCCGGCTTGTTGTTCATCGTCGCGATCTGGCTGTTCGCCAACACTTCCGCCAGGTTGTTCTTCAACAGGTAGTCGATGGTCAACTCGAACATCGGCTCCTGGTAACCAAACTGGCCGAAGGTGTTCAGATCGTCAATCGGCACATACGGAACCTGCTGCGGAACTTCGCCGGAACGCGATGAGTTCGGCACATCCCCGCCTTCGTACACAATCGTTTCGAACGGGGTCAGCTTGTTCCAGTTGATGCCGTATTTCTCTTCGTCTTCAACCGCAACCTCGATCAGGCGCGCTTCAAGCATGATCTGCAGCGCCGGACGGTCAACGGCCGCGATGACGGAACGGATCTCATTGATCACCTTCGGGCTGGTGATCAAGAGGATCTTGTTGCCGCTCTTGTCAATCTGGATCGACGCGTTGAAGTCCTGCAGCATGTCCGCGATCTCTTCCGCGTTCGCATACTGCAGATTGACCACGTAACTGGTCAAACCGACTTCTTCGCGAAGCTTGCGCTGTTCGGCGACCAGGAAGCTGTTCCCCACCACTTCGTAGGAAAGCCCGGCAGCGCGAACCACAAGGTTCATCGCTTCTTCAATCGGGGTATTTCTCAAGTGAACCGTAATCCGTTCCTGCTGGTTCACTCCAGGACCGGTCACGATGTTGTAACCGCTCTCGGCTGCGAGAATCGACAACACCGTCGGAAGACTGGCATCATCGGCATCAATCGTAACCGTCTTGCTCAACATCGCAGAACGATCGCTGCTAATCGCATCGTTCTCAGTACCGGCATAAACACCGGTCGCGACCGTGGTGAAGGCAAACAGTGCCGCCAACAGCACGGTGATGGCCTTGCAACGCATGAACGTTTTCTCCCTGGGGATCAGCTACTGTGCACTCAGTTCTTTTTATCCCTGGACGCCGGTGCATGACCCATTCAAGATGCCCCTTGCACCAACGTAATCATCGGGTACAATTACTCTTACCGGTTTCCACCCTGAGTGGTGTCCGCCGGTGCGTCGGTCGAGTCCGGCATCGCTTCCGCCGGAGCTTCTTCCGTCATGTCCTCAGCTTCTTCTTCCGCAGACGGATTCAAGTCGCCGGGATACCCGTGGTCGGTGTACACCGATTGCCACGCGTCTTCCGACATCGGACGGACACTGAGAATCGTGCCCGACGCTGCCTGCAGCGTCTCACGGATCGGACGGTTCACCAGAGAACGTGTCTGGCCACCGCGGGCGAGCTTCACTTCTTCCTTCGTGATGCTCTTGACTTCCCAACCCTCGAGGACATCACCAACACGCAGAATATGGCCGGTTCCGAGGTAACGGATCACCGCCGCAGCGCTGCCATCATCCCCGACAACCGTTGCCGCGAGCCGCATCACCGTCGCATCCGGATCCTTCTTGTCCGCGCCAAGCTTGCGCAGGAAATCCAGGCTGGTGATCACCTTTGTCAGATCCAGTGGATCCTCGTCACTGACAAACTGGTAGGCGATTCGATCCGCCAAGGTGTTTTCCAGGTTCTGCACCGTTTCAAGCAACACCTTGTCCGAACCGATCACGCGGCGGGCATCTTCTGCCTCGATCTGCTCAATCTCACGCGTTACCATGTAGTAGCGTCCAATTCCGACGACACACACCACCACGATCACGAGAAGAAGCAGACTTGCAACTGTATCAATTCGCTGACGATTCACGTTTCTTCCCTCACGACGAATGCTTGATCAAGGTGAGCGTGCTTACGGTAAACTCAAACGGGTGAGAATCCCAGCTCCGCTTGCTGCGACGACCGATGTTGTTGATCTGGTTGTCCATCTCAAACTCTTCGATCGTGATCAAACGGTCGGATTTCTCAATGTCGTTGAGCAATTCACCGAACTCGAGGTACGTGCATTCCACAACCACATCGTAGGATGTACGCACGTAATCATGACGCGACGCCGCCCGGCGATCCGGTTCCAGCGACACAAGCGTGATGTTGTGGTTCTGAATCAGGCCCGTCATGTACTCGAGGAACGTAAGGCTGGCGCCTTGCGCGAGACTGTCTTCACGGCTGATCGCGAGGTTGCGGTCAATCAGGTTCGCAACCAGATCCAACTCAGACGCGATGATTTCCGCGGAAATCAGCTTCTCGTTACGAGCTTCAATGCGGCGGTTAAGGTCTTCGATCTTATCCGGCATTTTCGGATACTCGATCCGGTAGTAGTACAACAGCCCACCACCGGCTACCGCCAGCAGAAGCAACAGGTAGATTATCTTTTTCACCGATCAACCCCCCAACTGTTCTGCTAACCGCTCAGCGCGGGAATCACCACTGGCCCCAACCGCGCGGCTGGCGCGAACCGTGCCTGCGGAACCCAAACGGCAGGTAATCGCAAAATGCAACAACTCCTGGCCGTCCTCATCATCACGTTCTGAATGCTTGAACTTGATGTCACGGAAGTCTTCCATGAAGCGAGGGGTCGCCTGCAACCGGTCCATCAGAAGCTTGACCTTGTCAAACTCCTTCTCACCCTGGTTGATCGTTGTAATCGCCATGATCTCGAAAACGCCGCGGTCAAACTGCAGCTTCGTGATGGCCATGTCATCGGGCATCAGGTCCGCCATCGCAGCAAACTTCTTCGTCCACAGCACTCGTTCAGCATCAAGACGCGCCAATGCGAGCACGTCCTGCTTGCTGACATTCTGACCAGCCTTCTGCAACGAGTCAATCTTCGTCACAATCGATTCCAGCTGACCTTCCTTCACGTCCACGATATCCCGCATTTCCTGATCAGCGGTGTACGTGAGACCGACAGTAACCAGTACAAGAAGGGTGATGATGGTAAGCGTAATCCGCTCACGCACACGCCGCTTCCTTTCGAGGCGCTGTGCATACCCTTCCTGACGGTTCAGGTTGATGCGAAACTGCTTCACCATGGTTCAGAGCTCCCGAATCGCAAGGCCCACAGCGGCCGCGTATTGTGCCGGATGACCGCCACCATTGCCGCTGACCACTTCCATCTGAGCGAACGGATCGTACGTCTCGACGTCGGCACGGAACTTCTTCTGCAGATAGTCCGGAAGTTCCGCCAACCCAGCGCCACCACCAACCAGAACGAACTTGCTGAAGAAGCTCTGGCCCGTTTCCTTCACGTAATAGCGCAAGGTGCGGTTAATCTCATCACCGAAACGATCAAGAACGTTCTTGCTCGCAAGCCGAAGTTCACCTTCGCCGGACGCCTTACGCTCCAGGTTCGGAGTCAGGCCCTCTGCGGCCTTGATGCGTTCAGCTTCCTCGAACCGCAGCCCGTAACCGTTGATCAGATCACTCGTAAACGAGGCACCACCAACGTTCACTTCACGCGTGAAGAAACGGTCTTTCCGCCCCAGCAGCGTAATCGATGTCTTGCGGCAGCCCACATCGAGCAAGACAACCAGGCCTTCATCCGGAAGTTCGTTGAATGCGAGGTAACTATTGGCGACTGCCAACGGTTCCACATCCACAACTGCCGGACGAATGTCGACTTCGCTGAGCAGCGAAAGATGATTCTCGAACGCCTTCTTCGAAGACGCAACGATCAGAACGCGAACCTTGTCCGCCTCCTCCGGGTGATCGCCGAGAATCTGGTAGTCGATCTGCGTCTCACTGCCATCCAGCGGAATGTGCTTGCGCGCTTCCAACAGCATGGCGGACGCCATTTCCTTCTCTTCCAGCGGGATCGCCGTGATCTCCTTCGCCGCGACCTGGGGATTATCCACCAGGGAACGAAGATCCTTCAGCTTACGGGGCGACAGCTTGAAGGAGCGGAACAAGTCCACAATCACCGGGCCGATCTGGCTCCGCTTCGGTCCATCCGGGTTGTACGGCGCCGAGTCGTTCCATAAAGGACGAACGCCACGATGCAGCACACGATAGCGGTGGCCGGATACTTCCAGCACCACTGCCTTCACCGAGTGGTAGCCGATGTCGAGCCCCACACGTACTTTCTTGCCGAAGGCCATGTTCCTTCCCGTGCTAGCGTGATCGAAACAACGAGTACATCAAATCAAAGTAAGACCGAGAACGCTTGAGGCAAAACGGGAGATCTCCCCGCCCCGCCAAACGTCACGGTTGCTTGTCCGGATTGTCCGCCCAACTGCTGATCACTTCAAAGAAAATATTGCCATCTTCATCCTGAGCGGCCAGATACAACGGAGGTGGATTCTGCTGCAGACGGAAATCATAATCGTAATTCTTCCCATAACCCGTGCCATTGCAATTCGACCGGTGCACGTACCCGCGGCGCTTCTGAGCAATCGCACCACGAATAAAGATGATACCACGCTCATCCTGCGGTGTGCAGAAACGATACGTTCCATGATCCCACGGCGCTTCCTGCGGATCTCCATTGCCGTCCACATCGTTCTGATGCTCAAACGTGAAGCTTTCGCCAAGCGCGACCATACCCGCCGTGATAATCACGTGGGCGGATTCATGCGGAGCGTTCGGGTTGTCATTGCCACCGTTTTCACGGCCATTTTCATACGTGTTGCGAATAACAATGTTGCCTTCGCTGACCAGGCCGAGAATGTGTTCGGAGTCCGGGTCGGGGTCCATATTGCTCGTCGAAAGACCCTCGTACAGGATGTTATCAGTGATGTACATGTTGCCGGAACAGGCAACCGTGCTGCGCTGAGCAACCTGAGGACCGGAGATGTAGAGATCACCGTCAACGAAAATAATCGTATTCAACGAGTACTGGATCGGTGTGATCGGAGTGTCCGGCGGCGGTTCAACACCCTCGCCACGCGGCCATTGCTGCAGGCCCCAGGCCCCATCACCAACCAGCTTGTACCGCATTTCGAGGTCACCGGAGGTGAACATGTGCCCCTGCATCGCCGCACCCTCACGGATGTCGATGGCAGTTTCCGGGAAATGGATTTCCGGCACATCGTACTGAGGGGGATAATCAAAGATTGGATTATCGCCACCCGGACCGACGAGATAGTGGTCTTTCGACGTGCTGACCGGTCCATGGAAAATCGGCGAACCGCTGATGCCGATGAAATCGTTGGAATGAACCCGGCCAAACAGCTCATCTTCGTCCCAGAACCAGATGACTTCGTCACCGGAACTGTCTGGCGGAAGGGCGGTTTCAATGTCGGAGAGGTACATGAAGTTCGCGAACGTGCGCATCTGAGAACGCAACGTGTATTCGCTGCGCACCTTCTTCAGTTCGCCGTTCGGAGCTTCGAATTCAACGACGCCGACTGCGGTCGCGTCCCACGCGCCCGTCTTGATAAATTCGTTGTCGCTGAGTCCGTAAAGGTCCTGCTGCTGGTAGACCCAGGCGTCTTCGTAATGACCTTTGAATTCGCCGTAGGTCCCATCCCCGCCGTCGGGGAGTTTTGTGTCGGGGCGATCAATCTGGTAAATCTTCTGCGAACGGAGATACGCCATCCCCTGCTCAATGGCGCCCTTCTGGGCGATGTAGTGAGCCTGAGAACGTGCGAGGTCGTACCGGGCCTGGTACGCTTCGTCGGCCGCCCATTTCATGAATGCACCGGCCGTTACCACGAGGACCAGCATCAGGGCGACAGCGTACAACAACACACTGCCCCTGCGCTCCCGCAGGATCGTCGTTTTCATCCGTGCCTCCGCTCCCTGTCTTTAACGCCAGCGGGCGCTCCCTCGTCCCTCCGAGATGGCCATCCCCTCCACTCGGATACTCGCTATGTACTCCTTTACAAATTAATCGGTTACAAATTCTGCCCAACTACTCGTCACTTCAAAGAAGATGTTGCCATCCGCATCCTGTGCCGCCAGGTAAAGCGGCGGAGGATTCGTCTGCAAACGGAAATCGTAGTCGTAGCTCTTGTCGTACCCCGTGCCGCCACAGTTCGAGCGGTGAACATATCCACGCCGCTGCTGCGCAACCGCACCGCGAATGTAGATGTAGCCGCGCTCATCCTGACCACCGGTGTACAGATAGGAACCGTGATCCCACGGCGCTTCCTGCGGGGTGCTGTTTGCGTTGCAGGTCCCTTCAATCGTGTCGTTCTGATGTTCAAATGTGAACGACTGACCCAACGCAACCAACCCCGCCGTGATCACGATATGCGCCTGATCGTGCGGCGCGTTCGGGTTGTCGTTGCCGCCATTTTCCTTGCCATTCCGAGTACTGTTCCGGATGATGATGTTCTTTTCACTCACCAGACCCAGAATGTTCGGGGAATTGTCCGGAATCGACGGCGCGACCACCGATACGTCCGCGTATTTTACGTTATCGATCAGGTACATCTGGCCGCCGCTGGAAATCGTGCTCTTGCCCTGAACCAGCTCGCCCTTGATGTACAGGTCACCTTCCACGAAACAGATCGTGTTCAACGAATACGCGACGTAGCCGAAGTCGATGACGTTGTTGTCGTTCGGTTCGACGCCCGTTCCGCGTTCCCACTTGTACCAGTCCCAGCCACCGTTGTTGCCTTCAAACTGGTACAGCCACGTGTTGTTGTTGCTCGAGAAGAAGTTGCCCTGGTTCGCGGCACCGTTGCGAATGTCGTCCGCCTGCTCCGGGAAGTACACTTCCGGAACGTTGAACTGTGGTTCATACTCAAAGTGCGCGGAGGCTGCGTATTCGCGGAACTCGTCCTTGGACGTGCTCACCGGACCGTAAAACACCGGCGACTGCTTGATCCCGATGTAGTCGTTGGAGTGCACACGGCCATACAGCGTGTCGCCCGTGTAGAACCAGATCACGTCATCGCCCGAACTGTCCGGTGGAGCCGCCGTTTCAATGTCCGAGAGATACATGTAGTTCGCAAACGTCCGCATCTGGCTGCGCAACGTGTACCGGGTCTTCACCTCGACCTTGTCACCGTTGGGCTGTTCCATCTCAACAACGCCAACAGCGGTCGCGTCCCAAGCCCCGGTTCTGAGGAACTCCGAGTCCTGCAGATCATACAGCGTCGTCTGCTGCAGCACCTCGGCACCTTCATACCTGCCACGGAAATCACCGTAATCCATCTCACGGCCATCCGGCAAGTCAACCGACGCTGCAGTCAGCTCGTAATACTTCTTCGAACGCAGATGCGACATGCCCTGCTCAATCGCACCCTTCTGGGCGATGTAGTAGGCCTGCGAACGCGCCAGGTCATAGTTCGCCTGGTACGCCTCATCCGCAGCCCACTTCATGAACGCACCGGCGGTTACCACCAGCACCAGCATCAGCACCACGGAATAGAGCAGCACGCTGCCCTTACGCTTTTTCAGGTCTTTCTTCACCATCTTGACCTCCGTTCCTGCATTCTCATGCACGGGGATCAAACTTTATCGTACCCGCTAACGAATTCCCACGCACTGATACAAGCCACCCCGAACCGGCCTGTGGGTTAATTCGATTGCGGCACCTCGCCAACTAGTCTTCTTGCGGTTCGTCAAACGGCGACTTGATTACTGGCCACTTGTCGTTTGTAACATAGGCCGCCCCCTGAAAGGACAGCACCTTTTCATAAACATTGCCACCAAACAGGCGTCCGGTGTAACGCCGGTACATGAGTTGAAACTCTATTTCCATATAATACGGAGAAAACCTCTCGACATATGCATCCTGCAGGTCAGGCCGTCGAACGACTCGAATCTCAAAGCTCTCAGGGTCAACAAAGAACTCGTCTTCCGGATTCATTTCAGGCGGCGGGAAAAACTCATATTGAGTCTGACGCTCATTGATACGAAGCACCGGGAAACCGGTATCAAAATCGTACTCGAACTCATACGTATCGATATCACGCTGCAGGTCAGGCAGGGAATAATCGTAAGGTGAGATGTACTTCACTTCCGCTTCGCAGGGCGGCGTCTCGCGGGTCAGATCAACGTCATAGCCATTGCGGAGCTTGTCAACAAACTGGTTGACGTACCAGTTGCCCCAGTCTTCCGCTTCACGAAGCTGCCAAGAAATGTGCATCTGCTCGGTCACGTCGATGAGTAAAACGATGAAACCGAGAAAGAGACCCGCCGAGATGACGATAACCGTCAACACCTCGATGAACGTAAACCCAAGTCGTTTTTTCTGTTGCATCATCTTGTACCTCATCATCGCGCGCCGTGCCAAAGGTCCACAAACTACATGCCCGGATCAGACCTGGGTCGCTCTAGTCTTCCCCCCGGCGATTGGTCGGCTCGGCTTCAAGCCAGTACCCGACGAGATCATACTTCAATTCCACGTCTGGATCTCCAAGTACCCAACTGGTTTCCGTGTACCTGATGGTAACCGGAATCTCCCAGTAATTCTGCAACTGGGTTGATGTATTAACCAGGATGTGTGACCGGATTGGCAGACGCTTCACTTCCGCGAGGAGATCATCATCGTCCGTGGTCGGATCGCGCTCATCAATCACGACAATACGCGGTTCCATCGTGTTATTCATCTGCTGTGCCGTGGGCATCGCGGAGTGAATCCGGCCCTGCCAGTATTCCACTTCCGCACGCAGGTGCTGGTTGGCAATCAGGCGGTGACGCTGGCGCTGAAGTTGACCGTAGGCGTTGAACACGGCAATCGACGTGCCCACGGCAGCGGTCCCGACAACCACAAGACCGACAACCAGCTCGATCATGGTCATCCCGCGCCGCCTGCCATTCGGCCGGCGAAGCCAACGTCGTAAGAAGTGCAGATGCATGACGCCTCCGTGCTGGTACTTGTGATCCGTCGTGCGGCGTCCAGCCAACTTTACAACATCGCAAAAAAAACAATGCGATGCGCTTCATCCCTGCCCGCGAAGACTCCCCTCGAGAGCAGGGTAGAACTCTCAAATTCAGGTGCGTTACGCCGACAAATCGACAGCGAACAGCTTCGGGTTGTCCGCGACAAACGCCGCCGTCTCACGGTCAATCTTGCCCTGGTGCAGAAGACGCTGCAGATCCTGATCCAGCGAGTGCATGCCTTCCTTACCGCCGGACTGAACCACAGACGGAATCTGGTAAATCTTGTCCTCACGAATGAGGTTACGGACCGCCGTGTTCGCCACCATCACCTCCGTGGCAACAACTCGACCGTTTCCACCCTTGACCGGCAACAGCTTCTGCTGCACAACCGCCTGCAGCGATTCCGCCAACATCGACCGGACCTGCGTCTTCTGAGACGCCGGGAAGATGTCGATGATACGGTCAATTGTCTTCGCCGCGCCGCTGGTGTGCAACGTGGCCAACACCAGGTGACCCGTTTCCGCGGCGGTCAACGCCAGCGAAATCGTTTCCAGGTCGCGCATTTCACCGACCAGAATCACATCCGGGTCTTCACGCAGCGCTGAACGCAACGCGTTCGCGAAGCTGTGGGTACTCGCCCCAAGCTCACGCTGGTTGATCATGCAGCTCTTCGAAGAATGGAAGAACTCGACAGGATCTTCAATCGTAATAATGTGAACCTGCTTGCTCTCGTTGATCTGGTCGATCATCGTCGCAAGCGTCGTGCTCTTGCCCGAACCTGTCGGGCCTGTGAGCAACACGAGCCCGCGGTCGCGCATCGACAAATCACGAAGCGTTTCCGGAAGGCCCAATTCTTCAAAACTGCGAATCTCTTCGGGAATCGTACGGAATACTCCGCCAATCCCTTCAATTTGCTCGAAAACGTTAACGCGGAACCGCGCAAGCCCTTCCAGCTTGTAACTGAGGTCGATCTCTTTCATCTCTTCGAGGCGCTCAATCTGCTCCTCGTTGAGAATCTCTAAAATCGAAGCGCGCAGTTCGTCGTTTTCCGAACGGGGAAGATCGAGCTTCTGCAGCGACCCGTGAATCCGGATCATCGGAATCGATCCTGACGACAGGTGCAAGTCAGATGCACCGTTACTCACTGAGAACCGCAGCAGGTCTGGAATCTTCACGACTTCCTCACAAATCAAAGTTGCCCGTGACTAACAACAAGCGGACTGCCCCCGTGACAGAGCACGGGGGCAATGTCCGAAACACATCACATCCAACGACGATCAATTGTCGCCGTCATCATTCGGGAGACCATACCCGAAAAACTTGCCTTGCAGAATGTCGTACCGCACTTCCTTACCCGAACCACCGGCCATCTCATCCGTCGAGGTTGCCGTGAGCTGTTCCTCCGTGATGTCGAAGTTCCACTTCAATTTCACGGACTCATCAATCGTAAGGTACCCACGGTCTTCCAATTCCTGCACGTCAGCCGGCCACATCTCGGTGTCCTGCTTGTACATCTTGGCCGCATTGTAAATCGCACCGATCTGGGACTGAGCGTCCGACGCACGGGCGCCAGCGACGTAATCCAAGTAAATCGGAACGGAGATCGCAGCGAGGATCGCGACGATAACAACCACGATCAGGATCTCGATGAGCGTGAAGCCCTTGCGGTTTTTCTTCAACATGCCTTGCATCCTGTGTCCTCCATCACCCGGACCCTCTGATCGTTGTGGGGTCCCGTTCCACTTAAGCAACCAATTTCTTGCGGGTTGCGTCCTAACCAAGATCTCTTAATATAGAGATTCAATGAGTTCCATCAAACGGGAAACCTCGAGAAGCTGAAATTACTTCGGAGATTTCTATTTGTTCGATGAGACTTGCTTGTGCCCGTTTCACAAAACAGCGGGCGTGTCGATAACCCCGGCACGCCCGAGATACGCGCCGCAATATAAGCATCCAGTTAGCCTACGCTAGAGGCGAAAGAAAAATCGCCGAAGATCATTTCTCTCCGGCGAATTCTCCGAAAATTCTTGTATTTACTAACTATATCTTACTTTACTCCGAACGGAATAACTTGGATGCGCCAAATCCGACCAAAGCGAGAGCTCCGACGGAGACCATAAGCACTACCCCGAGCATGGTATCGATCTCTCCGGCGAGCACCATTGCCGTCACCGAGGCGATCCAATCTCCGAGCTGGTCAAAGAATTCGACTCGTGACGTGAGAAAATGTGCGCCGCCCGCACCCGCAACCCCGATACCAAGCGCGATAAGCAGCGAATCAAGCGAGAACCAACGTGTCGGTTCCGTCTCACCCACCGCCGCCTGCACACTTGATTCCACCAGATTCCGAGGCATCGGCGGAACCTCAAGGTTGCTAAGGGCAGAGCTGATCAGCAGATCCCGCTCCGCCTCCTTGCGGAAGATCGGGTCTTCCTCCAGCAACCTGGACAGCCGGTGAGCCTGTACCGGGCTCAACGTGCCCGCCCGATACGCCGGAAGCATATCGAGGTATTCGCTGTATTCCAATGGATCTCTCTCAACCATCATGCGTAGCCCTCCGAAGGATAGCCACCGTCTTCCAACACCTGCCGCAACTCGGCACGGGCGCGGTGCAGGTACACTTTCACCGTGTTCACCGGACGACCGGTGATTTCGGCAACCTCCTCCACACTGAACTCACGCCAATAATACATCATCACCATCATCTTCCACTCGGGACGCAACCGGTTCATCGCCTTGCTCACCGCATCCGACGCGGCGATCTGATCTTCGAATTTGTGTCCCGACCGGGATTCATCGTCCACTTCGAAGCCTGTCGCTTCGACTCGTTCGTCCAGGCTTGTCATCATCCGCGTGTTCGCCGAATCGAGTGAATCAAGACAAACTCGGTACGCAATCCGGTACAGCCACGTCGAAAGCTTGCTCGCGCCCTGGAATCCAGACAGCCCCTTCCAGAAACGGATCACCGTCTCCTGGAACAAGTCCTTTGCCAGTTCCCCGTCGCTCGTCATCCGGTTGATCACCGTCCAGATGACAGGCGCATGCTGGTCAACCAGACGCGTGAACGCCTCCTGGTTGCCGGAACGGGCCTTTCGTATGAGCAGATCCTCGTCCAGCGGCACTTCCCTCCGGTGCGTGACGGGGCGGCGTACTAAAGCTTCGCCCGCCGTCGTCCCCGAGGCAAAGTACGAAACGCTCGCGCTCGTTCTGCCCATTGACATTCCAGGACCCTCGTTCTCCGGGTCAACCTGCACCCGGATGTTTCGCATTCACCCGTGGGACGACACACCCAATCCCGCGGTTACAACCCGGCTCCCCCGTGGAGCTGCCTCGGTCTCCCCTGCTTTATCGCTGAGTAACCTAAATTCACGCTGCATCGTCCTATGGGCGAAACGAAGAACAACCCGTCCCAGTTTGGAGGACATCGAAATGGATTATCTGCTCGTTGCGCTGCTTGTACCGATCACGTCCATCATCGCAACTGCCGTGGTGCTCGTGTTTTTGCTTGAACGCTTCTACCGGGTTCGCAAACTCGACCACGAAGCCAAGCTGGCTGCGATTGAAAAGGGCTACGACGTCCCGATGAAGAAGCCACGCCCGCAGTACCCGTTCGCCTGGCCGCTCGTGCTGCTCGGCTTCGGCCTCGCCCTGATCCTCATCTTCGCAATTTCGGGCGGCTATGACAACGAAGCCCTCGGATTCGGACTCGTCCTGTTCATGATCGGTGCCGGACTGTTTGCGTCGCGGTTTATTGGCGTACGGCGGCAGAGCGAAGAGGATACCGTCCGTCAATCGACCATGTGGAAGTCGCCCGATCCAGCACCTGCGACACCTGCGGACAACGGGGAATCGTCGCAAGGCAGCCTGTGATCAACCACAGGTTGTCAGAGAACGCGGCCCTGTATCCAAAAGCCATGCGATCTGACGTCCTGATCATCATAAAACGCGGACAGAGCCTGAGCGCTGTCCGCGTTTTTGTTGCTACCGTCTGAATGCAGCTGTTTAGCTCTGCGGCTGATGCACCGACGAAATCCCCGTCTTGCGCGTCTTGATGTAATACAGCACCATCCCAGCCGTGGAGAGGAAGCCAATTCCGGTCAACACCGACCACACCAACCACGGATTGTACTGGTTCCAGAGAACGTTGGTCGCCTCCAGCACCGTCGGATTGCCCGGCAGATGAGACGCCAGCGTCGTCATCAGATTCGTCGGCTCGATCGACTCCACCATGTCCCGCGCCAACCCCAGCTCCTCGATCATGTAGCGCCGCGCGAAGTTCGCCTGGCTTCCGAGTGATTCATACATCGGGCCGGAGAGCAGGTTGCCCAGCGACCAGCCGATCGCGAACGGGATGTTCGAATACCCCATGTACAGCGCTTTCTTATCCGGTGGTGCAGTCAGGCCGATGTATTCACTGAACTTCGGGCTACACGCCATTTCACCCAACGCAAAGATGAAGATGAACAGCGCCACCATCCAGCCCGTGTTGAAGAAACCAGCCCCGAAGAAACCGACAAGGCTGATCACCATACCACCGATCAACGCCACCATCGGGTGAAACTTACCGGTCAACCATGCGATCGGGATCATGAACAGGATGATCGCCGCAGCGTCGATGTTGATCAACATCTCCGGTTTGACCATCCCGCTTTCAAGCACCCAGCCTTCGCTGATGTTTGACAGCAGGGCACCCATCGACCGGCTGTCCACCCACTCGTCAATGAAGTTCGGCAGCAGATCCCACAGCTGCATGAACATGAACCAGAAGCCTGAGAAGATGAGCAGGAAGATGAGGAAATTCTTGTCCTTCAGCGTGGTGATGGTTTCGAGGAACGTCTCCCCAACTGTCCGGCGCGGTTTGTTCGGATCGATATCCGGTTCACGGTAGAAAAAGAGCGTCGGGATGAAGTTGAACGCGGTCACACCTGCGGCAGCGTAAAAAACCAAAGACCAATTGGTTTCACCACGCAGCATCGCAGCAGCCATCGGAGCGAGGAATCCGCCGACGTTCACCATCCAGTAGAAGAAGCCCCACGCAACCGAGCTGTTTTCCGTCGTCGTCATCTTGGCGATCGTGCCCTGCACCGGCGGCTTGAAGATCGCCGTGCCGAGACCAACAAGACAGGCCGCCATCAACGTCGCCCAGAACGTCGGGATCGGCAGGCTCGGGGCAATCGCGAACATCAGGTAACCAGCAATGTTGATGGTGTACGCCACATACAGGCTTTTCTTGTAGCCGTATTGGTCGGTAAACCCGCCAGACACCATCGGGATCAAAGTCTGTACCAGCGCCCAGACGAAGTAAATGACACCCTTCTCCGTGAACGACAGGCCCAATCCACTCTCGGCGATCGCGTATACCATATAGAGAGGCAGGATCGCGCGCGCTCCGAAGAACGCCAGCCGTTCATTCGCCTCCAGCCAGTTGACGACCCAGAAGTTCGGGGTCAGACTCCCCAATTGGGCAATTACGCCCTTCTTCTCCTTCACTGCCGGATTCCCTGTCGCCACGTTTTTGTCCTCCCACCTTCCGGCACACGATCAACGAGTTGCCGCCGTGTCCGGTGCCCTGTGTCTATGTGAACTGTTTCTTGCCGAATGTTGTGAGGAAACGGTCTCGCCCAATCCCCCGCTCCACTGAGACGTGGATCGCGCAATGTAGCGCCCCTTGAGCCGGAAGCCCAAACGGTGGGCTCAGACGACCCAGATTCAATTCCACGTAAAAAGCGCATCATCGCTGATGCGCTTTTAAAGTCTTTCGTCTGAATCGCTCGACCTTGCCGTGGGAGGTATTGACGGAAAGTTACTCTGCCTGTTCCGCTACCTTCTTCGTCTTCTCGCCCGTCATCCAGCTGATGAACTCGGCGATACGGTCCTTCAGTTCGAGACGCGGCACCACCTGATCGAGAAAACCGGTTTCCATCAGAAATTCACTACGCTGGAAGCCTTCCGGCAGATCCTGGCCGATGGTCTGCTTGATCACGCGGGGGCCGGCAAAACCGATCAACGCGCCCGGTTCGGCGATGTTGACGTCGCCGAGCATCGAGAAGGAAGCCGTCGTACCGCCCGTTGTCGGATCGGTGAGCACACTGATATACGGCAGTCCCGCCTGGCCGAGACGGCTCAATCGGGCCGACGTCTTCGCCATCTGCATCAGGCTGATGATGCCTTCTTGCATCCGCATCCCACCGCTGCAGGAGACGAGGATCAGCGGCTGCTCCAGTTCAAGCGCCTTGTCCACGGCGCGCGCGATCTTTTCGCCGACAACGCTGCCGACGCTTCCGCCAAGGAACTGAAAGTCCATCACTCCGATGACCACACCGTGTCCGTGCAGCTCGCACGAACCGGTAATGACGGCGTCAGCGCGTCCGGTCTTCTTCTGTCCGGCGGCAACACGGTCGACGTACCGCTTGCTGTCCTTGAAGCCGAGCGGATCGAGCGACTTCATATCCCTGTCGATCTCGGTCCACGTACCCTCGTCGGAGAGAAGCTGGACATACTTCGGCGCGGGCATGCGCATGTGATGACCGCATTCGTTGCACACATGCCAGTTGCGCTCGATCTTGCGGCTGAACAGTACGTTATCGCAGGACGGGCACTTGATCCAAACGCCTTCCGGCATGTCACGCTTCTTCGCGCCCTGAAGGTTGTCCTTTTCCCGCTGAAACCATTTCGCCATGGAGTGTCACTCCCCTTCTATCGTCCACCCGCCAATACACGCCGGGCTACATTCACCGCTTGAACTGTTTCCGCGACATCGTGCACACGGACAACTTCCACGCCCGCCAGCGCACAAATGGTAATCGCTGCCATCGTACCCGGGAGACGGTCGGCTGTGTCTTCCCCGCCGGCAAGTTTAAGGAAGCTCTTGCGTGAGGGGCCAACCAACAGAGGCAATCCGAGCTCACGAAACTCCGCCAGATTCGCCAGCAATGTGTAATTGTCCGACGGCTTCTTCGCGAACCCGATCCCCGGGTCGAGGATCAGCATCTCGCGCTGTCCACCGGCCGCCTCAAACGCCTGCAATCTATCCACGAAATACGCCTTGACCTCCGCGATGAGGTCATCATACTCCGTCAGCGTCTGCATTGTCGCCGGGGTGCCGCGCATGTGCATCGCAACATACGGAACCCCCGCTTCTGCCACCACACTCAAAATACGCGGATCACGGACTCCGCCGCTGATATCATTGATCCAGTCCGCTCCCGCCGCGAGCGCCTGTTCCGCGACGGACGCCTTCCACGTATCCACCGAAACCGGCACATTCACACGCCGCTTCAGAGCTGACAGCACCGGCAGCACACGCTCCAGCTCTTCCGCTTCGCTGACTTCCGCCGCGCCGGGACGAGTGGATTCGCCGCCGATATCCAGCACCAACGCACCCTCGTCCACGAGTCGCAGACCGTGTTCAATCGCGGCATCCACCGTGTTGTGGCGGCCGCCGTCGTGGAAACTGTCCGGCGTCACATTGACGATGCCCATCACCAACGTCGGCGATCCGAACGGCAGGGCACTGTGCTTCATCCGACGGTCCTCGTATCCGGCGTCATGTCCTTGCGGCGTTACAGGTAATCCTTGACCGGTAACAGAAACGGCGATGCCGAAACATCGCCGTCACTCACTCTATCCAGCCCTGAACGAATCAGGTTTTGTTCTTGTCATCGTCCGATGCGGAATTGCTGTCCGAATCCGAACTCGAGCGGTCCTGCCCGTTCGTCTTCGGCTTGTCTTCCGTCGATTCCTCGGACCCGTCGCCCTTGATCTTCTGCAGCACCTCATCGACTTCGCGCAGACGATCCTTATCTGACCGCTTGGCCTCAGTGGACTTCTCGACGGTGGAGTTGCTCGTTTTCGGCTCGTCGGATTCGTGATACGTGGGCCGCGACTTGTCCACCTTCGGCAACTCCTTACCAGCGAGAATCTTGTCGATTTCCTCGCCGTCAAGAATTTCCCGCTCGAGCAACGCATTGGAGAGGACATGCAGCTTGTCCAGGTTGTTGCCGAGCAGGTCGATGGCATGGTTCTGCGCCGCCATCACAAAACGCTTGATCTCACGATCAATTTCCAGCGCTGTCGCTTCCGAGTAGTCTTTCTGATGGCCGAAATCGCGGCCGATGAAGACTTCTTGGTCACGTCCACCCAGCGCGATCGGGCCGACTTTGTCGCTCATGCCCCACTCGCACACCATCCTGCGGGCAATCTCCGTCGCCTGCTTGATGTCGGACGCCGCGCCGTTGGTATAATCCTCGAAGATGAGCATCTCAGCCGCACGACCGCCGGCGAGATGAACCATCTTGTTCTCGATGTAGCGCTTGTTCCAGCTGTGCTTTTCGTCGATCGGCAGGTAATGAGTCACGCCCAACGCACGACCGCGTGGGATGATCGTCACCTTGTGCACCGGATCAGACCCCGGCAAAAGCTTGGCGACCAGCACATGCCCCGCCTCATGGTACGCCGTCAGCTTCTTCTCCTCATCGCTGATCAGCATACTGCGGCGCTCGGTGCCCATCATCACCTTGTCCTTGGCGTCCTCAAAGTCATTCATGTTGACCTTGGTGCCATTCCGGCGTGCAGCCAGCAACGCCGCTTCGTTGACAAGGTTCGCGAGATCCGCGCCGGCCAGGCCGGGCGTTCCCTTCGCCAGCACGTTGAGGTCAACATCAGCCGCCAGCGGGATGTTCTTTGAGTGCACCTTGAGAATGCCTTCACGGCCACGCACATCCGGCCGATCCACCACGATCTGGCGGTCGAAACGGCCCGGACGCAACAGCGCCGGGTCGAGTACGTCGGGACGGTTGGTCGCGGCGATGAGGATTACGCCCTCATTCGACTCGAAGCCGTCCATCTCAACCAGCAACTGGTTCAGCGTCTGCTCGCGTTCGTCATGCCCACCGCCAAGACCGGCGCCGCGCTGACGCCCGACGGCGTCGATTTCGTCGATGAAGATGATGCACGGCGCGTGGCGCTTGCCCTGTTCAAACAGGTCACGCACACGGCTTGCACCGACACCGACGAACATTTCCACGAAGTCCGCGCCGCTCATCGAGAAGAACGGTACGCCCGCCTCCCCGGCGACGGCCTTCGCCATCAACGTCTTGCCCGTTCCCGGAGGACCGACCAGCAACGCGCCCTTGGGGATGCGTCCACCGAGGCGCTGGAACTTCTTCGGATCCTTGAGGAACTGAATGATTTCCTGCAGCTCTTCCTTCGCTTCGTCACCGCCGGCGACATCCTCGAAAGTGACCTTGGACCGTTCCTCGGTCATCAGCTTCGCCTTCGACTTGCCGAAGGTGAAGATGCCGCGGTTCGCGCCCTGCGTCATCCGCCGCATGAAGAACAGCCACAGACCGATGAGAATGATCCACGGCAGGATCGACGTGAGCAGCATCCCGACCCAGTTCGTCGCCTTCTCCTTGAACTCGATCTTGAGGCCACGCTCCTGCCATTCCGCGATCACATCTTCGCTGATCAATGGCAGCACCGTCCGCACCTTCGTATTGCCCTTTTCGTCGGGCGCGTCGAGGGTACCGACGAATTCACGTTCGGTGACAACGGCTTCGGTGAACCGGTCGTTCTCGAGGTATTCACGATAGCCCATACCGGTGGGATCGGAATACTCAATGAGGTTGGCTTCTTCCTGGGACGGTCCGAGATACGTCGATATAACGATGACCACGAGGATCAGGAAAATCCAGAATGCCAGGGTTCGACCGGCGCGACGCCAGTCGAAATTATCATCCGAGTCCTTGCGTGGACCCTTCGGTGCCTGAGGGGGCTCAGGCGTTTTCTTCTCCGCCATGCTTTTTCCTGTTCACCCTTCCGGTTTCAGGGCCGGAGGGTCATATCGGAAGACTAAAATCCTGCGAGATTTTTCTGTAACGCGAAACGGCTCCGCGATTCGTTCGCCTAACACCCAGGCGATCTCACCACCCTCCGTCCGCATGACCCACAACGGGCCGGTGCGCTCATGTGCCGGCCGCCGTAACCGCCGGACCACTCGAACACTGTCCTGCCGCGAACCGAGCGGATGAAACGTATCCCCGCGTTGCCACGGCTGTACGACCGCCTCAAGCCCGACCGCATCGGCGTCCAGACGTTCGACAAAACCCGGCCGCTCACTGCCTTGTACTCGCGAAACTGCGCCGGGATTCACCGTTTCAAGCTCCACATGGACCTCGGAGCCATCAGGTAACACAACATGACCCGGCAGGTTCATCCTGATCCGGGTCGATTCGTCGTACACCGACAGTTCCAGATCATCGCGAACCGTAATCGTAACTCCTGCGATCACACGGGACGTACCGGCCTTCCGTGTCCGCGCAAGATTCAGCAGCCATCCGCGCTCGTTCCGATCCAGATAGACTTCGCCGGGACCGACGTTGAGAACGTCCGCCAAACTACATCTCAGAACACGAAATACCAGCTCATCAAGATACCCGACGAGCCTCCGAGCATCAATAGACGCCCAGCCCGGAGTCCTCCGACGCAAGACCTGCAAATGAATTCGCGCGGCTTCCATCTCAAGAGCCGAATCGGCCTGCTGCAGATGAAGCGCCGTGCGTGCCAGGTTGCGCCAGGCTCCGTCGCCAAACTGTTCGCGGATCATGGGTCCAAGCTGATGCCGCACCGCCACCCGCGTGAATCGTTCGTCCACATTGGACGGGTCGTCAAGGAACGGTATCCCCGCCCGTTCGGCAAACCCACGCAGCTCCTCGCGAGTCCGGTTGAGCAGCGGCCGAATCCAACGCTTGCGTGCCACCCGAGCACCCGACAACCCACTTATGCTCGCGCCGCGCATGGCATTGAGCAGAAATCCCTCGGCGAGATCGTCTGCCGTGTGAGCCGTGAACAGAACCGAGGCATTCGCTTCGGTCGCCATCCGCTCGAGGGCGGCGTATCGCACTTCACGTGCGGCCGCCTCGAATCCCGACTGCTTCCGGCGCTCTTCTGTGATGCTCACATGCTGCGTGAGTTGCGGCAGCTTCAACTTGCGGCACTCGGATGCAAGAAGTTCAGCCGCCTGATCAGCAAAGTCGCCGGTTCCGTGATGCACGTGCCCGATGACGACATGGTCACGCTCCCCATCCGGCGGCAGGCACAGGTACAACAGGGCCATCGAGTCGCAACCGCCGCTGACCGCGAGCAGCAGTTTCTCATCCACAGCAGCACGGTGCTGCTTCACCCACCAAGCGTAGAGAACTCCCGTCTGCAACGAGACATGCTCCGGCAGCAGCACCCGTTTGAGGTCACCCTCGCGCAACCCGTATTGTGCGCCTTCTTGCTTCACCTGATCCGCCTGCGACTGAGCAAAAAAAGACCCCGGACAAAAAACTCTTCCGGGGTAAAATCGAGCTTTTCAACGATGGTGTCAATCGAGATGTTCGTTGACATCCGTCGTCAGCCCCAACTCTTCCAGCGGCATCACTTTCATCATGCGGCCGGAGTAATTGGGCGATTGTTCAACAAGTCCCAGGCGGCGCCACTTCTGCCACCAGGTCACCACCGTACGCTGGGTGACTTCCTTGTTGACAAGCTTTTCAATCTCTCGCGAGGATCGAATACCGTCCGACAACTCATACACACGGCGTTCAATGCTCTTCTCAAGCTGCGTCTCAATCAACTCACGGGCCTGCCGGTGCGCGACAAATCTCAACAGCCGGTTGATCCGCTTCTGCTCTTCCAACATCTCACGCTGTTCACGAAGCATCTGCTCGAGCAGACGTTCCACGGTGACTGCCATGGTTCCTCCCCACGATCCGTGCCCACGGAACGTAGTCTCTTCGCACCATGCAAGTCAAGAAGAGAGTTCTGCTGAATCCACCTTCCCGCGTAAAATCTCCAGTTCGCAGAAAGGTTGTGAGAGATCGTTTACTCTTCCTGCATACCCAAAGAATCCGGAATGAGAACGGTCTCAAGTCCACCGCCCTGAGACGGTACAACATGCTTCAAAACCTTCCCGTCACCATCGGCCTGGATGTAGAAATCGGCCTGCGAATCGTGGAAATCGAGGTGAACGTGGAACGCATCAAAGTCGCCAGCGGGTACAGTCAACGCTCCACGGCCAACCACGGTCACGTCTGCCGTATCAACGAATGCGCGGCCAAACCCCTGATAAAACGTCATTTGCGTCGTATCGCCGACCATGGACGCGAGGTCCATCGTCTGAATCAGGAAGCTTGCCTGCATCCAGTCGTACGTGTGCGGCGGAATCGTGGTGTGCAGAGTGTCCCTGGTTGCCTTCATCGGTGTATCCATGATCCGCGTGACCTGGTCCTGCTCATAGTAGGAGTTGTTGTGCATCGTCTGGCCACGGAACTCCTGCGTCGAAATCATGCTCACCATCGCTCCGCTGTTCGCATCGAACCGGAGCTCGGTCTCTCCCGAAACACCGCCGTAAATGTCGAAGTCGATCTTGATCAGGTCGCGACCGTCCTCGCTGACACGATTCAACTCCTGCTTCATCTTGCCGTACACCTGCATCGTATCTTGCATCTGGTAGTAGTACGTCGCAGGCGTCTTCAGCTTGCCGAGGTCGAACCTGTCGTCGGGTTCTGTCTTCGGAGCCCGCTGGCAACCGTTGATTCCGGCGAAAACCAACGCCGCAAAGAGTACTACCAGGCCCAGCTTGCGCTTCTGCATCAATCCCCCGAGGGTTGTCGAGCGATAGTCTTACGCATCGCCCTTGCGTTTAGCCGTCACTTCAGCTGTCTTGTCTTTTTTCTGCTTATTCGAGGATTTAGAACTATCGTGACCGTTGCTCTTCCCATCCGCGACCGCCGTGGCAGCTTTGCCCGAACTCGAGTCGTCTGCATGGGGTAGCAGGGCCAGTTCCAGCACCTCCTGAATCGTCCGCACCGGGTGGAATTCAATCGCCGCGCAGACATCTTCCGGAACCTTCTCGAGATCCTTCTCGTTATCCGCCGGAATAATCACGTGCTTGATCTGCGCCCGGTTGGCAGCCACCACCTTTTCACGCAAGCCGCCGATGGGCAAAACGTGACCGGTCAACGTGATCTCGCCCGTCATCGCGACATCCGAACGTACCTTCCGACCGCAGAACAGGCTGACCATGCTCGTGGTCATGGTAACGCCGGCGGACGGACCGTCCTTCTTCGTCGCACCTTCGGGTACGTGAATGTGCAGGTCGGACGTCTCGAACACGTTTCCCTCCACACACAGCGAATCCTGGTGCGCGCGAATCCAGGACAGCGCGATCTGCGCCGATTCCTTCATCACGTCGCCGAGCTGGCCGGTGATTCTGACATTGCCCTTGCCCGGCATACGAGCGGTTTCCACCTGCAGTACGCTGCCGCCGACCGGAGTATAGGCCAAACCGTTGGTCACGCCAACTTCCGGCTGACGAGTCGCCCAGGACGGAGTAATCCGGCGCGGACCGAGAAACTCGGACACGTTTTTCTTCGTCACCGAAATCTTCTTGTCGCCCGTGTATTCATCCGTCGCGAACTTGAACGCCACCTTGCGGCAGATCTGACCGACCAACCGCTCCAGGTTTCGGACCCCCGCTTCCCGGCTGTAGTAGACAACGACCTCTTCCAACGCCGCCGGGCTGAACTTGATCTGCTTCTTTGTCAGCCCATTCGCCTCGATCTGACGCCTGACCAGGTACTGCTTCGCGATCTCGACCTTCTCTGCCGTGATGTAGCCCGGCAGGCGAATCATCTCCATCCGGTCCTGCAACGGCTCCGGAATATTCTCCGGATAGTTCGCCGTGGTAATGAACAGCACCTTGGAGAGGTCGAAGGGTATCTCGACGTAGTGGTCGCTGAACGTATCGTTCTGCGCCGGGTCGAGCACCTCGAGCAGCGCCGAGGACGGATCACCGCGAAAATCACTGACCAGCTTGTCGATTTCGTCCAGCATGAAGACCGGGTTGCGTGTGCCGGCGTCCTTCATCTTCTGCAGGATACGGCCGGGCAACGCGCCGACGTAGGTCCGTCGATGGCCACGGATTTCCGCTTCGTCACGCACTCCGCCGAGGCTGACACGGATGAACTCACGGTTCATCGCCCGCGCAACCGAGCGGCCCAGTGACGTCTTCCCCACTCCCGGCGGGCCGACCAGGCACAGGATCGAACCACCGGAATCCGGCTTTAACTTGCGCACAGCCAGCACTTCAAGGATGCGGTCCTTGATGTCCTGCAGACCGAAGTGGTCCTCGTCCAACACTTCGCGGGCGTGGTTCAGGTCGAGGTTATCGTCGCTCAGCTTCTCCCACGGCAGGTTGACGATCCAGTCGAGGTACGTCGTGACGACACTGTATTCCGCCGATGCCGGGTTGATGCGATCGAGCCGCTTGACCTGCTCTTC
Organism: bacterium; assembly: GCA_020444425.1. Classification (GTDB taxonomy): domain Bacteria; phylum Electryoneota; class Electryoneia; order Electryoneales; family Electryoneaceae; genus BMS3BBIN04. Next base: position 127,924 of record JAHLLB010000003.1, on the reverse strand, counting down.
CGCAACTTCGAGCACGCGTTCCGGCAGCTCGGCTTTGTCGATCCGCTGCCGCCACTCGTCCGCCTCGCTCGCACCGTCATCTTCTTCGCCCAGTTCTTTTTTGATCTGGCGGAGCTGTGCGCGGAGGAAATATTCCCGCTGCGTCTTCTCCATCTCGCCACGGGTTTTCTGCTGGATCTGCGTCCCGACCTGCAGGATGCGCAGCTCACGGTCGAGCAACTCACGCAACAGCCGCATCCGTTCCGGCACCTTGACCGTTCCCAGCAATTGCTGCCGCACCTGAACGTCCAGGTCGGTGTGCGCGCTGATCATGTCGGCCAGCACTGACGGATTGTCCAGATTTCGCACCGCCTCCTTCAGCTCTTCCGGCATGTCCGGGGCGAGCTCGGCGATCTTTTCGAAATCATCCTTCAGCGCGCGGGACAACGCCTCAAGCCGCACCGTCTTGCGTGGTTTGTGATCACGCACAGTAATCCGGCCCATCGGGAACGGATCGGTCTGGGTCAACTCCTTCAGCTCGATGCGGTCCAGTCCCTGCACGATCATCCGCACCGCACCTTCGCTGGTACGCTGCATGCGGTGGATCGTCAACGCCGTACCGATCTTGTGCACCGACTTCATGTCCTTCTCATCGTCCGCCGTGTCCGGCTTGCGCAGGAACAGGCCGAGGGTGCGCATACCGCGCTCGGACATGTAGTCCATGGTCTTGCTGAACGTCTCGTCGGTGATCGTCAACGGCACAATCAGGCCGGGGAAGATCACCAGATCCCGTGTGACAAACATCGGCAGCGTTTCAGGGATCGCTACCGATTCAGGTTGAGGAGCTGAGGGATTCTCGTTCATCGTTGATCTGCCTCAGTAAATTTTGACAACCATTTTGCGTTGCAGCGGCTTCTCACGTCTGCGCAGCCGGATGGTCAGCATACCGTCCTTGTAATCCGCCGTGGCGTTATCCGCGCACACCGGGCCGGGCAGCTCGAAGACACGGCGGAAAGCGCCGTATGGCACCTCCATCGCCAGCATCCGCTTACGGTCGCTTTCGACGGTTTCATGCCGTACGCCCTGCATCGTCAGCCGATCCTTGTCCAGGATCAGCTGCACGTCCTTCTTGTCGATCCCGGCGATGTCCACCTTGATCATGACGCAGGTGTCCGTCTCGTACACATCCGCCGCCGGGTGCCACTCACGCGACTTGTTCAACATCGCCGGACGGTACGATCCAACGAGGTATTCGAAATAGATGTCCAAATCCGAATCGGAATCCGGCATCATCTTCGCGTCTGGGCGTTTTTCCGGTTCATACATACGCTGCACTCCTGCAACACTCAACCGCTCAGGCGTAATCGCGTTCACCGACAACTTCCAGCCACGCCGCCAGCAGCTTCACTCCGCCGTCCACATCATCCTTGTGCACCAGCTCGACCGTCGAGTGAACATAGCGGCTCGGCACCGACAACGTGCAGACATGCGCGCCGCCCGGTACACGCCAGATCGCGCCGGCATCCGTTCCACCTGCGGGTAAGATTTCACGCTGATGCTTGATGTCGTTGGCGTCCGCGATGTCTTCCAGGTGACGGACCAGCTTGATCGACGAGATCGACGCCCCGTCCATCATCTTGACCGCGATGCCGTCCCCCATCCTTGTCACCGCTTCGTGTTCCGGCGAACCGGGAACATCGTTGGCGATGGTCACGTCCAGCGCGAGGCCGATGTCCGGCTTGATCTGCGCTGCGGATGCCCATGCGCCACGTATGCCGACTTCCTCCTGCACCGTGGCGACAGCGTGAATCGTTGCGGACGGGTTCTTCACCCGCTTCATCGCCTCGATCATCAACAATACGCCGATCCGGTCATCCATCGCGCGGGAACAGTACATCTCACCCATTTCGATGCAGTCACCCATCCAAAGGATGCGGTCGCCGGGCTGGACCAGCTCCTTGACTGTGTCACCGGGCAGGCCGACATCGACGAAGTAGTCCTTCACCTTCAGCGGTTTCTTCAGTTCTTCATCGGTGAGGATGTGTTTCGGCTTCGATCCCATCACGCCCGGCAGCGGCTTCTTGCCGTATACCATCACGCGCTGGTTCATCATCGTGCGCGGGTCAAACCCACCGGTCGGGTTGAGACGGATATACCCGTTTTTGTCTATATGAGTCGCCATGAACCCGATCTGGTCCATGTGCGCGGCGATCATCACCACCGGCCCGTCACCACTCCCCCGCTTGATGAAGTCGAGGTTGCCGAGACGGTCCATGCGGACTTCATCCACGTGAGCTTCAAGTTCCCCGCGAACGAGACTACGAATTTCATCTTCCAGACCCGGGCCACCCGGGGTCTGCGTCAACCGGCGCAGAAGGTCGAACATGGTTCCTCCAAAAATGTGTAGTCGTTCAAGATACACGAGGGGCGCCCAACCCGCTGGAATGCACCGATTCAGCGCGACAAGCGAGAGCCCGCGTTCCGGACGATCGAGATTTCGAACCCAGGAGAGTTATCGGCAGCCGTGATACGAACCGTGCATCGTATCAACTGATACGGTCAAGAATGACCAGGGTTTCAAGCTCACTGGTTGAGGGAAACATGTCGATGGGGACAACGAGGTCGGTTTTGTAGGCTGTCAACCGCTTCAGGTCACGCGCCAGCGCAGCGGGATGGCAGGACACATAAATGATCCGTTCCGGCCCGCGCTCGTTCAGCATGTCCAGGACTTGTTCATCCGCGCCGGCATGCGGTGGATCGAGAATCGCAGCGTCGAATACGGCCGCGTCAAGCTCAGCCAGATCATCACGGCCGAGATCGATGTCACGGAATTCGACCGGCAAGCCGGTCTTGCGCACATAGTCCCGTCCCGCAGACAGAGCGTCCGCTGCCGAATCGACAACCGTCGCCTTGCCGCTACGGTCGGCGTACGCAATCCCGAAACGGCCATACCCGCCGTACAGGTCAAGCAGCCGTCCGTCTTCCGGCACCTGCTCCAGCATCAGGTTGACCAGCTCGTTGGCAGCCTTGCGGTTCACCTGCGAAAACACAGACGCCTGCAGGATCAAGTCGCGCCCGGCGATGCGGATGCGCACCGTCGGATCGCCTTTCGAAATCACCAGTTCGGAATTGATGTAACGCAGCTTCTGGTTTCGTACGCGGCGAATTTCCCAGCCGGCAAACCCAGCCGAGTCCAACCATTCCTCGAGCGGAGCGCTGTCCACTGGTCCGCGAGTGAGCACGAACAGTACCGCGATCGCTTCCCCGCGCCCATTGTCGCGGAGCAACAGCCGCAACGGCACACGGTCGCCGAGATGCGGATGCGAATCGAGATAGTCCAGGTTCCGGCGTAGTGCGGCAAACGGTTTGATCAACGGTGTCGCGCCCAGTCGGCAATCCAGCACCGGAACCAGCCCTGACAGGCCGATGTAGCCCATGTCAAGGCCGTTCTGTCCACGCAGCACCTGAAATTCCAACCGTTCGCGATAGCGCCACTGCTTCGGTGAGGGGATCACCGGTTCAACGACGACGCCTTCCAACCCACCGATCCGCCGCAACGTTTCCACCAGGTGAGTTCGCTTCCAATCGAGTGAGAACTCACGGCGCACCGCTCCCAGCTGAGACGCCGGACAGCCGCGCGCATAGTGCGGGCAGGGATGCGGAACTCGCTGCGGGGATTCATGCACGAGCTCGCCGATGGTGCAGTCGACCGGACCCTTGTTCGGTTCGTGACGGATTTCCGGTATGACGAGGTCGCCGGGGATGGCGCCGAAGATCATCAGCACGCGACCGTCATCACGACGGGCGACGCCGCGTCCATCCCAGCTCAGGTCATGCACCCAGACGGTGTCGTCCGAGGTGTTGTCAACGGTCTGCGTACTGCGTTTGTCGTTGATCATACCGGCAGCCAGATGGTTCGTTGGCGGGACGACAGGAAGCTATTCTGAGAAGACGCCGCTCACCAGTGTCTCGCCTCTCGAGAATGAACAATCAGGGCAACGGACCCGTAACACGAAACCGTTACGTACCCACGAGCATCCGGAAAATACGCAAGAATCAAAACCTGCCCCCGGTTTGCCATCCAGGGGCAGGTCATTTTTACTTGCTCTAGGACTCGTTGTCTTCAATCTATCAGAACGTGTAGTGCACACCAAAGCCGAAGGACAGGTCGGTGTCGTTCAGACCGAGTTCGAGACTCCAGGAAATCGGCGGCAGACTCTCGTCGGCGTCGCGCCAATCCCATTCAACACCCGCACCGACACCGGCAAACAACCGCAACCCGTCATCCTCGTCGTGCCGTCCGTCGTCGTCGTACGCACCAATCGCGCCGTATGCATACCCATCCAGGTAGCGGCGTCCGGCGAACACGTAGCGCACCCGCGCGACCGGGGCGGGGAAATCATTCAAACCGAGCACGCCCTGAATGCTCATCGGCAAATCAAACAGGTCCATCGTGAAGCTGGGTCCGTACGCAACCGGATCGACCCACTGCAAACCGATACCATAACGGTTATCATCATCGCGCGTGGCAAAAGTCGCCGGCGCGGCAATCAGCACTGCCAAAGCGGAGAACAGCATCAAACGACGCATGGGTTCCTCGTTTTCGTGTTACGGATTCTGTCAATCGGGGATCTACCATTGCTCACGTGTTTGTGCTACCTGAGTTCCAGCGGTTTGAATCGTTTGCTCAGATAGAGGAACGGCGTGTCGATCACCGCAACCAGAACCTTCAGCAGATACGTGGTAACAAATATCTGCAGCAGGATCGAAAACTCGAAGATGCCCCAGAACGCCACGGCAGTGAAAATCACCGAGTCGAGCAACTGGCTGACCAGCGTCGACGCGTTGTTGCGCAACCACAGATGCCTGCCCTGCGTGCGCTTCTTCCACGCGTTGAACGCGATCACGTCATGCGTCTGACTGACGATATACGCCAGCAGCGAACCGGCCACGATGCGCGGAGCCAGTGAGAAGATCTGAGTCATCGCATCGTGTACGAAATCATCCACCGACGGCTGGAACCAGAGAAACACCTGGCTGGCAAGCAGGAAAAAGCCCGCGCACAACCAACCGAACCACACCGCGCGCTGCGCTTCCTTCTTTCCCCAGTGTTCATTCAACAGATCCGTCGCGAGGAAGATTGCGCCATACAACGAGTTCCCGCCGGTCGCGGCTACGCCGAACAACGTGATCTGCTTGGTCACGAACACGTTCGCAAGGATGATGTACACACCGATCACGCCGTACAGGCCCACCCGGCCAAAACGGAAACTGAGCAGCACCAGACCGACCACAACTACAGTCCAGGCAAAGAAAAGCAGTTCGTTCAACGATCTCTCCAGCTGGGGGAAACTGCGGGATTCGCATTCCGCAACCCGCGCACATCGTACCACATTAGCAACCACACATGGTAACTCAGAAAACGCAAACGTGCGAGATGAATTGATGAAGATCAAGCGTATCCTCTTCCCAACTGACTTCTCCACTGCCGCCAGCAAGGCACTCGATCACGCACTGGTCCTGGCGCATATCTACAACGCCGAGCTGGTCATGCTGCACGTTGAAGTCCCCCACGGTGCCGATCCGCACAATCCGAGCAAGGAATTCCCGGAACTGGATGAACTGTTCTCGTTTATCCGCCAGCAGGTCGCCGGTCTGGTTGAAGATGACAGCCTGCCCGTGATCAAGGGAACGGTTCCGATCCGCGAAGAAATCCGCCGGGCGATTTCGGACGCGAGCGAAATCCTCGACTTCTGCGAACAGGAACAGATCGACCTGATTGTGATGGGAACACACGGACGCACCGGGCTCGGCCACTTCGTGCTCGGCAGCACGACTGAAAAAGTGGTGCACGGCTCGCGTATTCCGGTGCTCACCATCCACCACGGCGAAGACCTGCTGATCAGCAACGAGGGACGTTACAAGCGCATCCTCGCACCGGTCGACTTCTCCGACGCGTCCAAAGAATCGCTGACCACCGCGATTGACCTGGCGAAACAGTTCGGCGCGGAACTTGTTGTCGCACACGTCTTCGAGCCCGTGCTCACTTCACCCGCCTTCTTTGCCGACAGACCGTCAACGGTTCCGGTCGATCCCGACCTCATCAGCCGGTCGCAGAAAGCGCTGCACAAGTTTGCCGGGGATATCCTGCCGGAAGGGACACCGTTCAAACTGAGAAGCGGACATGTGCAACGCGAGCTGACCAACCTCGCCAAGCTAGAGAACATCGACCTGATCGTCGTCGCCAACCAGGGCTGGAACGCGCTCGAACGCTTCCTGCTCGGCGGCACCACCGAGAAGCTGATCCGGCGGAGTCCGGTGCCGGTGCTGGTGAAACCGTTCCTCGGCGAACCGGAAGAGATTGATTAGTCGGGCTGTGGGCTGTGGGCTACAGGCAGAAAAAAATAGAGGCCGTGTCTGTTTACAGACGCGGCCGTGACACTCAGTGTCATAGATTTCTTACGCAAGTCCGAGAATCTCCATCACCCTGGCGGTGTCAGTCAGGTCGTCGAGTACGTGTTCGGCGTCCGCATACTCGAGATTCTCCTTCCGGATCATCCCGGTCGCAACCAGCAGCGTCCTCGCGCCGGCGTCATGGGCGGCGATGGCATCGTTGGGCGTGTCACCAATCACCCACGCCTCCCCGTCCCAACCGTACGCCTCCCGCCCCACCTCCATCGCGGCACGAATCGCGTCGGCCCGAACCTCATGATCACCGCCAAACCCGCCGCCATGCGGAAAGTAGTCCAGCAGCTCAAACCGCCTCAGCTTGATCTCGCAGGAGCGGCGAATGTTCCCCGTCCCGAGCACTAACGCCGCCTCGGGATGCTGACGCAACGCCTCGAGCAGATCTCTCACTCCGGGCAGCAGTCGTGGTGACGGATGACTGTCGTACGAACCATCGACCAGTTCACAGAACCGATCCGCGAACCGGGCGAGCAGATCTTCGTAATCGCCATTCACGCCGGACACTTCGATGAACTGGCGGATGATCGCACGGTCGGTATTGCCGGCGAAATTGACCTTCACGCCCCGGATGTTCGCACCGGTCACCTCCTCGAACGCCTGGTAAAACGGCACCCGAAGCGCGTCACCATTCTTGATCATGGTTCCATCAACATCCATGATCACCAGCACACGCGGTTTTGGTGGCTCACTCATGGCTGGCTGGCGGCGCTCGCCGGTACGGTCATCGCGCTGATAATCTCCGCGCTGGCGGCAATCGTCATCACGTCGACTTCCTCTTCCCCGATTGGGACCGGCTCGTAAATCGTTTCCGTTTCACCCGGTTCGATGCGCACGTCCAGTGGACCCAGCGTCCACTCGCCAAGCGTCAGGGAACCTTCCATCAGCAGCACCTTGACCGCAGGCGCGGCAATCGCGAAGTCGCCCGAGTTGTTCGTCACTTCCATTGAAAGGAGCAGCTCGCCTTCGTCGTGAACCAGCTTTTTCTCACCGGTGGTCAGCACCGACTCGAAGGTGTCTTCCGGATAGCGTTCCGCCGCGAGAAGCTCGATCTGATTGAAATTGCCCGGCACAAACTGCAATTCGACCTTCGTCAACCCGGGAAATTTGTCCACGTACAACGCATGCGTGAAATTGGTTTTCGTCGAGCGAACGTCCTGCAAACCCGCCAGCGGAAGCAGCTCTTTCGCCGTTCCGGAATAGGGCATCAGCTTGAATTCGACACGCAGCACCTGCCGGGTTTCACGGTCAACCCAGGCGAACGCCGTGTCAAACAGATCGGTGCCGAACATTGTGTACTTCTCTTCGATACCTCGATTCCGGTAGCGGTAGATGAACACCCCACCGCCGAGCTGCTCGACATATTCCGGCTGGCCGAACGTTTCGGTCAGGTTGTCCACAGTCTGCGGCGTCCTGCCGCCAATCCACAACGGCACCGACATCGGGTTCACCTGCGGGAAGCCTACGGATGGCGCCCAGATCCATGCGCCACCGTCTTCATTGTCCATCGCGACACGGACCCAGTTGCCACGGCGAACCTGCATCACGTATTCCGTCCCGCCCGAAGCTTCGCCGATTTTCGGTCCGTTCGGCATCGAACGCAGGTTCTCCTGCTGCACCTGAACGGTCACCGTCGGTTCCGGCTCAACTGTCATTGTCGTGTCCGGAGCGGACTCCGGTGGTTCCATCGTTTCCTGCTGACCCGCACATGCCGCCAACAGCAGCAGCATCCCCGCAACCAGGACCCACTTCATCGCATTCGTAAACGTTGTCACGTTTTTCCTCTCGCGTCCGTGTACAAAAGCGCGCCGACCCTCCCGTGACGCGCCTGTCAATTCAATTCGCTGAAACGTACCGCTATTCACCCGTCCAGGCGATGGCCTTCATCACATCCGGGATGCCCCAGCCGTACGTGTTGTCCGGTCGGTCGGCACGGTCAGCGGTCTCCTTCAACGCCCGAATCACCGTGTCCACATCCCATTCCGGACGTGCCTGCCGCACCAACGCGACCACGCCTGCGCCAATCGGGCACGCCATGCTTGTTCCGTTCCAGAACGAGTAATGGTTCGCTGTTTCCGGGGCAGCCAGCAACGTTTTCACACCACGTGTGACCAAATCCGGCTTGATCCGGCCATCCGCCGTCGGACCACGGCTGGAAAACCTTCCGATGGTGCCCAAACTGTCAATCGCACCGATGGACAACCCGCCGACGCAATCCGCCGGAGCGCCGAGCGTCATCGGTTGCGGACCTCCATTGCTTGCCGACGTGACCATCAGCAGGCCTTTTTCGGCGGCGCGAGTGATCGCCTGGCTGGTGACCGGATAGCGGCCGTCATAGTCGGCGGTGTTGTACCAGTCGGTGTAGCCCAGCGAGGACGATCCGACTGATGCGCCCAACCGTTCCGCCCATTCGAGACCGGCCACCCAATCATCCTCTTCCTGGACGGTCTCATCAGCGATGTATTCGCTCTTGACCAGCAACCAGCTGGCTTCGTACGCGATCCCGATCAAATTTCCCGGGCTGTAGCCGGAGATTTCCGACAGGCAGCCGGTGCCGTGATGCGACTGACCACTTGGATCTTCCGGCGACTGGCCGGTGTAATCATCGTTGTTGGTGACATCCCATTCGGCGATAACGTCGAGAGACTCAAAACACTCGTGCGACAGTTCGTAACCGCCGTCGATAATCACCATCAACACGCCCTTGCCGGTGATCCCCTGGCGGTGCGCTTCGACCGCGTTCACCTGCAACGCCTGCAGGTAACTGCGGCCATAACTGCCCGGCGTGTCAATTCCGGGACCGGGCGCGGGGTTGCCATCGAACGTTTCGACGACCTCGTAGGACGACCGCGCGGGCAGCAACTGCCGGACCGGTGTAACGCGGTCAACGAACGGCAACCGTTCGATCTGCGCAATCACCCCTTCGTCAGCCGCCACACTGACACGGTTGAACCAGCGCGACTGCTGCCGCACATTTGCGCCGAGTTCGCTGACAATCGAGACGTATTCCGGGTCGGGCGGGAGATCGTCCAGCGTGATCAGGTCGTCGCCGGACAACCCTTCCACCTTGCGGCGTTCGATGGCCCGTTGGGTCAGGCCGTACTCGAACGCTGCCGCTTCCAGATCGGGCTGGTCAAGCGTTGACCACACACCCTTGTCGCTGAACTCGACCCAGTACGGTTGAGCGGCGAACGAAGGCGACACGATCAGAAGCAGCATGCCCGCCAGCAGGCAGGCGGCAATGGGGTTTGTTGAGTGGCTTTCCCGCATGGGATCTATCCAGAATGAGTTTATGGTTGACCGGCGATTGGATGCTGAGATTCTTACATCGCGCCGGGTGGTTCCTGTGCTGCGTCCCTGCAGGACGCTACCCCCAAAGCTCAGTGGGGAATCGTGTGCGTCCACGTTCGTGTGGCTGAAGCCACACGCTACCCACTTTCCACCGTTCCACGGTAGTTTGTTTACTGATCACTGAGAACTGGCAACTGACCACTGTCTTTCAATGCGCCTCAAGCCAGTTCTTGCCCCAGCCGGCATCGGCGACAATCGGAACTTTCACCTCCATCGCCGACTCCATCCGTTGCTTGACCCACGCCGCCGCGGCTTCTTCCTCGCCTTCCGGCACCTCGAACACCAGTTCATCGTGGACCTGCAGCAGCATCGAATACGGCACCTTCTCCTTTTCGAGATCGGCGTCCAGCTTCAGCATCGCCAGCTTGATCAGATCCGCCGCTGAGCCCTGCACTGCGGACGCGACCGCCATACGTTCGCCCATCTGGACCGTATTCCGGTTCGAAGATTGCAGTTCCGGCAACGGTCGCCGCCTGCCCAGGATCGTCTTCACCATCCCCGTCTTCGTCGCATCCTCGAGCAGGTGGTCGATGTATCGTTTCACGCCCGGGAACGCTCCAAAATACCCATCGATGAACTCCTTCGCCTCCTTGACGGAGATCCCCATCCGCTGCGACAAACCAAATTCGCGCATGCCGAACAGCACGCCGTAATTGACCTGCTTGACACCGCTGCGATGTTCGCGGGTGACCTCTTCCGGTTTGACGCCGAAGATTTTTGCTGCGGTCGCGTTGTGGATGTCCTCGCCTGCCTGGAACGCCTCGATCAACGCCTTGTCGCCGCTGAGATGCGCCATCATCCGCAACTCAATCTGACTGTAGTCGGCACTGAGTAACGACATCCCCTCTGCCGGGATGAACGCCTTGCGGATTTCAGCCCCACGCTCGGTGCGGATCGGAATGTTCTGCAGATTCGGGTCGGAGGATGCCAGCCGCCCGGTCGCGGCAACGGCCTGCAGGTAGCTGGTATGAACGCGTTTCGTTTCCGGATTCACCAGCGCCGGAAGTGCGTCCACGTAGGTACCCAGCAACTTGCTCAACTCACGGTGCTCGAGGATCTTCTTCGGCAACGGGTCCAGCGGCGCCAGTTTCTCCAGCACTGCCTGGTCGGTCGAGTAACCCGTTTTCGTCTTGCGCGAGACTGACGTCGGCAGGTTCATCTTCTCGAACAACACATGCTGCAGCTGCTTCGGGCTGGCGAGGTTGAATTCCACCCCGGCCATCTCGTGGCACTCTTTCTCCAATTCGTCCAGCCGTTCACGCAGCTCGCCGCTCATCTTCTTGAGAAAATCAACGTCGAGACGGATCCCCCGCTGCTCCATCTTCATCAGCACGTCGCTGAGCGGCAGCTCGATCTCGGTCAACAGATCCTCGAGATCTTCATCACGAACCTTCTGCTCGATAATGTCCGCCAACCGGAAGGTGACATCGGCGTCCTCGCACGCGTACTGCGTGATCTGCTGCAACGGCACCTGGTCCATGGTGATCGTCGACTTCCCGCTGCCGATCAATTCCTTCGTCTCGATCTTTTTCAGCTGCAGGTAGTTCATCGCCAACGCGTCCAGCCCGTGGCTTCGCTGGTGGGGATTCAGCAGGTAGTCGCCGATCATCGGATCGAACGACAACGGCTTGCACTCGACCCCATAGCGCCGGAAGATGAGGAAATCGTACTTTGCATGCTGGGCGATTTTCTTCGGACCACCGCTCAACACCGGCCGCAGTACCTCGAGGATTTTGTCCGCAGCCTCCTTCATCTCCTCGCGCGACCGCCCATGCTCCCACGGCGGCGCTTCACCGTCGAACTGGAAATGATTCACCGGGATGTAGAACGCTTCGCCTGCCTTGAAGCTGACGCTGATCCCGACCAGTTCCGCTTGCATCGGGTCGGCGGAGGTCGTTTCTGTGTCCACCGCGAACCGGCCCGCCTTCTCCAGCTTTTGGACCAGCTTCTTGAGTTCAGCCTCAGTCGTGACCGACGAATAGGTCACCTTCACTTTTTCCGCGCCGGCGGTTTGCGGGGTGTCGTCGAGGTAGCGGAATAACGTGCGGAACTCGAGTTCGGCGAACAGCTCGTGCAGCTTCGACCCTTCCCACGGGCCGTAGGTCAGGTCATTCGGGTCGCATTCGTAGGGCGCTTCGAGCCGAATGGTGACCAGATCTTTCGAGAGCAACACGTTCTCACGCTGTTCGCGGATATACTCGCCTACCTTGCCCTTGATCTCGTCGGCATGGTTCAACACCTCGGCCGCGCTGCCGTACTCCTTGACCAGCTTGATCGCGGTTTTCATCCCGACACCCTGCACGCCGGGAACGTTGTCCGACTTATCGCCAGCCAGCGCGAGCACGTCGATCACCTGCTCCGGCGGCACGCCGAACACCTCTTCCACACCCTTCGGATCGATCAGCGTCGCGTTGTCGAGTCCTTTCTTCGTGTCGTAGAACGTCACCCGGTCATTCACCAGCTGGTAATAGTCCTTGTCGCCGGTCACCAGGAACACGTCCATCCCCTGCTCCGCCGCGCGCACACTGATCGTACCGACCAGGTCGTCCGCCTCGTACCCTGGCAGGATCAGCTTCGGAATTTTCAATGCTTCAATGATCTCATCCATACGCGGGAGCTGTGCCGCCAGCTCCTCCGGCATCTTTTCACGCGTGGCCTTGTAGTCTTCGTAGACATGATGCCGGAACGTCGGCTTCGCCGTATCATACACCACCGCCAGCAGATCCGGCTTCTCACGGGCGATCAACGCCATCAACGTGTTCGTGAAGCCGAAGACGGCGGAGACATTCTCGCCTTTCGAGGTGAACAGCGGATTCCGCGCAAAGGCAAAGTGCGCACGGTAGATCTGAGCCATTGCGTCAATGAGAAACAGGCGTTTTGCAGCCATGAAAGAGTCCCGTTCTGGTCGGAATGGTTGGGTGAGAAGCGACGCTCCGGGCAGCCCGAAGCTTCTGAGACAATCTGGAAGATAGACCAGCGCCGCTCAACAGGCAACCCGGACAGTTGCGTATTCGGCTGGATTGGCGTATCTTCCGTCCTCCGGTTTTCGACTCCGGGAGCGCAATGATGCCGCTGGTGAAAATTCGATCGGCGTCTATATTTGTTGATGCTCCAAAACCAGATCATTCACACCTAACTCGACGTTCACTCCATGGCCACAATTCGCGGAATTCAGCACGTATTTCTTGACATCGACGGTGTCCTCATGCTCGGCGACCTACCGATCCCCGGTGGAACGGCAACGGTCAACAAGCTGAAGTCGCTCGGCGTCGGTGTCACCTATGTCACCAACACCACCCGTAAACCGCGCCGCAAACTGCAGGAACAACTGCAGAAACTCGGCTTCCATCTGACCGACGACGATATTATCTGCCCGGCGATCATCGCCCGTGAGAAGATCATGCAGATGAAACGTTCGTCCGCCGCGCTGTTCGTCAACGACGGCGTGATGGAAGATTTCGAGGGGCTGCGCGTACAACGGCGGGATGTCGGGTCGGTCGTGATGGGCGACCTCGGTGACAAGTTCACCCCGGAAATTCTCGACGAGATCTTCCGCCTCACCTTCTCCGGCGCCAACTTGATCGCGCTGCAGAAGAACCGCTTCTGGCGTGACCAGGGCGGACTGCGGCTCGACCTCGGACCGTATGTCGCAGCGATTGAATATGCGACCGGACGCCGGGCGGAAATCGTCGGCAAGCCCTCCCCGGGCTACTTCCGCGGCCTGCTCGACCGCGTCCAGATCAAGCCCGAATTCGCGCTGATGGTCGGCGACGATATCGAAGCCGATGTCCACGGCGCGCAACGGCTCGGCCTCAAGACCGTGCTCGTCAAGACCGGTAAGTACGACTTCGATTTCGTCAAACGCACCACGATCAAGCCGGACGAAGTCATCCCCTCCATCGCCGACCTGCCGAAAGCATTGGGGATCGATGCGTAGGCTTCAGGTGTGAGGTGTGAGGAACACCCCGAAAACATCAAGCGCCGTCTTCCACATGGAAGGCGGCGTTTCCTATCCGCACCATCACTCTTGTTCTGCGGATTCCTTCATGCTCCGGACATTTATGTCTGGGATCGTCCGAAATTGGAATCGTCAGGCAAGCCCAGACAGGAATGTCTGGGGCACGTTAACGAGCAGAATGACTAGTGTTGGTCGAAGAAGGACAGGCTGCGATCTCGGAGTTCGTCCATTCGCGACGTAAAAAACGACGCGTGCGCTTCGTCAGGCCAGAACAGGGTTTCCGTGCCCTCGGGCCGCGAACGGATGATCCGCTGACTGCTTTCGAACGGTACGGTCGTGTCGCGTTCGCCGTGGATCAGTAGCACCGGCGCCGTCGTTTTCGTGATTGCCTCTTCCGCGCTGGAGTCATAGTAGTTCAGGCCGGTTTTACGGTTGGCGCGTTCGATCGCACGGTCCAGCGCCGCCATCGACACCCAGCGTGCGATCTGCGGCTTGACCCGGTCCACTGACGCCGGCAGCACTCCGCGCAGGCTGTGCGGCGCGGACGCCGACACCACCGCTCGAATCCGTTCGTCCTCCGCCGCCGTCATTAACGCGACATTGCCGCCGTACGAGTGCCCGAACACGCCGACACCGTCCCCGACCCAGCCCCGTTCAGCCAGTTCGTCGATCAGATGCTTGATGTCATAACGGTCGAGCAGGCCATAGCTGAGGAAGCGTCCCTGCGACAAACCGTGCCCGCGCAGATCCGGCATCACGACACGATACCCCGCCGACGCAAATTGCGTCGCCAACGAGCGCAGGTACGGCCGCCCGAGCACCGAATCCCACCAGCCGTGAAGCAGCAGGATCGTCCGGTTGCGATCCGTGACCGGCTCATCCGACGCTTCGATCACCACCCACGGCGCATCGCCGTTCATTTGCCGTGGCGCCTGGTACTGGTCGGTGATGCGCTCGAGCCGTTCGCCCGATACCCGTTCGCGTTCGACACTTACGCGCCACGCACGCGGCTGCATCACCCACGCCGCGAGGATGTCGCCGTTGTGACCGGTGTAGTGAAAGGCTTCGTCGAACAACGGCGGGCACGGCAACAGGTCGCGCGCGTCCACCCGTCCCCCGTTCGGGGCACGGAGCAGCTTATTCGCGATGTAACGTCCGATGAGTTTATCTAGCCAGCGCATGGCGTTGAATCTACTCAAAACGAAAGCCCCGCGATGTGCTCGCGGGGCTGAATGGGCTCACAAAACTCAAGGCTTAGCCGTTGACGATGCTCATCCGGTTGATCGCCCGCATCAACGCCAGCCGCGCGCGGTCGAAATCGGTGCCATCTTCCTGCCTGTCGAGACGGGTTTCCGCACGCTTCTGCGCTTCCTGTGCGCGGGAAAGGTCGATCTTCGACTTTTCTTCAGCGGTTTCCGCGAGGATCACCACCTTGTCGCCGTGGACTTCCGCCACGCCGCCGGAGGTCGCAAACAAGGTCTCGCCGTTCGCCGATTCCGCCGTGATCCGGCCGATGGTCAACGCCGAAATCATCGGCGTATGGTTCGGCAACACGCCGAAATAACCCGTCTGGCCCGGCGCTTGAACGTGCGTCACGTCGCCCGTAAACACCACTCCGGACGGGGAAATGATCTCAAGCTGAAGTGTCTCTGCCATCGTTGATGTCCGGCCTGAGTTGATCCGCGTTTGAATTCAAACACGGGCACTTTTTCTACCTGCTCATGTCCGCGTCCGCAAGCGGACACGGGCACGTCAAACCTACGCCATCTTCTTCGCGTTCTCGAACGCTTCGTCGATGCCGCCGCACATGTAGAACGCCTGCTCCGGCATGGTGTCGCATTCGCCGTTGACGATCATCTTGAAGCCGCGGATGCTCTCCTCGATGCTGACCAACACGCCCGGACGACCAGTGAAAGCTTCCGCGACGTGGAACGGCTGCGTCAGGAAGTTCTGCAGACGGCGTGCACGCGACACGACCTGCTTGTCTTCGTCGCTGAGCTCGTCCATACCGAGAATTGCGATAATGTCCTGCAGGTCCTTGTAACGCTGCAAGATTTCCTGCACGTCACGCGCGGTCTGATAATGCTCTTCGCCGATGATGTGCGGGTCGAGAATACGGCTAGAGGAGTCGAGCGGGTCAACCGCCGGATACAGACCTCGAGCCGCAATTTCACGCGAAAGTACCGTCGTCGCGTCCAAGTGGGCAAACGTCGTCGCCGGGGCCGGGTCGGTCAAGTCGTCCGCCGGGACGTACACCGCCTGCACCGACGTAATCGAGCCAACGTTCGTGGACGTAATGCGTTCCTGCATCTGGCCCATTTCCGTCGACAGCGTCGGCTGGTAGCCTACCGCGGACGGCATGCGGCCGAGCAACGCCGACACCTCGGAACCCGCCTGCGTAAAGCGGAAGATGTTGTCGATGAACATCAGCACGTCCTTGCCCTCATCACGGAACGCTTCCGCGAGAGTCAGGCCGGACAGGGCGACACGAAGACGCGCGCCCGGAGGCTCGTTCATCTGACCGAAGCTCATTGCCACCTTCGAGTTCTTCAGCGCGGCCTTGTCGACCTTCTGAATGTCGAACTCTTCGGTGTCAAAATCGGAACCGAAGTCCATCACGCCAGCTTCGACCATTTCACGCAGCAGGTCGTTGCCCTCACGGGTACGTTCACCAACACCCGCGAACACGGAAATACCACCGTGCCCCTTGGCGATGTTGTTGATCAGCTCCTGCACGATAACGGTCTTGCCGACACCAGCGCCGCCAAACAAACCAACCTTACCACCCTTCAGAATCGGCTGGATCAGATCGAGCACCTTGATGCCGGTTACGAGCATCTCCGGATGTACGGACAGATCTTCCAGCTTCGGTGGAGCCTGGTGAATCGGACGCCTTTCGCCTTCGATCGGGCCAAGACCGTCAATCGGTTCGCCGGTCACGTTAATCAGGCGACCGAGTGTGCCCGAGCCAACCGGTACCGCGATTGGGTTGCCGGAGTCCAGGACTTCCTGGCCACGGACCAGGCCGTCCGCCGAGTCCATCGCGACCGCGCGAACGACACCGCCGCCCAGGTGCTGCTGGACTTCCAGCACGAGCGTTTCTTCCCCACGGTCGATCTCGAGTGCCTGGTAGAGAGGCGGCATGTCCTTTTCATCAAAGGCCACGTCCACCACCACGCCCATGATCTGCTTGATGGATCCCTTTGCGCCTTCCGCCATCTGTGTCCTCTCAGTGCGGCGTCCGCCTGCAAGGCGGGACTATCATTCCAACCCTTCCGCGCCGGCGACCACTTCGAGAATCTCGTTGGTAATCGCCGCCTGACGGGCCTTGTTGTACTGGAGCGTCAATCGTTCAATCAGTTCGCCAGCGTTCTTCGTCGCGTTCTCCATCGCATTCATACGCGCCGCGTGTTCCGCCGCGAACGATTCGAGCAGCACGCGCCACAACATCACGTTCGCATACCGTGGCAAAATGCTGTCGAGTACAGCCTGTTCACTCGGGTCGTACACATAGTCGACCGGATACTTCTCTTCCGACGCCAATTCAGGGATGATCGGCAACAACTGCTCTACCACGATCTCCTGCTGAATCACGTTCTTGAATTCGTTGTAGACGAGGTAAACACGGTCCAGGCCATTGTCCACAACGAAGCCCTTCTCATACTCCATGCGCAATGCATCACCAATCGACAGGACCTTGCCGAAGGTGAAATCGCGGCTCAGACCAATGTGATGCTGGATGAAATCGTACCCGAGCTTACGGAAGAAATTGTACGAGTTTCGCCCAATCGCGATCAGACGAACGTCTTCCGCCTGCTCTTCCATCTCCTTGATCACATTCAGCGCGCGGCGGTTCACGTTCATGTTGAAACTGCCCGCCAGGCCACGGTCGGAGGTGATCACCACCACTCCGACATGCTTCGGTTCACGTTCCGCCAGCAACGGGTGCTTGTTGCGGTCCGAGCGCGCAGCCAGATCGCGGATCAGGGCGCGCAGATGGTCCGAATACGGACGCGCCGCCATCATCTGGTCCTGAGCACGGCGCAGTTTCGCCGCGGACACCATCTTCATCGCCCGCGTAATCTGCTTCGTGTTGTTGACCGATGAAATTCGGCGCTTAATTTGTTTCAGCGAAGGCATCGAACATCCTTCCGAAACGGCTTCTTCACGTGTGCCCCGGTACCCTAGTCACCGGGCTACAGGAGGCGGCAGGCAGCATGTCCGGGGCGCGCTGAACCCTCCCTGGCACGCGCGCCCCGAGCATCCCCTCCGCCGAGAATCAAAATCAGGCAGTTACCTGAAAGATCGAGTCAAACTCTTCCACGGCCTTGCGAATCCGGGCCTGGAGATCGTCATCGTACTTCTTGGTCACGATGTCATCGAGCAGATCTGCGTGACTGTTCGCGACATACTTCCGCAGCTCTTCTTCGTACCGGCGAACCTGATCAGTCGGAATCTTGTCGACGAAACCGTTCGTCGCTGACCAGAACACCACCACCTGTTCTGCCAACGGCACCGGGCTGTACTGGGGCTGCTTCATGATCTCCATCAGGCGTTCACCACGCGCCAACTGCGCCTGGGTCGTCTTATCGAGATCGGACGCGAACATCGCGAACGCTGCAAGGTCACGGTACTGCGCCAACTCGAGCTTGATCTTACCCGCGACCTTCTTCATCGCCTTCGTCTGAGCGTTACCACCCACACGCGACACGGAAATACCCACGTTCAGCGCCGGGCGCTGCCCCGCATAGAACAATTCCGTCTCAAGGAAGATCTGACCGTCAGTAATCGAAATGACGTTCGTCGGGATGTACGCCGATACGTCGCCGGCCTGCGTCTCAATGATCGGCAACGCAGTCAACGAACCACCGCCGAGGTCGTCACGCAGCTTCGCAGCACGTTCCAGCAGACGGCTGTGCAGGTAGAACACGTCGCCCGGATACGCTTCACGGCCCGGGGGACGGCGCAGCAGCAGTGAAAGCTGGCGGTACGCGACAGCGTGCTTCGACAAGTCGTCGTACACGCACAGGGCGTGCATGCCCTTGTCGCGGAAATATTCGCCAATCGCCGCACCGGCTGCCGGCGCGAGGAACTGGATCGGGGCTGGTTCAGACGCTGTCGAGCTGATCACAATCGTGTGATCCATCGCGCCGTTGTTTTCCAGCGTCTTGACCACGTTCGCAATCGTCGAACCCTTCTGACCGACCGCGACGTAGATGCAGATAACGTCCTTCCCCTTCTGGTTGATGATCGTATCAACCGCGAGGGTGGTTTTGCCGGTCTGACGGTCGCCGATGATCAACTCACGCTGGCCGCGGCCAATCGGGATCATCGCGTCAATCGACTTGATACCCGTCTGCAACGGTTCGTCCACGGGCTGGCGAGTAATTACGCCCGTACCCTTGCGTTCCACCGGCAGGCGCTGATCCGTTTTCACCGGACCCTTGCCGTCCAACGGGAACCCGAGCGGGTTGATCACACGGCCGATCAGCCCTTCTCCGACGGGAACGTCCACAAGACGCCCGGTACGCTTGGCAATGTCGCCTTCCTTGATGTTGTTATCGGCACCAAACAACACGCAACCGACATTGTCCTCTTCAAGGTTCATCGCCATGCCGTACACCGGTCCCGGGAACTCGACGAGTTCGGACGCCTGCACTTTGTCCAGACCGTGCACACGCGCGATACCGTCACCGACCATGATGACCGTGCCGACCTCATCCGTCTGCACTTCCGCCTTGTATTCTTCGATCTGTTGCCGAAGAACAGACGTGATCTCTTCCGGTCGTATCTGCATCGACTCCTCCAACGAGCCAACTGGTGTCATACCCCTGGCGACGAAAATTTCCCCGTCGCCGACGCCACGGCAACCCTACCGTGACTCCTTTTTGTCGCACCTGAAAACGGTTAAACGCCAGCCGTCATCTTGCGCTGCAGCGTGTCCAACGCTCGCGAAACACTGCCGTCGATCACCTTGTCGCCGTAGCGAAGGCGGAATCCGCCGATCAGACCCGTGTCCACCTCGTGAGCCAGGATCGCATCACCACCCGCGACCTTTTTCAACATCTCGCGGAATGGTTTCAGCTCTGCTTCTTCAAGCTCTACGGGAGTGGTCAGGAGGGCTCGAATGATGCCCTGTTCACGGTCGGCGATGATCCGGAATTCGCTCACCGCGTCTGGCAAAATCTCCTCCCGCTTCTTTTCGAGAAGCAGCTTGAGGAACTGCCGTACAACGATGTGCGAATCCTTGAACGCCTTGTCCAACACGGTGAGTTTTTCCGGCAGAGGTATCCGGCGGCTACGCCACCACACGAGGAACGTGTGATCGTCCAGCATCGGCGCGACAACATCGTTCATCGCGGCGATGACGTCGTCCGTCACCCCTTCCCCTTTGGCAGCGTTGTACAACGCTTGCGCGTACCGGCGTCCCAGCTTCGGATCGCTCACGAGGCGCTCTCCACCTGTTCAAGACGCTTCTGGATGATGCGAAGCTGATCGTCACGGTCAAAGCTCTCGCCGATGGCTGCCGCAGCAACCTGGCTGGCGAGCATCGCCATTTCCGAACGCAACTCCGCGGCCACCTTGTCCTTCGAGGCTTCGATTTCCTGCTTCGCCTGCTCCCGAAGTTTCTCGGCCTCATCACGCGCCTGCTGCTTCGCCGTTTCGATCGTCTGCTGCGCATCCTTCTCCGCGCGGTTCAGACGTTCCGAAATCTCCGCCGACGCCGTCTTCAGCTTCGCCTCGTACTCGCCAAGCAACCGAGCCGCTTCGTCCTGATCCTTCCTGGCCTGGTCAATCGCGCCCTGGATGCTCTCCTCGCGCGCTTCCAAACCCTTAACGATCGGACCCCAGGCGAACTTCCACAGGATGATCAACAACAGCAAAAATGTGATCAGCGTGTACAGAATACTGCCGGGAGCCAGGCTAACCAGGCTTCCCAACCCTTCCGCTTCGCTCGCCTGCACGGATACGGCGCCCAGGAGCAGCGCGGGAGCGACGAGGGATAGTCGCGTCCTCATCTTGACTCCTCGCTTCCGGTTGAAACCTACTTCAGGGCGATCAGCATGCAGATAACGGCGTTGAAGAAGGCAACACCTTCGATGAGCGCCGCCGAGACGATCATCGGGGTGAAGATCTTACCAGACGCTTCCGGCTGGCGAGCAATACCGTCCATCGCATGACTGGCAATGTTGCCGATGCCCAACCCCGCGCCCAGCGTCACAATACCGGCGCCAATCGCTGCACCAAGGTATCCCCAATCCATCTGGTCACTCCCTGAGTTAACGGACCGGATCCTGTGCCCGGCCT
This sequence comes from bacterium, assembly GCA_020444425.1. Classification (GTDB taxonomy): domain Bacteria; phylum Electryoneota; class Electryoneia; order Electryoneales; family Electryoneaceae; genus BMS3BBIN04. Next base: position 106,863 of record JAHLLB010000003.1, on the reverse strand, counting down.
CGTTGATCCGAAAGCCACGTCGTTAACGACGAAGCCCAATTCAACGTAATCAAAAACCACGTTCTACGAATGTGAAAGAATGTGCGATCTCTTCACGTAGTGGCCCGAAAGATAGTGTCAGAATTTCGCAAGTGCCACCGGCACGCGAGCCCCATCACCTCCGAAACCACCAACTGAGAAGGACTAATGTGCGTGAATCGACATGCCCACAAAAATGCTGCCAAGCATCACAAAAACATACGCTTGCAGGAACGCAACAAACAGCTCCAGCACGCTGATCATCGTCGCACCCGGCACCGAGGCCAGTGCGATCAACGGCATCGCGATCAACGCGAGGAACACGCCGATCACCGTGTGTCCAGCCAGCATGTTCGCGAACAAACGAATCGTCAACGCGAAGTGCTTGACGAAAAGACCGAACACTTCAATCGGGAACAGAATCGGCGCGACAAAGATCGGTACCCCGTGCGGAACGAAAGTGCCGAGGTACTTGAACCCGTGCGCCATGATGCCGGCAAGAATCACCGCCAGCAAGTTGGCAATCGCCAACCCGGCGGTAAAGTTCACATTCCCCGTCGCGGACGTTCCCCACGGCACCATGCCGAGCAGGTTCGCGAAGAGAATGAGGAAGAACAACGTCAGGAAGAACGGCAGCCACTTGCGTCCATGCTCCTTGCCGAGGTTGGCATACACCACCTCGTCACGGATAAAGATCACAAGCACTTCGAGGAAATTGCCGAAGCCCTTCGGCACCTGGCCCTTGCGTGTCCGGCCCATTGTCCCGGTCACCAGCAGCAACACCAGAATCGCTGCCAGACCGAAACCGATCATATGCTTCGTGATCGGGAAGCCTTCCGCGTACTGCGGGCCGAGGAAAGAGAAATCTCCCGGGACGACCGGGAGGTCTATCGAGTAGCCAAAAATGTCGTAGGTATGCGCATCGAGAAGGTGGTGCGACAGGTAGCCCATCACACCGCCGCCGCCGTGCTCGCCTTCCGCCGCATGCTCATCATGAGCAACCGCGTGCTCATCATGAGCCATCGCGTGCGAGTCATCAGCCGACTCATGCTGGACCGCGGCTTCTTCACCGTGTCCATCATGGGGCTGTGCGACAGCTTCGTGGGAGTCGCCGTGAGATTGTTCGTGCCCATGCTGGGCGGCCACCGGCAGCGCGAGCAGTGCCAGCACCGCCACGCTCATCACCAGGTTCGCCAACCAACGCCGCATCATCCCTCTCCCTCTTGCTCTTGTTGCGAGGCAGCCTGTTGCTTTGCCGAAAGGTGTTTCACCGCGCTGGAAGCGGTCATCAGGATCACCATCAGCGCCACGATATACGCGCCGACCATCCCGAATGCGCTGTGGTTCGGCGACCAGCCAAACCCTTTCCACGCCAGCAACAACAGTCCAACACCAACCAGCAGCTTGCCAACAAACCCAACCATCATTCGAACGAGCAATCCTTCACGATCTCCCCTGCGAATCGGGGGAATCATGAGGAATACACCCAAGCCGCCCATCACGGCACTGGCGGCTACGAAGTAAAGAATCTTGATCAGGAGCATGTCAACTCGAGTGGCCTGACCGGTTGCGAAGGAAGGTATTTCGAGAATGACCAGACGGCAACCTCCGCTCTCAGCCTCGGTTGGCGTCCGTCAATCAACCACGATCTCCCTCAGCGTCGCCCGATTGTGCCCGTTTTTCTTCTTTGTCGGAATACTGCTTGACACGGAGAATCACCCACCAGGTCCCCCCGCCTGCCCCCCAAAGCGTTCCGACAATAAGGAACAGCGGCGATGTGCCTAACTGAGCATCAAGCCATCGACCGCCGAGTGTAAACAACACAACTGACAAGGCCAGGGTCAGCCCCGCCTGAATCCCCAAGTCAATCCAGCCACCCTGCCTGGAGTCCGATTCCGATCGTTTGAAAAACTGCATTCGGTGCCGCCACAAAGCAGAAGATCAGGATGAACTGGATTCCGAATCCGAGAAGTGGAATCCGTTACCGGTCCGGTCACGGACCGGCTCGCCCTCCATCTCGTCGCCGGATTCTTCGTCATCATAAACCGGCATGCCGGACGCTTCCAGCTGCTTCAACGGTTCGTTGAACAGCTCCTCGACAGCACGTTCGCCCATCACACTTGTGCCGTTGAACACCGCACCTTCATTCACATGCAATGTGCCACACGCCAACTCGCCCTCAAGCTTGCTGGTTGCTTCCAACACCATCAGCTTGCGCGCGAGCACGCGTCCGGATATCTGCCCGCCGAGGATAACCTCTTCTGCCCTGATCTCGCCGTGGAAAGAACCGTCACCACCGATCGTAACCGATCCACCGCAAGTTAGAGTTCCACGGAACGATCCGTCAATGCGAAGGGAGCCCTTCAATTCCAGCGTCCCCTCAAACCGTGCATCCCCGCCCAGGATTGATGTTAGGCTGTCCGAATATTTCCGCTCATCCTTCTTCACTGTGCTCTCCTCGTTGTGGAAGCAACGCGCGAGGATCAACCGCTCTCCCGTTTAACCAGATCTCGAAATGGAGATGCGGCGCCGTGCTGATTCCCGAATTTCCGGACAACGCAATCGGTTCACCGGACGTGATCCGGTCCCCCGTTTCCACCAGCAACAATTCGTTGTGCCCGTACATGCTGATCATCCCGCCGCCATGATCCACCATCACACGATGGCCATAACGCGGGTTCCATTCCGCGGAAATCACCGTCCCGTCCGCAACCGCATGCACCGGCGTACCACGCGGTGTCGCGATGTCGATGCCGACATGGCTCCGGCCCGGATCGATGCTGGAAAACTCGTAGTTGCGCGTGATGAACCCGTCCAACGGCCACTGCTCCGGCAACACGATGCCGAACCCGGGTTCGTTGAGCGAGGATAGATCCAGCAGTTCCGGACCGCTGGACGCCGACGTCTCGTTCACCGGAACCCATTCCTCCGCTTCCGGCTGCATCGGCGGATTCTCCCACTCCACCGCCTCACCCGCTTCCATGATCCGCTGCATGTCGACGCCTTCCGTCAACCCACGCCGGACCTGATCCTGGAAACGTTCCATCTCACTGAGTTGACGATCCAGCTCGAAAACCCGTCCGAGCTGGCTGCGCAGCAATCGGTTCTCTTCCTGCAGCGTCTGGAATTCGTCGGACTTGAGGCTGAACGAAACGAACAGGATGACCGCTAGCACGAACATCGCCGTGAACACAACCGGCACGAACGCAAGCACGTAAAACGTCGCAGGCTTGAACCGGAACTCCCGCGGCTGCACCTTGCCCGGCCAATACCAGATGATCTGATGTTTCTGGTTCACGCGAATCCTGTTTCGATCTTGAGATAGACTAGGAAGTTAACCGGACACCCCCCGACAGTCAACGCGCCAACCAGCAGCTGATCCGGGAGCGGACCAGCGAAAAGAGCCAATCCTCGCCAGTTTCAACAGCCGACGGTAGCAGCAAATCCTGGCCCGCAGATACGGTCTCGTTTCTACCCGAGCCGCCCTTGTGCGGTCAATTTATTTGCAGTATACTTGACCACTCAACAATTCAACAAGAGACACCGATGTCACAGAACAAAGACCTGTTGTTGCGCCTGAGCTCACTGCATGCCCAACTGTTGAAACGTGTCAACGGCAGCCTCAGCGTACACGGCATCAGCTTGAGCGAAATCGCCGTGCTGGATCTGCTCGACCAGGCACCGAACCAGACGTTACGTCGTATCGACCTCGCTGATCAGACCGGTTTGACCGCGTCCGGGATCACGCGGCTGCTGAATCCGATGGAAAAAATCGGACTGGTCGCGAAGGAAGAGCATCCTCGGGATGCGCGAGTCAGCCTGGTCAAATTGACCGACGCCGGGGCACGCATCCTCTCCGAGGCGAACGAAACTCTCGCCGCCAGCGCGGAACGATTGTTCGCACCGCTCGGAGACGATGGCAAGGCCACTCTGTCCGATCTGCTGAACCGTCTGCCGGGAGGTGTGCGATGACGGAGACTTACCTGACCGTGACCGAGGAGGCCGGGCGGGACTTGTTCTCGCGTTCGTATGACGGCGAGGTGGTAATGTTGAACCTGCTCTGCGACCCCGTCCGGGCCTAGCCGTCGAGTCCGCGTTTGCGCGCGATGTCGAACAGGATGACCGAGGCCGCCGCGGACGCCGACAATGATTCCACCTCCGCCGCCATCGGAATGCGCACCTGGTGGTCGCAAAAGCTGAGCACGCGCGGGGAGATCCCCTCCCCCTCACTGCCGATGACAAGCAACGTCATCTCATCCCAGTTGTGATCCCAGAGGCTGGATCCTTCAGCACCGGTAGCACCATGCACCCACCAGCCGTCCTTCTTCAGCAGTTCGATAGCACGGGAGAGGTTCGTCTCGACAATCACCGGCAGACGCAACATCGTCCCGGCGGACGCCTTCAACGCGGTGTCGTTGGGTAACGCCCCACGCCGTTCCTGCAACAGGAGCGCGTCACAGCCCGCCGCCAGCGCGCTACGGGCGATCGCGCCGAGATGATGCGGGTCGGTGACACCGTCCAGCGCGATAATCAGGCCGTGAGTGATCGGGATGGTATCGTTGAGGTCGTTGAGCGTATGAAACTTCACCGGCGACACTTCGGCCATCACGCCCTGGTGATTGCCCGGCCCGATGACCTGTCCCGCCCGTTCCGCCGGGATGCGGTCGACGCGGACGTTCTTCGCCTTCGCAGCCTTGATAATCTCGCCGATGATGCGGCCCTGCGTGCCGAGCACGATGGTTACCCGCTTCACGGGACGATCCGACTGCAACAGTTCAAGCACCGGTTTCCGGCCGAGCACATTCATGCTACACACTCAGGGTCAAGGTTTACGAAAGCTGGAACGGTCAGGAAGGTACGGCTGAGAGAGGGGTGACGACACGAAACGTGAGAGAGTCCGGGTATCAGATACGGTCAGTGTTATCTGTCAGCTGGCTTTGCTTGAACTGAAACGTTTGACCAGTTCGATGCAGGTGCCGGCCTTGCAGGGTTCGACTTTGACTTCGTCCATCAGGTGGCTGATGATCAGCAGGCCGCGCCCGGATTCGGAAAGCAGATTTGCGGGTTCGGTCGGATCGGCAACCGATTCCGGATTGAAACCGCCGCCTTCGTCGCTGACCTTGATGTGAATCCCGCCGTCAATGGGGGTGAGGATGATGGTGACCTTTTTCGAGGCGTCACCGGCGTTGCCATGCTCGATGGCGTTGTTCACCGCTTCCGACAGCGAGATGGCGATGTCGTAGCGCTGATCCTCGGAGAATGGCATGCCGTCCATCCAACGTTCAGCGAAAGCATCCACCTCTTCCAGCCGGGCGGGATCGGAGGGAATGATCAGTTTCGTTTCATCTTTCATAGATGCTTCACCACCAGAACGGTTCGGTCGTCTATCGGGCTGGCGTTGCCGTGAAATTTCACCGCCGCCCGTTCAATCGTCCTGGCGATTTCCTCCGCCGGTTTGTCCTTGTGTGCGAGTGCGAGTTGGATGATGCGGTCTTCTCCGAATTCTTCTCCATGATCTCCGCCGGCCTCCGCGATGCCGTCCGTGTACAGGATCAGCAACGCGCCCGGCTCGAGTTCCGCGATCGCTTCGGCATACTCCGCTTCGCGGATCACTCCAAGTAACGGGCCACCGGTTGTCAATTGAACCACGCGGTTGTCCGCATGGATCAGGAACGGCGCATTGTGACCGGCGTTCACATACGTAAACCGGCCGGTCAGAGAGTCCAGAACGCCGTAAAACGTGGTAACGTATCGTTCCGGACCAGTCGAATCGTACAGAAACCGGTTTACGATACCCATGACTGTACGAATGCTGTACGTGGTTTCAACTCTCATGCGCAATGCGGAGCGCAAGCTGGCCATCACCAGTCCTGCTGCAAAACCTTTGCCAGCCACATCCGCGATCACAATCCCGATGTCCTTGTCGGTGAGCGGAATAAAATCGAAATAATCGCCGCCAACAAACTCGGACGGTACATTCAGCCCGGCGAGCTCGAAGTTTGGCAGCTTCGGCAGCTCCACCGGCAACAGCTTTTTCTGGATCTCGCGAGCAATTTCGAGCTCACGTTCGACCCCACGCGCCTCCATCAACTGCCGGTGAATCCTCGCCCGCTCCAGCGCAACTGTCGCATAACTGGACAAATTCTCCAGCAGGCTGAGACTCTCTTCCGGAAACGCCGCAACACGATCCGCTTCCAGGTTGATCGCGCCGATCACCGTGTCGCGAGTGATGATCGGTACAGCTATTTCACTCCGCGTTCCAGGCCGAAGTTCGATGTAACGGTCATCTTTTTGAGTGTCATCGACGACCTGAGATCGACCATTGGCAATCACCCAGCCAACCACGCCCTCATTCAACTTCTGCTTGAACTTGCGGTGTCCTTCCTCGTCGTACCCACGCACCAGCAACGCGCTTAGTTCAATGCCGTCCTGAGGTGCCGACGTCCCGTTTTCGTCGCCCGAATCCACCTTCGGCGGTGTCGAATCGACGAGATAAATTCCGCCTGCATCGTACGGCAACACCTGCTTCAAGCCGTCCAGCATCGCTGCCAGCACTTCTTCCTGCTCAACCGCACGGGCGAGCAGAAGCGCGGTTTTCCGCAACAACTCGAACTCGAGGCTCTTGTTCAAGCTGAGCACGAGCTGCGACAGGCGATCATCCAGCACGGCGAGAAATGCCGCCAGGTCTGCCGGGTTCTCCACCTGTCCCGTATCCGCCAGCCGCGCACGATGCGTCCGCAACGTGTCCAGCAACTGCTCGAGATCTTCGGTGCGCGTCAGCGTACTGTTCATGGCTCAACCGCCAGTCCCACAACTACGGGCAGGCCTTCCCGTTGCGAACTACTCGCTGAATGAGGCGATGGCCGATTCGACGCTGTCGTGAGTGTCGAACACCTGCACCAGCTTGGTGATCATCAGCAGCGACTGGATCTTGTCCGTTGTGCGGGCAAGCTTCATCTCACCGCTGAGGTTCTTCACCGTGGTCAGACCGCCGATGAGAATCCCCAGGCCGGACGAATTCATCCAGTCCACCTTGCCGAGGTCAACCACGACCTTGCGGATACCATCATCCAGATGCTTCTTCAATTCATCACGGAACACGGTCGCGTCCGGGCCACCCATCACTTTGCCCCTCAACTCCAACACGACCACGCTGCCATGGCGTTCACTTTTCAGTTTCATCGAGTGCTCCCTCGAAGAATCGGTTCCTCTCCCCATCGACGGTCATTCCGCCGAAATTCGATCACGCAAGATAAGGCGGGCGCAGGTATGCGGCAACATGGCGTGCCGGAATAGATCCGTCCATGTCGAGCCACGCAACACCTTGTCCGATCCTGTGTGCCACGCTACCGCAGCAACACAAGTTTCTGTACACGAGTGTGCGGCCCGGCATCAAGACGCAGGAAATACATCCCTGTCGCCAATCCGGTCGCATCCCAGTGCAAGGTACGGTTGCCCTTGACATTCCAACGGGTTACCTCCCGGCCGAGAATGTCAAAGAGCACCAGGTTTGTTTGTGCCGCGGCATTCACCTCGATGTGCAGCGACGGGTTGAACGGGTTCGGCCACGCACGCAACGACCAGGCATCCGGCAACGGTTCAGATACTTGCCCGGATTCGGCGACTTCGGTCGTCGTGCCAAACCAGTCGAGCAAACGGCCAACGAATTCCTCGCGGGCCATGAACCGGCCATCCAAATCGTTAATCCCTTCGACGCTGAAGCTGAACACGGCGATACCGATCTGCGCCCAACGGTCAATCAGCGCACCGGCTGAGACATTCGGCCCGAGTGCGATGCCGATCGATTCCGCCGCCTGGCTCGACGGGATCACTTCATCCACCGCCTGTTGCGGCAGAATCCCCCCGACAAACAGCGAATCGGACGGCGGCAGCACCGCATCATGCATGCCCGCGATGATCGGCCCGATCTGATCGACGATCCCGAGCTCGACACCGAGCTGGCTGCGCTGGTCCTCGCTCAGGGCGTGCATCACGCCGTCACCGGAGAACAGCATCCCGGAACGGTTGTCCTCATCCGCGAGGAAGCTGGTGATCTGATTCCACTGGTCCGGATCGAAGCTGAGGTCCGACCCCTGCTCCACACTCCAGATCAACACATCCAGCTGTTCCGTGAGGATGTCCGCACCAGGCAAACCACGTTCGTTGTAGTTCCAGACGAACGTTTCCAGCCCGTTTGCCGCGAACGCGTTCAGCAGCAGTGTATCGCTTGTCGCTTGTGCATTCGTGGTCACGTACATCACCGGAGATGCCGGAATGAGAAAGTCGACGTCGTCCACATCCGAATTCGTGACCGTTACTTGGACCGTGCGAGGCGGGTATGGGGTTACATTCGGCAGCGCATATAGCTCATATGTGCCCTCCGCGACCGTAAACGAGTACTCTCCGGTGGAGGGGTTGATCGCAACGGAGCCCTCACGCGTCGGCTCCAGATCAAGCTGCGTCCAGTGTACCTCACCCTCGATCGGCTCATTGGTCAGCGAGTCGAGCATCACCCCGCTGATTGTGCGGGCCGGGTAAACTGTGAACTGCTGTGAAAACGTGTTGTTGTCGAGGTTTACATCGCCCGGCGCGCTCACCTCCATGGAAATCGTGATCGTTCCCGCCTGCTGCGGCGTCCACATCCCCATCGAGCCGGAGACTTTCGTTCCGAATGGAACAGGGATATTGTCGACCGTGACCATCTGATCCGGCAGCGTGAAGGTCAGCGAACAGATCAGGTTGTCCGGTGGGCTGGGTAACAGGCCGGCGTTGGCGATTTCTCCGGCAACCGGCATTTCCATGCCAACGATCAGCGGCCACGTGTCCGGCATGCCGACCAGGCCCAGCGCCGTCGGGTCCGGACCTTCGGGGTTACGGTGTATCAGCTGTTCCAGCTCATACCAGACCTGGTAGGCGCTGGTCCAGGATTGGTCGTCCTGATTCAACCCTTCAGTGCCGGGAACACCTGCGTCGTCGTCCAGATCCCCTTGCGCGAGCATGTAATCCGCCACCACGATCGCGTTGTCGAGTGTCTCCTGAGTGTTCAGCACATCATGCGCCCGGTTCCATGCAAAACCATACCACACCGTCCAGGAGTTGTTCCACTGTCCGGAACCGGAATACGAATCCATGGAGGGGAGATAATTCGGCAGCCACGCCTCCCCGGCGGGGACATTGTCGAGGAACAGGGCGGTGATGATGCCCCACATGGCCGTGCCGCCACTCATCGCCCAGACCTCATTGTAGTTGAGACGGTCCGGGTCAGCCTCGATCCATTGCTTCACACCCATCGCGATCTCTTCGGCGGCGATCTCCCACTGTGCGTTGTCCCGCCACAGCGCATAGGTGTGCAACGCACCCGCACCAAACGACGCGGAGAGCGGGTTGACATACACACCCGTTTCCGGCCAGGTCAGGCGCCAGGTATCGAGGTAGCGGGCGCAGGAATCGGCGTATGCGAGGTAGTCATCGTCCTCCCCGTACGCCTCGGTGTATTCCATCGCCGCGACCAGCGCCCAACCGCAGTTGTGGACGCGGTAATAATTCGGATCCCCTCCTCCCTCCTCGAGATAGGCGGGGTTGTTTAGCGTATAGGTCCAGGCAGCGTCCACATTTACCGCGTACCGGTCGAGATCGCCGGTCATCCGGGCATAATGTGACCAGTCTCGCAACGCTTCCTGAGTGTTGTCGGTCTGGACGATATCCCACGTGGTGGTTTCGCCCTCGTGCATACCGCCAAAGTCTGCGCCGGGACTGAGTTCCTGCATCGTGGTGAGCCAATCGAGCAGCTGGCGATACTCGACGGTCAGCACGCTATCGGCGACATTGCGATTGTCAAGAATGCCATCGAAAGTCATCGGACCACGCGGCATGGTGCGTGCGCGAAGTTCCGCTTGTTCGTGCAATTCCTGTGGATCGACATAAGGCGTCGCCTGCACCACCCCCGCTGTCAGCGTGATCAGAATCAAAACTGTCAGCAACCGTTTCATCCCCACCTCCTCCGCGTTTCAGGAACAGAGAAACATGGCACTTCAACAGGGCGAAACGCCAGTCCATCACGACTCTGATTGCATCTGATTGTCCACGGGCTCCCGGATTCCTCTGCCGTGTAGAATTGCCCGTATCCCGTGACCGCCCTACCTTCCGGCCATGATGGACGATCCCGGCACCACACTGCACACCACGTTGCACGACCGGCTCGCGGACTATCCCGATCCGCAGGCACGGGACCGCCGTCTCGCGATGCTCAACCGGTTGCCGGCCACTGTCGCGGAATCGATCCTCGCAAATCCGGAGCACGTAACCCGGCTTGCGGCGCTTGTCATCGCCGGGGATGCGCCGATCAATCTCGCCGTGCGTTACGCGGACCACCTGCCCTCGGCGCTCGGGGACAGCGAGCTGCTTGACAATCCGTCCCTGCCGCTCGCTGCGAACAAAACCATCGCCTGGCTATGGACCGTCGCCCGGGAACAAACCGGTGAACTCAGCGTCGAACAGTCCGCCGCCGCCTATGCCGAGCTCGCCGACCGGCTGTCCAGGCAAACACTCGCCGCTGTCAACGCCAACCCACCACAGCTGCGGCTGTACGCTCTTGGGAAATGGGGCGGGCGCGAACTCAACGCCGCCAGCGACATTGATCCCGTTTTCTTCGCCGACCCGGAACTGAATCCGGAGACCAGCGACCGGTTGGTGCGGGACTGGAACAAACGCATGTCCGGCACACGCGAGAATCCGATCTACACCGTCGACTTGCGCCTGCGTCCCGAGGGAGACGCTGGGCCGCTGGCGTGGCCACTGCCGCTCGCCGAACGCTACTTCCTGCAACGTGCGTCCTCGTGGGAACGGATCGCGTGGTTACGCGCCCGGCCGGTCTCCGGCGAAGAACCGCCGTGGTTCCGGCAACTGCTGAACCACTTCCTGTTTGCGATGGGTGGCGATGTGCGGGCGAAAATGGCAGCCATCGTGCGTTCGTTGCGCAGCATCCACGACAACGCCCGCCCACGTGATTTGAAGCGCTCACCCGGCGGCATTCGTGACATCGAGTTCCTCGTCGCATCGTACCAGATCGCCGAGGGGGCGCACGAGCCATCCCTGCGGCAGGGCAGCGTGTCCGAGTTGCTTCGCCGGTTGGCACAACTGGACCTGCTATCCAGCGATCACGCGGGACAGCTGCTCGACAGCTACCACTTTCTCCGCCGTCTCGAACACATCCTGCAGGTCGAAGAGGGCAAACCCCGGTTCACCGTGCCCGATCCCGGTGATCTGGCTCACAATCGAGCAGCGTACGCATTCGGTATACTTCCGCAGGTTTTCGAGACACGCTGGCAGCAACACTGCCGGTCCATCCAACATATCCTTGAGGAAGCTTTGCCGGATACTGCTGAAGCTGTATACGCCGGAACCGCCACGATCGACCCGCAAGCAGAACCCGACACCATTCCGGGCGCCCGGCGCTTGGATTCACGCGCACAATCCATCCTCAACCGTCTCTCCGGACGCTGGGGACCCGCGACCCGACTGTTCGATGCCGAAGTGCTGTTTACCTCCCCGTCCGCAACCGACGCTCTCGCCCGGCTTGAAGCCGCGGTGCAGGCGTACGGTGGGCCGGAAGCCTGGAACATGGCGTTCGGCGAACGTCCAACACACAAGCGTGACATCTCGCGCATCCTGTTGCATGGACGCCGGATCGTCGAAGAGGCAAACCAACGGCCGTTCCTGTGGGAACGTCTCGGCGCGAACTCGTACCCGATGCCGGAGATGGGCACGCTCGAGATGCTGAACAAGCAGATGGGCGATCTCACCTTCCAGCTCGGGGAAGCGTTCCTCGCCGGTGCGGTCGGCCCTGAGGAATTGACCGAAACGTGGACTCATGGCGTCGACAAACTCACTACGATGCTCGCACGCGGGATGCTCGATGCAACCGGTCAGCACCCCGGCATCGCGCTGCTCGCCAGCGGAAAATGGGGCGGGCGTGAACTGTCACCGGACGGTGACCTCGACCTGCTCTTCATCTGCGACGAAGCCGAATCGGACATGCTGTCGGACGCTGTATACACCGTCACCGATTTCCTCAGCACTCTGTCGCTCAACGGACGGCTGACCCCGGACGCCCGGCTGCGTCCAGAAGGTTCCGGCGCACCGCTGTGCGTCACCCTCTCGCGGCTGGAAAATTACCTCACAACACGTGCTGCCACCTGGGAGAAGCTGGCGCTGGCGCGTTCCCGCTACATCACCGGCGACCGTTGGGTTGGCACCAACGCGCAGCATCTGCTGAAAGAGTTCGCCGCGATGCCGCCGCAGCCGGATGAGATGCCACGTATTCACCAGGCGCGGAAAAAAGCCAGCGAGCTCGCGCGGGCAAAGCAAGGCGTGCTACGGATCAAGAAAGCGCGCGGTGGGATGATGGATTTCGAGTTCGCGGTGATGTTCGCGTTCTGGCGCACCGGCCTGACCACCAATGGGTCCGGCGACTCGCTGTTCACACGTCTGCGGCTGCTCGAATCCCGGGATCACACCCACGAAACCGACTGGCGGCGGGCGTTGGACTGCTACACCGAGCTGCGGCGCTGGGAGTTGGTGCAAACGTTTGCCAGCGCGCACCGGCGCGGCGACGTTCCGGTGTCCGGCCCGGAAGGCGAACGATTCGCCGAAGCAGCAGGCTTAAGTGTGGATGAGATCCGGTCGCGGTGGGATGAGATCAGCGCGTTCGGGCGCAAATTGTACGAAACGATGGCCAACGAAGTCGGTTCTCTACAGTGACATCCAGGTCTTGAGGATCTGCAGTGAGTTGGTCGCCGCACCCTTGCGCAGGTTGTCCGAAACGACCCAGAACAACAGCGCATTCTTGCGGCTGATCGGACGGCGCACCCGGCCGATGTGAACGTCGTCGTTGCCCGCGGCGTCCAGCGGTGTCGGCGGTTTCCCAGGATTCGTGTGCACCACCACACCCGGCATCGCCTTCCACCACGCGATCGCCTGCTCCGGCGTGATGTCCTTCTCCGTCCCGACTTCCACCGCCATGCCATGCCCGGCGGCGACCGGCACCCGCACACTGGTACTCTCTACCGGCAGGCCGATCAGGTCGAGAATCTTCGACAGCTCACGCGACAGCTTGCGTTCCTCGCTGGAGTGACCGTGTTCGTCCAGCCCGCCGATCAACGGGATCACGTTCCGGTGCATCGTTGCACCGAGCGGCGAATTCTTCACCGCATGCCCGCGTTCTTCCGCCGCCCACGCGTCCATCGCCGCGCTGCCCGCACCCGATACCGACTGGTAACTGGCGACACGGACGTCGGTAATGCCGACCTCGTCACGAATCGGTTTCAACGCCACCGCGACCGGAGTCGTGGTGCAATTCGGCGTTGCGATGAGACGGTGCGACCGCTCGACGATCTTTCCGTTCACCTCGGGTATCACCAGCGGCACGTCATATTGCATTCGGAAGACACTGCTCTTATCGATGACCAGCACGTTCGCATCGCGCCAACGGGGTACGATCCGTTTCGCGACATCGTTCGGCAACGCGCTGAGCAGCACCTCAACCCCAATCGGTGGATCCTCCGGCAGAGGCTGCAACGGCAACCGTTCGCCACCACGCAACACCTCTCCCCCGGCTGATCGCTCGCTGGAAAACGCAACCACCTGGTGCTTTGTCCACGGATCCTGTGCGAGCAACTCGAGTAATGTCTGACCGACCAGTCCCGATGCGCCACCGATTGCGATTTTCATGATTACCTCAATCTTAAGGGTTCATCAAAAACTATCTTCGACACATCCTTAATTTTAACTATATTTTTCTTTATTTCATAATATTCTCTTATGTACATAATTTTATCTCCGTAGATCGTTTCAAATTTAGATTTTAAGCCAACATTTCTACTTAATATCGAATTCATACTCCTATTACTTTCTAAAAACTTCACTACGTGATCCGTACTTAATACATACAAATATTTTTCTTTGTTTGATTCATCTTCTGCTAAGCCGAAAAAATCTTTAAATATCGAGTTTTGCCTTATACTTTCCGAACCACCTCTCCAAAATATGAACTTAAATTCCGCAACTCTTCTATTTGTTTCAAGATCAAATTCTTTTCCCGTATTACCAGCACCTAATGAAATATTTTCAATAACTTCATCTTGTTTTAAAATAAGCGGCAAACACTTCAATATTGCTACTGAATGCAATATGATATTTATTTTGCTTGAAAGCTCTTTCACCTTTATAGCAACTTTCACTAAATCATCATTTATATTATATTTATTATATATATTGTATACGTCAGTTTCCATTAATTCGTTTTCAATTCTTGATATTGTTGAACTTAATTTTTCACCACTAAAGTTTTGGAGGATTTCGTTAGCTTCGTTGAAGTCCATTTTTTCCACCTTAAAACAGCGCAAGCCGGTTGCCATCTGAAGAGGAAACCGGCTTGGACTATGCTATTTAACTCAATTTTATGACGCCCGCTGCGCTTCCTTGATCAGGTTACGCGCGATGACCATCCTCTGAATCTGGTTTGTGCCTTCGTAGATCTGAGTGATCTTGGCGTCACGCATCATCTTCTCCACCGGGTAGTCCCGCATGTAGCCGTACCCGCCGAAGATCTGCACCGCATCCGTGGTCACATCCATCGCCACGTCGGACGCGTACACCTTGCACATCGCCGATTCTTTCGCGTACGACTTCGCGCCACCGTCAATCATCCGGGCTGTCGCATACAGCATCGCGCGCGCGGCCTCGACCTTGGTCGCCATATCGGAGAGCATGGTCTGGATCGCCTGGAAACGGATGATGCTCTGGCCGAACTGTTCACGTTGGGACGCGTACTGGACCGAAAGATCCAGCGCGCCTGCCGCGATCCCGAGCGCCTGCGCGGCGACTCCGGGACGGCTTCTATCGAGCGTCTTCATCGCGACCATGAACCCTTCGCCCTCACGGCCGATCAGGTTCTCTGCCGGGATCTCACAGTTGTCGAAGACGAGCTCCATCGTCGCTGAAGCGCGGATGCCCATCTTGTCTTCCTTCTTGCCGAAGGTGAAGCCCGGTGTACCGTCCTCGACGATGAACGCGCTCGCGCCACGGGTCCCTTTTTCCGGATCGGTGCTGGCGATCACGGTGTACACCTTCGCCACGCCGCCGTTGGTAATGAACACCTTCGACCCGTTCAGGATGTACTTGTCGCCCTTCTTCTCCGCACGGGTCTGGATCGAACCGGCGTCCGAACCGGCGGACGCTTCAGTGAGCCCAAACGCGGCCAGCCCTTCACCGGCAGCCAGCATCGGCAGGAATTTCTCTTTCTGTGCGTCGTTGCCGGAAATTACGATCGGGAAGGTGCCCAACGCGCTCGCCGCAACGGCCAGCGAGATGCCGCCGCAGAATTTCGACAATTCTTCGGTGACCAGCACGAGATCCATGATGCCGCGGCTGACACCGCCGTATTCTTCCGGAACCCAGAGGCCGTAGAAACCGGAATCCGCGAAGATCTTCACGATGTCCCACGGAAATTCGCCTGATATATCCAACTCCGCGGCAACCGGCCGAATCTTCTCCCGTCCGATACGATTCGCCTGCGCTACCAGTTCCTGTTGGAAATCGTCAAGATGGTAATCCATACCTCTTCCTCCTTGCGCCGCGGGGGGTCCGTGGTGATGTCCAATTGTCTGGCGACTCCGTCCTGCCCATCCAGCTACCTGCAAAACTCCGGGACGCTACGACTCCAACTCAACGTCCGCATCGTTACCGCTGTCAGAACTCCGCAAATGCTTCAGGGCTTCGCGTGCCGCACTCTGTTCCGCTTGTTTCTTACTTTTTCCATGGCCCGAGCCGAACACCTTGTCCTCAACGACAACCTCCACCGTGAAGACCTTGGCATGATCCGGACCGTTTTCACTGACCACACGGTATGTCGGATGCTTCATGCCACGAGACTGCACGTGCTCAAGCAACAGGCTCTTGTGGTTGCGATCCCGTTCCGGTTCATGGCCGGGCCGCACCTTCTGTGAAATGAAGCGTTCGATGAATTTCCGGGCTGGTGGCAGACCACCGTCCAGGTAAATCGCACCGATCAACGCTTCCATTGCGTCTTCGAGAATGCTGCTGCGGCTGCGTCCACCGCTGCGTTCCTCCCCCTGGCTCATCTGGAGATACTGCCCAAGCTCCATCTGCCGGGCGAGGCGAGCGAGCTGCCGTCCGCTGACTTGCTGACTCTTGTAACGGGTGAGCTGGCCTTCCCGTGCGCCGGGAAATAACTCCAGCAACGCTTCCCGCACGATCAGATCCAGCACCGCGTCACCGAGAAACTCGAGACGCTCGTTTGTGTCCTCACGGGTTTCGCCGGTTGTGACGATGACACTACGATGTTTCAGCGCACTGTCGAGCAGATCGCGGTCCTTAAACCGATACCCGATCTTGTTCTCCAACTGGGACATCGACCACTGAGCCCCGGGACGGCGAGAACGTTTTCTTCCGAACCGTAGCCAGCTTGGCCACCACCTCACCGGACTGCTCCCGTCAGTCGTCGACTCGTTTTAACACGAGCGACGCGTTGTGACCACCAAAACCAAATGTGTTCGACATTGCAACCTTGATCTCGCGTTTGACTGCCTTGTTCGGCGTAAAATCGAGATCGCATTCGGGATCGGGGGTCTCGTAGTTAATCGTTGGGGGGATGATCCCTTCGCGCAACGCTTTCACGCACGCGAGCATCTCCATCGCACCGGCCGCACCGAGCAAATGCCCGGTCATCGACTTCGTCGAGCTGATCGCCGCGACACGGGCATGATCCCCGAACACCTTCTTGATCGCAATGGTCTCATTGAGATCGTTGAGTTCGGTTGACGTGCCGTGCGCGTTGATGTAGTCAACGTCCTCGACCGTCAGCCCGGCGGATTTCAGCGCCTGACGCATGGACCGCTGCGCGCCCTCATGATCCGGCGCGGGTGCAGTCAGGTGATGCGCGTCGCCCGTGAAACCGTAACCCGCCAGCTCGGCGTAAATCTTCGCGCCGCGAGCCTTGGCGTGTTCCTCGGTCTCAAGCACGAACGTCGCCGCGCCTTCCGCCATCACGAAGCCGTCTCGATCCTTGTCAAACGGACGGCTGGCGTGCATCGGATCGTCGTTGCGCGTTGACAACGTGCGCGCGCTGTTGAACCCCGCTGTGCCGAGCCGGGTCAACGGCGCTTCCGAACCGCCGGAAACCATCACGTCCGCATCACCGGCGCGCAGGTGCATGAAGGCCAGCCCGAGGGCGTGGGACGACGTGGCACACGCCGACTGTACACCGTAGTTCGGGCCCTTCATGTTGTAGCGCATCGAGATGTGGCCGGGAATGATGTCGCCGATCAGCATTGGGATGAACAGCGGACTGATCCGGCTCGGGCCGGCTTCATTCAGCTTGGTCATCTGCTCTTCGTAGATCATCATCCCGCCCATACCGGAACCATATACGACACCCATCCGGTCCGGATCGACGTTGTCAAAGTCAAGGCTCGCCATCTCTACAGCTTCGACCGCGCTGGCCATCGCGAACTGGGAAAACAAGTCCATTCGCTTGGCATCTTTACGGTCCATGTACTGCGCCGGATCAAAATCCTTGACTTCGCAAGCGAAGTGAGTCTTGTGTTCCGACGAGTCGAAGCGAGTGATCGGACCGGCACCGCTGACGCCGTCCACGAGCGCTGACCAGGTCGCATCGACACCGATGCCGATGGGAGAGATCGCCCCCATCCCCGTGACAAATACGCGTTTCGCCATAGAGCGGCTCAACCGTTAATCTTCGATTCCAGGTACTCGATCGCGGAGCCGACGGTCTGCATCTTGTCCGCGTCCTCATCCGGGATTTCGATGTCGAAAGCCTCTTCGAACGCCATCACCAGCTCGACCGTATCCAGCGAGTCCGCGCCGAGGTCGTCGATAAACGACGCTTCCATCGTCACTTCGCCCATATCCACACCAAGCTGCTCAGCGATGATCTCTTTGACCTTCTTGATCTGTTCGTCGGTTGCCATGGTTGAATTCCTTCCTCAATGGGGTGTTTTCTTTGTTGCTATCGTTTTCTGTTCTTTGCTATCGCTACATCACCATCCCGCCATCCACATGCAGCACCTGGCCGGTGATGAATTCCGCGTTGTCCGATGCCAGCCACGCCACCGCGCGGGCGACATCTTCCGGCTTGCCGGGACGTCCCAGCGGCGTCTGCTGCAAAAACACTTCCCGCGCAGCCGTCGGCAGTTTCGCCGTCATCTCGGTTTCGATGTACCCGGGCGCGATCGCGTTGACGGTCACACCACGCGCCGCCAGCTCCTTCGCCATCGACTTGGTAAATCCGATCAGACCGGCCTTGCTTGCCGAGTAGTTCGCCTGCCCGGCATTGCCCATCACACCAACGACGGACGCCATGTTCACGATCCGGCCGTACTTCTGTTTCATCATCGGACGCGTAACCGCCTTGGTCATCAGGAACGCGCCCTTCAAATTCACGGTCAGCACCAGGTCCCAGTCCTCTTCCTTCATCCGCATGAGAAGGTTATCCCGGGTGACACCAGCGTTGTTGACGAGAATATCGATGCGTTCATGCTCGGCCAGGACACGGGCGATAGTAGCTTCCACGTCTTCCGCCACCGCGACATTGCTCGCGATCGCTGTCGCCTTCCATCCCTGCTTGCGAAACTCCTCGGCGGTCTCCTTCGCGGCATCCGCGAGGATGTCGTGGATGATGACCGTCGCGCCTTCACGTGCCAGTTCTTCCGCAATCGCGCGTCCGATACCCCGGGCGCTGCCGGTTACCAGGGCTACTTTATCCTGAAGCTGTGACATCGTTTCCTCTCTCTCCTGTTCGCTCAGCCTGCACGCAAGCTAGTGCACGCCTTCGTCCAGTATTGCCTGCACCTGTTCCGCATTGCCCGCGCCGCTGAAGGCTGCACCGGCCAGCGTCCGCTTGACCAGCCCCTGCAGCACATTGCCCGGACCCACTTCGAGATAATGCGTGAGTTCATCACCATCCGCCATGTTGCGCAGCGTCTGCTCCCACAACACCGGATGGGTCAACTGATCAATCAACCGCTCACGGATTTCGTCCGGATTGGTCGTCGGCTTCGCGGTCACATTCAGATACACCGGCACCGACGGAGGCCGGATCGGCGTTTCGGATAATTTCGCCGCGAGTTCCTTCGCGGCCGGTGCCATTAACGGCGAATGAAACGCGCCGGACACATTCAGCAATTTGGCCATCCGCGCGCCCATCGGCTTCGCATGTTCCACCGCGCGCTTGACCGCTTCCACGTCACCTGAGACCACGATCTGGCCGGGACTGTTGAAATTCGCGGGCACGACGACTTCGTCATCCGTCGAGGCTTCCGCGCACAATGCGTTGACCTGCTCTTCGTTCATCCCGATAACGGCGGCCATGGTGCCGGGACGGACGTTGCCGGCGTTCTGCATCAACTCACCACGTAACGCGACGGCCTTCAACGCTTCGTCAAAATTCAACGCACCGGCCGCGACCAGCGCCGAGTATTCCCCGAGGCTGTGCCCCGCAGAGGCAGCCATCATGTCCTTGGGACCGAGCAGGATCGAGGTGATGACGGAGACAACGAAAATGGCAGGCTGAGTGACACGCGTCTGCGTCAGCTCTTCGATCGGGCCCTCAAAGCAAAGGCGCTTCAAATCGAACGGCAGATCGTTGTCCGCGCGATCAAACATGATCCGCGCCACATCGAACTGCTCATACAGATCCGCACCCATGCCAACAAACTGGCTGGCCTGACCGGGAAAGAGAAATGCTGTGCCCATGCCGCTCCTCTTCCGCTCCCTGACAGCAACACTGACTACAGATAACGATCCGCGCGATCGTCTAAGAGTTACAACCGGAATGCAGCGGATGCCCATGTAAACCCGCCACCAAACGCCGCGACGAGAATCACGTCGCCTTCCTTCACGCGCCCTTGATTCTTCGCCTCATCGAGCGCCGTCGGAATCGAAGCCGACGATGTGTTCCCGTACTTCTGGATGTTCACAAACACTTTTTCATCCGGGAACTTGAGCCGTTTCTTCATCGCTTCGATGATGCGAATATTCGCCTGATGCGGGATGAACATGTCCACGTCCTCCGGCGAAAGCCGCGCTTTCTCCAGCGCCGTCAACGCGGCGTGGTCCATGATCCGCACGGCATGACGGAACACTTCGTTTCCGTTCATGTAGATGGTGAAATCTTCAGACGGAATATCGCGATTCTTCCCTGGCTTGTACGATCCACCACCCTCACAGATCAGCAAATGCGCAAGATCGCCGTTTGAGCCGGTGTAGGTCGAAAGAAATCCGCGATCATCATTACTGCGAACCAGCAACGCCGCACCCGCGCCGTCACCGAAGAGGACGCAGGTCTTGCGATCGTTATAGTTGGTCATGCTAGACAGGATCTCCGCGCCGATGACCAGGATCTTGTCCGCACGGCCAGCTCGGATCAAACTATCCGCAATCTCAATACCATAAACCCAACCGCTGCACGCGGCAGAAACGTCGAACGTGGTCGCGTTGTACGCCTTCAGCTTCGACTGAATAATGGTCGCCGTCGACGGGAATTTCATATCCCCTGTCACCGTCCCGAGGACGATGTAGTCGATTTCGTGTGGGCTGACCCCGGCTTCGTCCAACGCCTGCTGACAGGCATCGACGCACAGATCGGACGTGACCACGCCATTCTCGACAATCCGGCGTTCCTTGATGCCGGTTCGAGTCGTGATCCATTCATCTGACGTTTCGACCATCTTTTCCAGATCGGCGTTGGTCAGAATCCTGGTTCCTGTGGCGTGACCCGTCCCCGCGATCCGGGCGACCGGCCTATCGAAATCATGTATCATCCGCACCTTCTCCACGAGAGAACGGGTTGGACAGCCACACCGCCCGGCGCGTCCGGAAAACTTGATCGCGCAACGAGCTGAGCATGTCCCGGTTCACCAATTTGCCCGCCCAGCGTACCGCATGAGTCACCGCCTCGGATGAGCTTCGGCCATGTCCAATCACAACCGTCCCATCCACGCCGAGCAAACTGGCCCCGCCGTATCTCCGGTAGTCGAATTGCGCCATCGCCTCGATCGCGCCCAGCACCGATCCATCAGGGCAGTTCAATCGCCCGAGGAACGATGGGATCGACTCGGTGAATTTCAACAAGATGTTGCCGACAAAGCCCGTGGTGATGATCACGTCCGCCTTGTCGCTGAATATATCCCCGCCCTCGATATTGCCGATGAAGTTGAGCGGGCTGCGCGAAAGCAGCTTGAAAGTGTCCCGCGCACGTTCGTCTCCCTTGTGTGATTCGACACCGATGTTCAACAACCCGATCCGAGGGTTGGATACATCATAGAGCGTACTCATGTACGCTGTGCCCATCGCCGCGAACTGCATCAGGTGACCGGGCTTGGGGTCGGGAGACGCACCCACGTCCAGCAGCAGGGAATGCCCACCACCTGTTCGCGGCATCGGAACCGCCAGCGCCGGCTTGCCAATCCAACGCACCTGCTTGAGAAATGCGCGGCTGGCGCCGACAATCGCACCGGTGTTGCCCATTGACACGAATGCGTCAACAACACCAGCAGATAAATCCTTGATACCACACAAGATAGAACTATTCGGCTTGGTACGGAGTGCCTCCGCCGGCTCCTCGTTCATCTCGATCACCTCGGGAGCATTGCGAACCAGAACCGTCTCCTCCGCCATGGAGGATCCGGCAAGTTCACGCAATATCTCGCGGATCTCGTCCGAAGAGCCGTACAGGACCGGATGGACGTCCACGCCCTGAGTACCAGCCTCCTCTATCGCAGCGAGCACACCGCTGATGACCGTCCGGCAACCCGGTTCACGGCCTGCAGTGTCCAACGCCACTCGTACCGGCACGTCCCTCGCCCCGGTAACCGTTTACTTCTCGCGCGATGCGCCAACAATACGACCCTTGTAATGGCCGCATTCCGGGCATGCACGATGAGGTCGTGTATAAGCGCCGCAGTTGTCGCAGATGCTGACATTGACCGGAGTCAATGCATGATGAGAACGACGCTTGTCACGTCGCGCTGAACTGGTACGCTTTTTCGGAACTGCCACAATGCACCTCAATTCTATCGTTGCTGCTTTTTCTTCAGCTTGTCGGCGATCGTCTCGCCGCGCGGTTCATCCGGCGCCGGCTGCTCCAGCCCCACATGCTCACACGTTTCTTCGTTGAGATTCGTGTAGCAGTACGGACACAAGCCCTTGCAGTCAGGCGAACACAACCGCCGTAATGGTACTTCCAACAGCAGGGCGTCAACAATCTCTTCCGTCAGGTCGGCGTTTGTTCCCCGCCGCCCGGCGTAGACAATGCCATCCGCCTCATCGTCGTCTGCTTCTTCGTCCGGTGGGTCCTGAATGAGAACCTGCACCATGGCCTCGGCCGTCACCGGACGATCAAACTCTTCCGCACAGCGATCACAGGCAAAATGAGCCGGCGCTTCGATGTGCAGCCGCACATCCGCGTGATCCCCGCTCCATTCCACCGTGCCGCTCACCGTGACCGGTTCGGTGAACACCTCGTCGTCAAGCCCCAGACGTTCCGGCGGCAACGTTTCAGAAACCTCGTTGCGGCCTTCACGCAGAGTTGTCAGGTAAAGCTTCATAGACTAGCAAACGTAATATCCGGCTCGCTGGCGAGCAAGACATCAAACCGTTCAACTCCCCACTTCGGCGTTCATCCAAGCGCATTCATGAGATTACCCGCCTCGATGGAGCATCAGCGAGACAGATTGCACAAGAACGAAAGACAATTACGTCGTAATACTCTTTTCCGCTTTCCTGTCCGCCAACATCTCCCACGAATCAGGATCGGGCCTGTAATGCCTGCAGCCGTTGCGTTGCTGCCTCCGTGATCTGCGGGTACGTCTGCGCCGCAGGAGACTCCAGATACCGCTGATAATCTTCAATTGCGCCGTCGAGTTCGCCAACCGTCTCACGATTCGCAGCCCGCAGGAACAGCGCCGGGGTCTCGTCACGCACTCCATCGTCCACCAGCGCCAGGTACAAGTACTGCACCACCTCGCGGGCCAGTGTACGCCTCCAGTTCTCCGGATCCTGCCCGTCATCGACCTGGAACTGATGCGCGAGATCGTGCGTCAACACACCCATTTCGTACAAAACACCCGGAGTCGTCGGGCTGAGCAGGTGCGCGCCATAATAGAGCAACCGCGCGAGCAGATACTCGTACATCGCCTGTTCGCCGTCCTTCTGCTCGAGAAAATGCACACCCTCGCCGATCCGTCCCTTGGCCCGGCGGACGAGGATTTCAAACAGCACCGCGCCTTCACCCGCGCGGGCGAACACGTCGCGTGCTTCCTCGCACCACTTCGCATCATCACAAAACGCCGCGTGAATCAACAACGCACGGCCGACTTCATCCACCAGCGACTGGTGATCTTTCGAGCCCGGGATCAGGTGTCCACCGGCGAAGGCTTCCAATAGTTCCTTGCCTTCCGCCTGTGATCCCTCGCCGTCAAGACCGGCAGGAATTGGTGGGCGTCCGGCGAACGGAAACTGCATCCAGCCTTCGCGCACAAGCTGGTTCCCTTCCCCCGCAACAGGTACCGGCACTTTCGCCGGGAAGATGAACGGGCCAACGGTCAGCTCTTCTTCATGCTTCATCCAGGTCAGCTCGAGGGCTTCCGGGATGACGATGTCGACGAGTGGATGGGACACAGTTCGCTCCAAAAAGAAAAACCACAAAGGTAGATGTTGGGAATCCCTGATGCAATGCAAACATGAGCCCGCCGTTTGCGTCATCGCATCAACCGGCGGGCTGAACTATCGGTTCTGAGAGGGGCAATGCTGTGGACTGAATCCTCTACCTCAAAGCATCAGTCTTCCACTCCGACACGCTGCAGCTGCTTTCTCAACTCCGCCAGCATGTCGTCCGTCATCCGGTCGAGATCATACTCGGGTGACCAGTTCCAGTCCGCTCGTGCGTCGCTGTCATCGATGCTTTTCGGCCAGCTGTCGGCAATGGCTTGGTGGAAATCGGGTTCGTAAACTACCTCAAACTCCGGCATCCGCTTCTTGATCGAGGCCGCAAGTTCGCCTGCCGAGAAGCTTAACGCCGCAAGATTGTACGCGTTCCGGTAGCGCAGCTTTTCGCCCGGCGCTTCCGCCAGTTCGATCAGGGCGCGCAACGCATCGGGCATGTACATCATCGGCAGCACGGTATCTTCCGAGACGAAGCAGGTGTACTTCCCGTGCTGGATGGCATCGTAGTAAATTGCGACGGCATAATCCGTGGTTCCGCCGCCGGGTTGCGTCTTGTACGAGATCAGGCCGGGGTAACGCACCCCGCGGACGTCCAGCCCGTATTTCTGCCAGTAGTAGTCGCACAGCAGTTCGCCGGCGACTTTGGTCACGCCGTACATCGAGGTCGGACGCAGCAACGTTTCCTGTGGCGTGTTGTCACGAGGTGTGGTCGGACCGAACACGGCGATCGAGCTCGGCAC
The DNA here is from genome assembly GCA_020444425.1 of bacterium. Taxonomy (GTDB): domain Bacteria; phylum Electryoneota; class Electryoneia; order Electryoneales; family Electryoneaceae; genus BMS3BBIN04. The sequence continues at coordinate 82,345 of JAHLLB010000003.1, read as the reverse complement.
CATCACGCGGTGCATCTTCCGTTCGCGCGCGACGTCGAGCACGTTCTTCAGGCCGTTCATGTTGACGTCAAACGCGAGGTCCGGCTTCTGTTCGCCAACACCGGAAAGGATCGCGGCGAGGTGATAAATGGTATCCACTTTGTACCGGTCGCAGATCTCGGCCAGCATCTTGCCATCCGTCACATCGAGCTTTTCGCACGGCCCCCCTTCGCAGATCTCCGGGGACGCATCCGTGCGCATGTCCGACGCCACCACATGGTCCCCACCATACCGTGCGCGCAGACTCTGCACCAACTCTGAACCGATCTGACCCAGCGCGCCGGTCACCAGCACGCGTTCTGTCCTCTCCGCCACGTCCACCTCATGTTGTTCCGCCGCGTGCTGACCACACCGGCGGGACGTTGACGCAACTAACCGTATTCTATCCAAATCGGAGCCGCTAGGTAGCAAACAGAAACCGCGAAAGCAAGCACTGCCCTCGCGGCCCCTGTGATCGGTTTACCACGTCTGCAACCTTCGCAAACCGAGCAGCTGCATGATCAGCATGCCCATTCCGATCAACGTCGTCACCAACGCGATGAAAAACCCGACAAACGGCACATAGCCGAGGATTCCGACAAGCAGCACGCCTACCGGAGCCGCAATCCAGATCGATACCGTCTGACGAGTCAGCCCGTCCAGCAGCGTTTTGCCCAGCCAGATGCCGAACACAATCCAGCCCAGATACAGCAGCACCGGGTACAGCATCAACAGCATTAATCCTACCGGGATCGTAATCACCATCACCAGCAGGATGATCGCGACGAACGGCAGGGCAATCGTGCCAAGCAGACCAGCAATGATGCTCATGCCGGTCTTCTGCTCCATCGCGATGAGCGAACCCTCCACCCCACGCCGCCAGATCCAGAGCAGCAGGAAGGTGGTGACGACCGCCGTCAGCAGGAGGAAGAACCCGAACACGAACCCGCTGAACCCGTCATCGTCGTGGTCGAAGTCGTGCTCGAGATCCTCGATGAAAGTGATCTGGCCACGGACATTGCGCGAAAAGTCGATCTCCAACGCTTCGTCACGGTGATAGTTGAGATCACCAAGCACCTCGCCGGATCCGGTAAAGAGAATCTCGTTGGTCCACGCTTCCACGTCCCCGTGAACCGTGCCACCGATGTTGATGAACTGCATTCCGCCCTTGACATCGCCCAGCACGTCGCCGAGCACGGTCAGTGTCCCCGCACCGACATAAACGTCTCCGGTAACAACGGCACCCGGACCGATGAAGACCGACTCGCCCGCGCAGAGGACGTCGCCGTCCACGAAGCTGTAAATGTTGTATGTCTGGGCGGCGCCGCGGATGTCGCCGGTCGTGTCGCTCTTGATGTTCACTGTCTGTGCGAACACCAGCAGGTCGTTGGCGTTGCCACGGATATCCGCCGTGCGGCAGGCGGCAAAGACATTGTCGCTGATGTTGCCGAACAGATTGAGGCTGCGGCAGGCCGAGATAATATCGCCGTCCACAAACGGATAGATCGTGACCGATTCACCCGTTAAAATCAGGGTTTCATCGACGACTGCGGTTTCCGGAATAACTACGGTCTCTTCATCATAGATGGCGGCCGCGAACGCGACCGTGGTAAGTAGAAGCGATACCAGGATCGCCTGTAGCAGATTTCGCCAGAGCATGATCTCCTCCCCTTGCCGTTGACCGAGGGAATATACCTCACGAGATGTGTCGTTTCATGAGTACCGGTGAGAAAAACAGCCGCAACCCCTCTCAGGCTGCGGCTGTTGGACTCGCTTACTTGACTCCCGGTTACGCCGGTTCCGTCGCAGGCTCAGGCGCACCGATGGTCATCTCCACCGCGCGCGACTGCTGCTCGGCGACGACCAGCTTCGCGAACTCGCTGACTGGGATCGGTTCCGTCACCTGCACCCCGTCACGGCGGCGCACGGCGACAGTCCCATCTTCCTTCTCGCGTTCGCCAACGACCAGCATGTACGGAACGTACTGCTTCTGCTGTTCACGGATACGCTTGTTCAGCGATTCGTTGCGGTCATCGACTTCGACACGTACTCCGGCTTTTTTCAGTTCAGCGTACACCTTGTTCGCATACTCACCGAACTTGTCCTGGCTGATCGGCAACACGACCGCCTGCACCGGCGCAAGCCAGGTCGGGAACTTGCCGGCAAAATGCTCGATCAGGATACCGATGAAGCGCTCGAATGAACCGTAGATGGCACGGTGAATCATCACCGGACGCACCTTGTCACCCGCTTCGTTGACGTAGTTCAGGTCGAACCGTTCCGGCATCGAGAAGTCCACCTGGATGGTGCCGCACTGCCACGTGCGCTTGATCGCGTCACGGATGTGCACGTCGATCTTCGGCCCGTAGAACGCGCCGTCGCCCGGGTTGAGCTGGTAGTTGATGCCTTCCTGCTCGAGTGCCTTTTCAAGGGCAGACTCAGCCATCTCCCACATCTCAGCCGTGCCGATGCTCTTCTCTGGACGGGTCGACAGCTCGAAGCTGTAATCGTCAAAACCGAACTGGTCGTACACATCACGCACCATCTTCAGGCAGCCGACAACTTCCTCCACCACCTGGTCCGGAGTGCAGTAGATGTGAGCGTCATCCTGGGTGAAATTCCGCACCCGGAACAGCCCGCTGAGCACACCACTCTTCTCGTGACGATGCACCAACCCGAACTCACCCTGACGCACCGGCAAATCGCGGTAGCTGTAAAATCCGCTGTTGAAGACGCGAGTGCCGCCGGGGCAGTTCATCGGCTTCACCGCATACGCTTTCTCGTCGATCTCGGTGAAGTACATGTTCTCGCGGTAATGATCCCAGTGGCCGGATTCACGCCACAACTGCTCGTTAAGGATCATCGGGGTGCGGATCATATCGTACTCATACTGATCCATCTTTTCGTACATCAGCTTCTCCACCTCACGGTAGAGCCGCACGCCCTTCGGCTGCCAGAACGGAAAACCGGGACCACTCTGGTCGAACATGAACAGGTTCAGATGCGCGCCAAGCTTTTTGTGGTCACGCTTCTTTGCTTCCTCGAGCTGGTTCAGGTACTTCTTGAGATCCTTTTCGGTGAAGAACGCCGTGCCGTAAATCCGCTGCAGCATCGGGTTGGTTTCCTTGCCGCGCCAGTAGGCACCGGCGACGCTGAGCAGCTTGAACGCACCGATGAACCCGGTGCTCGGCAGGTGCGGACCACGGCACAAGTCCGTGAAATCTTCCTGCGAATAAAAGCTGATCTGCTGGCCTTCCAACCCCTTCAGCAGCTCGCGCTTGAAGGTTGCCCGCTGCTCGCCAAGGATGTTCCACGCTTCGTCTTCGCTGACATCCTGCCGCACGACCGGGTAATCCGCCTCGATGATCTTCTTCATCTCGGCCTCGATCGCCTCGAAATCTTCTTCGCTGAGACGATGCTCGAGGTCGAAGTCGTAGTAGAATCCGTCCTCGATGGTCGGCCCGATGGCGAACTCGACGTTATCGAACAGGCGCATCACCGCCTGCGCCATCACATGCGCCGCCGTGTGACGCAGCACGTGCAGCGATTCCGGCGGACACGGCTTCTTGCCGTCGCATTTGCGGATGTAGGTCAGCTCGCCGCCATGCGGCAGCACACGGTTCAGCTCAACGATCTCGTCGTCAATCTTCGCCGCGATGACTTTCTTCGGATTGATGCCGGCCTCTTCGTACAGATCGGCCGGACGTACACCTTCGGCAACATCCACACTGTTGCCATTCTCGAACTGTATCTGGTACGACATATTTTCGCTCACTGGCTATCGTTGTCACCCCTCAGTTGAACCGGGAAGATATCGTCTCACCTCCGCCACAACAAGGCGAAACCGCGAGATTCTTCGCGACTCAACCGAGAACTCTTCAGGTGTTTGCTCAGGGTAAAGACTGGATGTGGAGGCAGTGAGAGCGGTTGGCTACCGCCGCTTAAGCCGCCACGTAAAGCGCGGGAAACGTGGTCAGGTCCCGGGCGGGTGCCCGGGACTTCACCTCATCTGCTGGAAGGATGCTGCGTTTCATCGTTGTCTTCTTTGCGTTGCCGCACAAAAACGAGCGGCACCATCGCCGCTCGCTGCCCAACATACACTCATCAGGTCACGTGGTTCCAGCACAACCGGAGAATTCACCCATTTCCCCGGAGTCAGGAAATCCTTACTTCAGTCTTCGATCAACAAGACTTCGACTATCCGTGAACGAGTTTTCTGTGAACGAAAAACCTTGTACTTGAGTCGACAGGTGGCCAGCACGTCATTTTGAGGTCGCGTCCGTTTGCGACCGAAGAAGGTCCAGCTTATTCCCAACCACCTTAAATCGCAAAACTCAAGGCTGGCTCTTCCTCACTCCTCTTCGTTCCGTTCGGAATGACGCGTCGTTTTATCCCCGCGTGGTTGATCCGGACTACTCGATCTTCTTGCCGCCGAACAGCAGTCCGAGACGGATGCCGACACCACTCAGATCCAACTCTGTGATCACCGGGCGGCCAATCTCTTCATTGTCGTCCTCACGGCTCAGCTTCGCCGACATGTAGTAAACGTCCAGCGACACCCGGGACGACGAACCGATCTGGTACATCGCGCCAACACCGAAACGTAATCCCCAACCGCCGAAGAACTTGCTCTCGTCCTCGTCGGTCTCATAGTTGGTGAAACCGTACCAGCTCAGCACGTACCCACCCTCAAGCTGCACAAACGGCAGCAGCGGATACTGGAAATCGCTCCCCATCGGGATCTTGAACTTCACATTCGCCATGATCGGGATCATCGTGACGCTGGATTCGAAGTCCGGCACTTCGATGGTCGGGTTGATCTGGCCGCCACCGTTCGGATCAACGATCTCTGTCGTCTCAGTGTAGGTCTTGCGGAAGAAATCAATCCCAAGGCCGGCGTCGAACCGCTCGTCGATTTCCGAACCCGCCGTAAAACCGAACAACAGCCCGGTCGTGGTCGCTTTCGGATTGTGCAAGCCCAACTTGATTCCATAGACCGGTTCCGTCGCCAATGCGGGCAGCGCCAGCATCGTCAGCAGCAACGTCAACAACAACGCCTTCGTCTTCACCTCTCCTCCCAAACCGTGCCCCCAGTCACCGGGGTGTGACTGACTTGTTCAATGAACGAACGTTACACCCTGAAAGGCCATGCTGGCAACCCATTGGTACTGACATCCGCGCTGGAGGACACTACCTTGTGGCGTCTCGAATTCACTGCCGGAAGCAACTATGCGTACCCTGATCCTGGGAGCGACCTGCGTCCTCCCATTTGAAACCACCAGGCTCAACATCCTGCTCGCGGATGGGAAAATCGCATCCATCGGCGCGCCACGCACCACCCACGCCGACGAAGTCATCGACGCCGACGGGCTGCACCTCATTCCCGGCGTGATCGACGACCAGGTGCACTTCCGCGATCCCGGCCTGACACACAAGGAAGATTTGCGCACCGCATCCCGTGCCTGCGCCCGGGGCGGCGTCACCAGCTTCCTCGAGATGCCGAACACCAACCCGACCACGACCACGCTCGAAGCGTTGATCGACAAGCTCGATATCGCCGCAGAGAAATCGCTGGTCAATTACGGCTTCTACGTCGGCGCGACACCGCACAACCTGGACGTGCTCAAATTCGCCACCCGCACCCCGGGCATCAAGATCTTCATCGGGTCCAGCACCGGCGACCTGCTGGTGAATGAACAGGACGCGCTCGAAGCGATCTTCGCCGAGACGATGCTGCCGATTTGTGCGCATTGTGAGGACGAGACGTTGGTCCGTGCCAACACTGCCCGTCTGATCGGCGACAAAACCAAAGTCGACATCGCGGTACACAGCCAGATCCGCAACCATGAAGCCGCTGTCATTGCGACGAAACGAACGATTGACCTCGCGACACGGCACAACCACCCGTTCCACGTGCTGCACATGTCCACGGCGGACGAAGTCCCGTTGATCCGCGAGGCAAAGGCGGCTGGCGCGCCGGTCACCGCCGAGGTTTGCCCGCATCACCTGTTCTTCAACGTGGACGATTACCCGCGGCTCGGTTCACGCATCCAGATGAATCCGGCGCTCAAGACCCTCGCCGATAACGACGGACTGTGGCGCGGCCTGCTGGACGGCACCATCGAGGTCATCGCCACCGACCATGCTCCGCATACACTCGAGGAAAAATCGCAGCCGTATCCCAAGTCGCCGTCTGGCATTCCCGCCGTCGAAAACTCGCTGATGCTGATGCTGAACCAGGTCAACCGGGGACGCTGCACGCTGGAACAGGTCGTGCACTGGATGTGCACCAAACCCGCCGAGATCTGGCATCTCGCGAACAAGGGACAGATCGCGGAAGGCAACGACGCCGATCTCGTGCTGATCGACATGAACGCAACCCACACCATCCTCGACGAAAACCAGTTGACGAAGACGAAATGGTCACCGTGGCATGGCACGGAGGTACAGGGTGTTCCAGTGGGCACGTGGGTAATGGGACAACGCGTCTACTGGCAGGGACAGATCGACGAGTCCGTGCGTGGGCATGAGATCGAATATGACCGCTAATGGACGGGGACACTTTGTCCCCAGTACCTGCCCGCACGGGTCAGATAATTTGTAGACTCAGACACGGAATCGTTGGATCATCCACGACATAAATGTCGTGGGCATATCGACTATCCAAGAGCGGCGCAGCCGCGTTTGTAAACAAACACGGCCACGTCAGTTGGTTCACCACTCACCACTCACCACTCCTGACTCAGGACTCAGGACTCAGGACTCAGGACTCAGGACTCAGGACTCAGGACTCAGGACTCGAAGCTACAAACGGCAAATGCCACCCCGTGCTCAGGGTGGCATCTCTCCGTCTGGTCGCCATTGGGCCTCGTGGCGCCCCAATGGTAAAGTATGAGTCATGCTGCACTCAATAGGTTCGTTGTTAACGCACGTAGAACCGAATGACGACCTCGCCTAATTGAAGTATATACTGCAACTTCAGGCTTCGCAAGTGAACGTATGACTTTTTCTTAGAAATAGATCCGAAAATTCCTGATCCCGGCTCTCATTGGATTGCACACACAACCCCGACCGCCGTTCCATTTTGAATCTCCCTCCCCCTCCGCGATACCCGACTCGGACAAAAACACCATGCCGGGCCACACAGCGCTCTCCCTCTCCCTCCGCTCTCCATCCTGAAGCCGATCTGGAACTTTGCCGCGACCTCTTGAGTGACCGCAGCGGACTTCGAGGGAGAAAGAATTCGCGTGCAGCGCGTTGCTGTCGAGCTCCCCGGCGTCTACACTTGTAACCGTGCGATACGTTCACCCATCACACAACCAAACCAATTCAGCAACAGGGGACTGAGGATTCGATGAACCAGGATATTCAGGCTGTCACCGAACAGGTTCAAAGCGTCAGCCAACCGTTACGGCAACTCACCGATGAAGTTGCAAAGGTCCTCGTTGGACAGGAATACATGGTGGAACGCCTGCTGGTGGGCTTGCTGGCGGACGGACACGTGCTGCTGGAAGGCGTGCCCGGGCTGGCGAAAACACTGGCGGTGAAAACCCTTGCCTCCGCCGTTGATGGCAGCTTCCACCGCATTCAGTTCACACCGGACCTGCTCCCCGCCGACCTCGTCGGTACGTTGATCTACAATCCCCGTGAAGGCACCTTCGAGACCAAGACCGGCCCCATTTTCGCCCAGTTCATTCTCGCGGACGAAATCAACCGTGCCCCGGCGAAAGTGCAATCGGCGTTGCTCGAAGCGATGCAGGAAAAGCAGGTGACGCTCGGCGAAGAGACGCACAAACTGCCGAGCCCGTTCCTCGTGCTGGCGACACAGAACCCGATCGAACAGCAGGGAACGTACCCCTTGCCGGAAGCGCAGGTCGACCGGTTCATGCTCAAGCTGCAAGTCGGCTATCCGAACCGTGAGGAAGAACGCCAGATTCTGCGTCTGCACGGCCACATCGGCGCTCCGCCGACCGTTACGCCGATCATCAAGCCGGAGACCATCCTCGCTGCGCGTGATATTGTGGACCGGGTCTACGTGGACGAAAAGATCGAGAACTATGTCCTCGATCTGGTGTTCGCGACCCGTGACCCCGAGAAATTCGGTCTCGACAACCTGAAAGAGCTGATCAACTTCGGCGCCAGCCCGCGCGCCACGCTGTTCCTCGTCAAGGCGGCGAAAGCCTGGGCCGTGCTGCAGGGACGCGCATTCGTGATCCCGGAAGACATTCGCGCGATCGGGCATGACGTGATGCGGCATCGCATCCTGCCGAGCTTCGAGGCGGAAGCCGAGGGACGCACCAGCGACAGCATCGTCGATGACATCCTGATGGGAGTGGAAGTGCCATGACCACCCGCGAGCTCGTGCGCAAGGTTCGCAACATCGAGATTCGCACTCGCGGCGCGGTCAATGAGCTTTTCAGCGGGGAATACCATTCCGCATTCAAGGGCCGCGGCATCGAGTTCAGCGAGGTGCGGGAGTATGTCCCGGGCGATGAGGTCCGCACCATTGACTGGAATGTGACCGCGCGCGAAGGAAAACCCTTTGTCAAGCTGTTCGAGGAAGAACGCGAACTGAATGTGATGCTGCTGGTGGACGTGTCCGCGTCCGGCGACTTCGGCAGCGTCGCGTCCTTCAAACGCGAGATGGCGGCGGAAATCGCCGGCGTGCTCGCCTTCTCCGCCATCCGCAATCAGGACAAGGTGGGGATGGTGCTGTTCAGCGACCGGCTCGAGGAATACATCCCCCCGAAAGGCGGGACTCGCCACACCCTGCGCATGGTGCGCGATCTGCTCGCGTGGTCATCCAAAGGACGCGGCACCGACCTCACCGTCGGCCTCGAAACCCTGCTGCGCGGGCTGAACAAACGCGCGATCGTGTTCCTCATCTCAGACTTCCAGACCGAGTCCGATTCGTGGCGAAATGCCGCCAAGGTCGCCGGCGCGAAGCACGACCTCGTCGCGCTGCACATCATCGATCCGCGTGAACGGGAAGTGCCGAATGTCGGCTGGTTCGCCGCCGAAGATCCGGAAACCGGCGAAGTGGTGTGGTTCGACACCTCGAACAAAACTGTGCGCGCTGCTTACCACCTGGGCAAATCCCGGGAAGAGAGCGATATCGCCCAGTTTTTCCGCCGCAACAACATCGACCGTGTTGTCATCGATCTGACCGAACCCGACCAGCCGTATTTGCGGCCGCTGGTCCGGTTCTTCAAGCAACGGGAGCGGAAACGATGACCCCTCGCTCCCTGTTTGTACTCTGCCTGATACCCGCACTGGCACTGTTCGCGTTCGCCCAGGATCCGCCGATCCCGTATCTCGAGATCAGCCCGGACACGGCGCGCGTCGGCGACCCGGTGAACGTCCGCATCGTGATCCCGGACCACACCGACCTCACCGGCATCGAGTGGCCTGCCGTCGGTGAACAGCTCGGCGAGTTTCACATCCTCAGCATCGATACTCTGTCCGGCAAGCAAGCGAGAGACCTGCCCGGCGTCGCATTGCAGCTGACCGTTGCCGCATACGACACCGGCTACTTCTCTACCGGCCCGGTCGACTTCACCGTCGGCGCGGACCCGTGGACCCTGCCCGCCGACAGCATGTACATCGCCTCGGTGCTCGCGGATACGAGCGTTACCATGCGTCCACTGAAAAGCCAGGCCGACCTGAAGATGACCCTGCAGGACTGGCTGAAGTATTATGGTCCATGGGTGGGTGGCGTGCTCGCGCTGATCCTGCTCGGCTGGCTGGCCTGGAACTGGTGGACACACCGGAAACGCGCCGGCGAGGATGGCGACTTCATCATTCCCGAACTGGAACCCTATGAGCAGGCGATGGCCGCGATGGCGGCCCTGAGGAACGACAACCCGCTCGCGCGAGGTGACATAAAGGGTTATGTCAGTACACTCGTTTTCATAACTAAGCGCCTGCTCGAGCGAGAATTTGAGGAGCCCATCCTGGAGATGACCTCTCACGAGGTCCGCCGATGGATGAAAAGCGCTACTATTTCTTTCGATAGCAAGAAACTGCACGGGCTCCTGACTGCCTCGGATATGGTAAAATTCGCGCGAGGGACGCTGGACGGCAAGTCCGCCGGGAACTTATACTCTGATGTCGAGAGTATAATCGACGAATTCCGGCCCAGACCTGAGCTGAGTGAGCAGGAAAACGGTTCAGACACCACGGCCGAAGTTTCTGCCAGTTCAGTATCTACGACTAAAAATCCACGCGGCGGCTCCGTGGGGAGTACGTTTGAGAAGTCCGCCGAGCCTACGGAGCCGTCCTCGTGGTCGACCTCTTCCGACCCCGAGAAACACTCGCTTTCATCACCTTCAGCAGAATTCGCTGATCGAGATCTCTCTGAGTCCGAAACGCGGGAGGACCGTTCATGACTGAATGGGCGAACCCGTGGGCCTTTCTCGGACTGCTGATCGTGCCGCTGATGATTGGCTGGTACTGGTGGCGGCAACGTGTGTCGCAACCGACCATCACCTTCCCCTCAAGTAGCAACCTGAAGCCGTTGATGGGACGCTACCGTCCCCTGCTGCGTCATGTGCCATTCATCCTCCGCGTGCTTGCGGTGATTCTTCTTGTTGTGGCCGTCGCACGTCCGCGAGCATCTCTTGATGAACAGGTGGTTCACTCCGAGGGGATCGACATCGTGATGGCGCTCGACATCTCCACCTCGATGCTCGCTGAAGACCTCGAACCGCGAAACCGGCTCGAGGCAGCGAAGATGGTCGCGAAGGAATTCATTGACGGGCGCATCTCCGACCGCATCGGCCTGGTCATGTTCGCGGGCGAAGCGTTCACGTGGGCACCCTTGACCCTCGACTACGAAGTGCTCGAAGGCCTGATGGACCAGATGCAGGCGGGCGTGGTCGAGGACGGCACCGCCATCGGCAAGGCGATCGCCGTCGCAGCGAACCGCCTCCGCAACGGAGATGGCAAGAGCCAGGTGATGATCCTGCTTACGGACGGCGTCAACAACGTCGACCAGCCCGACCCGTTGACTGCGGCGGGCGCGGCAGCGGAGCTCGACATCAAGATTTATACCATCGGCGTTGGCACGCGCGGCAACGCCCGCGCGCCGGTGCGGACCCCGTCCGGGGCGATATCCTATCGAAATGTGGAAGTGCGCATTGACGAAGACCTGCTCCGGCATATCGCGGATCTGACCGGCGGGCAATACTTCCGTGCAACCAGCACCGAAGCCCTGCGTGCTATCTATGAGCGGATCGACCAGATGGAACGCACCGAGGTCGAGATCGAACACATCCGCAATTGGAAAGAACTGTTCTATCCGTTCGCGATTGCAGCGTTCCTGCTGCTGCTGGCCGAACGATTGCTGGCGATTACACGACTGAGAAACCTTGCCTTAGCGGGATGACGGTATCGGAGTGAGATGAAATTCCCGACCCGACATATCACTCGATCCATCGCTGCGATCCTGATTGTCGTGGCTGCGTTGTCGGCCTTCGCGAAAGACAGCGAGGGCTACAATGAGTGGAAACGGGTTGATCCGCCTGCGTGGCGCGACCTGAGTTCGATTGAGTTTTCCGGGGACGGCACCGGCTGGCTGTATTCGCCGGAGAGCGGCATCCTTTATCGCACGGACGAAGTGCAGCGCTGGATCCGGCACGAGAAGTTGGGCGGCGACTGGAAACTGGTCCGAGACGGCGACAAACTGCCCCTGTTCCTCATCGGCCCGAAGGGTGAGATTCGTGTCTACCTCGAAGAGCAACAGGAGTGGGCACCGGTGTATCACGGCGGTCCGGCGATCACGATCAACGATGTCGCTGCACTGCCGGTCGCGAAGGCTGAAGGTGGCTCCTACACCTGGAATTCCTATGCCATCATCGCGGTGGGTGAAGAACGATACGGAACCCGGGTTGAACCGCACATCATCGCGTTTCAGCCGCCCGCACGGGGCTGGCGCGAGGTGCAGATTGACGCGACCAGCGCGATCAACACCGTCGCGGTACGTAACCCGTTCAGCGTCGGAGATCGCTCGGTGTTCGTCGCGGCGGACTCGTCGATATACGTCAGCACCGATGACGCATTTTCGTTCCGCAAGGTGAATACACCCGTTTATCAGAACGACATGCTGCGCGACATCACGTTCTACGACCGGGACCGCGGATGGGCAGTCGGGGATGATGGCACCTTGTTGTGGACGACGTCCGGCGGGCAGAGCTGGTATGACAATCCACGACAGACTCGAGATGATTTCGTCGCGATCAAACTGCTCGGCTGGACGCTGTTCGTGTTGAGCGATGACCGTCACAACGGCGGCGATTTGTGGACGATGAGTATCAGCGATGACCGCCTGAAACGGGTCGATCTGCCGCACAACGATACCCCGCGCTCCGTCGCGCTGGATTGGCGGGGACGACGCTGGATGGCGGGCGACCGTGGAATTCTGTACATCCAGAGCAAATTCGATGACGATGACCGTTTGTCGGAACCGATGAGAATCTTTCCGGACCGGTGAGCACATAGGGGGACAACTGAACGGATTGTACCTGACCACATTGCTGGCAACGCTTGATCGATAAACAAACGCGCCACGCGATACGATCTGCAAACCGTTCAATTGTCCCCGAAACAAAACGAATGCAACCATGATCCTTTGGGGAAAAGCCTGGTTCCTGCTGGTACTGATTGTGCCGGTGGCGTTGTTTGTCCTGGAACTGATCCTGCGCAGCCGTGACCGTAAGAGCGCACGGCGCTTCGCCAGTCTCTCCCTGTGGCCGCGGATTTCGCCGGGACACAGCGTCGCATTGGTGCGCGCCAAACGCCTGCTGTTCATCGTCGCGATGCTGATCTTGGTGGTCGGTATCGCCAATCCACGGGTCGGCACACGCTACGAAGACGTCGTCCGCGAAGGCATCGACATTGTGCTCGCGGTGGATGTGTCCCGTTCCATGGACAGCCAGGACATCCGCCCCAGCCGGATCGGAAAGGCACGCTACGAACTCGCGCGCTTCATCGAAGGCATGAAAGGCGACCGAGTCGGAATCGTTCCCTTCGCCGGGACCGCCTACCCCCTGCTTCCGCTGACACTTGACTACGCCGCCGCGAAGATGTTCGTTGACCTGCTCGACGCCGAGCTGATCCCGAACCCCGGCACCGCGCTCGGCGATGCGATTGAGACGTCGCTGAAGGTGTTCAGCGACGATCAGGACCGGGCGAAGGTGGTCGTGCTCGTCTCCGACGGTGAGGACCACGAAGGCGACGCCGTCGAGGCCGCACGCAAGGCGGCAAACCAGGGCGTGCAAATCTTCACCATCGGAATGGCGCGTGAAAAAGGCGATCCGATCCCGGTGTTCAACGATCTCGGCACCCGCACCGGCTGGCTGACCGACGAAGACGGCCAGATTGTGACCAGCCGTCTCAACGAAGAAATTCTCCGTGACATCGCCAGCGCCGGCAACGGAGAATACCGGCGCGCGGATGAGGGCAGCGGCGCGTTCAACGAGCTCTACAAGGAACTCTTCCAGCTGGAGCGTGGTGAGTTCGAGACAAAGCAGATCTCCGGCCATGAAGACCGGTTTCCGCCGATCCTGATCGCGGCGCTGTTGCTGCTGATCGTGCAGTTCATGCTGCCCGACGTGCGCAAACCGAAGAACGGGCACGGGCTGAATGGAAATCCGAAGCCGGATGACGCTGAACCGAAGGCACAAACGAGTAACCGAACCATGAAAGCCACGACCACAGCCGTATTCCTGATCGCTGGCATGCTGACCCTGCTTGCCGCGCCGGCATCCGCTGAAATCCCGCACAAGCTGGTCAAAAAGGGCAACAAGGAAGTCGTCGAGGAAAACCTCGACCAGGCGCTGGAGGACTACCTCCGGGCCGGTGTTGAACTGGACACCTTGCGCCCCGAATTGTTGTACAATCTTGGCGGCGTTTATTCACGCATGGGTGAGTCGGGACGCGCGGATACGTTGTTCCGCTCCCTGAGTCCGGAATCGGATGAGGATCTGCTCGCACGTGCCGACTACAATCGTGGCACAACACTGGCCGAGGCGCAGCAGTATGATCAGGCGATCCCGGCGTTGATCGACGCGTTGAAGAAGAATCCGAACGACGAGGACGCGAAGATCAACCTCGAACTCGCCCTGCGTCAGCAACAGCAGCAGCAGCAACAACAGAATCAGAATCAGGACCAGAACGAGAACCAGGATCAACAAAATCAGGACCAGCAGAAGCAGGACGGTGACGAGCAACAGGACAAGCAGGACCAGCAGGATCAGGAACAGGAAGAGCAGGAAGAAGAGAAGCAGGGCCAGGAAGAACCGCAACAGGATCAACAACAGAATCCTGAGGATCAGCAGCAACAGCAACAACCACCGCCGCCCGATGACCTGAACAAGGAAATGGCGGAACGGTTGCTGAACCAGATGCAGCAGGACGAGAAAGAGCAACTGAAGCAGGTGATCCGGCAGCAGGTTCCGGTTCGAAGCAAGGGGAACAAGAAACCGTGGTGAGGGCCGACTCCACATCCACATTGCCAACAGCAGCGGCGCGGTTTATGGTAGCCGCCGCCGTTGTGCTGCTCATATTGTTCGCATCTACGCCGGCGCTGGCGAAGGTGAACTCGATTCACGCGTCCGCCTCCCCGACACGTCTCGAACTGGGCGACAGCTTCATCTACCAGGTAACAGTCGAGGGCTCCGGCACATTGCCCACGCCGAGCAACAACATCCCCAGCGCGTTCCAGATCCTCTCCGGGCCGAACAGCAACATCAGCATGCAGTTCATCAATGGCAAGATGTCATCGACCCGGACCCTGACTTACACGTTGCGCGCATTGCGGCGGGGTGAGTTTACCATTCCCGCGCCCGTCGTCGCCGATGGCGGCGAACAGAAGATGGCGAATCCGGTCAAAGTTGTCGTCGAAGCGCCGGGCGATGTGGCCAGCCAGCCCGATCCCGGCGACATGGTGCCGAAGCAGAACAACGTGAGACGGCGCCAGCTCGACCCAATTTTCCTGCAAGCGGACATTGAGCCCGCATCTGCCTACCTGCAGGAAGCGATGGTCGTCACCTTCACCCTCTTCTTCCAGCCGTCGGTCCGCACGTACGACGTACAGAAGTTGCCATCCACCGAAGGCTTCTGGTCGGAAGACTGGAAGGTGCCAAGCCCGCCGGGGATTGTCGAACGCAACATCAACGGCCACCTGTACAATGCCGCCGTCATTCACCGGTTGATCCTGTTCCCGACCCGAACCGGCGAACTGACCATTGGTCCGATGGACCTGACCGTGCACTTCGTCAGCGGACGCAGCCGCAGCCGCAGCTTCTTCGACAGCATCTTCGACAGCTATGTCGAACAGATGAACGTCAGCTCAAACCCGATCACCGTGAACGTCAAATCCCTGCCCACCGACGGGCAGCCGGAAAATTTCCAGAACGTCGTCGGTAACTGGCGGCTGGACGCGAGGCTCGATACGGACGCGGTACAGACCAACGAGAGCGTCATGCTGACGGTGAAGATTTCCGGGCAGGGAAATGTCGGCTTCCTCCCCCCGCCGGAAGTGCGTGTCCCGCCAGATGTTGAGCTGTACGAACCGGAAGTTGACATCAGTAAGCGGCCGTCCAACGGCACCATCAGCGGCGAGAAGACCTTCTCCTACCTGCTGATCCCGCGCCGGCCCGGTGCCCAGGCGATCCCACCGGTCGAACTCAGTTTCTTTGATCCGGAACGCAGACAATACCGCACCTTGCGCGCCGATCCCGGTGAACTGGACGTTGTCGCGGCCTCCGGCTGGAGTGCGAATGATGTCGATGGGACCGGCGTACCGGCACGCGTGGAATCCGTAGGACAGGATATTCGCTGGATCATGGACTCCTCCACCGGCTTGAAAAGCAAGACCGATCCGCTGCATCAACGCGGCAGTTACTGGGCCGGTTACCTGCTGCCAATCCTGATCGCGGTGGCGGGATACGGTGTCCGCAAACGGCGCGACACCATGGCCGGACAGCAGTCGCTGGTACGGTCACGCAGAGCCGCCAAACGCGCGTTGAACGCCCTCAAGGAAGCACGTCAATTGCACGGCCAGGGCGAGATTGGTAATGGTTACAACGCCCTCGCGCGCGGCATCTTGAGCTATTTGTCTGAACGGTTGAACGTGCCGAACGCGTCCCTCGATGATCGCGGACGGCGCGAACTGCTTGGGGCCAACGATATCTCGCAAGCGTCCCAACAGGAACTCGGCGACATCCTGAACATTTGCGATACCGCGCGATTCAGCCCGCATGGCAGCGAAGCCGGCACGCTGGCGAGTTTGATCGATCGAGCCGAGAAATGGATCACGACTGTCGACCGTCAGCTGAAGCCCGTAAAAGTTTGAATCGAGTCAGCACGTTGCATGAAACATCGCAAATGTTTCGGTGGGATCTCGTGGAACGCCTGTCAAACCGGTTTTCGACCATGTGGATAAGTGGTGAATAAGAAATGACGCGCCAGTGTGAATAACCTGTGGACAACTCTGACACTTACTGTTTGGTAACATGAACTAAACATGCAACCGAAGAAATAACAACCAGATTCAGAGTATTCTTTATAAAGTTCTAAGAATTCTGTTTTGGGGATAATCCTGTCAGAAAAGAAGTGGATTGCTTGTGGATAACCCCGGATTCCGGGTCCACGACAGCATCAGGACATGAACTCATGCGACATTTTTTTACACTCATTCTGGTCGCCCTTTTCATTCTCCCGGCCGTGTCCATGGCCGTGCCGGACGCTCTCCGCGATGTTGCCAAAGAAGCTGACAGCGCGTATCAGAACGGCGATTTCGACCAGGCCGTGACCCTCTATCTTAACATCCTCGACACCGGCTACAGCAGCGGACCCCTGCTCTATAACCTTGGCAATGCCTACTACAAATCTGGACGTCTCGGCGAATCCATCCTGATGTACGAACGCGCGGCGAAACTGATGCCGCACAACCGCGATGTACGACATAACCTTGAACTGGCCAGGCTGCGGGCCGTCGATCGCATCGACACTCCTCCCCGCCTCTTTGTCTGGAAGTGGCTGGAAGCGTTACGCGATTCGATGCATCCGTCGATCATTGCTTACGGCGCCTGGATCTTCAGCCTGCTGCTCGCGATCAGTCTCGCCCTCGCGTTCAACATGCGCCACGCCCGCTCCTACGCGATCTTCCGCAACCTGAGCTGGGTGCTGGCGGTCCTGTTTGTGCTCAACCTCGGTCTGCTCGGGCTGCGAGCGTCGGAAGATGCCGGCGCGGACGCCGCGATCATCATGGTCGACAAAGTCGATGCTTTCAGCGGACCCGACCGCAGCTCAAAGGAAATGTTCGCCCTCCACGAAGGCACCAAGGTCGAAATTGTGCAGGAGCTGAACGGCTGGGCGGAAATCCGCCTCGCGGACGGCCGCCAGGGCTGGTTGCCGGAGAGCAGCTTCACCATCATCTGAGCAACAAATCCATAATTCTTAGCCTCCCTTCTTGTTTTGCTGATTCATCCTCCGTAGCTTGCCGGTAGCAACTTCAGCCACAATTCCGGTAACTGCCATGGAAAAGGATGGTTCGCTGCCTCCCGTGAGTTTCGACCGGCGTTTTGACAAACCGCCCCAGCAGCGGCAGAACAAGAAACGCGAACGCAAACATGAGCCCGAGGATCCGCCCGGGCTGGAACAGGAACCGCGTAACCGTCCACCCGACCCCGAACGTCCGAGCAGCATCGACTTGACCGCCTGACCCATCTCCGCGCATCCTCCCGTGCAACGGGCAGCCCTCACGGGCACGGTTCCATTGACGTGCCGCCATCGGAATCCCCCGCACTCGCCGTATATTCCAGCTGCCGAACCTTTCAACGCATGCGGGCACCATGAACAACGACAAATCCAAGCTGCAGGCATCCCTGACCCGGTTGCTGAAACGTGCCACCGGCAGCGTCTCCACCGAGTTCGCGTGGTTCAATTCCGAACCGGCACGCAAGGGACGGATCGACCTCTCCCGGGCGGGCGAGGACCGCTATGTCACCAGTCTGATGGACGTACGCGAGGAAGACGATGAGCTGCTGCTGATCGTGGACCAGCTGATGCCGAAACCGGCCGCTGCGTTCTGGGAGGAAACCGTCTCGCTGCAGGGTTCGTTGGCCGCTTTTGACGCCGGCATGGAGGAAATCGCCGAGTTCCGCGCGTTGGTCGGCGAACGGGTGGAGTTCAACGAACACGACTGCGTCGAACTGCGCGAAATCGCCGACCTGCAACGGTCGCGGAAGGAATACGTCGCGATGCTCGCCTCGAATCACCCAGCGGCGCTGTCGTTTGTCTGGTACGGGTCGTGGCGGGACGTGAAACCGAAACGGATGACCATCAACCGGTTCTTCTTTGACGCCGAGCTCGAGGAATTCAACAGTCCGGACGGATACGGCATTTCCCAGGCGATGCTGAAGCTGGAGAAGAACGGCCAGGGTTTGCCGGTACGCTTGCGCATCACCCGCGCCCGCAACGGCGAATTCGAAGCTGAACTCGAGAAGATCGACTCCAATGGACGGCAGTTGCTGACCGCAGCCATCGAGGAAATCTGGCGCACCGAGGCCGGCCTGAGCCAGAAACGCACCTCCACCGTCACGTCCGACGTTGGCTTCCGCAAACGCCAACCCGAGGACAACCGTCCCCCGATCATCCTGCTCTCCGACGACGACGGCTGGGCCGAAATCCTCGACCAGATCGGCCGCGTCATCCAATTGCACCAAGCAGACCTCGAGGAACTATCCACTACGGTCAGCGAGAATCCGTGCGACCTGTTCGTCGCAGACGCCGACCTGTGGGGCTCGAAAGCTGTCACCGTTGAACGGCTGCTGCGGTCCGTCAGCCGTTACCGCATGCTCCCGCGCCTGTGGATCACCAGCGAGGAAACCGGGCAGCCGTGGGAGATGAGCGACGTCGTGCTCGGTTCGGCGGGCAATGAACCCCCGCCCGACGTGGAAAACCCTGACGAGATGCCGGAGATGCTCGATCACGTCGATTACGGCGCGTTCGACCTGATCTCACGCGATCTGCCGGAAGAGCAGGTGCTGGAACGGGTCCGCTGGGCGATGAATCCAGACGCCTTCGGAAAGGGTGAGGGCATCTTCCTCGTGACGCAGGACGCGCGCATCCGCTACCGGCTCGGGCTGGCGTTCCTGCATGAACACGGCATCCGTTTCTCGCACTTCAAACGTCTCGAAGGGTTGGTCCCGGCGCTCGACAAACGCAAACCGCGCTGGATTCTGCTCGACGCATCCAGCTTCGAAGTCGAAATCGACTCGATCCTCGCCCGCGCCTCCGAGTGGACACAACGCAATCGCGGGCATGTGGTCGTGCTCGTGCGTGGCGTCGAACACGCCCGCGTCACCCATTGGCTGAAACGCGGCGCGCGGGATATCGTGCTGATGGATCCGTCCCTGCGCGAGGCGATGCGCCGGCTGCGAAGCAGAATTCTCGAGACGGAGTAGGTCGGGCTCTGGGCTCAAGAACATCTTGCCCGTGTTGGCTCCGACAACGCGGACGCACTCTCAGATCGTGCGGACAACCCGCGATAGCCGCCGAAACACACCGGCGGTCAATCACGGGCACCTGATCGTAGACGTTCGGATCAGCCCTGCGAACCGCGCAAGCTGACGTGCGGGTCACAGGGGCATATCACCACTTGTGGTTTCAGCGCCATTCACCCGGCGAAACCCGGGTCGCAAGACGACCCGTGCCATCCATACACCAGGCCACCCAACCGAACATTTCACACACGTATGGTCCACCCCGAGCGCCCTCTCCGCTCCGACTCCGAACAGCCTCGGCGGGTCGAAACGATTACCTTACCCGTCCGGGGCAACCAGCACCTTCTTGTTCATGAACTCATCCCTCCCATTGCGCATCGAACTGGCCGGCTTCAACGTCGACCGTGAAACCCTGCGTGGGCTCGAAATCGCCGCCTACGAAGGCGGCGAAGCTCCGCCACGCGAGGCGATCACGCCGGAAACCCTGTCTGCGGCGTACGCTCGCATCAGCCGGAATCCCTCCGACATTCGCGAGATACGCGCCGAAGCTCGAGTAGAGGTTGAAAAGGCTCGGCGCAGCAATGAGAACATCGTCTTCGGACTCGGACACAGCTCCGTCGCCGAACACGCCGTCTTCAACATGGATGTCACAGGCATCAGCCGGCTTGCGGTTGAGGCGATCGAACGCCACCGCCTGACGTCGTTCACCGAGAAGTCGCAGCGGTACATCAAGCTGGACGGCGACGCGGTCATCGCGCCAGAAATCCACCAGGCCGGGCTGGCGGCAGAACTGGATGAGCTGATCCGGGAACAGAACAAGACGTACTGGCTGATCGAAGCCGCGCTGTACCAGCTCTACCTCCCCCGTTTCCAAGCGGACGGCGAGGGCCGGCCAAAAACACGGGCACGGGGTAAGGCCGCCGAGGACGCACGCTACGTCGTCTCGCTGGCGACGCAGGCGCAGTTCGGGATGACGGTCAACGCGCGCACGCTTGAGACGATGATCCGGGACGCATTAGCCTATCCGCTCGAGGAAGTCCGTGAGGCGGGGCGTCAGTTGCTGCAGCAGGTTCAGGGTCTCGCGCCAAGCCTGGTCAAATACACGGACGCCACCGACTACGAGCAGCAACAGTTCTCCCGTTGCTGTTACTGGCCGGAATCACAGAATGCGCCCGATTCCGGTCAATCAACCGTGCGGCTGGTCGATTACAGCGAGAACGGCGAGTCGCTGATCCTCGCGTCGCTGTTGCTGCACAACACCGGCTGCTCGTGGACGGAAGCGCATTCCCGCGCCAGCAAAATGCCGCCAGAAGAACGGAAATCAGTTTACCGCGAGATGCTGAAGCCCAACGCGCCGTGGGATCCGCCGCCGCGTGAGTTTGAGCTGGCGGAATTTACGTTCGAGCTGATCCTCTCCGCTGCGGCGTTCGGGCAGCTCAAACGGCACCGGATGAGCACGCAGATCCTCGGCCCGTATGACCCGTCACTGGGTTGGACGATGCCGGAGACCGTCGCCGAAGCAAACATGACGCGCGAGTTTGACGCCATCCTCGAGCGCAGCGCGGAATTCGCGTGGAAGATCGCGACTCACGCCAGCGAAGGGTCGCAACTGGCCGCCGCCGCGCCGTACGCGTTGTGCAACGCGCATCGCCGGCGGATCGTGTTCAAAGCCAACGCGCGCGAGTTGTATCACGTCAGCCGTCTGCGCGAGGATGAACACGCGCAGTGGGATATCCGTCAGCTCGCCGGGGCGATGGTGCAGCAGGCGCGTGAGGTGATGCCCGCGCTGTTCATCATGGCGACCGGAAAGCACGAGTTCGCCGAACGGAAGCGGACGGTGTTCGGGAAGTAAAGCGGGCATCGGGCTTTGGGCTCTGAGCTCTGGGCCTGGACTCGGGAGCCGGGGACACTTTGTCCCCAAAGTGTCCCCGGGTCAGATCATCCCGGGATTCAGGTCAAGCGCTTACACGACAATACGTTTCCGGGGACACTTAACGGAGTAAGTGTCCCCGGATGAAAAAAGTGTCCGTGGATGAAGCAATTGTCCCCGGATGAAGTAAGTGTTTCCAGAAAACATACCCACGACATTCATGTCGTGGATTGGGTGAGGCTGGAAGAATGAAGGGTACATCACGGAACACGCTGCATCGCCTGATCATGGTTTCACTGGTGGTGATCCTGCTGCTGTCATTCAACGGTTGCGGGATTCAACAGTCAGTCGTGCGGTCGACGATGAACCCGATTCTCGAGGGCGGCCTCGACGCGATGATGGCCGAGACCAACCTCGAGATCGCGCAAACCGCGCTCGCATCCAACCTCAAGCTGATCGAGGGCATGCTGCGCAGCGACCCGCACAACAGCACGATGCTGCTGTTCGCCGCGCAGGGCTACGCCGCCTACGCGCTGGCGTTCGTGGAGGACGAGGATCCTGTCGCGGCACGTGATCTGTACCGCCGTGCACGTGGTTACGCGAACCGCTGGCTGATCGAGGAAGCGGGTGTCGATCTGATCGCCATCCCGGCACTGGACGATTTCGAAGCTGCAGTACTCGAGCTTGACGACGACGCGCAACCCGGCATCTTCTGGCTCGGGAATGCGTGGGGCTCGGAAATCCTGAATGGTCTCAATGACATCGTACTGGTCGCGAAACTGCCTTATGCCGAAGCGTTGATGCGCCGATCGCTTGAGATCGACCCGGGCTACTACTACGGCCTCGCGCACCTGTTCTTCGGCGGGTATTACGGTGCCCGGCCACGCATGCTCGGCGGCAATCCGGACCTCGCGGTGCAGCACATCAACGAGCAGATCGACCTGACCGACGGCAACATCCTGCTCGGCCCGCTGTTCATGGTCAAATTCGTCTACCTGAAGCAACTCGATGAAGAATCGGCGCGGACGACGTTGCAGATGATTCTCGACTTCGACGTTGAGGCCGCCCCGGAGAACACGTTTCTGCTCAATCGTGTCGCGCAAGCCAAGGCAGAACAGCTGCTTGCGAATCTGGAGGACTACCTCTAGACCCCACCCTGTCTCGCTCCGGTTGAAACCAACCCCCGACTTTCGCCGTGAACAGTGCAGCGCGGGAACGTGTACACTACCAATCCACATTCATCTTCGTCCCCACGCTCTACCTGGGAGAAGCAAGAGGGTCCGATGCACCTGAACCGTGTCCTGATCTTCACCATCGCCGTTGTACTCACCGGCGCGTTCACCGCGTTCGCCGATAAACCCGAGCACGAGATCAAATTCGCCAGCATCGCGCCGGAAGGAACGGCGTGGATGGCGCAGATGCACCAGCTCGACAAGGACGTCCGGACCGCAACCAACGGCAAGGTCGGCTTCAAGCTGTACCCGGGCGGGGTGCAGGGTGACGAGCCCGACGTGCTGCGGAAAATGCGGTTCAACCAGATTCATGCCGCCGGCTTCACCGGAAACGGGCTGGGTGAAATCCTGCCGGAAGTACGCATCCTCGAGCTGCCGTTCTTCTTCAACAGCAAGGAAGAAGTCGACATCGTGCTCGACACGTACACCGAGCGGTTCGACCAGGCGTTTCGTGAGAAAGGCTACGTCCTGCTCGGCTGGACAGAAGTTGGGTACGTGTACTTCTTCTCCAACACACCGATCCGCAACATGGACGACCTGAAGGGCATCAAGGTGTGGACCTGGCAGGGTGATCCGCTTGCGGCGGCGTTGTTCGACGCGATGAACATCACTCCGGTCCCATTGTCCGTCACCGAGGTGATGACCGCGCTGCAGACCGGCATGATCGACGCCGTCTACACGGCCCCGATGGCCGCGGTCAGCATGCAGTGGTTTACCCGCACCAAGTACATGAACACGATGCCGCTGACCAACTCGATGGGCGCTGTGCTGTTGTCCAAACGCATCTGGGACAAGCTGAGCGAGGAGGAACAGAACTCGTTACTCTCGATCAGCCGGAAGCAGCTTCGCGAACTGACCAACATCACCCGCGCGGATAACGAGAAGAGCATCAAGCAGCTGGAAGAGGCGGGCCTGACCATGATTCCGCCGCCGGATG
The DNA here is from genome assembly GCA_020444425.1 of bacterium. Classification (GTDB taxonomy): domain Bacteria; phylum Electryoneota; class Electryoneia; order Electryoneales; family Electryoneaceae; genus BMS3BBIN04. The sequence goes on along the minus strand of JAHLLB010000003.1, from coordinate 58,780 downwards.
ATTCCGTGATGCAGCAGTACCGGCAGATAGGCCTTGATGTACGCAACAACCTCGCGGGCAAGCTCTATTCCCAGGACTTGCTCACACAAATCAAGCAAACGCTCGATACGTACCGGAGTGATGTCGCCCCGCAACCCGCGGGCTGATCAGGGGAATTCAGGACAGGGAGAGAGCACGTGCGGAAAGTGCTGGGGGGCATTGACCGGGGGCTGTCCATCGCTGTGTCGGCGGTGGTCGTTTTGCTGCTCGCGTTCATGGTCATCCTGTCATTCACCCAGGTGGTTTTACGCAACGTCGTTGGCGAAGGCATCCCGTGGGCGGAAGTCGTGCTGCAGCACTCCGTTCTCGCCGTCGGCATGTTCGGCGCGGTGATCGCCGCCCGGCAGGGCCGGCAGATCGCCATTGACGTCTTCAGCCGCATCTCCGGACCCGTTATCCGCCTGATCCTCGCCTGGACCGGCGGCCTGTTCACCATTGTCATTTCCCTCATCCTCGCCAAAGCATCCTGGGTTTTCTTCCAGTCGGAACGTGAATTCGGCTCGGAACTGTTTGCCGGCATGCAGGCGTGGCCGTTCCAGACCGTCATTCCGATCGGCTTTACGTTGATTGCGCTGCAGGTGTTGCTGAACCTGCTGCTCGGCCGCACGAATACGTTCGAACAGGGCGATGATCCTGCCGTCCCAGAGTCGATCAAAGTCGAGGACAGCCCATGAGCACGCTGCTGATCCTCGGCTGTCTGTTGCTCGCACTGGCGGGGGCGCCATTGTTCGCGGTGCTGGCGGGCATTGCGATTGTGGCGTTCGCGTATGCCGGCCTCGACCCGGTGGTTGTCATCATCGAGATGTACCGGATGACCTCGCAGCCAACGTTGCTGGCGATCCCGTTGTTCACCTTCGCCGGGTACCTGCTGGCGGAATCGGGCGCGCCGAAACGGCTTGTCCGGGTCAGCCACGCCCTGTTTGGCTGGTTACCGGGTGGGGTCGCGGTGGTGGCGCTGCTGGTGTGCAGCTTCTTCACGGCGTTTACCGGCGCGTCAGGCGTGACCATCGTCGCGCTCGGCGGCCTGCTCTTCCCCGTGTTGATGCGGGAGGGCTACCCGGAACGGTTCAGCCTTGGACTGTTAACCAGTTCCGGCAGCCTCGGGCTGTTGTTTCCGCCGAGTTTGCCGATCATCCTGTACGCCATGTTTGCGTCGATTTCGGTCGATCAGTTGTTCATGGCGGGCATTCTGCCGGGCATGCTGCTGATTGTCGCCCTGAGCCTGTTCAGCGGGCTGACGGCAAAGAAGAACCGCATCCCGACGCAGCCATTCCGTTTCAAAGAAGCCTTGCTCGCGATGAAGGAAGCGGCGTGGGAGTTGCCGCTGCCGATCGTGATCATCGCCGGCATTTACACGGGCACCTTCACCGCGACGGAAGCGGCGGCGGTGACCGCGTTTTACCTGTTCATCGTCGAGGTGCTGATCCACCGCGACATCCACATCACGAAACAGTTGCCACTGATCGCACGCGAGTCAATGGTGCTGGTCGGCGGGATTCTGATCATTCTCGGGTCGGCGCTCGGCTTGACGAATTACCTCATCGACGCTGAGGTTCCAACCGTAATTTTCGACTTCATCCGTGGCGCGATCAGTTCAAAATGGGCGTTCCTGATCGCGTTAAACATCTTCCTGCTGATCGTCGGCGCGTTAATGGACATCTTCTCCGCGATTATCGTCGTGGTGCCGTTGATCCTACCGGTCGCGCAGGAATTCGGTGTCAACCCCATTCACCTCGGGATCATTTTCCTGACCAACCTCGAGATCGGGTATTCCACTCCCCCGGTCGGACTGAATCTGTTCATCTCCAGTTTCCGGTTCCGGAAACCGGTGCTGACCCTGTACCGATCCACGCTGCCCTTTATCGGCATCATGCTGGTGGTGCTGCTGGTGATCACGTACTGGGAAGACCTGTCACTGCTGCTCGTACGGCTATTCCTGGGTTGATTTCATGACTTTCAGACGTTCTCACATCATTCTGCTCATCGCGTTGCTGCTATCTTTGTCCCTCTCTGTCACATGGGCGCAGCCGGAGTTCAAGCACATTGTCCCCTCGATGGACCAGTCCCTGCCCGTGAACGAGATCGACAGACTCTACCTCGACGGACAATACGCGCTCGCGTACGATGAACTCGCGGCCTACTTCAACGAGACCAACTCGGTGTCTGCCGCGCAGCTGCAGAACTTTGCGCTGTTGCACCGCCTGCTCGATCGTGGCGATGGCATTGAGTACCTGCGCCTCGCCTATAAATACGAACCGGAATCCCAGTTCACCACGCTCGCGCTCGGAACGGCACTAATGGCGCGCGACAGCCTGGCGCGTGCGGAACAAATCCTGCGGCAAGCGGTAAGCCTGGACGACAAGTTCGGCGAATCGCAAATCGAGCTCGCGAAGTGCCTGCGCCTGCAGGGGAAACTGGACGAAGCGGAAAATCTGCTCAGCTCCGTCATCAACCGCGACCGCTCGGACGGCGAAGCCTACGTCGAACTGGCACGTGTGTACCTCGACCGGGGCGGGTATGATGACGCCGACAAAGCCGCGCGCGTGTTGCTCGACGCCGAAGCCGATTTCCAGTTCGAACCGGTGTTGCGGGAACGGTTGCAACTGCTGGTCAACCGCCGGGAAAACGCCAGGGCGGTGGAGATCGGCAGGCGTTACCTCGCAGAATACCCGAAGTCCGAGTACGCCAGTGAGGTCGCCGCATTGCTGCGTGAGATCGATCCCGGCGAACGGTATTCCGCAGACGGGGTCTACGTTCACGACGGCTATGAAGGCGGGCAGCCGTACATCGACCCTTCCGCCTCGATGTCTGTCGGCCAACGGTTGACCTGGCACGCCAAGTACGGTGTCATCGGCCTCGGTTATGTCACGGGTGAAATGGCGGAAGGAAGCTATAAAGGTGAACCGTGCTGGATTGGACGATACACCGCACGGGCCAGTGTGCCGTTCGTGGCAATTGAGGATACGTTCTATGCGTGGATCGATAAGGATCTGAGGTACACGCGCCGGCTCGACATGATCTACCACGAGTCGGAACTGAAGTCGCGCAAAACTCTCGAAAACGACTACGACCGCGGTATCAGCGAAATCCGGGTGTGGGAACCGAGCGGCTACTGGTGGTATGACAAACTTCCCGCACCACCGAGCCTGTTTGACGCTACCAGCCAGATGTGGTACACGCAACAGCTCGTGATGGCGGGACGAAGTGGCGAATGCAACGTGTCCATCGACCACACGTACGAGAACACGATCATCAATTACGACGGACCTGACGGCACGATGGAGTTCCTCGGTGAGGAAATGCCGGTGGTGAAACTGCACGGCCAGATGCCCTACACCGCCATTGCCGGGCTGACCGGCGAGTTTACCGGCTGGTACACGAAGAACCACCAGGCCCTGCCGGCAAAAGCAAAATTCAAGATCTTCATCGGTTCGATCACCATCTGGCTGGACAGTCTGGAAGAAAGTGATTTCGGGCCGCTGGACATGAGCACAGCGCGAACCAACAGGCCGCAGAAGCATTCGCTGCTGGCTGAACCGGTTCTGCCATTGAACTCGAATACCCAGCCGGACAGCTTGCAACGCAGCCATGACGACAGACGCATGATGCCGATCGAATAAGCCACATTCGAAGCCAGCCAAGGCACGCTACAAGCCGTTATTCGCCTTGTCTTTGGCATGGAATCTCGCTAGTTTAGAACTTGCGGCGGGCAGGGAGGTTTTACGGAAAACGCACTTTCCTTTTGACGCTTTGTGTCCCACCATCACAAGTTCGTGTCACTCCACGCGCCCGCTGAGCAATATGGTCCGCCAAAACGGAGAGTTGGTATGACCCTGCCAAAGGGGCTGGTCTGGATTACCGGGGCGTCATCCGGCATCGGATGGGCCACCGCCCTCCATCTTGCGCATCACGGCTATCAGGTCGCCGCGTCCGCACGGAATGCAAATGCCTTGAAGGCTCTGCAGGCCAAGGACGATCACATCCAGGCGTACCCGCTGGATGTTGCCGATCCACTTGCCCGTGAACGAATCTATCACCATATCCGTCAGGATCTGGGACCGGTGGACGTGCTGATCAACAACGCCGGCTACGGTCTGCGTGGTGCGATCGAAGACGTCCCGCCGCACATGATGCGTGACATCTACGACATCAACGTGTTCGCACCGATCGAACTAGCGAAACTGGTGTTGCCTGAAATGCGTCAACGACAAGAAGGCCGCATCATCAACGTCAGCTCCGTCGTCGGCAAGGTGACTCCGCCGCTGAACGGCGCGTACGCCTCCACCAAGTACGCACTGGAATCGCTCAGCGACGCGTTGCGGATGGAAGTCGCGCCGTGGTCGATCAAGGTGATCCTCGTCGAACCCGGCCCGATCCGCACCAACTTCGGTGCCAACGCGCTGCGTGAGTCCGACCCGTTGCTGCAGCAGAGTGATTCGCCGTACGCCAAATTCTACCGGCAGTTTATCGCCAACCCACCGTTCAAGAAACGCGATTACTGGGGACCGGCGAGTGTGGCGGAGGTCATGCGTCGCGCGATTGAGGCTGAGAATCCGCGGGCACGGTACCCGGTGCATCCGGTGACCCTGCTGATGCCCTTCCTGCGCGCGCATCTGCCCGACTGGATCGGAGACCGCATCTTCTCAGAGAAATACGGGATCAAGTCGGAGACGGGCGCATGATTACGATCAAGATTCCCGGATGGCGCGATCTCAACATCGAAGCCGTGTTGCTCGATTTTAACGGCACACTGGCGGTGGACGGTGTCCTGATCGACGGCGTCGCCGAGCGGCTGAAAGCACTATCCGAGCAGGCGAAGCTGATCGTGCTCACGGCGGATACGTTCGGTTCTGCCTCCGAGCAGCTTGCCGATCTGCCGGTTGAAGTACGCACAATCGACCCTGGATCGGAGGCGATGTCGAAACGGTTCGCCGTGGACGATTTCGGTACCGTCAGCACTGCTTATATCGGCAACGGTGCCAACGATGAAAAAGCGCTCAGCAGTTGTTCGCTCGGCATCGCGGTGCTCGGGCTGGAAGGCCTGTTCGGACACACGATGCAAGCGGCGGATATTGTGGTCAGTTCCCCCCTCGACGCATTGGACCTGTTGCTCAAGCCGAAACGGCTGATCGCAGGCCTGCGCCGGTAAACAAACTACGTTCAACCAGCAAGTATGCAGGGAGAAGGGACATGCAACGAGTCGGGTATGGTGTCGACATGCTTCGGTTCACCGATGACCGGCCACTGGTTCTTGGCGGTGTGGAAATTCCCTCGGATCGTGGACTGGACGGTCCCGGACAGGGAGATGTGCTCGTCAGGGCGATTATCGATGCGTACCTGGGCGCCTGCGCCTATTGTGATCCCGGTCCGGCTCCGGTTGGACCTGAAGATGAACTGTCTGCCATCGAGGCGCTGGAACGCGTGAGCGAACGCGCAACGAAGATGCGTTCGACGCTGATTAACCTGGACAGCACGTTGCTGATTCGGCGGCCACGAGTAACCCGGTACGTCGACAAGATGCGCTCCAACATCGCGAACGCACTCAACTGCGACCCGATGCAGATTTCGATCAAGGAACGTTCACCAGAAGGCATCGGACCCGCCGGACGAGGCGAGTCCGTCGAAGCCCGAGTCGTACTGCTGGTGGACCTCGATGGTGATCGCTGACGTCTTCAGCGACACGATTGAACCAGCGTACCGTCCTCGCACAAGGATGAGTCCCGTATGAACCGCCGGCAGATTTTCACATTTCTGATTGCCCTGGCCGGCGCTATTCTTGCCCTCGCGTTTTTTCAGGGCGGATACAGGCTACCTTTCGCCCGTCTGCTGTATGACATTTCCCTCTTCGGCACGGCGATGGCGGTTATCGGACGACTCCGTCCGGCACGGACCGTCAAGCGTGAGATCTACCGTTTCGAGGTGGGCATCCTGCTGCATCTGCTCTTCTCGATGCTGCTCAGCGGTGTCCTGCTGCTGATCACCTTCCAGACCATTCTGCCCGTCGACGAAAGCTGGCTGTTGCTGTTGCGGATTCCGTTCGCGTTTACGCTGGCGTGGTCAATCTGGAGCCTGGTGCGTATGGGGGGCATGCGCAACTGGGGCAAACGGCGGCGCGCGATTCTGGTGTTCACCAGCTTGTCGCTGATCATCATCGGGGCGAATGCTCCGTCCCCCGTGCTCACCATCTTCGCAATCATCTTCGCCCTGTTCATCCAACCGTGGAATTGGGTCGAAAGCCTGTCACGCCGATCCGGCTGGGTCATTCTCGGTATGTTCCTGCTCGCGCCGGTCGGTTTCGTTGTCTACTACGGCGGTATCAGTGGCAACGAGGCGGAAGGGCTGAACATCTCGGTCTCGTCCTCCGGCGCTACGGAGGCGATGCTGGGCAGCAACTTCTTCAAGCTGCTCTCAAACATCATCGCATTTACCTGGCTGGCGGTTCCGCTCAAGTTGACGGTGTCCCTGTTCCAGGGAATGTTTGGCATCCGGCTGCCGATCTGGCTCAAATTCGGCTCGACCTACATCTTCAGCACCATCATCCCGGGGCTGATGCTGATTCTTGTCATCTTTGTCGGCGTCTACGTCGGAATCGGATCCTCACGCGCGAAAATTGTGCGTGACCTGATCCACAACGACATGCGATCCCTGGAAACCGCGCTGGCAATGGATCAGCTTCGCGGGTATGCGGAAGAAGACAGCATCGCTGTTGCAACTTACCGGCGTGTCTTCCCCTCTGCCCAGGATCAGCAAAATATCCCTCCCCCGCCCAGCCCGTTCGGCAACACCGAACCCGGCCGTGAATGGACGAATCCGGAGGATTACGGTGCAACGTCGTCAGAACCGTGGGGACAGTACTCCGAACTCGACACGAAAATGGGCGAGGCGGGACTGCTGGAAGTCTGGGTCAAGCAAGGTGATACCCTCGGACAGTGGGCACTACCGGACACGTTGACCCCGTTCCCGGGATGGACCTTCGCCAACACCGCGAGTCACGGCATCCTGCCCATCGCGCCGGATCGTGCGGCCTACGCTGCCGCCGTTGTCTCACCGGAAGATCCGGTCGAGATACAGGTTGCGATGAAGCCGTTGAACCAGGCCGTGCTTGAACCGTATAAGGAGATGGTTCATTCCGATGTCACCCTGAATCCGCTCGGCATCATCCATCTCGGCAGCGACGAGAGCGGGATGCACAACCGCATCTCGAGTGATACGTTTGAAGGGCAGTCGGAGATCGAGGTCAGCACCAAGCATCGAAGCACTGCCGATATCTGGCACCGGCCAATCATCCACGGCTGGTGCGAGCTGGAATCGTGGCCCGGCCTCGGCAACTCATCGACAATGCTTGGGCAGGTGTACGTTCACACCACACTCGCCGGCCTGTTTTCCAACCTGTACGCGTGGGAAGGGCTGAACCGCTTCACGTCCATTGGCCTGATCGTCCTGTTGTCCCTGTTCGCGCTGGCAATGCTGTTCTCTTCCCTGCTTGCGGGCGGGATCACGCGAACCGTCATGCGTTCGGTCAAAGAACTGCGGCAAGGGACGGAACGCCTGCGAAGGGGCGATCTCGACGTCAAACTCGCCGTGCGCGGCAACGACGAGCTCAGCGATCTCGCGCTCAGCTTCAACCAGATGACCTCGGATCTGCGACGGATGATCTCCGAAGTGACGGTCAAGGAACGGCTGGAACGTGAAATCCAGATCGCCCGACGCATCCAGATTCACTTATTACCGACCGAACTACCGCAACGGCCAACCTTGCAGGTGGGCGCGCACAGCGACCCGGCCTTCGAGGTGGGCGGTGATTATTACGACTGCATCGACCTCGGCGAACGCGGCTTGCTGGTGGTGCTCGGTGATGTGTCCGGAAAGGGTGTCGGCGCCGCCGTGCTGATGAGCAACCTGCAGGCGAGCCTGAGCCTGCTTGCGACCCAGAATCTGCCGCTGAACGAACTGGTGCGGCAGCTGAACTTCCAGGTCTGCAAAAACTCTACGCCGGAGATGTTCATCACCTTCTTCGCCGCCCTGTTCAATCCGGAAAAAGGGACAATGACCTATGTCAACGCCGGGCATGACATTCCCTTCCTGATCCGGTACGGCAAACCCATCAGCCTCGAGCTGGGTGGGATGCTTTTGGGAATCATGGCTGATGGCGAATACGTCGAAACCGAAATCAAGATCGAACCGGGTGACCTGTTCGCGGCCTATTCCGATGGCCTGACGGAGGCGATGAACGCGACCGATGTCGAGTTCGGACGTGACCGTCTCATCAAGACGATGGATGAATTCAAGCACCTCGATCCGCATCTGCTGGTGACCAAGGTGCTGCAGACGATCCGTGATTACGCCGGCCACGAACGCGCCGGGCAGGACGACCTCACCCTGATCACAGTCAAGGTGATCGAGCAATAATCCGTCAGGTGTGGACCACAACCAGTTGTAACCAACGAGAGAACCGATGGCGCGAATCCTGGTCATTTGTGGTGGCGACAACGCCGAACGCCGTGTATCGCTCTCCGGCGGGGACGCTGTCGCCCGAGGCCTCGCCAACTCCGGGCATGAAGCGTGGAAGCTGGACACCGCGACGCCCGAGCAGATCGTGCCGCATGACCAACCGTTACTGGACGGCCCGGTCGGGGTCACGCCGCCCGGCGAATCCGAACGTGCACGGTTGAGTCGTGATGGCTGGCTGCGCCTCTTCGACACGATCAGCGACCCACGTTGGGACGCCGTCTTTCCGCTGCTCCACGGCACCTGGGGTGAGGGCGGCCAGATCCAGGCAGTGCTCGAGCTGGTTGGGAAACCGTACCTCGGCAGCGACAGCCGCGCCTCCGCGTTGGCGCTGGATAAATGGCGCTCGCACCAGATCGCGCAACTGATCGAGATGCCGGTCGCCAGTGGACAACTGCTGCGGCCGATCCGGGGAAACACAACCTCCATCGAGAAGGCGGTGCGGATCGCCGTCGCCGCGACGCTCGACAACGACTGGGGCCGCTTCTCCAGCATCCACCCGCACCCCGTCGTGCTGAAACCAAACACCGGCGGCTCCACCGTGGGCATCACCATCAGCTCCAATGAGCAGGCACTGCACAACGGCGTCCACCTGATCCTCGACATGTCCGACCTGCCGTACCTGGAAGAATTTGTCCCCGGACGAGAGGTCACCGTTCCCGTTATCGGTGGCAAGGCAACACCGATGGTCGAAATCCGGCCGCGGGAAGGGTATTACGACTACACGAACAAGTACACGAAGGGCAAGACCGACTACCTCTGCCCCGCCCCAGTGGCTGATCCGGTACAGGCCGAAGCTGCGAAACTCGCGGTACACATCTGCGAGGAACTGGACTGCCGGCACGTGGCGCGTGTTGACTTCCGTCTCACCGAGGATAACCGGTTGATCTTCCTTGAGGTGAACACCATTCCCGGTATGACCGACCTGTCACTGGTGCCCATGTCCGCAAAGCAGATCGGGCTGGATTTCCCGGCGCTGATGAACCGTTTCGTGGAACTCGTGTTGGGGTAAATACATCCCGGATGAAGGTGTCCGAATGAGACTACACAGGAAATTGCTGCTGCTAGTTCTGGCGATCCTCATCCTCGCTCCGTCCGCGTTCGCACAGGTCATCCTCAACGAGATCATGTACAATCCCGAGGGTGACGATTACCACACCGAATACATCGAGCTGTACAACCTCGGCGATGAGCCCGTCTTCCTCTACGAATGGCGCATCAGCGACAGCCAGGACATCGACTACCTGCTGCCGCAACCCGGTTCCAACCAGATGACCATCGCCGCCGGTGGATACGCCGTCATCATTGACCCGGGCTATTGGGAGCACGATTCCACCCTGTATCAGGATCAGATTCCAGCCGATGCGTTGTTGCTGACTATTGACGACAGCCGGTTTGGTTTCACCGGGTTGACCAACAGATCCTCTCTGGCGGTTGAGCTGTTGAACGATGACGGTGAGATGGTTTCGCGGCGCACGTACCGGCCGGACGCTGAGAATGGGATCAGCGAGGAACGCATTCTCCCAACCGGCAATGAGTACGACGACAACTGGGCCTTTTCAGCCCCCGGTGGCACCCCTGGATACCTGAACTCGGTGACCCCAGTGTCTAACGACTTGTCTGTCCTGCGTCACATCATCCAAGTAGACTATTTTGAATACATTGACCGTAATACAGTTTACACGGAGTGGGTGGTTCGAAATGAAGGCAGGGATACATCGGAGGTACGGCAGTTGACCTTCAGACTGCGATCCGAATACTCCGATTTCGACAGCACATTGGGCAGCTTGACCATCAATGAATCATCCCCCGAATATGTAACGACAATTCCGAAAACCTTTGGTGTACGTGTCCCAGTCGGGTATTACATCCTTCAAGCTGTCCTGAGTCCAGAGGACGATATCCCAGAGAATGATACTACGCAGACAGCGGTTTTTCTGAAAGGCAAGATCGACCTGACGGATGACTGGTTCGCTTTCAGCGAAGTGATGCTGAATCCGCCCAATTCACCGTCGGGGGCGGAGTGGATCGAGCTGCGTGTCACTCACGATGAACCGTTCAACCCCAGCGGCTGGGGTGTGATGGATGCTGCCGGAGTGGTCGGGTGGTTTCCGCAGAACAGCATTCTGCTGCAGCCTGATTCATTGTACGTGCTCGCGGAAAATGCGTCCGTGCTCTACTGGGACGGCATCCGCGAAGAGCAGATGATTGTCCCGGACGAGTGGCCGCAACTCAACAACTACGGTGAAGTGCTGACCCTGGTTACGCCGGACAGCAGCGAGTATCTCTCCGTCGGCGTCAGCAATGGCGATCCCGGTGTCAGCATGCACTGGTACGATGGCACCAATACCGAAAACTCCTGGCATCCAACCCACTACGCCCCGTTCGCGACACCCGGCCGGGAGAACTGGATTGTCTACCCGGAACGTGACATCGCCATTGACTCCATCAACTGCCTGCTCGAAACGGGGAACACAGGAACCGTCGCAGATGACACGCTGCAGGTGACTATCATAGCCGGACTCGACGGCTGGTTTATTAAGAACGACGTCGCGTGGACCGTGACCGCAACACTTGCCGACCTGACGGTCCCCCTCGGCACTTTCACCTCCGTAGCTCCGGAACCAACAGGCTCTACGATCTGGACCGAAAAACTGGACCCATCGCCGCTGTCCGAGCCGGGTGAATGGACGATCACCGCCGAATTCGTGGATTCGGATGCCGATCTGGACAACAACCGGCTCTCAACCACAGTCGAGATCACAGAAACGTACGAACCGGTCGTGACCGGTTCGCAGACCCACGTCGTCGAGGTCACACCGAACCCGTTCAGCCCGGACGGCGACGGGTACGAAGACATCACCGAGTTTCGCTTCGATTATCCGGCTGAGATGATCGTAATCACCGTCCGGCTGTTTGATTCCGGCGGGCGGCCGCTGGGCACCATCGCCAGGGACGTGCAACTGCCCGGCACTGGATCGTGGGCCTGGGACGGGCGTTCCGGTCTGAGCAACGGATCGTACCTTCCGCTCGGTCTGTACGCCTATGTCATCGATATCCGTTCAACGGACGGCGAGCAGCGGTGGCGGGTCAAGGGCGCGCTGGCCAGTGCGGGTGGACGGTAGGTTCCATGAGTAGCACCCAGATTTGCTGGACCTGTGAACAATCTGCTTGCATTTGATTGTGACCGGGTTCACAGTTTTTCGTTAATCAAGAGCCTTTGTGGCACCTGTCACATAATCCTGCAATTTCTGACTGTTACTTGATTGGCAACAACGGGTACAAACATAGCGTACACACGATCCTCGGGGGAGAGATGAGACACGTAACCGTCGCCGTACTACTTGTTTGTCTAACACTGAGCGTCAACGCACAAGTCACGTTTGCTCCGCATCTGGTGCAAAATTCAACACTGATCCGTCACGCAAACGCCGCCGATCTGAACGCAAATGGGTTCTGCGAAATCGTATCCAGTGACTGGATTACGCACGACGTCCTTATCTGGTCACGGACAGCGCCGGACGCATGGACATCAACCACCCTTGATCCAAGTTTTACCTCCGCTCAAATGACCGAAATTCTCGATCTCGACCAGGACGGTGATCTGGACATTGTCGGGGCTGCATCTGGTGCCAGCTCAGGCCTTCGCTGGTGGCGTAATGACGGAGGTGGAACGTATACCACACAACAAATCGACGCGCAATTTCCATGCATCTACATTGATATGGAGGACATCGACGGAGATGGCGACGCCGACCTGGTGGCTGTTCGCAATGACTACACGGAATTGGTCTGGTATGAGAATGACATGCCAAATGGCTGGACCCAACACATGGTCGAGAACACACGCAACACTGAGCACGCTCACTTGAGCGATCTCGATGGCGATGGTGATATCGACATCGCGGCGTTTCACCAACCCGAGACCCTCGCCTGGCATGAGCAGGTGGCCGGTAACTCATGGGTCTACCACGAAATCAGCGCCACCATGTTGACCACGACCCTCCTGATTGACGATCTGGACAACGACGGCGACAATGATATCGTCAGTCACATAAACTACATTTCGGACATGTATGTCTGGGAACAGACGTCACCCGGTGAGTTTCAGAGCCATCTGATCTTCGGTGGATCCGGGTACATTGACGATTACGATTCAGCGGATATTGACGGTGACTCGTACCCGGACATCGTGCTAAGCCTTAATGCCGCGAATCGTATCAGCTACCTGAGCTACAACAGCATTGACGAGTACACCGAACATGTAGTGGTCGAGAACTATTCGCAGCCGCATGGAATTCAGGTCACGGATATCGACGGCGACACCGATCCCGATATCCTCTCCTGGGTACCAAATAACTTAAGCATCAGCTGGTTCGAGCATGACGGGTACAGCTCAGTCGGTGAAACGAGCGTTGCCGCGCAACCGTCCGAGTTCAGCATGCAACCCGCTTACCCGAATCCGTTCAATGGCATGACGACCGTCGTTCTGAATCTCGCGCACCCGGCATCGGTAACAGTCGAGGTCATCAACTCTCTTGGACAGCACGTTGCCATGTTGCATCAGGGCAAGACAGCGGGAGGACGTCTCGCGCTACCGTGGCAAGCGGGAATGACTTCAAGCGGCGTCTACTTCATACGGGCAGAAATCATGGACGGTCCAAGCATGATGCAGAAAATTTGCTATGTTCGTTGATTCTACTGTTTTCCTTGCAGATACCCAGGCCCGGCTCAGTCCGGGCTTTTTGTTTGCGTTTCTCGCCAAGAGTGAACTCCTGAATTTCCCGAAGAGCGCTCACATTGCCTCCTAACACGGACACGTCTATATTCACCCCACCGGAAAGGCGGTTCCGGTTTGTCTTCGGGTACAACGCGGACGTACTCCGAGGTCCTCTCGCCACCACTCCAGGCATGAGGAGTCCGCGCCGAAGAACCGGTGTTCATACGTTTTGGCTGTGCACGACGGTCCCGCCGTCAACCCCAGCCGGAACAGGCATCGGACGGAACACGCATGTTTCGCTCACGCTTCACGGAGACGGTGTATCATGGCCAAGAAAGTGCTCATCATGGGAGCCGCTGGACGCGACTTCCACAACTTCAATGTGTTGTTCCGCGACAACAAGGACTACGAAGTCGTCGCCTTTACCGCAACCCAGATCCCGGACATCGAAGGCCGCAAGTACCCGGCCGAGCTCGCCGGCGAACTGTATCCAGAAGGCATCCCGATTGAGGCCGAAGAGGATCTCATTCCGCTGATCAAGAACCACAACGTTGACCAGGTTTATTTCTCCTACTCCGACATTCCGCACGAAGTGGTGATGCACAAGGCGAGCCTCGTGAACGCCGTCGGCGCAGACTTCGTCCTCGCCAGCGCGACGGATACGATGGTCCGTTCGACCAAGCCGGTCATCAGCATCTGCGCCGTGCGCACCGGCTGCGGCAAGAGCCAGACCACGCGTGCCGTGGCGAAGTACCTGCGCGACGCCGGCAAGAAGGTCGTCGCCATCCGTCACCCGATGCCGTACGGTGATCTCGCGAAGCAGAAGGTTCAGCGTTTCGCCGAGCTCGACGATCTGAAGAAGCACGACTGCACCATCGAAGAGATGGAAGAGTACGAACCGCACATCGCGGCAGGCGGCGTGGTGTACGCCGGTGTCGATTATGAAGCTATCCTGCGCGAAGCCGAGAAGGAAGCGGACATCATCCTGTGGGACGGTGGCAACAACGACACGTCCTTCTACAAGCCCGACCTCAGCATCGTCGTCGCCGACCCGCATCGTCCGGGCCACGAGATCAGCTACTATCCGGGTGAGACCAACATCCTGATGGCCGACGTCGTCATCCTCAACAAGATCGACTCCGCTGACCTCGACGACATCGAAGAAGTACGCGAGAACGTCCAGCTGGCAAACCCGAACGCCATCATCCTCGAAGGCGCGAGCCCGGTGATGGTGGACGATCCGGACATGATCCGTGGCAAGAGCGTGCTCGTCGTCGAAGACGGCCCGACCCTGACCCACGGTGAAATGACCTACGGCGCCGGCGTCATCGCGGCTTCCAAGTACGGTGCCGCAGAGCTCATCGATCCGCGTCCGTGGACGACCGGCAAGATCAGCGAAACCTTCGAGAAGTATCCGGATATCGGCATCCTGCTGCCGGCGATGGGCTATGGCGCGCAGCAGATGAAGGATCTTGAGAAGACCATCGACAAGGTCGAGTGTGACGCCGTCGTGATCGGCACCCCGATCGACCTGCGCCGCATCATCAAGATCAAGAAGCCGGCCACCCGCGTGACCTACGACCTGCAGGTGATCGGCAAGCCGGACCTCGATGACGTGCTGAAGAAGTTTGTGTGATTGTAAAAGGTCACAGTCCTGAGTCTTGAGACCTGAGTCCTGAGAAACACATGGACAGCCGGTTTCGAGACAATTGGACACGCATTTTTGTATATGAAGTCCTGGGCCTTTCCTTGTGTCAGGCTCAGGGCTTCTATGTTGCAGTAATACTCGGTTGGTTCAGGAGATCTGATATGCGGGATCACCGAAAACTGATAGCTTTTCAGAAAGCCAAACAGCTGGCGATGCTGACGTATCAAGTGACACAGACATTTCCAGTCGAAGAAAGATTTGGACTCACATCTCAAATGCGCCGCTGCTCAGTCTCAATCGGATCCAATATCGTCTAAGGTGCAGCTCGATACTCTCAGACTGATTTTCTCAGATTTCTGGATATCGCTTTCGCCTCTTGTAGGGAGTTGGGATTTCAATTGGAACTATCTGCTGACCTGGGATTCATGAACGATCAAGCAGCGGATAGCATGCACTCACAAATTGATGAGGTTAGCAAACTACTTCACGGGTTGATTGAAAAGCTGAGATCCTAGCAGCCTATTGAAGCTAGATCTGCATACAGTTGACATACATTGAGAGTTTAACTCAGGACTCAGGACTCAGGACTCTGACTGTGATCGAGGAACACATGCCCGCAAACCAAAACCCCATCGCCGTCGTCGCACTCGGCGGAAACGCGATCAGCGATCCAAACGTCAACGACGAAACCATCCACACCCAGTTCGCGCAAACGCGCAAGAGCATGGGCGCGATCGTTTCGTTGATCCAGGCCGGGTACGAGATCGCACTGACTCACGGAAACGGCCCGCAGATCGGCTACGAGCTGCTGCGGGTTGAAGCGGCGTACGGCGTTGCGCCCGACCAGCCGATCGGCGTACTGGACGCGTCCACCGAAGGCTGGATGGGCTACATGATCGAGCAATCGCTGATCAACCGGCTGATGGATGAGAAAATCACGAAGCCCGTTGTCGCGCTGGTCACGCAGATTGTTGTCGATCAGAACGATCCAGCTTTGCTCGATCCGAGCAAATTTATCGGACCGACTTATTCCCGGCGCCAGGCCGAAGACAAGATCAACATTGACGGCTGGCGGATGAAGGAATACAAGGATGGGCGCTGGCGGCGTGTTGTCGGGTCGCCGATCCCGCGCGAAATCGTCAACGCCGACACGATCCTGTCCCTGCTGCAGCAGAAGCACGTCGTCATCTGCGCGGGCGGCGGCGGTGTGCCTGTCTACCGTGAAGCGAGCGGCCACCTTGAAGGTGTCGATTCGGTGATCGACAAGGATCGCGCTTCCGCCCTGCTCGGCAACAGCATTGGCGCGAAAGATCTGCTGATCATGACCGGCGTCGAAAAGGTCTCACTCAATTTCGGCAAGCCGGAGCAGCAGGATCTGGACAAGTTGACCGTCAGCGAAGCACGGAAATACATGGACGCGGGCCATTTCCCGAAAGGCAGCATGGGCCCGAAGATGGAAGCCGCAATCCAGTTTATCGAAGGGGGTGGCGAACGCGTGATCATCACCGATCTCGACCACGCCCTGCCCGCATTGAGCGGTGAGGCTGGAACAACACTGGTCGCTGGTTAAGCAAAATCAACACTTTACTTCATTCGACCTCAACTTCCTCCGGGAGGTTGAGGTTTTCTACTGCCCGTGGAACACCTGCCGGTTTCAAGCATTCCATTAGAGTACCGTTTCAAGCTTGTTCCATTTGGTTGAGATGGTACCGTCCCAGCAATCGCCGGTTGGGGGCAACCGGTTCATGAGTCAGGGGGGTTGGGTTGAAAACCGCATCTCTCCATTCCACATCCGATACCGCTGAATCAAACGCGAATCCCGTACGTAAGAAGTGGATACGTCTGGCGTTCCGTGGTGCGAAATTTCAGCTCGTCGGCTGGATGGGCGCACTTGTCAATACCGGTGTGCTGTACCTGATGAAAGGTGTGCTGGGGGTTCCGTTGATCCCGGCGAGCATGATCGCCATCGAACTTGCGATCGTGCACAATTTCATCTGGCACCGAAATTGGACATGGAAGAAACGGCTTGCGGACAAGCCGGAACCGTTCTTCAGACAACTGCTGGTCTACAACACCGCAACCGGCCTGATCGACATTCTGGTCAATGTGTCGTTGCTGTGGATACTGACCACTTTCTTCGGAGTCTACTACCTTATCGCCAACGTCTTCGGCATGATCATGGGGCCGGTGATCAAGTTCTGGCTGAATGAGAAAGTCATTTTCAGGAAGCAACAGAAAGCTGCTGCCAAACACACGGAACGGACGACTGCTGCAATGACAAAAACACGCGAAACAGACAATCGTCAACGTGTCAATGCCAGCCTGCTGAGTGGATTTGAACGGGTTGCGTTGCCATGGATGGCGAAGCGGCTGCCAAATTGGATCACACCAGACTGGCTGACCGGCTTCGGACTGATCTCCGGTCTGCTGATTGGCGCGGGCTATCTGCTGACCCACTACCACCTCGCGTGGTTGTGGATCGCGAACCTGGGTCTTGTGCTGCACTGGTGGGCGGACAGCCTGGACGGCACCCTCGCACGCGTACGCCACATCGAGCGCCCGAAATACGGGTTCTTCGTCGACCACTACAGCGATGCGGTGACGGTCAGCGTCATCACTATCGCGATGGGCTTATCACCAATCATGGACTTGACCGTCGCCCTGCTCATCACCATCGGCTACCATTCGCTGTCGATCCTGGTGTACCTGGTGACCATTGCCCGCGAGGATTTCAAAATCTCCTTCGGGAAACTTGGACCGACCGAGGTGCGGTTGATCATCTTCGCCGCAAACACGCTCGTCTTTTTTCTCGGGAATCCGATGTTGCACCTGCACGGATTCAACATGACCCTGTTCACCCTGTGTGGCGCGTTCGTCGCGACTGGCTTCGCCCTGTTCTTCCTCGTCTCCGGCGCGATCGAACGGCGCAGGATGCTGGAGCTTGAACGCGCGACACAGCAGGCCAGGGCGCTGGCTCCCACAGCCAGAACCAGAACCAACGGTCACGTTCGCGGGCACGGAAGCCGGAAGCACAAAAGGGTTAAGAAACACGAGCTGGCTGAACTGCATACCTGAGGGTTGCACGTCACCTACTTCAACGTACAACAGCCACGGATCGCTGAGATCCGTGGCTGTTCTGGTTTCAATCAAACGAGCTGGAAACAAATAGAGGTGAATCTATTTCACCAGCGCGACTTTGCGCACCAGCGTCGGCTCGCCAGGCACCGAGGCCCGCACAAAATACACCCCGCTGGCCAACTCGGATCCGTCAAACGCAAAGGTGTGTTCGCCAGCGCCGGTCCAACCATCCGCGAGCTGTGCGACCTGGCGCCCGGTCACATCGTACACCGTCAGTTGCAGCACCGCCGCTCGTGGCAACGTCACCGAGATCGACGTCGCCGCGTTGAATGGGTTCGGCCATGCTTCACGTAACGCGAATGCCACCGGCTGCACGCTCCCCGTTTCCTCATCAGCCGTCACCGATTCAACCGGAAAATCACTGAACCACCATTGCGCCGGGTCGTACTCGAACTCGTCCGGGGTGTCGCCAAACTTGAAGAACTGGATCGAATCGTGCACGTACGAATTCGGGTAATAGCCGAGATAGCCAGTCAGGTAGTATGTCCCACCCGGACCATTGGCCGGGATGCTCTGCGACATCTCGTCGACATGCACCTCCATGAACGGCGACAGGTTGAAGGTGCGAAGCACCAGTGGACCAATCACCTGGCCTGTGGGCGTCGTAATCTTGGTCCAGAAGGTCACATTGGAATAGGTGTTTCCGGTTGAACTGACCAGATCAGTGGAATAGGTCCCGACCCCACCCTCAGGCGGAATGGTGAAGTTGATTTCGGTCATGGTCAGCGAAACCGGTAGCTCACGGCGGAATCCCGTGAAGAACCCACCATAGTCTGACCATTCCCAGTTTCCCGGGTCCTGCCAGAAGCCGGTACTGTCCACATGCAGCGGGTAATTCTGCACCCACTCACGTTCGATTTCAAATTCCCGCAGCAGATCATCCTTGAGGATGCGATGGTAGACGTACGGGTTGTTCGTCACCGCACCTTCCTGCGGATTCGCGACTGCGGTGCCGGCGTCGATATCTATCAGATAGCTGATCTGCAGGTAGTCGCCGTTGCTGTTTTCTGCAATGGTCGCGTCCATTTCGCTGCGGCAGGAACTGATCGGCGCACCACCCGGTTCGGTCCAGTTGCTGTTGGTGATGTTGACTGGCTTCGTCCACAACAGCCCGTTATAGATTCCCGGCGGTGAGGCGCTGATGTACAAGTCACCGTTCCCCATGCCTGAATTCTCGCCGTAGTCATGAATTCCACCACCGAACGCTCGGAACAGGCACCACAGAATGCCGGAGTTGACATCGAAGTACAAGCTCGGACTGTCCGCCGTCCGCCCCCACGCTTCCGGCGGATAGCCCGGGTCCGGTTCGAAATGAATCAGCGACCACAGGTCTTCGCCGGTAACACTCTGCGTGTAACAGTAAACACGGCTTTCGTAAAACGATTCGCCGGTGATTGCGTTGCCGTGCGCGGCGGTAAACGCAACGCGCAGATCGTTGTACGCATACTCCAGACTACAGTCGGCGTACGCCCGCATCGTGTCGCCCGGATCAACGTAGTTGTGCTCAATAAACTGGGTTACATTCTTGCGATCGTTGGGACTCCAGGTCCATCCGCCATCGTCGCTGAGATAGACATAAACATCGTTGTTCACCTGCGTCGCGGTCAATCCGCCCCAGGTTTCGCCCAAGGTCTCATGCCGAGTGAGACACGCGCCAACCGCTACCTGCTGCCCATTTTCGCTGACCGCGACATCTCCGCTCATGTTCATCACCTGATCGGTCAACAGGACGGGCACGTTAAACGGCGTGGCCGGCGACAGAGTATGCGTGGCTTCGTCCAGCGAGTACCGCATGTAGGTGATGGTGATCGGATCGGTGCTGTTGATCCGTGAACCATGCGTCATCATGTGGACATAACTGTCCTCACCGGAAACCACCCGCGGCCAGTACTGTCCAACGAACGGAAGAAACGGCATCGCGGTGAAATTGAATGCGTTTGGATCGTCAGGATCGGAAACTGCTGCATAGGAATTGAGGAAGCTGAACTGCGATTCCTGGCCGTGCATAACCATCACCGGCGTGTTTGCCGCCTGGTTGTAGGTGATGCCGGTGTAGCCCGTGCGGTAATAGTCGTCGACCTGGACTGTTGGTACCGGCGATACTTCGAGGTTGCCGTCCCCATCCTCGCGCACACGCGTGGTTCGCACATGCCGTGGATCGAAAATGCTGCTACCGGAAAGCTTGGTGAAAACCACCTGCGCCAGCCAGTTCGCGGAAGGTGTCGCGCAGATCTGCCGCGCGGCGTTGGAATTGTGCTGATCGTCCCAGGCGGACGCGCCGACCTGAATGGTGTCGCCGACGACCGTGTCGATGACATAGTCGTCCGGGTTGATGCCGGGAATTTCTCCGGGGAGTTGTACCACTTCGGTGCCATTGAGATCGTTCGCAACGGGTGCGATGAGACGATCGTCCGCCCTAATGGTGGCTGCCACCAGGAGAACCGGTAGCAGCGCAAGGAGCCATTTCTGTATCACGTTTCTAAACCTCAGGTTTGCATGCCAAATAAGGAAACCAATTGATTCGCAGTGTCGATTGATGATAGACGGTTTAACGCCACATCATGTAAAATACCAAAAAAAACCTGAGTCTGGCTAGTCCTCGCAGGGCGGAAGTCAGGCTTAATCCCAAGAATGAGAGCCCCGTCCGCATCGACGTTAGCGGCTGGACACCGCCCTCGACCGGCCTTCCCCACTCAACGGATAGTCCTTCGCCGTCACCTTGCCGATGTGGCGCAGGTAGGCCGCCAGCGCCTGCTGATCACTGACCCCGAGCAACGTCCGCTGCTTATGGAACAACGGGTATTGATCACCACCACGGGCAAGGAAATCGCCACATGCGATGTCGATATGCGGCGCATCCTCATTGACAACACCGTCCTTGACCATCACCGTGCCGTCGTCCAGCCAGACGTTGCGGATGCGTTCCCCCGGCATCGCGATCGTGTTGTCCTCGGCGTACACCTGCTCCGAACGGCTCATGTCATAGTCAAACCGCAATCCCGCCACCTGGGCGAAACGCCCGGTACCGGCGCCGCCATTGGCTGCGGAAACTGCATTTTCCAGCATATCCTTGACTTCCTGCGGCGTGAGGTCGTGTACGACACAGAGTTGATTGCCGAACGGCAACATGTTGAACGTTGTCAGCTCCGAGATTGCCCCGGCAGGGATGTAACTGTCATTGCGAATGCCGCCGCCGTTCTGGATCGCCACCTCAGGCTCGGGCGCGTTGAATTGAGCATGCAACCGTTTCGCGTTCCACAACAGCGCGTCTGCGATCAGATTGCCCGCGTTTGCCTCCTGGCCGCGCACATGATTGCGGATGCCGTCCAGCTTGACCGTGCTCGATGCGATGATGTTGTCGTCGAGATCATCCACGTACGCCCGAACCGGCGTCACCACCTCGTTCAGCATGCGCTGATTCGGTGGAACGCCGCCTTCCACCTTTGTGTTCGCGACCACACGCGGACCCGATGCCACATCGTCAACATGCAGCAGCTTGCCGTGACCATCGAATGTTGCCACCAACACGCCGAGATAGCCGAAGTTGCCACGGGTCGTGACCACCGGGACGCTGTGACCGTCTGTATCGGTCGCGTACATCGGATAATCGCCGTAGCGTTCGCTCTCATCGCCGGGGATTAACGCGTCGTCGGGAACCGTTGCAAGCAGCTCGTCCCCACCCCCCGCTATGACAATGTCCACGCCGCTGAGCTGATGGATCAGCGCCATGTCCTCCTCGATACCCTGCAAGTGGCTGACAAGGATGATGACCTTCGCACCCTGACGTGTCAGGGCATCAACTTCCGCGGACACCTCCGTCAGAACGTCCGACTGCACGATCGTCCGGCCCGTCGCCGAAACGAAGTTCAGGTTCGGAGTTGTCACCCCGATCACACCAACCGTGGTGCCATTGATATCGAACGCCTTGCTCTGCGCCAGCTTTGTTCCGACAAGCGCCTGCATCTCCGGTTCGTTCTGAAAGTCCAGATTACAACTGATGAACCACGGGTGACTGACCTCGCCGGTGGCGTCGATGAACACAGCGAGTGTTGCCGGGCCGGAATCGAAGTCGTGATTGCCGAGACACAGGGCGTGATAGCCGAGACGGTCAATCGCCAATGCGTCGTAAAACACGCCCTTTTCAATGCTGGCATTCCATTCCGGACCCGCGAGAAAATTGTCGCCGGAGGTGAGCATGATCCAGCCGTCGGTATGCCCATCCGCCCAAGCCTTGACCGTATCCGCCAACGACTTGAAGTGGGCCACACCACCGTAGTTCTGAAGTTCACCCTCCCCCAGGTTGATCAACTGCGACTCGGCGTCGTTGTTGTGCAGGACGGTGAGTGTGAACTCCTGCTGGCTGCAGGCCGTGAGCAGGAAAAGGCTGGCGAACGCGACAATCAGATAACGCATGGCTGAAGTCCGGTAGCTGCTTGATGTACGGTGATGGTTAGATGGGGGAAACCGCCGGAAGGTGCATCCGGAATCGCCGAAATGAAAGAGCGGAGTACAGCATCAATATGCCAGGTGGAGGGAGCTCCAGGTGCTGCGGTCTGCAGACTACGGAAGAGGTCGGCAGTCGCGTCATTCTGATGCCGCGTCAGTTTGCGGCAGAAGAAGACCCAGCTTTGCAGCGGGGAATCCTCTGAATTCGTCGTATCGAATCCGGCTCTTCCTCACTTCTCTTCGGTCCGTTCGGAATGACCGTCGCCACCATCCGCCGTATACATAAAACGTACCACGGACTTCAGTCCGTGGTACGTTGTCGGTTACGTATCTTGTGCGGGGTAGATTTGTCGCTCGCTGGCAGTTTGCGCGGGATCTGTTCCTCTCAGCACGCGCTACTTGATCAGCACCAGCTTCCGGAACTGCGTGAAGCGTCCGTCCACTTCCGCGCGTACCACATACACCCCACTCGCGAGATCCGCTGCATCAAACGCCATCTGGTGTTTGCCGGCCTGCTGCATACCGTCCAGCAGAGTCGCGATGTAACGTCCTGTAATGTCGTATACACGCACATGCGCCGTCGCACGAGTCGGCAGTGTCAACGTCATCGACGTCACCGCGTTGAACGGGTTCGGCCATGCCTCGCTCAGCGTGAACTGTGACGGGATCGCTTCGTCATCCTCATCCTCTTCGAAGATGATCGGGGTCATGAACGATTCCCAATCGTCCGGATCCCAGATGAATTCGTCGCCGTCCATCTCGTCCGCACTGCCGGCCAGCTTGGTGAACACGAACGAGTCGCTGACCAACGATTCAGGATAATCACCCAGGTGCATGGAGTAGTAGTACTTGCCGTGCGGGGCGTAACTCGGCACGATCTGGTTCAACGGAACAACCGTTTCCGCTGCTTTCTGCGGAATGTTCACCGTAAACCAGGTCACGGGACCAAATTGCCTGCCGTTCGGCAACGTCACCATGCTCCAGAAATCGACATCCGGATACGGGTGATCCGCCTCATTGCGCACACTGATCGCCGCGCTGAGGATCCCGCCGCGCGCAGGCACCATCGGGGCGGATACATCCAGGTTCAGCTTGACCGGGACATCCGTGCCACGAGCCGTGGTGAAGAACCCACCGAATTCGTCCCATTTCCACTCGCCCGGATCTTCCCAGTATCCCGTATGATCCTGGTGAAGCGGGTAGTTGACCACCCACTCGCCGTTGTCATCGAAACGCTGCAGCAGTTCGGACTTGGAAACGCGATGATAAACCAACGGATTGTCGGTCATCACGCCTTCCTGCTGCACTGCGCAGCCAGCGTCCAGATCCAGCATATAGAACAAATGCAGGTAATCGCCCCGGCAGTTGAGAGAGACGGACACATCCGTCTCACTACGGCTGTCACCAACCGGCGCGCCGCCGGGCTGCATGTACTTCGTATTGGTAATGTTGACCGGCTTCGTCCACAACAGCCCGTTGTATTCACCGGGCGGACTGGCGGAAACCAGGATGTCCGTGTTCGCGATTTTCGAGGTGCGGCTGATGTCTCCACGCTGCGTGCCCCAATCCACCTCTTCCATCACGCACCAGAGAATCCCGGTATCGTAATCGAAAACCATGCTGGGACGGTCGGTGGAGCGTCCCCACGCTTCAGGTTGGCCCGCGAACGGTTTGTGATGGACCACCGTGTACAGGTCATTGCCGTCATCATCGCGCATCCAGTGATAAATGCGGCTTTCGTAATACACCTGGTTGCGCAGAAAATCGAAATTGTTTGCTGAGAAGGCGACGTGCAGCCGGTCTTCGTCATCGAAGATCAGGTTGCAGTCGGTGTACGCGCGCATGGTGTCGCCATTCGCGAACGCCGTATCCGGTAACGCGTTCATGCGGGGTCCGATGAAGGACGTCACATTGATCGGCTGCGAAAATGACGATCCCGAATTCTGGCTGTACCACACGTACACATCGCTGTTCCACTGGCTGGACCCACCACGGAACGTTTCGCCCAGCGTGCGGTTGCGATCCACACACGCGCCAATCGCGACACGAGACCCGTCCAGGTTGGTCACAACGTCCGCGCTGACATTCATCAGCGCCAGCGAAAGGACTCGCTGGTTGCCCGTTGGCGTGGCGGGCACAAGCGCGTTGGTCTCGTCAACCCGCCAGCGCATATACGCCAGCTGAGACGGTCCGTTGATTGACGTATTCGAGTGATGGCTGACCACATGCACGTAACCGTTCGCACCGGTCACGCTCTTCGGCCACATGAACTCATAGTCGCTGACCAACGGATTTTCGAACAGGTTCCAATAGTCCGGAATGAAGGTACTCTTGCGGGCGACAAACGAGTTGTATTCGTCCTGAACGCCACCGGCATAATGGAAAGCATGGAAAATTTCACCCGTCAGCGGATGAAGAGAGAGTGTGGAATAGCCACTGCGATAGCCGGTTTCCAGTGCTTCTGCGGGAGCAGGATCCAGCACGTAGCCGTTCTGGCCGTCCTGATTGATTGTGGTCTGGACAACGTGACGGGGCAGCGGAGTCTGGACGCCGGCAAGCTTCATCCAGTTCAATGAGACATGCCAGCCGTCCCGGTCAACGAAGTATGTGATCTGCCGGCCGACGGTACCGTTGTGCAATTGGTCCCAGCCGGAAGACCCGACGATCAACGTATCGCCAATGAGAGAGCTCCCCATGAGCCCATCCGGAACGAACTGTGCAAGATGCTGCGGGGCCTGAACTTCTTCATCCCCGCGCAACGCAACGTCTCGTTTCAGAACGCGCTCGGAAGCAGGTACTCCCGCGAGTCCCTGGATCAATACGAACAGTATGACCAGGAGTCCCCGTTTCATCGCAGCCTCCCTGACAACAACCCCGCACCAAACCACCCGCGCGTGTCTGCATTACGGAGTTGATGTACGTCTCCCCTTGAACCACAGCATCGTTAAAGTAGCGTCTGACTCACACAGCCTGCAAATCATTGGGACAGAATTCCTACCCATTGACAAAGAATGCGAGCGTTTGATTGAATCATCTGTAAACCCGTGGAATCTGTTGGCTGCCATGCAGTTTACAGGAAGCCAAGTGATCCTCTCTGCGGCTCTCCCACTCAAATTCAACCGGACAGCCCCGGAATGAGAAAACCCCGCGCACGTTGCCGTGCGCGGGGTGAAGTGACGATAACTCGTCAGCATAAACAGCTTACTTCATCAGGGTGACCTTGCGCAGCTCGTTGAGCTGACCCGGGACCTGAGCCTGGATGAAGTACAGGCCGCTCGCGAGGCCAGCGCCGTCGAACGTCAGCGTGTGCATGCCGGCGTCAAACGTGCTGTTCGCGATCGTCGCAACCTGCTGACCCATCACGTTGAACACGGTCACCTTCAGATCCGCGGCTTCCGGCAAGCTGACGGAAAGCGTGGTCGTCGGGTTGAACGGGTTCGGATAGGCTTCGCTGATGCTGAATTCGGTCGGCAGCGTGCCGGCAACAACGTCTTCACCAGCAATCATGAAGGCTTCGCCGAATTCGTCGAAGTCGCTGTAGTCGAAGCTGTCCGTGGTGTTACCCTTCTGGAACTGGAAGCTGTCGGTCAGTACCGGCGGCTGCGGGTAGAAACCAACATAACCGAAGAAGGTGTACACGCCGTTCGGAGCGCCGCCCGGGACCTGGATGGTGCGGGTCACGTTCGCGTTCATGAACGGAGTCACGTTGAAGGACAGCGGCGGAGCCAGCAGACCAGTCATGTTGCCGTTCGGCAGCATGGCGCGCGTCCAATAGTCCACACCGTTGAAGCTACCACCGGTGTTGTTCTGGAAGTGGATGTCGTAGTTCAGGTTGCCACCACCAGCCGGGACGAACTGAGTCTGCGGCGTAAGCTCGAGAACCGCAGTCGCCTGCGACACGTTGGTCAGGACAGCCGTGACGTGGTGACCATACTGGTCTTCCGTCAGGTTGTCACCGTTGACCGCGTCTTCGTAGGTGTAGAACTGCGTGGTCACGTCGAAGTACGAGTTGGTGCCGGTCTGGTACGGGAACGGCTGCATGTAGCCGTCAAGACCTTCCGTCGTCAAACGAGCTTCGACCCAGAAGTCGCCAGACAGACCCTGCAGAGCAGCAGCGCCACTCACGTCAAGAACGGCCTGGGTACCACCGGTGTAACCAGTAGCTTCGGTGAACGTGTAGGTGCCCTGGAAAATCTGGGCGCCCGGCGTGTCACCACCAGCGTAAACGATGAAGTCCATTTCGCAGTTGGCAGGCGCGCCACCAGCGTTCGCATGGAAGAAACCATCCATACGCAGCTCGGCGATATCAAACGTCGCACCAGCCGGGAACATGTCACCGTTGATCGCGGTCGGATCGATGTGGACGGTCGGACCTTCGTTGTTCACGTGACCAGCGGACAGCAGGCCGAAGAAGTTACGGGAGTCCGTACCCACTTCGTACATGTCGTCAGCCATGACATCAACGTCAACCGGGAAGTTGTCGTTATCCGGGACTTCGTCGCTCGCCAGCGTGTGGTACGCGTCAAGCGCCAAGGCACCCATTGTTTCCGGGACCCAGTAGCCAACTTCCGGAGCGGTCGGATCGTCGATCGAGAGCTCAAGGGTTTCGCCAGCGTTCAGCGAATACGTACCGGTCGGGTACAGCGGATACACGAGACCGTCGAGATCCCAGACAGCGTTGAAGCCGGTTTCGTCGTTCGGACCGTTGTTGGTCAGGTAGACCTTACCATAGACATCCACACCGACGGAGGTCGGATACGGCAGAACCATGACGGTGCTGATGTCATGCTGCAGATCCTGACGGTCGATGAAGAGATCATCCCACAGGTGGTGGGTCATGGTGCGGTCAATAGCCGGGGACGTGAAGTAGAAACGAAGACGCAGGCCGGTCATGCCAGCATACGCGCTCATGTCCCAGTCATAGGTGAAGCCGGAACCGGAGAACATTTCCCAGACCGAACCGTTACCACCGACATACACGTAGTTACCGGTTGTCGCGGCCGGGTTCCAGGAACCATTGGTCGGGTTGTAAATCTCCGGACGCCAGGCCAGCTCATCCGGGAAGTTGTTGGTGTACTCAATGTCACTGTTGAAGTAGACATCCAGCCAGTAGGACTGACCCGGATCGAGGTCGGCCAGACTGAATTCCGGACCTTCGAGGTAGTGGTTGAACGCCTCATCGGCATCCTGGAACACACCAGCAACCGTCGTCGGCGACGGAGCCGGCTGATAAGCCACCGGGCACGTGTCGATTTCGATCTGATACGGAAGCACGTCGCTGCCAGCAGCAGCCGCACCCGTCAAGAATTCCGGAGCGCCACCGATGTTGTTGCCATCAGCGTCGTCCGCCCAGACGGTGCTGGCATCCGCGGTGACAACAATGTTGTCAACCTGGAAACCGAACATGTCGGGGTTGGTCGAGGAGTTGTACGCACCGTCCGAGGAGAAGCAGAAGACGATGTGGACGTAGTCAAAGCCAGTGTACGCGTTCAGGTTGAACGAAGCAGCCTGGTACGCGGTGTTGAACGGCTCAGTACCTTCACCAGCCCAGCCCGGATACACACCGGTGCCGAACCACGGATCGAAGGTCTGGCAGTCAGTTTCCGTGTACGCCGGAGCGGTCGGGGTCGCGATTTCGTAGGTCAGGTTGTTCGGATCATCACCGTACAGGACCCACACATTCGCCGCATCCCAGTTGCCATCTTCGATGTACGCGCGGAAATCAAACGAAAGGCTCGCGCTCGAGACGCCGGACCAATCCAAGGCCGGGGTCATCAGGAACTGAAGCCAGTCATCGTTGTAACCACCGAACGTGCCAGAACCGAAATCCGGGTCGAAGCAACGCCAGGCATTGGTACCACCGGCCGGCATCCAATCATCCGTCTGCCACCAGGTCGGCTGCACGTCAGGGCTGGCCTGTGTCCAGTCACTGACATCGCCTTCAAAATCTTCAATCCAAACTACTTCGTCCAACTCGTTCGAACCGCTCGTCGGCGGGGCGATGTTGAACGCAGTCCTCTTCAGCTCTTGCGGAGCAGACGCAAACGCGCCGGCGACGACAAACAGAGCCAACGTGAGGATAAGCACGATGTTCCTACGCATCGATTACCTCCAGTTTTTCCCTTTACCCTTGGGGGTCCCTACACCCCCAAATGATCGAATACTACACTTTGAAATCTGCAAGGAGATTACTGCCCTGCCTCGCTGAGAAGCAGAGCGAATGTGAATTTAGAGCTTTTCGGGCAACCTCACAATGCAATCTGAACGTGAAGCCCAATTTCCGTGTCAAAATGAGAGACACCCGAAAACTCCAAATCCAGCCTTCACACAACCTACATCAGTCTGTTAACAAACGACTTCCAAGGCTTACTTAACTTATGATCTGGTCTAACTTTAGACTCTCCTACTGGACGTGCATCACTTTCTGCGTCGCCCTGCCGCGTCCCGCGACCTCAGCCTGCACGAAATAAACGCCGCTGGCCAGTTTGTCGCCGGTCAGGGTGAACTCGTGCCGGCCCGGTTGGTACCGGTCATCGGCGAGCACTTTGACCAGACGTCCCTGGACATCGTACACCCTGAGATCCAATTCGGAAACTGAGGCCAGGGTTACCTGGATGCGGGTTTCCGCATTGAACGGATTCGGCCATGCCTGTGCCAGCACGAAACCCTCCGGCATCGAAGCGGCATCAGCAGTGATATCGCCTTCCGCCGACCAATCGAGTACCGGATCACCTGTCGAAGAGGTGAAACCCTTGGAAAACTCGAAGCTGCTCGTGGTCATGATGTCCGGGTATTCACCCACATTGGCGATGAACGTGTAGTTCCCCGACGGCGCACCAGCCGGAACCATCTGGCGGAGCGTCGGCGAGGTCAATGTCTGACCACCGCTGAGGTTGAACGGATTGCTGGTGAACAACGGACCGTATTCCGACCCGTTCGGCAACTGCGCCATGGTCCACATCTGCAGGCCGCTGTACGGCGTGTCCGTGTTGTTGACCAGAGTTGCGGTGTACGAAAGCATCCCGCCATTGTCGCCGAGGTCCGTGTTGCCCGGATCCAACGTCATTTCCACGGGTTCCGCGTTATCAACCATCCCCGTGAGCACCAGGCTGAACGATTGCTCGTCGCCCTGCATCTGTCCGTCAACGGCGATCTGAACGCGGTACATGCCCGGTTCAGGATCTGCAACGTTGACCTGCTCAAGGTTGTCCAGGTCATTGTCGCCGGTGAAGGCAGCCTGTGACGGGGAATCAGGATTCAAGACATAGGGCTCCCAGTCCTCGCCGTCCGACAAACGCACGATCCGCATGTCGAGGTCGTTCACCAGTGCCGGGTTCGCGCCCGGATTCGCAGGCGGATCAAGCCAGCAAAGCGTCGCGCGCAGCGGCTCGGTGCCATCCGCCTCGAAATCGAAGCTGAACAGATCGCCCGACGGCAGCACCTGCTGCTGAATGAAGTCCGGGCTGAGTTCATCCCGGGCGATCAGGTCCGCCGCCGCGTGTGCGTTCAGCAGCCCGTACCCGTAGATGTAATCCGGGCCATCATTCGGTCCGCATTCGTCCGCCGTGTGCACCGCCAACGCCTTCAACGTTGACGACATTGGCACCTGGTACGCGTGAGTCTGCTGGTACAGCTCAACCAGCAGGAACATCGTGCCCGCCACGTTCGGCGTCGACATCGACGTGCCGGACATGGACGTATACCCGCTCGCAAGCGTCGAATACAGGTGGACACCGTTGCCGACAATCTCCGGCTTGAGCCGGCCATCCTGTGTCGGTCCACGGCTGCTGAAACCAGCAATACTGACGCTGTTCGGGCCGGTGTAATTGGGCACATCGTTCACCGCACCCACAGTGAGCACGTTCTTGCCGAGGTTGCTCGACGGAATCGTGTGGTAGCTGGGTCCATCGTTCGCCGCGGCCTGACAAATCAGGTAATACGGCGCGAGGTAGGCGATCTCGTCAAACTCTTCCGACTGGTAGGTGTATGAATCGTACGTGCCGCCGGAGTGGTACGAGTGACTGGAAACGTGCAACCAGTCCGCGTTTTCCGTCATCTCGATCGTGTCCATCGACCATTCGAACGAGTTGAGGTATGCGCCATACGACATGCCCTTCGCGCTGGGTGAAACCCCTCCCGCGACAAGCGTCCCCGCCGTATGGTTTGCATGCGCTTCGTAGTTCGACGTGTTGTCGCCGATGATGATTCGGCCACCGAATTCCGGGTGGTTCGGGTTGGCGACACCGTTGTCCCAAACCGCAAGCCCCCACGAGGTAACGCCGGTCAGTTCGTATCCGGCAATCCCGCCGGGGTACAATGCCGACGCACGGGTGGACAGCGCAGCGTTGCTGTTGTCGGTGTAGTAAATGATGGGATTGCCGTCTTCATCAACGCCCATCAGTTCACGTTCCGGATCAGCATTCAACGCACCCCAGTACCCGGTACGCATCGCCTTCAGTTGCTGGAATTCCGGACCTTGCCACAACGCGTGACGGGCACGAAGCCGTTCCGCCAATGCTTTCAGTCCGTCCGTGTCTGTCTGGGGGAGTTCAGCAGCGACCGCACCGCTGATAAAAAGAGCGGCCAGAACCAGGGTCAGCCGCCAGTTTCGCTTAAGCATGGTAACCGTTCTCTTGTGGACCCTACGCATCTCCTGTCTGGAGAATTGGATAGCCTCCAATATAAGGATGCAAAAACCAAGAACTCGAATTTGCTGGCACGTTTGCCGAATTGGCAGTTGCAAGCGGAGCCCCGGGTAGCGCACATAAACCAGCATTTATTTCACGACTTCCAGAGTAATCTTGTAATAATTAGCGTTTTCACTCTCCGAGCGAGTCTCTGTCAGGTTCACGCCTAGCCGGTACCTCTCTAATTTGCGTCCTCCCACTTCCCGCACGTTGATCCTCCAGCAAGTGAAAACGCAGCCGCATCTGCGAACAGACACGGCTGCGTGAAGATCCATGCAGCGAACCTCAGGCTGCTTGCCCGGGCTCAGTTTTACTTCATCAGAACCAGCTTCTGCGTCGCGTTCAGCTGACCCGGAACCATCGCCTTGACGAAGTAGACACCACTGGCGAGACCGTTGCCATTAAACGTCAACGAGTGCGTGCCTGCCTGCATCCGTCCCTCGGCCAACGTCGCCACGAGACGGCCGTTCAGGTTGTAAACCTGCACGTTCAGGTCCGCCGCTTCCGGCAACGTTACCGTCATTGACGTGGTCGGGTTAAACGGATTCGGATAGGCTTCGCTGAGCGAATACTCCGACGGCAGGTCCGTGCGCATGGCAGCATCACTGGCCGTTTCGGTTTCGAAACCGGTACCCGGCCACTGCGTCGCTTCGCCCGGCAGCGCGTCCGCGCCATTGCCGAATTTGATCATTTCGAACGAGTCGGTCACGTACACATCGTTCGGGTAAACACCGACATTGCCGATGAATTCGTATACGCCGCCCGGCGCAAAGCCCGGAATCTGCAGCGCGAGTTCACGGCTGATCTGCTGGAACGGCTGGACGGTGAACGGATACTGGAACACCGGACCGTACGGATTGCCGTTCGGCAACGTGACCATGTTCCAGTACATCACGCCCGGAACCGTCGCGTCGGTCGTGTGACGGAAGTTGACGTCATACGTCAGCATACCGCCGCCCGGCGCGATGTAATTGTAAATCGGCGACAGGTTGAGGATGTATTGCGGCGCATCGCCACCGGTCAGACCGCGCACGACCAGGCTGTACGCCTGCATGCCATCCTGCAGGTTGCCTTCATGCGAGATGCGAACGGTATAGGTGCCCGCGCCCGGATTCTCGATCCAGATCTGCTCGACGTTGTCGACATCGTTGTCACCAGTCGTCGCCGCCGCGGACGGGTTGTTTCCGTTCAACTTCCACGGGTAATAAATGTCGCCCGAAACGAGATCCTCGACTTCAACGTCCAGGTCGTTTACCAGCGGAACCGGTGCCCAAAGCGCACCTTCCGGGTCCGTCCAGACAACCGTCACGGTGATATCTTCCGTCCCGTCGCTGCTGAATGTGTACTCGTCAACCGCGCCTTCACTCAGTTCGTATTCGCCGATCGCATTCGGGTTGAGAACTTCATCGGACGCGATCAAGTCACAGGCACGCTGGGTGTTCATCAGGCCCCAGCCGTACTTAAAGTCCGGACCATCTGCCGGACCGCACTCGTCAGCGGTGTTGAACATCACGGCGCGCATCGTCGATGACAGCGGAACCTGGCCGCCGTGTGTCTGTTCGTACAGTTCGTACATCAGGAACAATGAACCGGCGATGTTCGGGGAGGACATTGAGGTACCCGTCATCGTAGTGTAGCTCGAAGACGTGCAGGAATACAGGCTGGTACCGTTGCCGACGATGTCCGGCTTGACACGGCCATCATCCGGCGGGCCGACCGAACTCGAGCTGTTAATCACCACGCTCGCCGGGCCGTTGTACACCGATACATCCTGCACATTCCCGACCGCGATGCTGTTCTTGCCACAGACGTCGGTGTAAAGGGTGCCAAAGCTGCCGGAACCCAGGTTACCCGCCGCGATCACCGGGGTATAGTGCGGGGCGTCATGACAAATGATGTCATAGCCCTGCGCCCACTCATCGTAGCCGCCATTGTACGAATCGCCAAATCCGTAGGAATGGCTGGAAACCTTCATGCCTTCCGTCGCCGCGATCGCCATCTCCGCCTGATCGTTGTCGTAATCATGCGTGGTCAGGTGCGCGCCGGTCGCCATGCCCTTGGCATTTGCATTGACGCCGGACGCCATCATCGTGCCGGCGGTGTGGTTCGCGTGCGAACTGCTGGTGCCGGCGCCATCACCGATGGTGATCCGGCCAACAAACTCCGGGTGGCTCGGGTTCGCCGCGCTGCCGTCCCAGTGGTACAGCCCGGTCGACGTTGAACCGTCCAGATCATAACCGGACACCCCACCCACCTGCACGAGGTCGGTACGAGTGGAAAGGGCGGCGTCCACATTACGCAGCACCGCGATCACCAGCGTGCCGTCCGGGCGAATACCCATCAGCTCACGGTTCGGGTCGGCGTTGATATCGCCGTAAATACCATCTGTCGCCAGCAAGGCAGCCTCAAACTCCGGCCCACGCCAGCTTTCCCACTTCTCGTTAAACTGTG
This sequence comes from bacterium, assembly GCA_020444425.1. Taxonomy (GTDB): domain Bacteria; phylum Electryoneota; class Electryoneia; order Electryoneales; family Electryoneaceae; genus BMS3BBIN04. The sequence goes on along the minus strand of JAHLLB010000003.1, from coordinate 25,143 downwards.
CGGCAAACGCTTCCAGGTCGGCCACATTGGTGCCGGGAAGCGGTTGGTTTGCGAAAACGGTGCCCGCCAACATCAGCAGAGCAACAAAAAGGAGTACACTGTTACGAATCATCCTCAAGCCTCCAGTATGCGTTCCGTCAGTATGTGTTTCGTTACTCCCCACACCCCTATGAGGAGATCCGTCTGCTTGCTTCAAATGTTCAACAAGTATAGCGAGTCCTTCCTGTTCGGATGAAAGAAAGGACCGGAATTCTGAAATTTCCCTTATTCAGGCAGCTAGCGTATAAACAAAGAGTTGCGCAACAGATCAACGCGCACAAGGAGTCATAAACGGACAGGTTCAGGCGTGCTTAAAAAATTACTTGGAGGAACAGACCCAGGGTACGGCCGACTCATTTCAACAACATCATCTTCTGGACTTGCGGCACGTGCTGATCGCTGACCATGCGAACAAAGTACACACCTGTCGCGAGAGTGGACCCATCAAAGACAAACTCATGCAACCCGGCGGACAGGGTACCCTCGGCAAGCAACGCCACCCGGCGACCAGTCACATTTACCACCTCAACCGTCACCCGTGCCGTTTCCGGCAGGGTTAACGAGACCGTCGACAAGCCGTTGCACGGATTCGGCCAGCTACTGAGATCAACTTCGCTGGTAGAAAGAAGATCGGACCCGTCACCGTTGACGAAGATATTCGATCCACCATGCGCGACGCTGTCATCCTCGAGCTTGGTAAACTCAAAGGTGTCCGACACCAGAGAGACCGGATAGTAGCCCAGATTCGCCGACAACAGGTAATCCCCGGCCGGAATCGTCGATGGTACCGGCTGGTGCATGTTCGTGACGTATAAATCCATGTAGGGCTGGATGTTGATATAGCGGGATGTCAACGGGCCGATCGGTTGACCACCCGGGGGCGTAACACTGGTCCAGAACCGTACCGTCGGCCAGGACTGGTTCACCGTGTTGACAAGATGAGCCGAGAAATGCAGCGAGCCACCTGTGGCCGGAATCGTCGTGTTTTCCGGCAGCAGATCCAACGTCACCAGTTGCCAGTCCACCGATGCTTCGTTAGACAACGGGGTAATACCACCCGGTTCGAAGACCGCGTTAACCGAATACGTGTACTCGCCGGGAGCCGGCAATGTGTCGGTATACGTTGAATCCAGCGTCGTCCCGATCTGGAACCCATCGCGGAAAACACGATACTCGATCAGGTCATCGTTGTTCATCGGCGGGTCGTAGTAGCAGACCAACTCGTCATACCAGACTTCGTTACTGCCAGAGGAAACGAGGCCGATGTAGCCCTGATTGTAGCTGTTGTCGTTGACCGTGCCGACGTAGTTGTTGTTCACGTACAGCAGGAAGTTCGAACCATTCGCCGTGACCGCCAGCGAATTTTCTTCACCCGGTCCAAGATTAATCAGATCGCTCGGCGTCCAACCCAGCAGCAGGTCGTAGTAGCCGTCTTCATAGCTGTAAAACGCGAAACTCTGCGACGATAGCGAGACATAAAAACAATAGCCGTTGTAATCATTATCACGGGGACCGTCCCCACGGATCAGCAACCCGCGGCTGCTCGTACCGCTGACATTCTGGATCGTTGTCGCAACGGTGAAATTCTCAACCACTTCGCCACCATAACACGCCGACTTCCAACCGTTGGAGACTAACCCCTTGAGGTAGCCACCTTCCGTATACCAGGTGTTTGACGGGAGCAGATCGTAGTTCACCAGAGAACCGTCGAATGAATCGAGAATCTGGGGAGGTGCCGGATCCCAGGAGAGTAGCACTTCACCGTCGAGCAACAACTCGGCGTTGAGGTTTGCCGGACCGCTTTGCGAAAAAACAGAACACGGCAGTAAAACGATGAGGAAAAGCCCGAACCAACCGGGCACACGGCCAAACATTGCATCCTCGGCAATTCAGTTCAAAAGTCAGCAGTCGCTGTTAGCGGGCTCAATATACGCAAATTCCCGCTATGTTACGTGATAACCGGCACAACTTCTCTCAACGAGGCTCTTGTCCGGCTAAGCTGGAAACCTGCCACCAAACTCAATAAAACCAAAAACCCCCGCACCTGCGGGGGTAGAAATTCACTCAGACAGGTAGCGTACGAATCGACACCTGCTACCGTTTTACTCCGGATCCGCCGCGAGCTTTTCAAACGTGAAATGATCGACGATCACCGCATTTGGATACACTCCCACGTGTCCGTTCATCGTCCACGTACCCGCCGGCCAGCTCGGATCGATGTTCTGATGCAGCGTGCTGTTGGCGATGTTCATGAATGGCGCCAGGTTGAACGGATACTGGAACTGCGTTCCTGTCACAAACCCGTTCGGACGGGTCAACGTCGTCCAGAAGCGTAAACCGGTGCGGGTTACGCCCACCGTCGACCACAACTGCGCACCATAGGTCAACGAACCGCCGGTGGATGGCACAGTCGCTTCATTCGACCAGATCGCCAACAACACCGGGAAATCGGAACTGTTCAACGTTACCGCGGATGCGAACCCGCTGCCGAACAAGGCGTTGCCGGTGTTGTAATGTGCCAGCGCGGCCTGCTCTGCGTTCTGTGACTGATCCCACAGCTTGTACGTGATCTTGTTGCCGGGAGTGAAACCGGGCAGGTTGAGGTTGGTGTCACGTTCCCACGCCGTCAAGTTCACCGGGAATCCGTTCACGACCGCAGCGCCGACGCACATGTTCCCATCAAACACACCGATCTCGTCACCGGCGACTAACGCCGCGCCACCATTCCACGTCGCATCCTCCACGACGATAGCATAAGGGACTCCGGTCGATTCCACGGGGCTGAAGTGTACCTGCGCGGATACCGTCATCGAAAACAACAGGCAGCTGAGCGCCACCAGGCCAACCGTCTTCACCAACTTCATTACAGCCCCCACTGTGCAACGTGACCAATCCAATCGTCCCATCCTTGAGACGCGGGGTGAAAAATACGAAACTGCGGCACCCCGAACCAGCTCAAAGGATAAAAATCACAAAAAAACTCGGACACGCAAGCGAGCCCGAGAGCCGTACCACCCCTCTATCGGAAGCGTCTCAATTGCCAGACAGCTGAACCGAGGTTTCCATCACCCGTTCGAACGCTTTCCGGCTGGAATACGTCGCCCGCAGCCGGATACGCAACGTGTATTCACCCTCTGGCAACGTGCCCGGCCGTTCAATCTGTACCCGGCCTTCCGGTTCGGGACGGACAAACGTGGCGCGGTCATACCGCCACAACACACTCCGTGAGCCCGGATCACGATACGAGTTTCGCGTCCTCAGCACCTTGCCGTCATCATCGACGATCTCCAACGTGATCTGGGAGCGCTCGGTCAGGTCGAGCCCGACACGGATCTGTCCCGGTCCCGGAAACGCTAACCGTGGCGGAGTCGAGATGTCGGTGCCAACCCAGAGGTAATGCGCGCCTCTGGACTCGGCGACAAACGCCTGCCCGAACCGCCGCCAGATCGCGATGCCGGTCGGGCTGTGGAAGCGTGTCCGCCCTTCCCCCGTCTGCCCCCAGACCGAGAGCAGCTCGAGATTTTCGTCGAACTTGAGCAGACGATCATTCGTGCTGTCCGTCGCGGCGATGTTGTGGTACAGGTCAATTTCGATGTGGCCGGCGTACGTGTCGCGTTCACCCTGAATCAGCGAGATGTCCTTTTCCGCGAGGATGTGACCGTCGAAATCCACCCGCCGTAGACGTTGCCCGCCGCTGTCAGTCACCGCGAAGTAGTTACGTTTCGGACGCGTATGAATGTCGAGGCTGTCCACCGCCGCCAGGCCGACCGGACGGTCAAACCCGCCAATCGCCTTGACGAACACGCCGCTGGTGTCGTAAAGCACGACACGGTCCGCGCCGGCGTCCGCGACAACCACCAGTCCACCCACGGTCACGTCGATCCCGCGTGGCAACACCAACGCGCCCTGGCCGTCCCGGCCGAACTCCGACTGGAAGACGAGCTCGCCGTCCACGTTGCGGAACTTCACCACCCGGCGGTGACCGCTGTCGGTGACAAACACCAGTCCATTCGGCAACGCGGCGATATCCCATGGTTCGTCGAGGAAATCGCGAGTCTCGTCGTCGTAGCCGAACAACCCGATGCTGCGCATCGACCGGTTGTAGATGATCGCGTTCTCGCCGGAATTGATGCCGTAGACCGTGACTTCGTCGTCATCGCCCTTGGAATCCGGATCGTCCGTCGCGGTCAGCCGCACCGCCGCCAACCCCTGCGGGTTGCGGAAGGTTGCCTTGCCAAGGGTGAAGACATCGAGGTGGGTCTCCGTCGCCCGGACCACGCCCCACGTATGCTCCCACGGCGGATACACCCACGCCGTGTGCTCCTGCTCGTACTCCGCCGCCTTGTCCTTGCCGCCGCCAAAAAACGGCAGCCCGATCCCGAGCTGGACAATCATCAACGGTAGCAGCAGTGCGAACAGGTGTGGCATGACGTTTCTACGGTCTGGTTACGGGTTCATGAATGCGGCAAATGTACACCGGATTCCACTCGACAGGGGAGCGGGAGTTCCGCTGGGCGAGATTTGAGATTTGAGATGTGAGATATGAGACTACAGGGTGTGACGTGTGAGGACGTTGTGGCCGTGTCCGCTTGCGGACGCTGACCAGGTTACGCTGCATACCGCGGAATGCGGAATGCGGATTGCGGGCTGCGGGCTGCGGACTGTGGACTACGGGAAGTATGCCCCGACCAGCTTGCTGGTCGGGATTATCGCGTTCCAATCCTTGGGATGAGCCGCGGTAGCGAAAAGAAGCTCCCGCGGGCATCGGGGCAGCCCGCAGTCCACAGCCCTATTCGTTCAACTGCTGCAGCAGCTTCTCCCCCGCCTTGACCGAGAACCCCGGCACCTCGGCGATCTGTTGCGGGGTGGCGTCTTTCAGCCGTTTCAACGAGCCGAAATGACGCAACAACGCCTTCGCCTTCGTCTCGCCGATGCCAGGAATCCCCTCGAGCGTGCTCGAGACCGACGCCTTGTTCCTGAGCGACCGGTGGTAGGTGATCGCGAAACGGTGGGCTTCATCGCGGAGCTGCATCAGCAATTTCAACGCGCTGCTGGTCTTCGGCAACGTGATCGGCTCGGCGGTGCCGGGAAAGACGATCTCCTCCAGCCGTTTCGCCAACCCGACCACCGGCAGGTCACGCAGGCCGAGTTCGTCCACGATCCGACGCGCGGCGTTCACCTGCCCGCGCCCGCCGTCGATCAATACGAGGTCCGGCAGCTTCTCCCTGTCCTCACGCAGCAGACGCCGGTACCGCCGTCCGACCACCTCTTCCATCGACTTGAAGTCGTCGGAACCGACAACGGTCTTGATTTTGAAATGACGGTATTCTTTCTTCGCGGGACGGCCGTCCTCGAACCGCACCATCGCCGCCACCGGTTGCTGCCCGAACAGGTTCGAGTTGTCGAAGCATTCGATGCTCAACGGCGGGTGATCGAGCTTGAGGTGTTCTTCCAGCATCAGCAGGCTGTGCGGGATGCGTTCCGCCTTCGCTTTCGCGAGCAGGCGTTCACCGAGCAGCAGCTTGGCGTTGGTTCCAGCGAGATGCACCTGCCGGAACTTCTCCCCCCGTTGCGGCACGAGGATCTTCACCTTCCGCCCGCGCTTCTCTTCGAGGTATGTCAGCAACAACTCTTCGTCCTCGGCGTCGAGTGCCTCGGGGATGAGGATTTCGCTGGGGACTTCGTGCACCTCGCCGAGGTAATAGTCGCTGAGCACACGCATCCACACCGCCGCGCGTCCGGCCGCCTTCATCCGGCTGAGGTTGACGTGATGCCGGCCGATGATCTTCCCCTCACGCATGCGCAGCACCGCGACGACGCCGTCCTCATCCTCCTGCGCCACCGCGAACGCGTCCCGGTCGATCAACTCCCGCGTCAGCACCGTCTGACGGATGGTCAACTGCTTCGTGCGCTGGATCTGGTCCCGAACTTTCGCCGCCTGCTCATATTTCAGGTTCTGCGCGAGGTCACGCATCCGTTCCTCGAGCATCTCGATCAACGGAGCCTGCTTCCCGTGGACAGCGTTCACGAGCAACTTTAAGCCGTCGTCGTATTCGCTCTCGCTGACTCGACCTTCGCACGGCCCGTCGCAGTTCCCAATGTGAAATTCGAGGCACACCTTGTGCTTCTTCTGCTTCACAGACGCCGGGGTAATTTTCAAATTGCAGGTGCGGATGCGGGTCGCCTTGCGCAACGTGCGCAGCGTGTCCTTCATCTCGGTGACGTTGGACAGCGGCCCGTAGTATTTTGACCCGTCCTGACGCGGCTTGCGTGTGAGGAAAACGCGCGGGAAACGCTCCTTCGTCACCTTGAGATACGGGTACGATCCCGGATCGCGGACCTCCATGTTGAACCGGGGACGGTGGCGGCGAATCATGTTCGCCTCGACGATCAACGCCTCCAGCTCGTTGGCGGTGACGATGATCTCGAGGTCTGCGATGCGGGCGATCAGATCGCGATATTGCCAGCGGCCGTCGTCACCCTTGGTGAAGTAGCTGCGGACACGGTTGCGCAGCACCTTCGCCTTGCCGACATAGATCGTCTTGCCCGATTTGTCCTTGAACAGGTACACGCCCGGCTCCGTCGGCAACAGCTTCAGCTTCTCCTCAAGCGAGAGCGTCGGCTCGTCCGGCTGGGCGGACGGTTCGCCAGTTGGATCAACGGACGGCTGCGTCGTCTTGTCAGATGGATCGGTTGGCATGGTGCATAACATACGAGGGAAAACGGTCCACGGGTTCCATGCGAACCGACCCGAGAGGGATTCGAGTGGCGGGCTGCAGGACTGCGAGATAGCAGATGTGAGATGTGAGATGTGAGACCAACCTGCCCCAGTTACCGCCGCAGGCGTTAGCAGGGTTTGTCCAACAACCCAGCGCCCTATTTGACCAGCGTGATCCGCCGGTGGAGGGTCTGTTCGGGCGTGTTGAGACGGAGAAAATACGATCCCGACGACAGCTCGCCGGCGTCAAACGAGACGCTGTGGCCGCCCGGCGCGGTCATCCCGTCAACCAGCGTCGCGACACGCCGGCCTAACAGGTCGTACACCTCCAGCTTCACGTCGCCGGGTTGGGTCAGGGTGTACTGAACCGTCGTGTTCGCGTTGAACGGGTTGGGGTAGGAGGACATCGTCGCGTACGTGGCGGGTTGGAACGTCCAGGCATCCTCACCGACACGTGTGGTCGGATTGTCGAGATAGGCCAGTCCGACACCGGTATCAATCCATAACCGGTCACGCCATTTGTCGTACGCAATATCAATCGCAACTTCGCCCTGACGGCCCGGCGGCATGATGATTTCCTGTTCCTCCCACGTAAATCCATAATCATAGGAGACGAGAAGTTCATGTGATTTCGTATGACCGGAAATAAAAATGCGGTTTATTCCATCATCGACAATTTCCCATGCAATATCATAGGATGCAAGTATGATTCCTGGCAATGTACTGCGTAACGACCATCCGACTACTTGCTGATGTAATGGATACGCCCATAAATATCTATAATATCTAACAAATAAAGTATCATTGAGTATTTTAAATGGAGCTGGAGTCGCTCCTGTAAGGTTGCTTATTTCAGGAAACTGTAATGCTTCCCAATTCAATCCCATATCTTCTGAAAGATATATATCTTGAGTTGGATAGGTACATTCGGCCAGAAGCATATTTTCATATGACTGTAAATGCCTATATGAATGCATAATAACAGGAATTTGGTTCAGTTGCCAGTTGCTGCCATAATTATCAGATAGATATAATTGACTACCATTCGTTTTACCCGCCAACACGAGTGATGTATCATTTACAACAGGCACTATCTCCACGATGGATGCAGGGACATTATCATTAAACTCCCAGTTAGCTCCCCCATCCAGCGATTTCAAGATTGCAAATTCTCTTATATAAGAATATATATCCACTCTTTCTACCATAGTAGTAATTGATTGCTGATGATAAGAGATTGGATAACATCTGTAACTTTTATTTGGGTCCGTTCCCAGCATCGGGATTGAATGAAAGTCAACATCGGATCCCGCAACATAGAATATTGGCGCCTGCTGTGATCCATGCATCACGCCACCATCTTCAGTAATGATTCCACGATAAGGATCTCCAATCTTCGTCCCAACAGGTGGCATGGAAATCTGATGCCAGGATTCACCAAAGTCTGTTGATCGGAAAACCCCCTGGTTCTTTAAACACACATACAAATGTCCACTGTAAGGATTTCTGTAAAAATTTCCGACACCATCAGGAATTTCCGGCAAGCCATTCAGCAACCGACTCCAGTTCTGTCCATGATCGTCAGAAATCCAGACACCAAATTCACCCGATTCAGCCGCCAGAATCCGACCAGGACTTTCAGGCACGGCCAAGTATTTAGATGCTCTCATGGATTCCGGCAATCCATGACTTTCCATCCATTCCCAGGTTTCTCCGTGATCCTGCGACCGTAGCACCGGTTCAAATGGATCTGATGCCAAGTGGCCAGTCATTGCGTAGAGATTATTACCATACCCCCACTGCAGATCTTCGACCGTACCCCTGGTTTCTGTCGTCAGATCCGGCATGTGTGTCAATTCCCGCCACGTATAGCCACCATCATAGCTCGCACTGACGCCGCCGACTACCGGACCACCGATTGTAAGCGGTCCCCACGCACCATAAAGGAAAATGGTATCGGGTTCCGTTTCGCTGAACAGCACTCCCCGTGTCCCACACTCAAAAGAATCAACATCAACGATTGTCCAAGTAGCTCCCTGGTCATGACTGATACCAAAACCGGACTGACGAGAATAATAGACGCGATCAGGATAAATCATGGTTGGATCACCACCAAGTGTGATCAAATCAAGTGAGTCCGGCCAGAACGAAGTGACGATATCCGTATAGCTTGACCAGGTTTCACCCCCATCAAAGCTATGACATTCCTTATAATAGGGAATATTATCGAAATAGGGAAATATATCCACAATCAATGTATCCGCCATGGGTCCGATTGTTTTCATAGAACCATAAGTAGCTGATTGAATAACCGGCGCATCTGTCAGCCGATGATTGATTTGTTCCCAATTCTCTCCCCCATCGTTGGTAAACCACACACCCGACTGCTGTCTCAAACTAAGCACTATCCTATTCCCGGACGCATCTGCAGCTACTAAATTTGGGGAATGGTCGCCGTGCGATGTGCCTTGCCATTCAGCATGCACCACAAAGGTTAAGAACGAAAACACTAGCAATAACAGTCTAGTTTTCATGATCGTTATCCTTCATAAAAAAGGGTGATGCCGAGGAAGGCATCACCCTTTAATTATCGGTCAGTATGGATAAATATCGATCCAAAGATCAAACACTGCTAAACCATACGTTGGTGAACCCAACCATTCCAACCTGTAGTATCCACCCGAGGTCGGGTATTCGTGGTATGCGGGAATCGCTAATTCATCCTGTGCATCAACATCCCAATGGCGGCAGGATGACATGCAAATGATGGCACGAACATCAGAATCAGAGTACAAATTGTTCACATCACAGTAATCAAACCAGATCTCTGAGTATTGATTGCTCGTCAAATCAGGGATGCTGGCTTGAGCTGATGCATTCGCATCGTTGAAGTACAATTCGATGTAGCCAGCAAACAACTGAGCATTTGCCGTCACTGGTGAGAGCTGGATGCAGAGAACCAGCGTGAAGATCAGTCCGAAAAGAAGTCTCGCTTTCATGGTACCCCCATTGATGAATTTACAGCTGTTCTTGCGCCTTAGGAAGAGGCCACGTGGTTTTTCTCCTCATCCGACGCCTTGAGTAGGTTATCGTTGATTACTATCATTTGTCAAGCTAAAATTCACATCGCATCATATATAAATAAATTAAGAGAGACTAATTCGTCATATTGAGTCTTTTTTTTTTAATTTAGTCCTTTTCATATGATATCCCATCCCTCATATTACTACTACTGTTATGTCTTGTTTAACTGAGAGTTAGAGCCAGCTCAGGTTATCGTCTGCTAACAACACAAGATAGCGCGAAGTAAACAGCAAACGGGCAGGTTTTCACCTGCCCGAAGAATACACTTCAACGACTACGTTTGTGGACTTACCCGTCACTTCATCAGAACGATCTTCTGACGGTTCAGGTTGGCACCGTACTGCACCTGCAGGAAGTAGACGCCGCTGGCGACGCCATTTTCCGGACGGTACAGGTACGTGTGACGCCCGGCGTCCAGCTTGCGCGATTCCGCGAACACCTGCTGGCCGAGTACGTTGTACACCGAGAACGTCACCTTGCCGGCGTCCGGCAGCGCGAACGGCACCTGGATCGTCGGGTTGAACGGGTTCGGATACCCAGCACTGACCTCGAAGTGATCCGGCAACGCCGCCGACGCGACCACGATGTCCGCGTGCGAACCGTCGCCGAAGAACGACTTGTCACCGACGATCTTCGTTTCGAGCGTCGCGCCCGATTCGTCCAGCACACGCAGCTTCAGCGACGAACCCGCCGTGTAGCCGGCGACGTCACGGTCGGCGTCACCCTGCCACGTTACGATCACCGCTTCGTCACGATCCGCAATCAAGCGTCCGGACCCTACCACCTGCGAACCGTCCAGCACCTCGATCACGTCGACGTCCTTGTCACGCAGATCTTCGTGCAGCGAAACGTGAACCAGGTACGGAGTCCCGGTCGGTTCCACCACAACCGGACCCGCCGGAAGTTCGGTGATCAACTGGTTCTGATCCGCCGCCAGACCGCGCGGAGGCGCGACCGTGGTGGTGTAGTTGAATGTGGTCGTCTGTTCGGTCCACATCTGGTACCCGTTGCCCGGGATCAGGTTGCCGATGGTGTTGATGCCAAGCTGCGGCCAGTAAATTTCGCCTTCATCATCAATCACAATGTTGATGTGGTTGGTGATATCGCCCATGGCCGTCGTGATCGACATCTCCTCGACGAACGGGTGCCCGATCCAGTTCCACTGGTTGCCGGTCACCGTGTAATCGGCGTTCAGATCCAGCGGTGAACCGTTGAAGGCGAAGGTTTGCGTCGTGTTTGTGAAGACACGGTAGCCTTCGCTGACATCAATGGTACCGATCGTGTTGCTGCCCGACGGCTGGTAGTTATCGCCGTCATCGTTGAACACGACGACCAGGTTGTTGATGCTGTCGAACACGTCTTCCACCGCCAACGACGGCGGCGTCACCGGGAAGCTGACCAGCTCGTACCGTCCGCCGGTCAGATCGACGCTGATGTAGCCCGCGCCGACGGTGAACGTCGCGTCATCACTGTCGGACGCGTTCATCGGGTTCGTCGCGGTGAAGGTGACCGTCTCCGACCCCACCCACGCCGGGCTCGGCGGAGTGATCGTCGCGACACGGTTGACGATGCTGACGGTCAGTTCGGACTGGCCGGTCGCCGCCCACGAGATCTGGTTGTCCGGATAGTTCGGATCATCGACGTAATTGTCGAGGTTGATCGTCGTGAAGTTCTGACCCGGGTCAATGCTCTGGTTCGGAATGTCATCAACCACCGGCGGCTGGATTCCGACATACATCTCGACCGGGATTTCCACCGACGGATTGTCGACATCGTTGGTCGCCACGATCAGCGAACCGGTGTAGACGCCATCCGGCAAATCGCTACCGTCGAACTCGATGTCCGCAGTTGTCGATTCACCCGCACCAAGCAGACCCATCGTGTTGAGCGCGTTGAACCAACGCGTCGCCGTATAATACTTGACCGCCAGGTTGTTTCCGACATATGTCGAGTTGTGCACGGTGGTCAGGCCGATGCTTCCGCTGGCATTCTGGATGCCGATGGTGGCGCTTGTGATGTCCTGTGTCCCCATGTTGTTGTACTGGTAAACGACTGTGCCGTCACCGTACAGCATGATCTGGAAACGGTACAAGCCGCTGTTACCGTATCCTGGTACGTCGTACCAGGTGATGACCGCGAGGTCGCTGTTGTTGGTGTAGAAGTAGATGGTCCCGCCGTCTTCCGGGTTCAGGTCGTCCCAGAAACCAGCGAGCATGGTGCATGGTGAACCGTCGCGCGGCGCGTCCGTGCTTGGCAGCGCTTCGTTGCTGTAAGTGCCCGACCCGGTCTGGCCGCCCTGGAAGGTGACGAAACCGTTCGTGTTGATGTAGATGTTGTTGTACTGCACGCCGTAGAACTCGAATGAGAAGCCGAGCGATTTGGCGTTGGAATAGCCGTCATCGTAATCACTGAATTCCGACTGGTTGACCGCAGTGCCGTACTGCGCGTGCCACGCGTAGTCCGGACCATCCGGTTCGTCGGAGTCAATCCACGAGTACCCGAACAAGTCCGGACCGCCGAAATCGTCGATCACCGGTCCGCCGGTGCCCTCGAATTCAGACACGTCTTCGCGTTCCTGCTCGCGCTGGTATTCTTCCGCCTTGTCGCGACGGTAAGTTTTGAGGTCAACCAGTTCCTGCGTCTGGTTCGTCACCGGCGGAACATCCGGCAAGCCCAGCTCACGGCGTCGTGCCGCACCGCTGAACTCATTGCCGACTTCCGTGATGCTCCAGACGAGTGTTCCGTCACCCTGGTTTTCGATGCTGACCTGTTCGGTGACCGGAGTGCCCTGCCACGGAATGTTGAAGCTGGAAGGCCCGATCACTGCTTCCGGGTTGGACGTGCCGCCGCCGGAAAGGTCGTCGGTGAACAGGATCGCCGAGCCGCTGGTAATCGGCGAGGCGTTGTCACTGTAGTTCGTCCAGTACAGATACTGCACACCGTCACCCTGGTCCGGGCTTTCAATACCCACGGTGCAGTAGTCGTTATCGTAGCTGTAGCCAGGTTCCTGTGAGAACGTGTCGTACTGGAACTGGATCATGCCGTTGCCGGTATGGGTCGGCCACAGACCCGGATCAAACAGCACCATCTGGAACGATTGCGGCTGGCTGTTATAGCGTGAGATCACGTCCCACTGCACGATGTACCGGCCTGCGGAAATGTCGTGGTACGCATACACGCCGCCACCGGTTGTCATCTGGTCATCCCAGTTCGGCGACAACATCGCCGGCGGACCGAGCGGGCTCGGAATACCCCAGTTCCGGAAGGTGTACAGCGTCGGGTACGCGCCGAACGCGGCGATCCCGTTGCTCGTTACCGTTAATTCGTTAAATACCTCACCGTAGTAGACGAATCCGAACGGCAGGTTCACTACCAGGGCATCGTCGTCTTCGTTGGCGGTATCGTCGATGTTGAGACGGTTGGCGGTGATGCCGATGTCTGTCCAGTTGTAAATCGGAATCGAGCCGAAGCCGCCGTCCATGTTGTCAACAGCCCAGTAGCCGTATTCATCCGGGCCGGTGAGACCGTTGTTCGCCGGATCGCCCACCCAGGCACGGTAGACCGTCGAGTCCATCCCGCCGTCATCGTCGGTGATGGTCAATGTGAACAGGATCGGCTCACCCATCCACGCATCGGAGCTGATCGTCACGCTGAATGGATCGGTGTTATTCGACACCGTCGCGCCGGGCGAAGCCGACGGATAGTTGGCGGTGCCATCGACGATGGTGACCTGATCGTTCGCGGTCGTCAGCGTGCCGGTCAAGCCGGACGCCGTCGTGCTGCCAACGTTGGTGAACGGATAAACGAGGGTCGTGGATTCGTTCGGATCCAGCTGACCGTTGCCACCGTAGCTGAGTTCATTCACACCGACGGACGTGGTGAACCCGGCGATGTCAAGCCGGACGTCACTGGTCTGGTTCGCGCCCAACGTCACCGTCAATTCCGGCAACGCTCCGTCCGGTGTGAACGGATCCACAGCCACCTGCACGGCGTTGCTGATCGTCGTCTGCGAACCGGAAGTCAGGGACGGCACGTTGAACGTGTTGCCGCCGACGATGGAGAGGTACGGGCTGTCCGTGGTGACGGTCGCGGTCTGCGAACCGACCGTCTGCGTACCACCATTGCGCATGGTCAAGGTCAGATAGACCGTCTCGCCCGGATTGGCGAGGTCGTCATCCCCAGCGCCGTCATTCACGACGTGAGATGCGACGTAGACATACTGCGCAACGTCGTTGATCGGGATGTCGGCCTGGTACGGCACCACGTTGTCGCCGACCACGGTCAGCTTCATCGAGGTAGACACATCGGCCGGATCAAAGCTGAGGCGAACCACACCGGATGCATCGATGCGATGAGTCGCGATGACCTGTTCGTCATCGGCGAGGGTGGCCCAGATCAATTCCGGCCACTCACCCGGATGATCAACGGTGACGTCCACATAGTTCTGACCGAACGAGATGCTGGCGTCATGAGTGACGTTAACCTCGTCGGGGACGCCGACCCACACGCGCAGCGCCGGGTCGCCAATCAAATTGTTCCAGTAGGAGAAGTCGTCGATGTAGCTGTTATCGCCCGTGTTGACATAAGCCTGGTACAACCGCAGCTTGCCGTTGACCAACGCCCAGCCGAGGGAGCGGATGTTGCGCAGCGTCATGGCTTCAAACAGCCCGCTGTCGACGATGTTGTTGAACCGGGTATGAGTCGAGATGGTTGCCGTACCGACACTGGCAATACCACCCCAGAAATCGTTGTAGCCGGAACCAGCGCGGAAAAAGCCTTCGGTGTACTCTTCTGTCGTCGTCGCGAAGTCGCCGGTGCCGCAGGTAATCGTGATGATAACCGGCAGATGGGTGCCATTGTTCATATTGGCAAGGTCGGAAGCGCTCCAGCCCGCAAAACCATAGTAGCCGCGAAAGTTGACGAAGTGCGCGCCTTCGTTGACCTTATCCACGATGAACTGCGGAATGTCGCCACCCATCGTCCACCACAGCGTGTCAGAAGTAACGCCATTCTGGCTGAACATCTCCTTGATCGAACGGTTGGTGATGATCGTGCTCGTGCCCGAACCCGAACCGGCTGTCAGTACAACGTTCGACAGCCAGGACGGATCAGAAATGTCCACGTCACGTTCGTACGCCAACAGCTTGTTGACCACACGACCGAGTTCGATGTTGCCGTCCTGCACGGAGAAACGACCGATCGCCAGGTCGCCGAGGATGTCGTTGCCTTCAAGCTGGCTGTAATAGTGGTCCGTCAGCGCGTCGTACGCAACCATGTCAACGCTGCCGTTGTGGTCACCGACCAGCAGCACATAGTCCAACGGCAGTGCATCACCGTTCGTGTAGTGGCTGTTGATGAGGGAATAAATCGCGGAATACGACGTGGTGCTCGTCGGATGATCGACAACCACCTTGTAGCCCTGTTCGCGCTTCCACTGGACATACGGTTCCATGCGCGCGAGCAGCGTCGCGTTGTTCTCGATCACGACCAGCAGACGGCCGACCGGTGCCACGACATTGATGTTGATCTCATCGATGTTCAACACCAGGTTGCGGACATAACGCTCGACTTCAGCCGTCAGCCGGATCTCTTCCAGCAAACCCTCTGCGCGGTCGTCCTCACCGGTGTATTCAACGTTCAGCTCAGACACATTGGCGATGAAGATTTCGCCGTCGTCCGCAACGCGGGCCGCCGATACGGACACCGGGAACAGGCGAATGCCGCGGAACACCACGGGTTCGCCGACAATCACGTGTTCCATCTGCCCGGCAAGCTCAGGAGCGTAAATTCCGGTGGACACGAAATCCGAGGCGGTGACGGAAGCTTCTATCCCCACCCCGTTCGGCACGTTGATCATGGTTGTCGCCAGAGGAATCGGCGAGTCGGTGGCATATGCGCCGGGAATGTCGATGTAATCCCCGAGATCATCCGACGCGATCTCAAATGACTGTACCCTGAGCTGGGCCTGCACGCCGGAAGCGTCCGACCGAACCCCGTCCCACTCGACTGATGTCTGCTCAACAGGTGACAGCGCAACTGACCACGTTACCACCGCCAGGAGCAGGAACAGCGTCCCCACAGCAACCCTACGCCTGCGAATCATGCATCCTCCTTCGCCGAAGCAAATCATAAAGTTCCGCCAATCTGTCTGGCTTCTTCCGACAGTCAGAGCCAGTTCGGCGCGGAAACCGTTTGTTTTCCACGTAAATTTGACACACGGGACACGGACAGACCTCGCCATGATCCCGGAGCGATCAGGAAGGTAGTTCGGAGAGTGTGACAATTGCACTTAGTATCACCCAGATTCCCAAAAAAGTCCAGAGGAACCGGAGCGGATTACGGCTCTCTTTTACAAACCCTACGCGACATCAAAAACCTTCTTCAAAATTACGTAATACGCGAAATAAATGCAGATTACACCGGACAAGCCAGTCAAATCCGATACACATTTCGCGAAAAAAGAAATGAGGATGCACTTTCGCACCCTCACCTTCACTGCCATGTTCTGTTCGACCAGCCACGAAAAACCGAACTCCTACCGCCGTAACGCCATGTCCGTCATCCGGTCCGTCGCCACCCGGAAACCGATCGTGCTGAACCGCGTCGTGGCTTCCAGCGGTTCACGAGCGGCGCTGCGGGAGCTGTCCGGCGAACTGAGAAAACTGCCGCCGCGAGCGATCTTCATCGGCAAACGCGGATACTTCTCCTGCGGCCGTCCATCCTCCGACAGGTCGCGGTAGTTGTCGATGTAATCGTCCTCAACCCATTCGCTGACGTTGCCGTGCATGTCGTACAACCCGAACGGATTGGCGATCCCGGTTTCCGTCACTTCGTGCATCACGCCGTAAGGTCCGACGTGATCGGTCACCCGCAGCGCGTCCTCGTTATCGCCGCACCAGAACCGGGATTCCTGCCACCCACGGCATGCATACTCCCACTCGGCTTCGGTCGGCAAACGATAGGCGTGACCGGTCTTTTCGCTGAGGACCGCAAGGAATTCGTGCGCTTCGTGCCAGTTCACGTAATGCACCGGCTCGTCCAGCGTCCAGTCCGGGGGCGCACTGCCGGATTGCCAACGGAACGGCAACTCCCCCATCACCGCCTTCCACTGGCGGAGCGTCACCTCCGACTGCGCCAGCCAGAATTCGCTGATGCTGACTTCTTTTTCTGGACCTTCGTCAATGTCCCGACCCGGTTCGCCCGGTGCGGAGCCGATTGTGTACGTACCCTCCGGGATACGGGCGAACGTCATCCCATACGGCCCTTCGAGAACACGGATCTCCGGTTCCTGCGGAGGTTCGGGTTCCGGTTCCGGCTCGATCACCGGGTCCGGCAGCGGCGGTGGCGGTGTGTCGATCGGTTCTTTCCGCAGCTCTTTCATCGGCGTGCGCTCGCGAACCGGCTTCTCCTCCGGGGCCGGCATCACCTCCGCGACAGGTTCCGGCGCCGGCTCCGGTTCAACCTTCGGCTTCGGGGGCGGAGGCGGGGGTTCTTCCGCCAGCACATCTGCCGTGTCCGGCCGAATCACTTCCAGCTCGCCGCTGGGTTCGGGAACCACTTCCAGTTCAGGTTCGGGAGGGGGAACTTCTGCTTCCTGTTTGCAGGAACAGCCACCATCACATCCGGCAAGCAATGCACCCAGCAGGGCCACCACGACAAACAGACGTACGATCCGCATAATCACCGGCACTACCCTCGTGCGGTTAACTGGAAGGTCCTGACTCGTGCTCGAATATAACCACATCCACCCTCGCGAGCTACCGTGGAACCTTCCTTCTCGCGACGGCAAAGCCAGAAGAATCCACGCCTTGCCCGGTGGCTTCAACCCACTCACCGATCCCTCTCAGGATAGAGCGGTGAACGCGACAATCTACTTGTGAGGCTTGCTTAACTTCGCTACTTTCGAAACACCTAATTCTCACACTTGCCGGACCCCGTTCCGGGAAGTAAGCACTTGACACGCAGACTCAGGAGAAGGTTCTCATGCACAGTCCAGTTGAAGGCAAGCCGGCAGGCAGCTCCGGCGGAATGCTCACCTCGATCCGTCATATCGACCATGTGACCTATGTGGCAGCCAATGAGGATGAGAAACGGTTCTGTGATACCTGGAATCACCTGGGTTTCCACGAGACCGTTCGCCTGCGTACCGTCCGCTATCCCGCGACTCACATCGCGCTGACCAGCGGCAAGATCGAAGGGTTCCCGTGGCTGACGATGACCGGCCTGTCGGTCAGCGAAGATCCGAGCTCCCCGATTAACGAGTTCGTGCGCCGCTACGGTGCCGGCATTCAGCACGTCGCCTACAACGTCGACCCCGAGTTTGACGTGCATCAGGTGTTCGACATGCTGAAGAAGGACGGCTGGGACTTCATGACCCCGGTGCTCAGCTACCAGGATGAGAACGAAGGCCATTTGCACCAGTTCTTCGCCAAACCGGCAGCCCCATTCGGCACATTTGTCGAGTTCACCCAGCGTCTCGAAGGCAAGACCGGCGAGGTGTTCGGCGGATTCAACACCGACGTAATCGACGATCTGTACGATCACTACCGCGACGTCAGCCTGCACATGGAAAAACTGAAATAAGGACGTGTCGATGAAGGTCTCCATCTTCTCCGTTGCTGATTACTACAAGGACGCGCATCCGTCCATTTCCGGGTTCTACAAAGACATTACCCAGGTTGCGCTGTGGGCGGAAGAGCTGGGCTATGAAGGGTTCTTCATCGCCGAGCATCACTTCCACCCGTATGGCCTGGTGCCGGATGCGCTGCAGTTCCTCACATCCATTGCGATGAAAACGTCACGCCTGAAGCTCGGACCGGCGATTTCCGTGCTGCCGTTCCACAAACCAGTGCGTGTCGCGGAGCAGATGGCGTTGCTGGACCAGCTCAGCGAAGGCCGGCTGATCGCAGGTGTCGGGTCGGGCTACCTGCAGCACGAGTTTGATGGCTTCGGTTTGACCCCGGCCGACAAGCGCCAGCGCTTCGACGAAGCCCTCGAGGTGGTGCAGAAGGCGTTGACCGGCAAGCGTTTCAAGCACGAAGGCAAGTACTTCAACGTACCCAAAACGAAGCTGAATATCGGTTCGTACGAAGGCCGTGAGATCGAGTTCAAGATCGCGATTCTGACCGAACTGGCGTCGTATCACGTCGGCAAGCGCGGGTATGGCATCATGACCGTACCGTACGCAACCGTCGAGGTCATCGACGACGCGAAGCCGCTGTTCGACAACTATAAGAAGGGCTGGGCCGAATCCGGAAAGCCAGGCGAGGGCGACATCTTCGCCGCGATCCACGCACATGTCACGCCCGACCATGATGCCGCGCACAACGACATGAACCGGCAAGTGCTCGAGAAGTATGTCTACAGCCGTCTCTACGCCAGGCATTCCGACTATGACGAATGCATGCGTCGCGGGGTGATCCTGTCGGGTACAGTCGATGAAGCGGTCGAACAGCTGCAGAAGATCGTCGACACCGGCGTCACCCACCTGCAGTTCATCGTCAACTACGGTGCAATGCCGATGGATCAGGTGCGCCAGTCGATGGAGCTGCTGATCAACGACGTCGTGCCGCAGATCCGTGAACCGGAGCCGGTTGCGGCCTGAGTATAAAAGCTTGATCACAATTTCCGGGGATGGTTATGCAAACCATCCCCGTTTTTCGTATTATTCAGTGGGTCTTCGTACTACCAAGTGCATTGCAAACTGTGATTCGGACGCCGGAACTCCTTTCCCCCACCGTGACTCCACGAGCTCCATGATCCCGATCACACGCTGGCACTTTGCAAAGTGTAATTTCTTACCTTTTAGTAGAATTATGATCAAAATATCGTGTTTGCACGATACCACGTGAAGAGAGGAGAACGTTTGATGACTGGGTCCATGAAGTCAGTAGCCATTGCACTGCTAACCGTCCTCATTCTGGGTACGGCGGCGATGGCGATGCCGCCGAGTCCCGCTTTGGTTGAAGCGATTCAGCAGCAACAGATGGATGAGCCGTACTTCCTGCAGCACCGCGAGGCACTGTACGCCCGTGGGGTCAACTCCCCGACTCAGGTCGAGATGCGACAGGGCGAACTCGATGAGACGATCTTCAACTCGATCGTCATTCTGGTCGATTTTAACGACCACCAGGCGGTCACGGCCGGATCGTTCTTTGACGACCTGATGTACGGCACCGGCACCGGCACTGTCGCGGATTATTACGACGAGTGCAGCTACGGTGATTTCGTCCTGACGACGGAAGACATGCCCTCTGCACAGGGCTGGTACCGGATGCCACAAAACTACGGGTATTACGTTGACGGTCAGAACGGCTTCGGTGACTACCCGAACAACGCGCAGGGATTGGCGGAAGCTGCGGTCCTCGCCGCGGATCCTTACGTTGACTTCTCCGATTATGATTACGACAACGACGGTTACGTCGACGGCCTGTTCATCATGCACGCCGGCACCGGCGCGGAACTGTCCGGCAACGACAACGACATCTGGTCGCACAAGTGGCAGATTCCGGGCGGCGTCTCGGTGGACGGTGTCACGGCGTCCGTTTACGCGATGCAGCCGGAATTCTGGTACAGCTCGGGCGACATGACCATCGGCGTTGTCGCGCACGAAATGGGTCACGCCGTCTTCGGCCTGCCCGACCTGTACGACTATGGCTACGACTCCGCTGGTCTCGATAACTGGAGCCTGATGGCGGGTGGTTCATGGAACGGCGGCCTCGGTTCCTCTCCAGCGCACCCGGACGCCTGGAGTCGCACGTACATGGGCTTCGTGGATCCGATTAACGTCACATTTGATCGCATCGGCGAATCGATCCCGAACGTGGAAACCGAGCCGGTGATCTACCGTCTCTGGACCGAAGGCATGGGCGGCAACGAGTATTTCCTCGTCGAGAATCGCTACCGTACCGGCTACGATTCCCCGCTGCCGAGCCAGGGCTTGTTGATTTACCACTGTGACGACAGCGAATGGGGCAACAACAACCAGTGGTACCCGGGCCACACCAACGACGGCCACTACCAGGTCGCGCTGGAGCAGGCGGACGGTCTGTGGGAACTGGAACAGAACGGCAGCGCAGACTCAGGTGATCCGTATCCCGGTTCAACGCTGAATTTCACCTTCAACGGCAGCAGCACGCCGGACAGCGACAACTACTGGGGCTCGGCTACGCAGGTTGCGGTAACCAACATCAGCTACGCCGGCGCGACCATGACCGCCGATTTCGCGGTCGGTCTCGGTAGTGGCACACCGGACTTCAGCGTCAACATCGAGCCGCAGAGCAGCCCGGTGACGATTCCGGCCAATGGCGGCTGGCTGCACTACGCGGCGTTGCTGGACAACGAGCTTTCGTCGCCGATGGTAGCGAATGTGTGGGTCGAAGCCACGTTGCCGAACAACAACGTCTTCCACGTTGACACATACACCGTCAACTTCCAGCCCTCCGCGCCGCTGTACTTCCCGAACATCAACCAGCGCATCCCGGCGATGGCCCCGGCCGGTGAATACGCCTTCCGCGTCGTGATCGGGCAGTATCCGTCCGAGGTGTATGCCTCCGACGAATTCCCGTTCACCAAGCTCGGATCGGCGGCGACGGGTGAGATGGACCGGACCGCCTGGACCAGTGAAGGCTGGGAAGCGGCGCTCGCCGAAATGGAGAGCGGAATCGCATTGCCGACCCAGTTTACCGTAGGCGAGGCGTACCCGAACCCGTTCAACGCGCAATCCTCCGTCGAGATCGCGTTGCCGGACGCGGCCAACCTGCAGGTTGCCCTGTACAACGTGCTCGGCCAACAGGTGATGACACTGACCGACGCCCGCTACAGCGCCGGAACCCATCGCCTCACCATTGACGCGCGCGACCTGACCAGCGGACTGTACTTCCTCCGCGCGACGGTCAACGGAATGACGGAAACCCGCAAGCTGGTATTGATGAAGTAACGTCGTCTCGAGTCTTTCGGCTCTCGATACATCAAATGCCACGGACTTCGGTTCGTGGCATTTTTTGACCCCGACCGGTCATTTCAAGCCCTTTCACGCAACCGCTTGTTCGCCTCAACGAGCCGGAAACTAACAACGGCGCTATTGCGATTACTCCTGAAATATTCAAACTTTAGAGACCCCCGACACTGTTCAACGTCCGTACTCTATCCCGTCCCTTGCCTGGAGGTTCGCATGAAGTACGTCCTGCGGCGGTGGTGGCTGGTTGTCCCGATTTCCATCCTGCTACCTATTCTGTTGCTCGCAACACCGCCCTCCCCAGAAATCGATTACCTGATTCGTTCCGGACAAATTGACGAACCCTACGCCTATGAACATTCCATGGACTTGCACAACATGGGTGTGGACGCCCCAATGGGTGTCACCCTCGGCGGAAATCTGGAGGTCTACAATTTCAACTCACTCGTCCTGCTCGCGGATTTCCCGGATCAACTGTCAATGACCGCTCCACCCTTCTACGATAATTTGTTCTTCACCCCCAATCCTGGTACCGTCTGGGATTACTTCCAGGAAATCAGCTACGGAGAATTCCAGCTGTTCACCAGCGACTTCCCCAGCATGACCGGCTGGCAAACCCTGCCGCAAACCTATGCCTATTACACCAATGGCCAGAATGGCTTCGGCACCTATCCGCAGAATTGCCAGAAAATGGTCGAAGACATTGTCCAGATGGTCGATCCGCTGGTCAACTTCGCCCAGTACGATCATGACGGTAATGGTTCCGTGGACGGGCTGGTGGTGGTGCATTCCGGCACCGACGCCGCCTGGTCCGGATCGAACTGGGATGTCTGGTCGCATGCGTGGTCGCTGCCCGCGCCGTTCTGGACCAGCGATGGCGTGTACGTCTCCACCTACGCGATGGTACCGGAATTCTACAACGTGCCCGGCGACCTGACACCCGGTGTCATCTGCCATGAGATGGGCCACAGCGTGCTCGGCCTGCCGGACATGTATGACCTCGACTACTCATCCTACGGACTCGGCCAGTGGAGCCTGATGGCGTATGGCATGTGGAACGGGCCGGCGCTGATGGGAACCTTCCCCTCCCATCCTGACGCCTGGTGCCGGACTCAATGCACATTCGGCGCGCCGGAAAACATCTTCGAAGACCGGCCGGCGTTTATCAGTCCACCCACAGAACAGGTCGGCCAGTACTACCGGATGTGGATCAACGGCACCATTGGCCCGGAATACTTCCTGGTCGAAAACCGGCAGCCGATCGGATTTGACTCGTTCATGCCCGGCGGCGGGTTGATGATCTACCACGTCGATGAGAATGTGACCACGCTCAATTGCAACGAGTGGTATCCGGGCTACACAACAAACGGTCACTACATGGTCGCGTTGGAGCAGGGTGACGCCCTGTTTGAACTTGAGCAGGCGATCAACATGGGTGATGGAGGTGACAACTGGCCCGGCTGGTCAGGTGCCGCCCTGTTCAACAGCGGCAGCCTGCCGAACAGCCTGGACTACAACGGCAACAACACGAACGTGACGGTCGGCAACATCATCCTGAGTCCACCGTTAATCATCGCGGACCTGCTGATCAATCGTCCCGCGCCGGTCAACCCGTTGGTCGATGTGATGGCGATGCCGCATTTCCTGCCGATCTTCATCCCGGCGATGGGCGGATCGTTCCCCTATGACGTGGCGATCAACAACACGTTGCCATTCGCGCGGACGGGTCACCTGTGGTTTGAGGCCATCCTGCCGAACGGGAACACCTACTACGTCAACCGGCAGACGGTCACCCTGCAGCCCGGCGTCTACTGGCAGAGCCTGAACCGCAACCAGTGGGTACCGGCAATGGCACCGCCCGGCCCGTATCAGTTTGTCGCCAAGGTCGGTGCGTACCCGTGGTTCGTCGCGGACTACAGCATGTTCCCGTTTGCCAAGCAGGCGTTGGTTGCGGATGGGGATGAAGTTGTCACCAGCTGGGAATCCGAGTACACAGAGGAATCACCAACGATCACCGCAGACTGGCTGGGTGAGGATCTGCTGCCGTCCGAAATAACCGTCAGCGCGGCGTGGCCGAACCCATTCAACGCGCAAACGTCCATCGACATCACGCTGCCCGCCGCCGCGGACCTGCACGCCGTCGTCCACAACACACTCGGCCGGCAGGTAGCGACACTCGCGGATGGATCCTATGCGGCAGGGGATCACCGGTTGACGTTGGATGCGTCCGAGCTGCCAAGCGGCGTCTATTTCCTGACAATTTCGGCGAATTCAACGAATTTCACGCGGAAGCTTGTGTTGCTGAAGTAATCGACCTACTTTGTCCATACCCTCGACTGCCACATGGCGCCACGACCCCCGGATCCCCCAGTCCGGGGGTCGACTCGTTTGTGCCGGGAGACCACCGGTTACAAATCGCCGGTTGCCTCGCCCCGAATCTGCCCGTATCCTCTTGCCTTACTGGTTATTTGCTGAAGCGGAGGCTGGGATGAGGTGTGCGGTCGTTGGGGGAACAGGCTGGCAGGGCGCGGGTATTGCGACACGGATCGCCGCCGCGGGCTGGACAGCTGTGATCGGGTCACGGGACCTCGAGAAAGCGAAGATTCTGCAGGAAAACCTGCCGCCGTTTGTAGGATTGCCTGCCGAACGGTTTGAGGCCGCGACCAACGTCGACGCCGTCAAGGACGCCGAGGTTGTCTTCATCACCGTCCCCAGCACCGGCCACCGCGCCGTGCTCCAGTCGATCAAGGATCATCTCGACGACGAACAGATCATTGTCGACGTCACCGCGCCCGTCGATCCGGAGAACCACCTTAGCGAAATCTGGCCCGAGGATGGCTCCTACACCGCCGAAGCTCAGGAAGTGCTCGGCGACGAATTCCTCGTGGTAGGTGCGTTCAAGAACGTGTCCGCGACGATGCTGCTGAACCACACCATGCCGCCAAACTGCGATATCCTCATCTGCGGGGACGATCTCGAGGCGAAACATCAGCTGCAACTGTGGATCAAGCAGATGGGCTTCCAGGCGTATGATATCGGCAAGGTCGACGCCGCCCCGACGATGGAAGGCCTGACCAAGCTGCTGATCTTCCTCAACTACGCATACCATCTGAACCAGCCGGGGATCAAATTCCAGGAACTGTCACCCGGCATGCAGATCCTCCCCGATGACGACCTGTTCGTGAAGAAAAGCTAGATCCGGCTGCATTGCGGCGAATGTCAAAGGGGACAACCGATCCGGTTGTCCCCTTGTTGTTTGTCTCGTCATCGTGGTACAGCCAACTCCAGCCCTACTTATGCTTCGGAAAATATTCCGGTAGGTTCCTCTTTTCTGCTGCCTGTTGAT